>CABHOP010000087.1 GCA_902168085.1 uncultured Bacteroides sp.
TTTTTTTTCAAGCAGAAGACGGCATACGAGATCTAGTACGGTCTCGTGGGCTCGGAGATGTGTATAAGAGACAGGTAGAAGAGGAAGTATTGTACATTTTACGAGGTGTAGAAATGGAAAGCGAAAAAACAGTTCTAGGTGACTTCGTTATATATAAATACCCAGAATGCATATCTATATTAACAGATAAGTACCCGACATTTGATCAGCACAATATATTCCTTGAATCTCATAAACCCCAAACCTTATTAGGTATTAAAGTAACGGCTGGAGAACAAAGAAAAACTGTTGAGTTAGCAGATAGTCTAGTAAGGTCTTTTGAAAATGTAATGAGCTATATAATTGGAGACTTAAAACATCGTAGGAGTGTTGGCGTTTTTACATTTCGTCCCTGGCTGTCTATTTCAAGACTTATTTGTCGGGAAGGTGCAAGTTTAAGTTATTTTGGAGAGAATCAACCATCATTACCAATACGTTTAGTAAAGTCTGTAGGTGGAAAGAAACCACAAGTAGATCAAATGCTATGGCCATTGATAACAAAGGTTAATAAGACTGAGATTGAAAAACGGATAATAAATGCAATAGAATGGGCAGGTAAAGCATGTGCAGACCTTGATAATTCTAAAGCCCTTGTGCAATTTGTTTTTGCAATTGAAGGTATGTTACAATATGATGCAGGGGTATTCCTTACTCCCTCTATTACGAGTCAGATGAGTGAATGGCTAGCTTTCATAATTAGCGATACAGCAGATGGTCGGATGAAAATAGTAGAACACTGCAGGCGGATTTATAAAAAACGTTCGGCTATAGCACATGGGGGTAAGGTCAGTATTGAACTTGATGATGTGTCAGTTGCCTTACAGCTAGTTAAGCTGATGATTAAAACGTTTTTGATTGTAGAACCTTTCAATAAAATGAAAACTACTAAAGAGCTCAGTGATTATATAACGGAGCTTAAATTTAAGTAAGCTAGCATACATTAGTATTTTGGTATATAGATTCTTAGTTCTCAATGTCTTTTCTTCATCTCCGCTGCTATCTTATGGCTATCGCAATCATCGGTGGCTAATAGTTGCTGCACAATATTAGCGTGGCTCTCGTCATCCCTGTTCTGGCTTAGTTTAAAGATGGGGTAAATGCTTTCTATTTCTATTTCAAAACCTACTATAGCTTTCATCATAGGTTGCACATAGCCGGTCATGCTCATGTTTTCCAGCAACTCAGGATGAGCTTGCGGGTCTTCGTATTTATGGGTCAGGTCGGTAAGTAGCTGCAATGTAAAGGCATCATCCATAAAGCGCATTTGCCCGCGGGCATGCACGGTCATATAGTTCCAAGTACTGCCAATGCCACGGGTAGTGTACCAACTGGCGCTAACATAGCAATGCGGCCCGGTAAACAACACCAGCGCCTCGGGGTATTTCTCAAAAGCCAAATGATGATCGGTCTTGCGCATAATGTGGCCACGCAATATCATTTTACCATCGCGCTCATCTATCAGCACAGGCACCTGCGTAGCCACAGGTTGCGTTCCATCATAGCCCGCCATCATCACAAACGGATGTGCATGCATAAAGGTTTTAACGGCATCTTCGTCAGTTTCGGTAAACTCGGGCATTTTGTACATGGGGCTAATTTAAGTCATAAGTTGTAAGTAATAAGTGATAAGTCTGCGAAGGGTACTTACAACTTTCGACTTAAGACTTACGACTAAATTATTCTCCCTAAATTTGCGCAATGGTTTACAAAGTAATCGGGTTGATGTCCGGCAGTTCGCTGGATGGGTTGGATATAGCTTTTGTGCAGCTGGATGAAGTGCGCGGACAATGGAGCTACGAGATATTGCATGCCGAATGTATGCCATATACTGCCGAATGGGCACAGCAATTGCAAAATGCATCCAAACTATCAGTACCCGAATACCTGCGCCTCCATACGGCCTATGGCCGCTATACGGGCGAACTGGTAAATCAATTCATACAAGATAAAAGCATAGAGCACCAGGTGCATTTCATAGCATCGCACGGGCATACTGTGCTGCACGAGCCTGCACAGCATACTACAGCACAAATAGGCTGCGGCGCTACCATAGCTGCCGTTACGGGCCTGCCAGTCATCAACGACCTGCGTGCGCTGGATGTAGCCCTTGGCGGACAAGGCGCACCTATAGTACCCATAGGCGATAAGCTGCTGTTTGGCCAATACGATTACTGGCTGAATATTGGTGGCATTGCCAACATCACCGTACCTCATAACGATGGCCTGCTGGCCTATGATCTGTGCGCTGCCAACCAAGTGCTGAATACACTGGCGGGTAAAGCCGGCAAGCATATGGATACCAATGGTGGTATGGCTGCCGAAGGCAAACTGCTGCAAGATGTACTGGCATCGCTAAGCAGCCAGGAGTACTATCAGCGTACCGCGCCTAAATCTTTAAGTAACGAAACGGCAATGTCGCTTGTATCACCATCGCTGCTGGAAGTGGCTTATGAGGTACCGGATGCCCTGCATACTGCCGTACAACATATAGCCGATGAAGTAAGCAAAGCCGTGCAGCTATACCCTGCACTTAGCAAAGAGCAACCTACATTGCTGATAACAGGTGGCGGTGCTTTCAATGGCTTTTTGGTACAGCGTATTACAGAAGCGTTATTGCCGCTGAATGTATCGGTACACATACCTGACGAAACCACTATAAAATATAAAGAAGCATTGGTAATGGCCCTGATAGGCACCCTACGCTGGAGAGAAGAAACCAATGTAATGAGCGGGGTAACAGGTGCCAGCCGCGATAGCATAGGTGGTGCCCTGTGGATGGGTCATAGTTATAATGGCTAGAAAATACGCTTTACCCAAGCCCAACTGCGGCGGAAGAAATTAGGTTTCTTATCACGCAGTGGGATGCCGCCGGTCATAACTGTAACTTCTTCAAGGATTTGGATTTCGCCGGGGTATAATATAATAGTTATATACTTGAACAAACTATCTTTAGAAATATTAAGGTTTTGTGTGAAATATGATGTGTATGAAATACGTATTTCAATATTTGGAGCATCATCTGCAAAGTTTAGATTAGCTACCGTTAAAGCGTATTTACCATCTTCATCGGTACTGGTTCCTGATTTATGAAGCCCTCCTTGCAAGACCTGTACAGTTGCACCTAAGATGGGTTTGTTCATTTCGTCTAAAACCTGGCCTCTTATTTTCTGTGAAGTATCTGTTGTTTGCTTGTCACCTGCTTGCTGTGTTCTAATAGTATCTGCAATGGGTCTCGCTATTACATCCGCCGGTGCTGCGCCAATAAGGAACAACAAGCCTGCAGCTAGCCAGTTCTTATGTAATGATGGGGCTTTTCTTGGCGCTTGTGCAAAAATATCCCTATTGACCTGTAGCGATGATAGCCTTCCGCAAACATTATCTTCTTTCTGTGTGGTGAAGAATTTATGTAGTTGACCATCCGTCCACCCCGTAAAATCTACCACACTCTTTTGGCAATGGCTGCAAAACCGCCCACGCTCATCGGGTGTCATCTGCGCCCAGTCTTAGTGGCAAGGTTGGGGTATGGAGAGTTGTATGGGTTTAGCCTTACTCATTACATAGCTAAGATAATCTATGCTGCGGGCTTTTATTTCATACAGATGTAATATTTACATAAGCATGAAATTCTCTTTTGCCATTATTACATTGTAGGCTTTATCTATAAAAGCAGAATCGTTGTAATTCTTGATATTGGTATTATCTACAAATAGCGGTGTGTACAACAACCCGGCTATTTCCGACTTAAGTTCAAACGAGCGGATATGCAACCATTGCTGACTATTATAGGTTGCACTTTTTACCTTACAGGAAATGGTCTGTATCTCTCCCAGCACATTGATACAATAAGATACATCTACATGTTCCTCATGGTTATTCACCTGCAGGCTAATAGTTATTTCCTTATACATATTCCGATTATTTTAAAACCTTTTAATGTGCCAGTTTGCCTAGCGCATATGACGGGCGCATATAGGGCAATAGAAGTAAAACCAGCATGTAGCCAAATACAGATATCAAAATAATACCCGCGATGTATAGTATACTATTCCTCAAAGAGAACAGCGCTTGTTTTGTTTGTATTTTTAAAAGTTTCCTGCGAAAAGCAGTATGATTGGATTCCATTTATTGGCTAAGAGAAAAGTAAAAGAGTGCGAAATAACTTATCATCATCATGGTCAATACTACAAACATCGTGATGATACCTATCAGGTTAAGTCTTTTATTGAAATTCATAAAAATGATTAAAGACTTTCGTCATGGTGAAAAAAATTACTACAAAAAATAAGGGGCACTTGTTAATGCAAGTGCCCCACAAAAACGTTATAGAATCTTAACTTACTCGTCTAACATTAATTGCATTCAGACCTTTTTTGCCGTCCTGCACTTCAAATGATACCTGGTCGTTTTCCCTGATATCGTCCTGAAGACCGGAAACGTGAACAAAAACATCTGCGCCACCATTGCTTGGCGTAATGAAACCGAAACCTTTGGTTTCATTGAAAAATTTAACTGTACCTTCTTGCATTTTTACTTTTCTAAAAAATTAATAATAATCAAAGTTATAAATATATTATTGGTTTTCCTAAAATAATTGAAAAAATAAAGCTAACAAATTGTTAATCCATTACTGCTCAACACTATAGGGCTAAAAATTTATATCGATCTTCTATTTCAAAAAAATAAAAAAAATAAAAAAAATTGTAGTTTTTATTTAATGTACCTTTATAAAGCATATGTATAACAATATGCACATCACCATGGATGAAATAACATGTGAGATAGATTTTTATAAAAGAAATCGAAAACACTTTGCAAGTATTTATGCCGGTAAGCATATTATCATTAAGGGACTTGAAGTAGTAGGTGTGTACAACAGCAATACGGAAGCTATAGCGCAGGCCGCTGTTTTATATTCGGTTGGCAGCTATATTATAGAACGACCTATGGTACTGCTCAATGATAAACGTTGATGCAACCTTTTAAAATTATCAATCATCATAAGACAGCGGCCTATCGGCAGATGTTCTATTTAAAACAAATAAAATGACAGTAGAAGTATTAAAGAATTGGAATAAAATGAAAGGTCACCTGAAACGTGAATTCCCGATATTAAACAACAATGATGTAACACAAAGGACCGGTAAAGACGAAGAGATGATGCAAAACATACTCTTTAAAACCGGGAAGACAGAAGCAGAAATGACTTTGTTTCTAAACGATGTTTTAGCCAAATAAATTTCAACCTCCTTTCAAGAGCTACCATTACAGGTAGCTCTTTTAATATGCACTAAATATATCAATACTGCCCCGTACTCAGCATCACCAGTGTACAAGCTTCAATGGCATCTCCACCCTGCCCTTCTATCATGCGTTCCAGTTCAGGGTTTTCCGTGCCTGGGTTGAAGATGACACGTTTGGGTTTTAAAGAAAGGATGTAATCATAATAAGGTTTTTGATTGGTCGGATTAAGATACAGCGTTACCGTATCCACATCATCCATAGCAGGGTGTTCTTTAGTAATGGGCGTATCGCCTATCATGCCCTCCCTATTACCTATGGCTATTACGGGATGCTTGTGTGCCCGCAGCCTTGTCGTGGCCAGGTAACTATATCTCGATGGGTTTTCTGATGCGCCTAATACTACTGTCTTTTTCATAATGCAAAGTTAGCTCATGTATATGCTCAACGATACCCTATAAAAACAATGCCTGTATAGTGCAAGGCTATATAAATTTCACGTTTCCTTTATAACACTTTACAAGGCTTATTGATTAACTTTAGTAGGTATAACCAATACTATAGTCTTATGCAGGCAGCATACATCATAGCAGGATACCGTACGGCAGTAGGCAAGGCCAAACGCGGCGCATTTCGTTTCTATCGCCCGGATGACCTGGCGGTAGATGTGATAAAAGGGTTACTGGCCAGTGTACCCGAGCTAGACCCCAAACTGGTAGATGACGTTGTTGTGGGCAATGCCGTGCCGGAGGCCGAACAAGGCCTGCAGGTAGGCCGCATCATCGCCAACCGTGCCGTAGGTGAATGGGCAGGTGGTGCTACGCTTAATAGATATTGTGCATCGGGCCTGGATGCAATAGCTATCGCCACGGCGAAAATACAAACAGGGCAAGCCGAATGTATTATAGCCGGAGGCACGGAAAGCATGAGCCTGGTACCTACTGCGGGCTGGCGCACCATGCCGAATTATGAAATAGTAAAAGAAAATGGTGACTACTACCTCAGCATGGGTCTTACCGCCGAGCAGGTAGCCAACGACTTTAAAGTATCGCGCGAAGACCAGGATGCATTTGCATTGGCATCGCACCAGAAAGCTATTAATGCCATAGAGCAGGGATATTTCAAAAAAGGCATCCTGCCTATAACGGTGAAGGACGTATATGTGAATGAAAAAGGCAAACGTGCCGAACGTGAAATAGTGGTAGATACCGACGAAGGGCCGCGTGCCGATACTTCTTTGGCCGTCTTAGCCAAGCTGCCACCCGTATTTGCGGCAGGTGGCTCGGTAACGGCCGGCAACTCTTCTCAAACATCCGATGGTGCGGCCTTCGTTATCGTGATGGGTGAAAAGCTGATGAACCAGCTGGGCTTAAAACCCTGGGGACGGTTGGTGAACTGTGCCAGTGCCGGTGTCGATCCGCGCATTATGGGCATCGGGCCGATAGCTGCTGTACCTAAAGTATTAAAGCAGGCAAATATGAACCTGTCTGACATCGACCTGTTTGAGCTCAATGAAGCCTTTGCATCACAATCTATAGCGGTGATACGCGAGCTGGGCATCGATGCCGATAAAGTAAACATTAACGGTGGTGCTATATCCTTAGGCCACCCGTTAGGTTGTAGCGGTGCTAAGCTCACCATCCAGTTGCTGAATGACATGGAAAGGCTGGGCAAGAAATACGGCATTGTTACTGCCTGCGTAGGTGGTGGTCAGGGCATAGCCGGCATAATAGAAAAAATGTAGCAATCAACTACGCGAATATAGAAAGGGCTATGCGCATAAACGTATAGCCCTTTCTGTTCCAAACTCTAAAACAAAACCTACCCCACTCTTCTAACGCCTCCACCTGCCGGGTATCCATACCCATCCACGATGCCTGTTTACCCAATGCCCGGGCATCCATACCGCCCGTGGATGGGGTGGCACCACATAATATCCCCCACTCCATACATAGCTCCTGCCACGTGGCCTCCAGTCTTCTGCTACCCATACATGCCTTGGCGATGGTGGCGGCGGCATATGAACCACTACTGCGGCTCTGGGCCTCGCCGGTCGCACCCTTACTACTACCTGCGCCGCACTTTCAGCCACAATGCCCAACGTTAGTATCAGTAACAACAGACTTGTCTTCATCGCTTTCATAATCTTCTGCCTTATAAAGATTAGATAGCGGAAAATGTAGAAGGTTTAATTAATAGAATGGAGAAATTATATCAGCCCGCGTTCTTTCAACACAGCTTGTTCATCACCTGTGATGTAGGCAAATATCTTTAGTACCCCATTTTGTTTTTGCAGAAAATAGAATACATCAAAATTGATGGTTTCTTTATTGCCGTCTTTCTTTTGGTAAATGGCCTGCCAGCACACTTTGGCCATCACATGCATATCATTCAGCCAGGTAATATCCAGCGCCATGATTTTCATCGATTGCGTGCCTATACTCCTGTAAAATTCATAACCCTTGGGAATGGTGTCTTTGAATGTTTCGTCATTTTTGCCACTTATAACACCTGCCGGGCTCGCCTCGGTAAAGCTATCTGCAAATGCAGCCATGGTGCCTTCCACATCTACCTCGCCTTTCAGCGATTGGTTGAAACGCGCTTCATATGCTTCGAAAAATGCCGACACCTTATCCATATATAGTAAGGTATAAAAATTATACCCTTAAAAGAACAAATGCCCTGCTTAGCAGGGCATTTGTTCTTTAGATAATTCGCTGGTCCTTAAACCTGGAAAACCCCGGTCTTGAATTCTTTCACATCCGGGTTGTGGTTAGCTGCATTAATACCTTCGCTTATCACGCGGCGTGTTTCCAGCGGGTCTATTATCTCATCTACCCACAGGCGTGCAGCTGCATAGTAGGCCGATGTTTGTGCATTGTACTTATCCGTTATCTGCTTCAGCAGTTCTTTTTCTTTTTCTGCATCTATCTCCTGCCCTTTGCTCTTCATAGCTGCCACTTGTATCTGCAACAATGTTTTAGCGGCCTGCTCACCACCCATCACGGCTATTTTAGCGTTCGGCCATGCATATATAAAGCGTGGGTCGTAAGCCTTACCGCACATAGCGTAGTTACCCGCACCGTAAGAGTTGCCTATCACGATGGTTATTTTCGGTACCACGCTGTTAGATACTGCATTTACCAGCTTCGCACCATCTTTAATAATGCCGCTCTGTTCGCTACGCGTACCCACCATAAAGCCGGTAACGTCTTGCAGGAATACCAGCGGTATCTTCTTCTGGTTACAGTTTTGTATAAAACGTGCGGCTTTGTCGGCGCTATCGTTATAGATAACACCACCCAATTGCATTTCCCCCTTGCCACTCTTTACTATCTTACGTTGATTGGCTACAATACCCACAGCCCAGCCATCTATGCGGGCATACCCGCATACAATGGTCTTGCCATAGTCTTGTTTAAACTGGTCGAACTCCGAATTGTCCACCAGCCTTTCTATCACCTCTACTACATCATAAGCCTTCGTGTTCTCTACAGACACCAGCCCATATATCTCATTCTCATCTTTTTTAGGTGCTACAGGTGTTACACGGTCAAACCCGGCCCGTGGCTGTTCGCCCATCTTATCTATAATGCGGCGCACCTGGTCCAGGCATTCCTGCTCTGTATCAAATTTATAGTCGGCTATACCACTTACTTCGGTGTGCATTTTCGCGCCACCCAGTTCTTGCAGGTCGGCATTCTCACCAATGGCAGCTTTCACTAAGTATGGCCCTGCCAGGAAGATAGAGCCGTTCCCTTCCACCATCAGCGTTTCATCGCTCATAATGGGCAGGTAGGCACCGCCCGCCACACAGCTACCCATTACGGCAGCTATCTGGGTAATACCCATGGCACTCATCTGTGCATTGTTGCGAAAGATGCGGCCAAAGTGCTCTTTATCGGGGAATATCTCATCCTGCATCGGCAGGTACACACCCGCACTATCCACTATATATACCACCGGCAGGTGGTTCTCCATAGCTATTTCCTGCAGGCGCAGGTTTTTCTTACCGGTTATGGGAAACCATGCTCCGGCTTTCACCGTATTATCATTGGCTACTATCACACACTGGCGTCCGTGTATATAGCCAAGGCCGGCTACCGTGCCTGCTGCAGGGCAGCCACCATGTTCCTGGTACATTTCCCAGCCGGCAAAGGCGCCTATCTCTGTAAATGTGCTGTCTTTATCTATAAGGTATTGTATGCGCTCACGTGGGGTCATCTTACCCTTCTCGCGTGCTTTTTCTATTGCTTTCTTACCACCACCGAGGCTTACCTGTGCATGACGTTGCTTCATCTGGCTCACGGCCAGCTTCATCGCATCTTCGTTCTTATTGAATTCTAGGTTCATTCCCGACTTTGTTGTTGAAAAATTTGGGCAAAGATGCTGATTATAGCTCAAAAACTGAAAATAGCGGCCATGAATGCCGCTATTTAAATATTTATGTGTTTTGTGATTAGAACCGGAATTGTACCCTGCAAGTAAAGATATTGTCTTTTATATCCCTGGTATAGCCGGCGACTTTAGTTTCTTCATTCATGATCCAGTCGTAGAACAGTGTCAGCTTCACATGCGCATTGATATGATACATGTAGCCGATGCCTGCGGTATTATACCTTACATCTGCTGCCGTAAAGCCTTTCGAAGGGTCTACTTCCAATCCTTTTACTGCTTTGTTCGGGTCGTACCAGTCATACTTCAGTATAGCTAAGTGCTTTTCGCTGCCCAGGTGTTGTATATAATACAGGTAAATGCCATCAAAATCGCGGATATATAATGGTGATAGTGCACCTGTGGCAGAACTTACGGGATAAGAACCCGGCGTTTCAGATGTTGTAGCCGTAGCGGTTTGCGTACCGCGTATATATTCAGCCCGTATTTCCGAAAAGCCTTTGCGGTTGGGTATTTTCAGCTGAAAATCAGCACCATAATAATGGCGTGGCGATACATAATCTACATTATTAGGTGTAGAATCTCCTTTTACAACAGCATCAGCCCCTGTTCCACTTACCCTGTATATCCACGGCGACTGGCTGGTAATACCACCATAGTAGCCCGATACACTACCCGATACAGTCCAGCCCAAGCCCTTTATCTTTCTTGGCTTTATAGAAAAACGTCCGATGATGTCTTTATGGTTGTCATATTCCGACGGGCCGGCAAGGCCCTGGCCGTTAAACACGCCCACATCTAATTTCATCCAGCGAAGGATATGGCCTTTTTTACGAGGTTCAAAGGTCACCATCGCACCCAGGTCGCGCTCTGTTTTCATTATGATTTGAGACATGCGGCCACGCTCCGGTGCCTCCCGCTCTGAAGACGACAGGTTGGCTTCAAAACCCATCGGGCGGGCAAACATACCCGTTGTCAGGGCAAACATTTCTAACTTATTTTCATAAAAACGTCCCCAGAAGTCACGAATATTCACTCCACGTTCTGTACCATCAAACTGGAAGGCAAAATAAGCCAGCGGCTGGTGCTTCTGGTTAAAATGCGCATAATCTACACGTATACGGCCACGGCGCAGCATAAACCTGTTGTCCGCCTTTGGCGCAAAATCGCCCCCGCTGTAGTTTTTCACACCCTTATCTTCTGCATACTGAAACTGTGGCTGCATATAGCCGCCAAACCTTAGCCTGTCATATTCCTGGTATATAGGATATATACCCTTACCAATGGCAGTGGTCGTATCCATCATATCGGTAAGAAAGCGTTGTGCCGAAGCTTCAGCACCTACAAAAAACAAAGCAATAACAATAAGTAAACTTTTAACCCGCATCCATTTAATTTTCGGCTGCAAACCTATGAACATAACAATTATCTAACAATGAAGTAATCAATTGTTAATAATTTAGTAACACTAAGGTTAAAGTACTTACGTATAGAATATCCCTGCCCTCAATAACATATAATTGTAAAAAAACAGGATAGTATCATTTTATTGTAAACCTATACACTACATTTGTACTACTGCGCCGTTCCTTTAGAAGACCCCTAAAGATTATTTAAATGATCAGACGAAACTTTCGAGGATACAGGTTCCTTATGCTTCTGGCACTATTGGCGCTACATTTCAATGCAGTAGCATCACACACATTCGGCGGAGAGCTTTTATACACTTATTTATCGGGCAATACCTACAAAGTAAGCCTTACCATTTACGGTGATTGTGCAGCTGTCAGTACAAATCAGCTACCCGGCGCGCGCCCCGAAATACAGCTATATAATGGCACAGTGCTTGTCAATACATTCACGCTTTCATTAGAAGCGGGCTCTGCTGTAGAGGTATCTCCTGTATGCGATGATGAAATAAATAATACCAGTTGTAAACTACCTGGCAGTCCATTACCCGGTGTCAAGCAGTTTGTTTATAGTGAAGAAATAACGATACCTATTATATCTGCTAACTGGCGTTTTGTCTTTCAGGGAGCTTTTGGAAATAGCCTCGCGGGCCGTGCTAATAGCATTACCAATGTTGTAATCCCGCCGGGAGGTTCCCTCATGTACCTCGAAGCTCTGTTGAATAATAGCAGCGGCCCTAATTCATCGCCGCAGTTCACATCGCTTCCCACACCTTTTTTATGCGCAAATAAAGAACAGCAATATAACCAGGGTGCTGCCGATAGTAATGGCGACTCCCTCGTTTTTTCGCTTACACCCGCGTTAGAAGAAAATGGCAGTAGCGTCACTTACATTTCCCCGGCCACCGGCACCAACCCTTTATCTACAGTAGCCGGTTCTTTCAGCTTCAACCCCGAAAACGGTCAGATGTCATTTATTGCAGATAGGGTGCAGAAAAGCGTAGTTGTGAATAAAGTGGACGAATACAAAAATGGCGTATTGGTAGGCAGCAGCATGCGCGAAATGACCTTCATTGTGCTTGACAATTGTGCTAATAGCTCACCCGACATAAAAGCAGTAGATAGTCTTCTGGGTGGGGTAGCTATTACAAACAGCACTGTTAATGTGTGCGAAGGCGCAGACAGCATTTACTTTGTAATGCCGGCAACAGATGCCGATGGCAATAATATTGAGATCAATGTAACAAACGTACCGCCCGGCGCCTTTTTGGAAGTTGTAAATAATAATACCCCCAACCCCATGATAAGGTTTGCCTGGAAAATATCTGAGGCAACGGCAGGCATCTATAATCTCTTTATGAATATGAAAGATGATGCATGCCCTATTTCCAGCAACCAGACCAATGCCTTCACTATACGCATTGTAAAACAATACGCCGTTTCACAGGAAGTTGAAAAATATACGAATTGCATATCTCAGGCACAGTTGTTCAAACTTCTTATATCAGGTGGTATTACACCTTATTTTGCCCAATTGTACAAAAATGGTGGTGTCATGCGCACCTATACCGATAGTTCAAGCCGTGTGATAACCGAAAAGCTTGTACCGGGCAGCTATAGCCTGCACATATCCTCATCTGCATTGCTTTGCGAAACCATATACGATTTCAATGTAGCCGATACCGGCATTTACCCTGTACCGGTAAATGTCACAGATCAGGATCTTTGCCTGAATGACCCGGTTACGTATGCCAACTTCCCCCAAGCCGCTACTGATAGCATTGCCTGGTATAGTATGGAAGGGCTTCGATTGGATGACCGGCCTACGTATAGTACCAATAGCCCCGGCATCTATTCATGGCAGGTAAGCCAGTTCTATAAAAATTGCGAATCGGAAAGGGATACATTTACTGTCACTGTTCACGACTTACCAGGTATAAGCATTGCAACAAAACCGGGTAAAATATGCCTGGGCGATGTGGTCTATCTTTCTGCCGATGGCGCTAGCACCTACCGTTGGCTACCCGCCGATAAAATAGAAACTGATGTAAATAATAGTCCATACACAAAGGTTATGGCCCCTGCCACCTTTACGGTTATAGGTGCAAATGAATATGGCTGTACAGATACGGCAGCTATTGCCTTCAATGAAGTGGAGAACTGCTGTTCTATGTTCTACCCCACCGCTTTCACTCCCAATGGAGATGGGCATAACGATGGATTCCGCGCATTACTGTACGGCAATGAAGCAGATTATACCATCTCTATTTTCAACCGCTGGGGACAGTGTGTATTCACCAGCCACAATCCCAAACAAGCATGGGATGGCAACTTTGGCGGTAAGCTTTGCGAAGTCGGAATCTACTTTTACCGTGTAAGCGGCAAATGCCTCACCGGCCAGCCCATATCTCAAAAAGGGGATGTGATGCTATTACGCTGATTATTCCCAGCGAAATACACGGCCCGCTATAATGTATAGCAGTACACCCCAGCCCAGAAGCACAAGGATGTCTATACGAACATCCCAGAAGCCGGCACCTTCAAAGGCCACCTTACGCATGGCATCATTCAAGAAGCTCAGCGGCAAGGCTCGGCAAAATGGCTGCAGCCATTTTGGGAAGTTATCGATAGAAAAGAAAGTGCCCGCCAGCAAAAATTGCGGCAGGGTTATCATATTGGCAAACGGCGGTATGGTCGATTCGCTCTTGGCCAGCCCGCTTACTATAAAGCCAAAACCCATAAATACCAGTATGGCCAGCGCGCTCAGTACGATAAGCTGCACAAAGGTCAGCACACCATTCACCAGCGTATAGTCGAAGGCATAATGCCCCACACTTATGATGATGATGGCACCCAGCAACTGGAATATCATCCTCGATATACCTTCACTGATAACAATGGTTTCTTTGCGCACGGGCGTGGCAAAAAAGCGTTTCAGTACCAGTGTCTGCCGCATGTTGAAAAATACGAATGCCGTACCGAAAACACTACCCGCCAGCAACGAAAACCCCAGTTGCCCCGGCAATATAAAATCGATGGTCTTAAATTCCCGCACTGTGCTTTCCGTCACTTCCACATCTGCTATCGCCGATGCCCGCTTCTGTATTTCCGGGTCCATGCTCTGTATCACGCTATTAATAATACTCTGCAGTTGCGGCAGCTTATCCTTTTGCGACGTGGCCGTATGCAGCAGCACGGTATAGGCAGGGCCGGCGCTATCACGGTTCACCTGCACACCCAGGGTAGCTGCTATGCTGCCTTCTTTCAGTTTATGGTTCAGGTTGGTATCATTGCTGTTATCCCATTTCAGCGCAGGCACCTGGCGCAGCGCTGCATATAGCGCATTATTGGTATCTGTACCGGGCGCAGTAGCCACTTTTATACTGAACGATTTACTACCACCCAGGAAACCAAATACCAGTATGAATATTAAAGGAAACGCAATACTAAAAACTATGGCCGAAGGACTTTTAGTGATAGACTGGAGGCTGGCCGTTATAAGCGCACGCATGGCGCGCAGATTACTATATCCCTGCATGGGTGTAAAGATAGGTGCAATGCTACAATCTATAATACTTGTTAAAAAAATATAGCCCTTAAAACTATCGCGCCTAATGACGTAATTTACATAACCGATAATGAACAGGAAGATATTTTATATAGCAGCGCTGCTACTGGTGCAATGGCAGGCAAAAGCAGCCAAGCTGTTCATACCTATGGACGCAGAATCGCAAACCGGCCATCTCAAAGCCTACGGCGTGGCTTACGCCGCACTGAAGAACGGGCAGGAGGTAGACTGGCTGCTGAACTATAAGGGTGGCAGTTTTGCTATGGATCAGACCGAGAGTATGGAGCGCCTGTGCAAGCTGCGTGGTGTGAGCTACGATGTGATGAGCGATGCACAGTATGTAGGCATCGTGAGCAAAATCGCCGACCCCGATTTTAATGGCGACATAATAAAGCTGGAAAAGCTGCCTAAGATAGCAGTCTACACCCCACCCGGCAAGCAGCCCTGGGACGATGCCGTTACGCTGGTGCTCACCTACGCAGAAATACCATACGACAAGATATACGATAACGAGGTACTGGACGATAAGCTGCACGATTACGACTGGCTGCACCTGCACCACGAAGATTTCACGGGACAGTATGGCAAATTCTGGGTCAGCTTTCGAAATACTACCTGGTACCAGGAAGATGTGCGCAACAATGAAGCACTGGCCAAGGAACGCGGATATAAAAAAGTATCGCAATTGAAACTGGCGGTGTCTAAAAAGATACGCGACTTCGTGGCCGGCGGCGGTTACCTCTTCGCCATGTGCTCTGCTACCGATAGCTATGATATTACCCTCGCTGCCGAGAATACGGACATCTGCGACATACCCTTCGATGGCGACCCGGTTGCACCCAATGCACAGCAGCAGTTGGATTTCACAAAGAGCTTTGCCTTCAAAGGATTCAGTCTGATGACCAGCCCTTACCAATACGAGTTTTCAGATATAGACAATACACAGTACAGGCGCGTACCGCAGGAGATGGACTATTTCAGCCTGTTTACCTTCTCTGCCAAGTTCGACCCCGTGCCTACCATGTTGTGTCAGAATCACACCACAACCATCAAAGGCTTCATGGGGCAAACCACGTCTTTCCGTAAAGAGGTGCTGAAAACAAACGTGCTGGTAATGGGCGATTACAAACCCAAAAATGAAGCCCGTTACATACATGGTGAATTCGGAAAAGGCACATGGACCTTCTACGGCGGCCACGACCCGGAAGATTACGAACACCAGATAGGCGACCCGCCTACCGAAATGGCATTGCATCCATCTTCTCCCGGCTATCGTTTGATATTGAACAATGTATTGTTCCCCGCTGCCAGAAAAAAACCACGTAAAACTTAATTTTCACTTTGAATCTGCAACCATGCGTAAGCACATCTTACAATTATCCATAGTAATGCTGTGCCTGGTGCATACAGCAGGCAATACATATGCGCAATCTGTAAAAGAACCTCGGACTACAGACCCTAATTGGACGAAACCATATCCACCTTTTCGGATAGCAGGCAACTTGTATTACGTAGGCACTTACGACCTGGGATGTTACCTCATCACTTCACCACAGGGGCACATTCTTATCAATACAGGCCTGGCATCTTCAGCTTCCTTATTAAAAGCCAGCATAGAGTCGTTAGGCTTCAAGTTTTCCGATGTAAAGATACTTTTAACCACACAGGCCCATCACGACCATAACGGTGCTATGGCTGCCATCAAAAAGATGACAGGCGCTAAATTCATGGTCAATGAAAAAGATGCTGAGGTAGTGAAAGACGGTGGCCGTTCCGACTATTTTTCCGGTGGGCCCGTCAGCACGTTCCAACCCGTAGCTATCGATCGGTTATTAAAAAACAATGACATGGTAAAGCTGGGCGATAACGAGCTCACTATGCTGCACCACCCCGGCCATACAAAAGGCTCATGCAGTTACCTATTCACAGTAAAGGATGAAAAGCGTTCTTACCGGGTGCTGATAGCCAACATACCCAGCATTATAATAAATGGCAAGTTTTCAGAGGTAAAAAGCTATCCCGGCATGCAGCAGGATTATGCATATACCCTGAAAGCCATGAAAGATATCCCTTTTGATATCTGGTTAGCTTCCCACGCCAGCCAGTTCGACCTGCAAGGCAAACACAAGCCGGGAGCCACCTACAACCCCACCGCATTTATAGACCGCGAAGGCTACGATGCCGCAATAAAACAATGGCAGGGTGTGTACGATGAAAAGATAAAGGAAAAGTAGTACACGATAAGCTACTCACTCAATCCTTCGCGTACCTTCTTTGGCAGCTTGGCTTTTATCAGTTCGTATGCCTGCTTCAGGTAATGTTCCCATTCTTTAGGCTTTAGTGCATTGCGCTTTTCTACAGCTACCCATTGGTTTCGGGCAAAATAAGGAGCCTGTATGATGCCGTTGCGCTCGGTCAGCTCTTCAAAATCCTCCTGCGATACTTTAAAGGATACGCCCGATGCATCTGTCATACCTGTGATGCAAAACATCTTTTCAGCTACCATAAAGCACAGGTGGTCTTCCCATTTAATGCCCTCATGCACACCCGGCAAACTCAGGCAATACGCACGCAGCTTTTCTGTATCCATATCATAAAAATAGTATTTTGTACCTGTATCTTTAGTTAAACAGTCATACTAAAAATATTGAAAATGCCAATGCACCATGCATATCCAACACTGCAAAAATAGACGCCCTTATCTTTGCTATAGCCGAATACGTTTACATGAGAAAATTAATAGTATTACTGAAGCGTTTTATTTCAGATAGGTTTAGCCTTCATGAAGATGCAGCGGAAGAAGGTGAGATTGTTGACAGCATTAAGAAAAATGTAAGTTTCAAAGGAGTCAACCTCTGGACTTTGATATTCGCCATTTTTATTGCGTCTATAGGTCTCAATGTAAATTCTACAGCAGTCATTATCGGGGCTATGCTTATTTCTCCGCTCATGGGCCCTATCATGGGTATGGGGCTGGGTATTGGCATCAATGATCTTGAGCTTTTTAAAAAAGGCATAAAGAACTTACTCATCGCGGCTACTATAAGCATTGCTACATCTTCCCTATACTTTGCCATCACCCCCCTGCACGAAGCCAGCTCCGAATTACTCGCCCGTACTACACCCACCATATGGGATGTGTTTATTGCTTTCATCGGCGGCTTGGCGGGCATCGTAGCGGGCACACGAAAAGAAAAAACGAACGTTATCCCCGGTGTAGCCATTGCTACCGCACTAATGCCTCCATTATGTACTGCCGGCTATGGTTTAGCTTCCGGGCAATGGCTGTATTTCCTTGGCGCTTTATACTTGTTTTTCATCAACAGCCTTTTTATCTGCCTTTCTACATTTTTGGTAGTAAAGCATCTCCACTTCAAAAAAATAGAATTCCCATCACGCGAAAATGAAAAAAGGGTATCAAGAATCATATTATTAACCGTCACCATAACGTTGCTGCCCAGTATCTATCTTGCATACAGAATTGTTCAACAAAGCATATTTGAAACAAACGCCAAAAGATTCATTCAACGCGAATTCAGATTTCCAAGAACACAGGTTGTAACCAAGAATTTCTTTTTTGACAGAAAGCGGCAGTCAATTGAAGTATTGCTTATTGGAGAAATCCTTCCCGATAATATTTTAGATACGCTTCGCAGTAAAATGCCGGCATATTTTAAAAACAAAACCAGTCTTGTAGTGCATCAGGGTCTCGATGCCAAACAAAATATCGACCTGTCTGAAATAAAAGCCAGCGTGCTGGAACAAGTGTATGCTTCCGGCCGTCAAAAGGATACTTTTCAAAACAAAAATGACACACTCATACCACAGCAACTTCTGATAAAAAAAGAGTTGTCGGCCTTATACCCGGCTTTAAAAGAGTATGCTATAACACAGGCTCCTTTTTTAAATATGGATAGCACAAATTCCGATACTGTAACTTTGCTTATCGCCAGGTTCAATAAACCATTGCCACGTGCTGAACAAGAGCGCTTGCAAGCCTGGATGAAACAAAGATTACATACAGACAGTATTCGGATAATACTCGAATAGAGCATTATTTAGCCTATGAAGTATAAGTTACCCTTCTCTTTAAGGAAGAGATTAAAATACATATTTGATACTGTAACGAATGATAGGATAAGGAAAAGCATCCTGGAAGCCATACCATTTTGGATTGCAGCACTACTCACCGGCCTTGCTGCAGTAGCATATACGCAGTTATTTAATATAGCTGGAGATTTGCTTCGCCATGTATGGAATTGGAAACGTTGGTCTATATTTATATTTGCTCCATTATCCTTCGTTACAGCGTGGTGCATAGTCATGCTGTTTGCCAAAAATGCAGGCGGCAGCGGCATACCACAGGTAATGGCTGCTATAGACTTATCTGCCACTAAGTACGAAAACAAACTATCAAAATTATTAAGCCCACGCATACTACTTACCAAAATAGCATCCAGCCTGTTTATGGTGTTTGGTGGTGGCGCTATTGGCCGCGAAGGGCCCACTATACAAATTGCAGGTTCTATATTCAGCACGGTAAATAAATGGATACCACACAGCTGGCCCAAGTTGTCGCAAAGAAGCTTTATACTTACAGGTGCAGCATCTGGCCTGGCAGCAGCATTCAATACACCCTTGGGTGGTATTGTATTTGCTATAGAAGAACTCGCAAAAATCCATATAAGCTTATTCAGAACTGCATTGTTCACATCTGTTATCATTGCCGGATTAGCTGCACAAGCCATTCTTGGCCCATACCTGTATCTTGGCTATCCTAATGTAAAGGGGTTAAGTGCCCTCGTGTTTTTAGGTGTTATAGTAGTAGCTATTGTGGCAGGCATGTGCGGGGCTGCTATGTGTAAGATAATATTGAAGATACTGGAGTGGAAACGTACATTGACAAATGCACAAACCATAATTTACATAATTGCCATAGGCTTTCTTATAGCTGCTGCAGCATATTTCGTTGATAGTAGTATACTGGGTTCCGGAAAAGAACTGATGAATGATACGTTATTTACCGATGATAAATACGTATCAGGCCAAACATTACTCATGCGTATATTCGGCCCTATTCTTTCTTTTACGATAGGTGGAGCAGGCGGTATATTCGCTCCATCATTATCTGCGGGTGCATCCATTGGCAGCGTGCTAGCACAGGTATTTCATTTTGCAGGTGCCAATGCCAATCTGTTGATACTAAGCGGGATGGTAGGTTTTCTCACGGGTGTAACCAGGACACCTTTCACATCTGCTATACTGGTATTGGAAATGACAGACCGTCACAGTGTTATATTTTATCTGATGCTTTCTGCTTTGGTTTCAAACATCGCTGCATTGGTCATCGCTCGCAAATCGTTCTACGAACAGCTGAAACATGTGTATATAGATGACATCAAGAAACAATAAAATAATTAAATTATTGTCTGATATATACTGGTCAAAATCCGCTTAAATATCTATTTTGTACCTTTGCCGCTTTCTTAATCCCTACCTATTCTACACATAGGTATTCTAAAAACCACATGTTTATGATTAGCGTTGGCCTCTTCGGTTTTGGTAAAACAGGTAAAATAATAGCCCAGGAATTAATCAATGAAAATAGCATTCAGCTAAAATGGGTCGTTCGTAAATCATTGACAGAATATGGCGAGTTTGCCGGTCAGCTTTTGGGTTTGCACAAAAATGAAGGAGAAATTTTCTCTTTAGATCACATGCCGAGTGTGGAGGATTTTTTAATTAACAATCCTGTAGATATTGTAATAGATTTCTCTAATTATGAAACCATCAGAAAATATTACCACGCTATAAAATCTACAAATAGTAAGCTTATCTCAGCCATATCCAATTATCCTGCAGAAGAATTACAATTAATAAATGAGTTGGCAAAAGATAGAGCCGTTCTGTATTCTCCCAACATAACATTGGGCATTAATTTCCTGATCGTTATATCACAAGTATTGCAAAAAATAGTACCATGGGCAGATATTGAGATCATTGAAGAGCACTTTAGAAACAAACCGGATATATCGGGCACAGCCGTAAGAATAGCTGACATATTAGGCCTCGACAGAAATAATCATATAAATTCGGTAAGGATAGGTGGTATAGTTGGCAAACACGAGGTGTTGTTCGGGCTGCCCAATCAAACTATTCGCCTCACACACGAAACAAACAACAGGGCAGCATTTGGCCAGGGTATTATTTTCGGGGCAAAATACCTGCATCATAAAAGTGCCGGACGCTACAGCATGGATCAGATAATAAAAGAAAAGTTCGTCGCCAGCATTAATGATGAACTGGCAGAACTGGCAGCTCACTAAAGCATTAATCCTAACTTATTTGCAAAACAAAAAGGCTTACGGTTTGCGTAAGCCTTTTTGTATTTTAACGCATCAGTAGTTAGCTAACTTTCATGAGAGGCAAAGAACCTAAGCATCGTTTCCAGTGCCGTTGCGCTATGCATACGTTCACCGTTCTCAAGCGATTCCTTTGCCATCTTACTGGCCCTGCTGCACATATTCGTTTCGTAACGTGCAATAGCTGCTTCAATAGTCGAGTATGTATCATCCGTCAGGCATTCGCTTAATTCTAATGCATCCTGCATCGCCATGTTAACGCCCTCACCTGCAAAGGGTGGCATCACATGCGCTGCATCACCTATCATGGTAATATTAGGTTGAGCCTCCCAGTCTTGGTCTAGCGGCATACAGTAAATATGTCTTGGCACAAATGGCACTACTGCTGCTTCAAACAGTTCATACCATACACTACTCCACTCCGGATAGGTTGCCTTAAACCACTCCTTCAATTGTGCTTTATCCATAAAATCCAGCCCACTTTTTGCCGCCCAGTCTGCATCCGCTTTAAAACTGGCATAAAAGCCTATTTCACTATTTGCCTTCTGCCCCATCAGTATATTCTGCTCATTGCCAAAGGCCATTATCTTTCCGCCATTCAGCATGGTTGAAATAGTGGGCGCTGTATGTTTCGCATCATAAATATTCCCTTCCAGCATCGTAATGTCTGAGTAGAATGCTTTAATATCGGTGATGTAGGGACGTATCTTCGAGTTCGCACCATCTGCAGCTATCACTATATCTGCATATTCAGATGCATTGTTCTTAAACTGCAGTATCCATCCTTCACCGTTTTTATCCATCGATGTGAAGTGGCTATCCCATACTATAGTACCGGGTTGTAATGATTCTAGAAGTATTCGTCTCAACACCCCACGGTCTATCTCCGGTCGAAAATGTTCATGCCCAAAGTTGTATACCGGTTTATTATCATGGTCGCTATACAGCACCTCTGCCTGTTCATTCATTATCTTCATCCTGTCGGCACCGGCCATGTAGTTGGCTTTAAATTCATCCAGCAAACCCGCTTTTACAATAGCCGCCAATCCCGAATCTTCATGCAGGTCCAGCGGTGATCCCTGTACACGTGCATGTTTGTCTTTATCCCGTTCATATACGGTTACATCCACACCTTTCAGTTCTAATAACCTTGCTAATGTAAGCCCGCCGGGGCCACCGCCTACTATGGCTATTTTCTTTCCTTGCAGTTTCATATCATCTATCTTTTTGATGACACAAAACTACTGCTGCCGTATAGCCGACAATAGTATAAATCGGTCGTTTTGATTTTTGAATAGTTCTTTAGGAACAGCCCCTGAGAATTTCTTTATCTCTTTGATGAAATGGTTTTGGTCGGTAAAATTGAGTTCGGGAAACAGCCGGCCCTTTGCTATATGCTCCAGCGACATGCGGAAGCGCAGGATATTACAAAACACCTTTAGCGATACACCAAATTGCTGGTTGAAGTACCGGTTTATCTGGCGCGCACTCCAATACACCCTTTCAGAAAGCTCCAGTACACTCATTTCCCCTTTCGATTCGTATATCAGTTGAAACAAGCGTCGCTTGCGTTCATCCATTTCTTTGGGTAATAAAGAAAGCAGCTTCTGCGCTGCCTTCTCGCAAAATGCATCAAAATCATCCAGGTCTTTTACATTAAATCTCCAGAAATCATTGGGCAACTCCTTCGCGCCATCTACCATATCTGCTATCGGGAAACCGAGTATATACTCCACAGCCGGCAGTTTGAAACTGATAGCAAACATCAGCGTATGTGGGTCTATTACCGATGGATGCGTACGTGTACCAATACCTATCAGCACTATATTAAATGGCTGCGTGACCGACTGCGTGAAAAACAGATCTACCCTTCCATCCGGCAGCCCTATCACACTCTGCGCTTCATCACCCGTATTATGCAGCATCCAATAGCTATCCACAAAATCAGCCAGCGCCGCTTCCGGCTTTACCTGCTGATATACTATATTGTTGATGATGTTCATGCTATTGCTGCTACATACTAAAATACAAAGTTCCACATCCACCAACTAAACACCAACTTGAAAGGCTTACGAAACCGTAAGCCTTTCAACCTATTACCCTATTAACTTATCACCCTATCGCCCTACCTTATTTTATACCTCAATCCACCATAAAAATTGGCGCCCATTATCGGTCCCCATATCATAGAGGCATCAAAGCCTTCGGCATATGGGTTCGATGCGCCAATTATCGGGTCGTGCATCATATAGTTGGTCAGGTTCTCACCACCTACATATACTTCCAGCACATCATTCCAGCTTTTGCTTATCTGTGCATTCATCTGCCAGAACGATGGTGAGTATTTTGATGGTTCCGTACCGCCATGGTGCGCATGCAGTTCAGGCAATCGCTTAGAACCTATCCACTGCACCGTGTAGTCAAATTTCCAGTTATTACGTGTTTCATAGCCCACATTGGCAAAAGCCCGGTGTGCTGCCACCAGCGGGCGTTCTTTCAGTTTGCTGCCATAAGTGCTGCGCACATCATACCAGCGGTAAGCCAGGCGCAGGTCCAGGTTATGTATCAGTTCATAATCCAGTTGTGCCTGCAGGCTATTCGCAAACGATAAACCTTTCAGGTTATACAGCCTTACATAATGCGGGTCTTCCACATCTACCACCACTTGGTTCTGGAAGTTGGTGTAATAATAATCCACGCTGAATGCGCCATCCCTGTAGTCCATCACAAACTTCTGCGTCAGGTTCACACCTGTATTCCATGCCACCTCCGGGTCCAGCCCAAAAGGTTTGCTTTTATCCGTACCCTCTATCACAAAAGAACGGTTGCTGGCCATATAGCCCATATTCTCGGCAAATATATTCGCAGTACGCTGCGCACGGCCAACAGATGCCCGCAACACCGTACGCTTGAATGGTGCATAGCGCACATGCAGCCTCGGCGTAGCAAAGGCACCAAATATATTATGGTAATCTCCACGCAGCCCCGCCACCAGGTTGAACTTTTCAGACATGGTATAAGAGTACTCTGCAAAGGCACCCGGCACTATCTCGTTCCTGTTATAGCCCGCAAAGCCCAGCGAATCGTGATAGTTATCTATCAGGTTGCTCAATCCACCCTTTATCACGTGGTTGGTATTACCGATGATGGTTTGGTATATCAGGTTGGTATAAAGGCTTTTTTGCGATGCTATATAGTTGCGCCTGCCATAGTTCGCATCCTGGTCGTGATACACACCCGCTATCTGCAAGCCTATACTCGTTCCCTTCCTGCCCGGGAACATATGGCCTATTTTAGCCCATGCCTCGGCACGCTTCGTATTCAGCTGGAAACCCCAGGGCTTGCCTGCTATCTGCTCGGCATCTTTTTCATAATGCCACTGGCCACCGGTGTTTTCTATATATACACCTTTCACACCACCTTGTATCTCCCATCCCTTGGGCCCAAACCAAAACCAGCGGTTAGCCGCTACAAACTGTTTATCCAGTGGTTGGTCCAAAAAGCCGTCACCATTATTATCCTGCTTCAGCCATTGCGAACGCCCGTGCAAAAACAGGTTGGTCGATAGCTTATCGTTGAACTGGTGACGATATACAATATTACCCTCACTCCTGCCCTGCGAGCTTTGGTATAGGTTCAGGTGCCATTTCTCTTCTTTCTCTTCAAATGGTTTACGCCATTCCACGTTTATCTGCCCGGCCACGCTCTCATAGCCATTCACCACGCTACCGGTGCCCTTGCTCAGCTGCATACCTTCTATGAAGGTACCCGGCGTAAAAGACAGACCCGTTATAGCTGCCAGCCCGCGTGTATCGGGTATGTTTTCCCGTGTTATCAGCGTATACGGACCGGCAAGGCCCAGCATCTGTATCTGCTTATACCCGCTCACCGCATCTGTAAATGCCACATCCACCGATGGGGTCGTTTCAAAGCTCTCGCTCAGGTTGCAGCAGGCCGCTTTCAGCAACTCGCGCTGACTGATGAGCTCTTTTTTCATCGGGTCCAGCATACTTATCTGCGTGCTGGCACGGCGATGTTTTATGGTTACTTCTTTTAATTTCTGTTGCTTGTTCGTAGCCGTATCTATGGGCTGCTCCTGTGCATACGCAGGTGCATATGCCATCAGCAGCGCACTGCCCGCAAGCAGTTGTCTGTAAAACCTATCCATACCTGTGTTTGTTTTTAGTGTTCGCAGGTATTGGTTTTATAATGGCAGCACTCGGGCAGCTTCTTGTAGTCGGCTTCTGTAGCCTCTACCTTTTCAGAGCTGTGCCCGGCTTTGGCTACGCTTTTCAGTATCGCATCATCGGTAGTTTTCGATGATTTGTAGGTAATGGCCAGCATATGGGTTTCTTTATTCCATTCGGCGCGTTTCACCCCTTTTACATAGGCAGCTTCTTCTATGCGCTTTTTGCACATGCCGCAGTTGCCATCTACTTTATAACTCCTGGTTACGATGTCTTTGCCATCTTGTGCCATTGCGGTCACAGATGCCATAATTATAGAAAGGAAAACAATTAAATGTTTCATTGTAAATACTCATTAAGGTTAAAACAAAAAGTGATTCAGTCTGTATGGATACAGGCACTTTTTTTAACCATAATAAGTAAAGCTGGAATGCAGCTTAAAGAGTGGTATGTTCTGCCATCGCCCCGGTGGTGCATTGGGTTGCCCGCTTACCGGTGTGTGATTGGTATAGGCTACCGTGCGCTCGGGGTATTCCATCTGCATTGCAGGCAGCATTGCCCATTCACCCTGTAGCAGTTTATATTTAAAGAACGATACGTCCTGGTCTATCGATACCTTGGCGCTTACCACTTCATCCTTGCAGCAGCCTTCTTCTTCGGCAGGCTCATCAGTGCAGGTATCATCAGCACAGCCGTCATCACCCTTCACATACATCTGCCACGATTCCAGTTGCTGGCCGCAGTAGTGTGCATGTATCATGATGCCCGTAACTGCGAACAGGTACAGCACCATAACCGGTATGACAACTAACTTTTTCATTAACAACACAAATTTAACCCTCAACTTGTTAATAAAACAAGAAATTCCGTTATAAGATTTTGACTGTCATTTATATTACTTTGCGCTGATAATACCGGCTCATGATTAATCCGTTTAACATAGGCGACACCAAAACATTCACACACAAGGTAGTAGATGGCGATGCCGCCCGTTTTGAAAGCGGCGAGGTGCACAATGTATATTCTACTTTCGCCCTCTCCCGCGATGCCGAATGGAGTGGCCGCCTCTTTGTGTTGGAAATGAAGGAACCCGGCGAAGAAGGCATTGGCACGGGCATCACCGTTACCCATCACGCCCCAGCCCTCATGGGTCAGGAAGTAGTTTTTACCGCCACCCTTGCCGAGGTAAATAAAAATGAAGTGGTGGTAGACTATACCGCCCACGTAGGCGACCGCCTGGTAGGCAGCGGCAAAACATGGCAAAAGATATTAAAGAAGGAAAAGCTGGACAGGCTCTTCGATAGCCTGAAATAACCCTACCTCTTCAGCACCTTCGCCACTTCCGGCGCCAGCCTTTCAGCCCATATTTTATATTCTTTGCCGCTTGGGTGCAGCCCGTCCTCGGCCAGGTATTCAGCGGTTGTACCGTTTTTTCGTGTACTGTCTGTTATATCTATATAATGGCAGTTATGCGCCAGCGTTATTTCTTTCTTGGCAGCATTATAGGCGTCTATATCTTTGGCTATCTGCGCACGGTCTTTACCATCTGCAAAAGGCGTTACGCCCCAGTCGGGTATCGATAGTACAAATACATTTTGCGTATGTCCATTAGCATAGCGTATGGCTATATCCAGCAGTTGGGTATATTCTTCTTTATAGTTCTCCAGGTCGCGGCCGCGATACTGGTTATTCACCCCTATCAGCAGTGTTACAAACGAAAACGTATCTGTAATATTATGTTCTCGTATAGATGCCGCTAGTTCATCGGTCGTCCATCCGGTAGTAGCTATGATAACAGGTTTCGAAACCTCTATCCCCTGCTTTTTCAGCAGCGCTACGGTTTGATGTGGAAAGTTTTCGTCCGATGATACTTGTTCGCCAATCGTATAAGAATCGCCAAGTGCCAGGTATGTGTGCATTGTTGGTAGCTGCGGTTAATTGATAAATACGGTCTTGATATTTACAAACTCACGAATACCAAATATACTCAATTCCCTGCCATAACCGCTTTGCTTCACACCACCGAAAGGCAGCCGCGGGTCCGAATGTACAAAGGCATTTACAAAGCAGTTGCCCGCCTGCAGTTGCGTGGCCGCTATCTTTTCTGCTTTCGCCCTGTTCTTTGAGAAAATGCCCGCACCCAGTCCGTATATGCTGTCATTGGCCAGTCGCACCGCATCCTGTTCGTCTTTCGCTTCTATTATCGCAGCCACGGGGCCAAACAGTTCTTCGTCATAGGCAGGCATGCCTTTCTTCACATTGGTCAGTATCGTTGGTGGGTAGTACGCTCCTTCTCCTTCCGGTATATAGCCGCCCATCACCAGCTTCGCGCCCTTCTCTATGCTTTTCAGCACTTGCTCGTGCAGCTGGTCGCGCAGGTCTTTGCGCGCCATCGGGCCTATTTTGTTGCTTTTATCCATAGGGTCGCCAAAGGTGGCCTGCTGCATCAGTTCGGTAAACTGCGCTTCAAATTCTTTCCTCACGGCTTTCTCTACTATAAAGCGCTTCGCTGCTACGCAACTCTGTCCACTGTTTACCAGCCGCCCGTCCACGCAGGTTTTCACGGCCAGCTTCATATCGGCATCTTTCAGTATAATGTAGGCATCACTACCCCCCAGTTCCAGTACTTGTTTTTTAATGTGCGCAGCAGCAGCAGCAGCTACTTTACTACCGGCACTGGTACTACCTGTAAATGTAATAGCTGAAACCGCAGGGTTCTTTATCAATGCTTCCACTTCACTTGATGGCAGCAGCAATGTTTGAAACAACCCTTTCGGCGCACCTGCATCTTTTATCACTTTCTCTATGGCCAGTGCGCACCCGCTGATGTTCGAAGCATGTTTCAGCAGCATCACGTTACCCGCCATCAGTGCCGGGGCCATGGCACGGAATACTTGCCAGTAAGGGAAGTTCCACGGCATGATGGCCAGCACCACACCCAGCGGCTGAAACGATACATAGCTTTTGCGTGCATCGGTTTCCACTATCTCATCTTTCAGGAATGCCGGGCCTTCTTTCGCATAAAATTCAAAGGTCATCGCACATTTCTCTACCTCAGCCATGCTTTGTGCTATGGGTTTGCCCATCTCTTGCGTGGCCAGTTTAGCCAGCTTCTCTTTATCCTTGCGTAGCTGTGTGGCTATCTTCTTCAGCACCACACCACGCTCTTTCAGTGTCTGTTGTTTCCAGTCTTCAAAGGCCGATTGGGCTTGCTTTACGGCCTTGTTTATCTTTTTTTCGTCGTGTATCTCGTATTCGGCTATCAGGGCGCCTGTTGCGGGATTAATGGAGGTAAGTGCAGCTGCCATAGTTCTCTTATTTATGCCTCAAAATTAAAGCAACACAACGGTACGAAAGGTTTACTATTTTCGATGCCCTTATAACAACTACACAACATTATTTAACAGATTGTTTTTATTCCTCCACCAAAGCCTCACATACAAAATTAGTTTAAATATTGTATATTTGCTATAGTAAGTTACGTAGCAGGATTATCACCGGCTAAAGTTTACATTAAAAGAAACCATAACCCTTCAAACCGGAAACTATTATGAAACAAAACTCCGTTTCCGAAACAATTTGGAACACACTAATCGACTGACAATCAAACAATTGCATTTTCACATCTCGAAAAGTGAGCAAAAACTATCAAAAACTATCAACAGATATAGAATTTCACCATAAACCCATTGCACCTCAGCATGAATACTTTATTAAACCAAAGGAAAGCCGCCAATAGCAACGAAAGGTTTCCTATTTTTGATGCCCATATCATAAACACCACTAAATAATCAATCCCGAAATGACTATCGATAAGATAAAATTTGGCACCGATGGATGGCGCGCCATTATCGCTAAAGATTTTACTGTATATAATGTAGCCCGCGTTACCAAAGGTCTGTCGCACTGGCTGCTGCAGCGCAGCGACCGCCCTACCGTACTGCTGGGCCACGATTGCCGCTTTGGCGGCCCGCTGTTTGTAGAAACAGTAGCCAAGGTGCTATGTGCCAATGGCATCAAAGTAGTAATGGCAGAAGGTTTTGTAAGCACACCTATGATATCTTTCGGTGTGCTGCAGGTAGGTGCGCAGCAGGGGGTTATCATCACGGCTTCTCACAATCCGCCTACATACAATGGCTACAAGCTGAAAGGCGCACACGGCGGCCCTTCCAGCCCCAATGATATAGCTGCGGTAGAAGCCCTGATACCCGATACGGTAGAAATACCTAACGAGGGCCTGAAACACTGGCAAGCTCAGGGTCTGCTGGAATACATCAACCTGGAGGATATGTATGTAAGCTACCTGCAAGAGAAGTTCGATATCGAAGCGCTGAACAAATCACCGTTCAAGCTGGCTTATGATGCTATGTATGGTGCAGGACAAAATGTAATGCGCCGCCTGTTCCCTACGGCTACATTCCTGCATTGCGATGATAACCCCGGTTTCCACGGTCAGGCACCGGAACCGCTGGATAAGAACCTGCAGGAACTGGCAAAGACCGTTGCCAATACTCCTGAAATAAAGATGGGACTGGCTACCGATGGCGATGCAGACCGTATAGGCCTGTACGATGAGGATGGCAACTTTGTTGATGCCCACCACATCATCCTGCTACTGATACACTATCTGCACAAGTATAAAGGAATGACCGGCAAGGTAGCCGTAGCCTTCTCTGTTACTGACCGTGTTAAGCGCATGTGCGATGCTTATGGCTTGCCAATAGAGGTAACGCCTATCGGCTTTAAATACATCAGCGAACTGATGACGCAGGAAGATATACTGGTAGGTGGCGAAGAAAGCGGTGGTATTGCTGTAAAAGGCCATATACCGGAGCGCGATGGTATCTATGATGGACTGGCACTATACCAGTTCATGAACGAAACAGGCAAAACGCTGAAACAACTGTGCGAAGAGGTATATGAAGTAGTAGGCCGTTTCGTGTACGAGCGCAATGACCTGACGCTGGAAAACGAAAAGAAAGAAGCCATCATCAAAAAAGCGGCAGATAAAGGTTATACACAGTTCGAGAAATATGGCTTCGGACGCATAGAAGATATAGACGGTATCAAATACCACCTGGATAACGGCGGCTGGGTAATGCTGCGTGCATCGGGCACAGAGCCGCTGCTGCGTGTATATGCAGAGGGCAATAGCAAAGAAGAAACGCTGGATATACTGGAAGATGTAAAGAAAACAATACTCATGTAATACCAACAACAAAGCCTGCTACTCAGCAGGCTTTGTACTTTAATTTATCCCTATTAGTTTTTAGCATAACTTTATATATCACCAATCACTATACATCATGAAACAACTTCACGCAAAGCACGCTGCTCAAACATAGCCATTCCCAAACTTATTGAAATTACCTATGCACCTGCAAGCCCACTCATAGCATGTGTCAGCACTACTATTTAATCATCATTAAAAACCATTATTCATGAAAAACAACCGTTTATTAAATCTGCTCTCCTTAGCAGCAATAATGCTGTGGGGCATTCAATCAGCATTTGCATTTATTCCGCCTACCACTACCCCTGCTGCATTGCCGGGGCCGGGCACATCGGCAGCATGCCGTCCGCTGCATATTGGCAGCGATTCATATACCGGCATGAACTTCTATGGTACTGCCAGCAATTTGTATGCCCATAGCTGGAGCACTGCGGGCATGTCTAGCCCTTGCGTTGCAGGTGGCGCCGTTACAGGTATTGCCTATCGCAGGTATAATACCGCCAATACTGTAGTATTGCAATCGGGCTACCTGCCTTTAGCTCCGGACCTTATGGATCTGGAAGTAAGTATTGTGGTAGATGGCGCTGGCACTTATTACATAGTAGCCAGTTATTACAAAAATGGCGCTGGGCACTACTACCAGGTATTTAAATGGACGACTGCAGGTATAGGGGCTATAGGCGCACCGGTACTGTTGAATGCACAGAGCGGATATAGCCGTATCAGCATAGATGGCTTCCGCTGCAGGTACTTCACCATTACATGGGATGACCTGGGCACAGGCATACGTGCGCTGGCAGGCGTTACTTCTGGCGGCGGTATCACTTTTGGTACAGCAGCAACTATCGTGGGCTCTTCACAGCAGGCGTTTCCTGATGTGGAAGTTTATAATGCCAGTGGCACTCCGCGGGTATCCTTTGTTTACTTTTTGAATAACAATGCCGCAGGCCAGGGAAATATTACAGTGTCGGATATTCCATGGGCAACTGTAATGGCAGGTGGCGGTATTGCACCGGCAGTAATAGATGTTAATCCCTCTGCCTTTGCCTACTGGACACCGGGCACCTTCACCATGTACACTGCAGCCGGCCCCGGGTCGCTCAACCTCGACCGTCCGGATGATCATACTATCGGCAACTGGTCTTACATCTATACAGATGACTTCCAACGCATCAAAGCGCGTATGCGCAGCACAGGTTTATTGACAACCTTCGTACTTAACAATGGTTCTATCGCTCCGCTGATAGACCTTACTACAAGTATGGGCAACCCAATGATAAACTACTGGCCAACCATCGCTTTCGATAACGATGGCGAGAACATACACTATGGCTGGTATTCTTACTATCCGGGTGCTGAATACGTCGCATTAAAAATGCATGTTAACGGTACGCTGCTTGTGTCAGACTATATGACGGTGTCAAACGTACCCAATTTATCGGGTACACAAGCCATGCAGTTCAGCAAGCAGAATGAAGACGCACGCCTGTTTGCTACATATACCATGTACAGTTCAGCTACCGATTACTACCTGAACAATAAATATGTACCATGGGGCGCCAGCGCATTTAAAACTACAGGCGTAGAAAACGTTGCAGATGCACAGGGTATACTGTTCTTCCCTAATCCATATACCAGCGAATTGAACATACAACTGCCTGCGGAAATGAACGCACAGTTCCTCACCATATCTGTAACGGATATAACAGGCAGGAAAATGGATGTATATGGTGGTATGGGTAATCTTATCAATAGCCACCTGAACCAGGCAAGCCGCACCTGGGTACCGGGCATGTACTTAATAACAGTAGAAAATACTGTTACAGGTTTTATGCACACCTATAAAGTGCAAAAAGCAAACTAATACAAACAACACACATGCTATGAATAAGGCTGCCTGTCGAGGCAGCCTTATGTATTACTTATTCTTAATAGCTCATCCAATAAAGCAACCTGTGCGGTATTTATCTTTTGCCTTGCGGTATCCATATCAAACCATGCGGCTTTATCTACTTCAGGCACGTGTATCATCTTCCCCGATTTTGGTGGCCATTCCATAGGAAAGGTATTGCTCCGAATATTTGCAGCATCCATATCGCCTGCTACTGCCCATGCATGTACCACCTTACCGCTTTTCTGCTTTACAGGGGTTAGCGCGCTGAAAGTGCCATCTATAGCAGTACCGGTTTCCTCTTCAAATTCCTTCTTAGCCCTTTCCAGGTAATCCTCATCACTTTCCACTTCCCCTTTGGGTATAGACCACGCACCGTCATCCTTATGCTTCCAGAAAGGTCCGCCGGGGTGCACCAGGAACACCTGTAGTTCTTTATTCACCAGTCGATAGAGCAATATGCCGGCGCTTATCTTCATACTACTTACTATAGGTGATGCGGTAGATTACATTGGCAAAGTCATCAGATACGAGCAGGGAGCCGTCTTTTAGTTGCAGCACATCTACCGGCCTGCCCCAAGCCTTCCCATTCTTCAGCCAGCCTTCTGCAAAAGGCTCATAGCTTACAGACTTATCGCCATCCAGCTTCACCATGGTAAGTCGATAGCCTATAGGCTCAGAGCGATTCCATGAGCCGTGCTCAGCTATTATAACGCGGTTCTTATACTCAGCAGGAAACATGCTACCGGTATAGAACTTAACACCTAACGCAGCCGTATGTGGTGCCAACACCGCTACCGGCGGTATGAACTCATTGCAGGCATGCCTGTCGCCATATTCAGGATCTTTGATAGTGCCTGCATGGCAGTAGGGGTAACCGAAATGCATATTAGCCTGTGGTGCAGTGTTCAGTTCATCGCCGGGCACATCATCGCCCATCTGGTCGCGGCCATTCTCGGTAAACCACAGCGCTTTAGTATCAGGATGCCAGGTAAAACCCACTGTATTACGTATGCCATGGGCATATACCTCAAACCCGCTACCATCAGGATTCATACGGGTGATGGATGCATAACGTGGGTCTTTCTCATTGTCATCACAGATATTGCAGGGCGCACCTACGGGCACATACAGCTTATCGTCGGGCCCGAAAGCTATGTACTTCCAGCCGTGGTGCGTATCACCGGGAAAGTTATCGCTTACCAATACAGGCTTGGGTGGATGGGCAAGATTGGCCTCTATATTATCAAAGCGCCATACTTTGTTGACTTCGGCCACATATAGAGCCCCCTGCCTGAAGGCTACGCCATTGGGCATATTCATACCGCTGGCTATAGTATACCGCTCATCGGCTACGCCATCCTCATCTTTATCTACAAGGGCATATACCTTATCGCCCTGACGGTTGCCAACAAAGATGGTGCCTTTATCCCCCATCGCCAGCGAACGGGCATTGTCAACACTATCGGCAAATATACTGATGTGAAAGCCGGTCGGCAGCCTTATATCCTGCAAGCACGGGTCTTCTACTTTATGGAGCGCTTTATTTTTACAGGCGCTGTTAAACGTACATAGTGCCGATAGCAAAATGGTTAATGTAAAATACTTGGTATGCATGGATAAAACGGTTTTAGAATGGTGTTACAAAAGTTATACCCTCACTGCCTCATTACAAATATCGGCTATTCACCCCTACATTTTCTGCATTCACCCATAGCTTGTTAAGCGTTTGCAAATCAGTTCCTAACAACCGGTTAACCTGCCTTTAAAGTTTGGCTATCAGACTGCCATAGGGCCATATTTGCATCATCAAACGAACAAACACAAACAAACTTTAAACAAACAAAACAAACAACCAAGATTATGAAAAAAGTATTCGCTATCGCTGCCCTGATCTCTGCATCTTTCGCCGCTAACGCTCAAAACGCTTCCAGCACTGCTACGCAAACCGTGAACCTGAACCTGAGCAACGCCATCGAGCTGACCTTTACAGGTAACAACAGCACAACAGGTGCTGCAGTAAACCTGGCTTTCAATACAGTTAACGATTATGCTAACGGTGTTACCTCAAACGAGCAAGGCCTGAAAGTACGCTCTAATAAAAACTTCGCTGTAACCGTTAAAACAAACGCTACCAACTTTACTTATACAGGTACTACTGCCCCTGCTCCCGTTATGCCGGTAAGCAATGTACTGGACCTGATGGTTTCTGCTAACGGTACTGGTGGTACCATAGCTACCCCATTCTCTGCTACTGCTTACAACAACCTGAGCAGCACCGCACAAAACCTGATCAACAACGGTAGCCGCGGTGGCAACCAAACCTTCGGTGTTAAGTATCAGGCTACTCCCGGCTTCAGCTACCCTGCAGGTACCTATACCGTAGACGTAGTATACACCGCTACACAACTGTAATATTTGAGATTGTTTTTCATAGTGTATAGTTTTAGTGAGAGGAGCCTTAGCGGCTCCTTTTTTTTGTTTGCTATGATGGGATAGGTACAAAAAAATAGCCTTCCGTTTGAACGGAAGGCTATCAAAGTTCTAAAGGTGCCCAGGAATGGATTCGAACCATCACACCCTTGCGGGCGCTGCGACCTGAACACAGTGCGTCTACCAATTTCGCCACCTGGGCATGTGTTTTAAGAACTTCGGGCTGCAAAGATAAGTGAGATTTAATAACAAACAAATCTCTTCTGAAATAAATTTATCTGTTATACAACCATCAGGTTACACCCTCTCAATGCCGTATGATCCATACGTCCCAACACCTCGAAACTACCATCTTTATAGAGCGTACCGATATCCTCCGTAGCGATAAAGCTGCATGAGTGTATATTGGCAAGGTCTATAATATTGAGACAACCATTACCGCTTTCTTTTACATCAAACGGGTCGTTCACATCCCTTATCAATACTTTCATGGTATCAGCACATTGAAAAACGCCATCGTGTAGTGCATATGCCTGAGATAGCAATTCCGTCATGCCATATTCCGAATGTATTTGCTGCAATTGCCATTGTCCCTTTAGATAGTCATGTACCTGTGTGCGGGTCCACTCCTGCCGCCTACCCTTCATGCCACCTGTTTCCATTACTATGGTGTGCGTCAGCTTCATGGGGTGCTGCTCTGCAAAATCGAGCAAGGCGAATGTGACACCTAATAACAACGTTGGTTGGTTAGCGCCTTCCAATGCTTGCAGCACTTTGGCCAGCTTGCCATATTCATCCAGGTAAAAGCCATTGGATGCATGGCCACTGTCATGCATCAGCGTTTTAGCCATGTGCACCAATGAGGCATTACTGCGTTCGAGATAGGAAGGTAATAAAGCCAGGATGGCATAATTGCTTACAGGCCCGTAAAACTGTTCAAACCCCTTCAGCAAAGACTGATGATAGATATGCTCATCGGCCACGTAATGTTTGCTGGTCACCTCGCCAGTGGTACCACTGCTTTGAAACACCAGTGGGTATTGCGCATGTTCTCCTGAGGTTACCCGGTGTGTTTTAAAAAATGAAATAGGCAGAAATGGTATGGCGTGTACTGATGTAACCGCTTGCGGGGTTACATGTATGGCATCTACATACTGCCTGTATATATGGTTGTTGCTATATTGATACTGAAACAGGGACAACGCCTTTTCTGCAAAGTTTGCCGCGCTGATATCTTTTAAAAAATCAGCATCAAATCCCTCTTTTTTGTATAACACTTTTGTATAACTTTGAGAAATATGAGATCATATCTTGTTTTAATGGCTACTGCCACCCTTATCCTAGGTGCCTGTAAAAAGAAAGCCAACATTGGTACATCGCCTATCATAACGTATCAAAGACTGGTACCTAATACTGTGCAATCCGGTTCTGCCAAAGATACAGTTAATATCATTTTCACCATCCAGGATGGGGACGGCGATATTGGCAATGACCCGCAAACCGGTGTGCATGATATTTATTTAAAAGACAGCCGTTCTAACCAGGAAAATCCATATTTCCTGCCAACGATACCATCTGATGCTATCACACCCGGCGAGGGCATCAATGCTGCTTGTACCCTAAGGGTCTATGCATCCCTCTTCCTGCTGCTACGCCCCGACCACCCGGACGGTGATACGCTGGACTATGAAATATATGTAAAAGACAAAGCAGGCCATAAAAGCAACGTAATAAAGACAGATAAAATTTATATCACTCCATAATTAAGACGCCCCAGTTAAGGGGCGTTTTTATGTTACAGGCTTTACTTCCATTTCATTATTATTTATCTCTACTGCTCTTCATACGGTTGTTGGTACCTGTATAGGCTGCGAAGCGTTTAAAACTGCGCTATTTGATATTCGTTTTTCTACGTGATATGCTGAATTATCTACGTAAAACACGTATCGAACATTTGTAATCTACGAGAAAAACGTATTTTTTAGTGTTATGCCACGCGCGCTGATGTTTATCCTGATATTGCTTGTATGCAACTGCACTGCTATTGCACAGGATAACCCTACGACCATAACTAATAAATGGCAGCAAACCGGCACTGATACAGCTACCCTTAGGAAAGCCATAGATGCAGCAAGGGATAACATGGATGCGCAGCCTGAAGCTGCGATGAAGATGTTGGAGGTCTTGCTCAAACAATCGCATAGAATAGGCTATAAAAGGGGCATCAATCAATGTTATTACTATATAGCATGGGCATATCACGCACAGGGAAAAAACGAAAAAACAGTTGAAGTTTTAAAGCAACTCATACCCTACACATTAATGCCAGAGAACATTGAAAAGGCAAACAGTACATACCGGTTGCTAGGTGCCGCTTACTCTCACCTGGGTCAAAATGATGAATCTTTAAAATGCTACGATACGGCACTGCAGTTACTGAAAGGAAGAGCTATCCCGATTGGCAAACCGGATTCATCAAACGTATATGCTGCATTGTGCTGGAGTTGGGAGCAGCTGGGCGAGCGCAAATATGCCACGGAACTGGCACACAAGGGCATAGAAATAGCTAAAAGAAGAAAGAACTACCAGGCACTGGGCCAGTTGTACAACCTACTAGGCTCTTCTTCTGAACAGAGCAACCAACCGGATACAGCAGAAAAATACTTTAAGCTTTCCATACAGATAGCACGTACATACCCCGGCATTAAAGCATCGGAACGCCATAGCCTGCTAGGCCTTGCCAGGGTGGCTGAAGACAAGGGCGAATACGAAAAAGCACTGCGCTACCTGGATGAAAGCTATGCCACTGCTGAAAAGTCGGTGCAGCAATTAGCAGAAATGAATACCGAATCTGAAAGGGCCGCTGTGTATTATGCCATAAAAAAGTATGATAAAGCCTATCGCATCATGATGCCGATGCTGGAAAAGGCATATGAACGAAAACAAAAAGACCTGCTAAACCGCATAGAACAGATAGCGGCACATATATGTGCTGCTACCGGCCGTTATAAAGAAGCTTGCGATCTTCTTAAACGGCACCAGGAAGCCAAAGCAGAAAGATATACAAAAGCTAAAGACCGTTTTCTGGAAGCTGTGAGCAAGGCACGCACTGCCGAAAAAGACAGACAGTTAATGGCTCAAAAACTTACCATCAGGAAACAAGAAAGCCAGTTGCAACGAACCAATTTCTGGATGGGTATTAGCATATTGGGAACGCTGCTACTCTTTTCCGTAAGCTTTGCAGTGGTTAGAAACTACAGAAATAAGCAAATACTGCAACAAGCACAGATAGCACAACTGCAGCAATCGAAAGAAATAAACCACCTGAAGGCCCGCATGCGGGGCGAAGAACAGGAACGCGAACGCATAGCGCGCGACCTGCACGATAGCGTTGCCAGTCAGCTATGGGCTATACGGCTAAAGGTAGAAAGCATGCAACATAAAACAGCAGCACCTGGAACTATGAAGGGGGAAAAGCTGAGCACTATCTTTTATCAGTTGGATGAGATAACTCAGACCGTAAGAAAAACGGCTCACAACCTTTTGCCCGACCTGTTATTACAAGAAGGATTGGCCACTGCCCTCGCCTCTTTTTGTGACAGGCTTGGCAAAACACAAAAGAAACAGATCGACTTCCAGGAATATGGCCATGTGCCGGCTATAGATAAAGAAATAGAATTAACTATATACCGTATAGTGCAGGAACTGGTGCAGTACATCAGCCAAAAAACGAGACGTGACAGCCCATTGCTTGTGCAGCTAAGTTGTATAAACGACCTGCTGAGCTTTAGCATAGAAGGTGAAAGTGCCGAAAATGCAGAGCCTGTTATAAACACAATGAATACAGAACAGTTGCAGGAAAAGATATCGACCATCAAAGGTAACCTGGAATTGCAAACGGAACCCGGCAGACCTGTGTATGCCTATTTAGAATTTGACCTAAAAGACTTTATTGCTTGATAACAAGCCTGTATTTTCTTGTTATTTACGACACTCGTCACCCAACATTAACCATTCGTCAATCAAAGGCTTTAAAGCTCTAACTATTAAAAAAAAGGAATTGTCTTTGTCTAAAAAATATAAACATGAAAAAGACATTACTCCTGAAAAAGATTACCCGAATTGTACTTTCTATTTCGCCCTTGCTATGTGCCTTTACAATGAATGCACAACATAACACCAATACACCTACGTATGCATTCTATAAAAACTCAGCAGCCACATATAAGGTACCTTTTGCCAATACAGATACTTTGTTTGAGCGTTCGCAACTACTATATCCACCCAAGCATATAAAACCAATGTCCGGCAGCGGAACGGTAGCATCGGGCAGCATCACGAAAGTGTATTTCCGTGCCGATCCCAAAGTAACCCAGACATTCAACATGAAAAAGGTGATTATAAAACTGGCGCAAACTACAGATACTGCTTGGGATAATATGAAAGTAGATCCGGCCTTCTATACCGTCACAGAGGTTTTCAACCAGGCTACATATACTGTTTCTACACCGGGATGGATAGAGTTCACACTTTCTAAGCCATTTCAGTACGATAACACAAAAACACTGGTTGTAGAGGTATCGGGCGATGCCGGTTTCACAAGCACTTATTCATCAGAAGGCTCAGCGGGTAAAGCTATAGCCGGTAAATTCAATTTAGCAACCGGCAACCACCTGCCTATGTGGTTTGAATTTGGCTTCAGCTATGCCACCACTTCAGTAGGCGCGATACAAAATGATACGAAAGTTGATGTATATCCTAACCCTGCTAATAACGTAGTGCAAATTTCATCAAACAAAAGCATAACAGGCAATATTATCATCATGGATATGAGCGGCACAACGGTAGCGCAGGAAAAAATGAATGGTACTGCCCATAGTCTTTCTGTATCTAACCTGGCAAACGGCTTGTATTTCTATAAAATAGTTGACGTAGAAAACACACAAATCAAAACCGGCAAGTTGACGATTTCGCATTAGTCTTTTTAAACCGATCATTCAACAGAGAGGCCCTTTACAGGGCCTTTTCTTTTAAGCTCAATTTCTGGAGGCTTTTCTACGCATCGATATAAGGACCTTCATTCTGAAATAATCATAAAACAGGGCTATCAGCAACAGGACTATTGAAACATAAAATGCAGAAAAACCATATTCAAGAAAAAAGACACTACCTACGATTCCGCCAACAATAAAAAAGACAATAATGTTTAGCCTGAGGATAATACGGCGTCTTAATGTTTCATTCTTTTTAGCACCCTGGAATATTATGTTTGATAAGTCTGTACCAAGGTCTGTAAACATACCGGTAAGGTGTGTGGTTCTGACCACTGCGCCGGATATTATGGTTACAAGGGCATTTTGCATACCCATGGCAAACAACAGGCTGGCTGCCCAATATTGTTTTTGAGAAATAGCATTATGTGAAGGTGAGATAGCTAACAGAAAGATGATAGCCATGATGAGCAATATAGGAGCGGTGTAAGCAAATGGCTTTCCCCGGCCAACCCTGGAAATAACCCCGCAAAAAAATGCCCCGGCCAGAAACGATAAAAGCCAGAATATAACCATCCGGGCTTTCGCCATCTGGCCTGTCGCTACATCTACCGCAAGCTGTGCAGCATGCCCTGTCACATTAGTGGTTAGTATACTGAAAGCCATCAACCCACTACCATTTATAAATCCTGCATTGAGGCCGAGTAATATTGCCAGCCGGAGATTATGCTTGTAGTTTCGTTGGGGGCCAGTATGACGCAACATGGGTTATATCTTATACAACTATCGTTTGATCCAGAAATTCAGAGCGCCGTTTTCTGAGGTCTTCTCTAAGCGGTACTCCCTTGGTATCTCGTTCCATAAAGTGTGAAAGGTCACAATCTTAGTGCCCGACGGCATAGACTTGAAACCTTTGTGCAACTGACGAATATAGAAATCGTAAAGTGAAAATGAGTAACTGATACGTTCATCTATTCTATCAGAATCGTCAATATTTTCATGAAACGAATTGTAAAAATAAAAATGATCGTAACGTTTCATATCTATTTGTGTAAAATTTGCCTCAATAAATGAAGCATTAGGCACACCCAGCTTCCCCCTTGCCTGCTGGGCATAATCCACCAACAACGGACGCTGCTCCACGCCAAAAAAATATGCATCAGGGGCATATGCTGCTGCGGCAAGGCAAAATTTGCCAACCCCGCTACCGATATCCAGTATTTTACACCCCTGCCCTGCCTCATAAAATTCTGCTGCCTGCTTAGCTACATGCAAAGGTGTCCAGTGCCGCCTTGCCAAAGATCGCATAGATTGCGGAAATAACTGGTCAAATGCTTCATCACTCTGCATATAATCAGCCATTGTTAGTACATTCTTATTTTCCATTCTTAACCAGGCTGTTTTTACGATAATCCTTCCAATGTGTTAAGGGCGCCTCATTCACACCTTGCATTACCTGCACCTTCACCATCCATGTAAGATGAGCGCCTGCCAGCAATGCATCGGGAGAACGCAGCAGGCTTGGATTGCAAGCCGTTACAATGCCATCTACGGGCATCCGCAATGGGATGGAATAGTCCTCTGAAATAATATTTGCAATTACCTGCCCGCGTTTTTTAAATCCTTCGGGGGCTGTAAAGATGATTTCCTGAATGGCTGTCAACCCTGAAAGTTTGAAATCGCAAACACCTATATGGGCAATATCACCGGAAAAGCGGACCCAATCATGGTCGTCATCTACAAAACATTCCGCCATGTGCGGTTCTATTGATAACATCCGGCAAAGGTACCACACCCCTGGTATCTAAGTTTGCGATTTATCACATTTCGCCTTGCCACTTAAGCTACGCTGCCTGCAAAATTGTGAATATGGAGTTGTTGACCGTTTTTTATTCATAAAATGAAAATTTAGTTACCATAATAATATATTTTATAATTTTATAACGATGCTAAAAAGAGGAATCACAATCCTGATTTTCTTCCTCTACACGCTTGGAATCTCCGGCGTGGCATTGTCGTTTCATTACTGCGGTGGCGATTTGCAAAATGTATTTCTACATGATAGCAACGAAGACGACTGCTGCGGCGATGAGGATATGGATGATGGCTGCTGTAAGGATAAGGTACTGAAATTTAAAAATTTTGACGACCGTGTCCATGTAGATAAACTCACTATTGCAAAGGCGTTATTTACTGACTTTGATATTGCTCCTGCTTTCGAAGGCAGGTATATGTGTGCGGTGCTACAATATTGTAATCCGGTTGCAATAGTGCTGCGGCCACCACCCCTACGAACGGGCGGCCCGCCGCTATACGTACTTCATTCAGTTTTCAGGATTTGATTTATTTTTTTCTTGTAAGCACTATGCTTACGGACATCGCACGCCGTGTTCCACACGGAATCATTACATATTCACATATCAAATCTAATAAACAATGAAAAAGATATTTCTTACCATATTAACCGCTGCTATTTCTGCCGCTTCTTTTGCTCAAACAAACGCTACAAACTGGACAGCTACCGACTGTAGCGGTGCCAGCCATACATTATTCGATGAATTAAATAGCGGAAAGATCATTGTGTTTACATGGGTGATGCCCTGCGGCTCTTGTATCAGCGGGGCTAAAGCAGCCTATAATGCAGTACAGACCTTTGCTGCTTCTCATCCCGGCAAGGTAGTTTTTTATTTAGCCGATGACCTGGGCGACGATAATTGTGCTGCATTAACAAGCTGGATAAACAGTAACGGCATTGGGAATACATCCAATATGACTGTTTTTGGCAACTCCGGTATTGCTATCAATGAAAACAACTTCGGGGGCTCAGGCATGCCGCATACAGTAGTGATGGGCGGCACTGATCATAAGATATACTACAACAAGAAAAATGCGGCAGCAAACGACCAGTCGGGCATTGAGAGCGCTGTAAATAGCGCGATAAGTGCAGTAGGAATACAACAGGTCAATTCTGACATGCAATTCTCTGTTTCGCCCAACCCCGTAACAAATGTAGTATCGATTGCAACTAAGAGCGGCATTTCAAAAGTGGTAATTACATCATTGACCGGTACCGTAATGAAAGAGGAAAGCTATAACGGTTCAAAGGCGAATGTAAGTATCAGCTTAAACGGCCTGGCTGCCGGCGTATATACTATTACAGTTACGGACAAGGATGGACAAACAGGCATCCGCAAAATTGTAAAAGAATAGATATGCGGAAGTTAATTGTACTTGCAGCAATGAGCGTTCTCATTGCTGTAGCAGGATCGTGCAGCAAAGAAGACCCTCCGAAGAATGAAGCTGTTTACAACCCGACAGCGGCATCCATAACAATCCCTGCCTTCGTAAAACAATACATAGGTGAAATGCCTATGCCATCGGATAATCCGTTGACGACTGAGGGAATATTCCTTGGAAGAAAGTTGTTTTATGAAAAGATGCTGAGCAACGATATGACTATGAGTTGCGCAAGCTGTCATAAACAGGAAAATGGCTTTGATGACCCACGACCTTTCAGCCAGGGAACGAATGGCAGTTTTGGAGACCGGAACGCAATGGCCATTATCAACCTTGCATGGGACAAACATTTCTTTTGGGATGGGCGCAGAAGTTCACTTGAAGGGCAGGCTCATGACCCCGTTACCAATCCTATAGAAATGGCGAACAATTGGCCGGATGTGGTACAGAGATTACAGGCCAGCGGCGAGTACCCGGAACTATTCTTCAAGGCATTGGGAACGCGCAAAATAGACAGTAACCTGGTTGTAAAGGCTATTGCCCAGTTTGAACGCACATTGGTATCATTCAATAGCAGGTTCGACAAATATTACTACATGGGAGACAGCTCTGCGCTAAACGAACAAGAGAAACGTGGCCTTAGCATCTTTACAGGGAAAGGACTCTGCAAGAATTGCCACCTGATGAATACGCTCCTTACTGATCTTGAATTTCGTAATAACGGGCTGGATGAAAACCCTAAAGATGCAGGGTTAATGAAGTTTACAGGTATTGCTGCAGATAATGGCAAGTTCAAGGTTCCGACACTGCGTAACATTGCGGTAACCGCCCCATATATGCACGACAGCCGTTTTGCAACACTGGAAGAAGTAGTAGCGTTTTATAGTAGCCAAGTGAAACAGAATAGCCCCAACCTGGATGAACATATGCCCGAATTCAAGTCAGGTTTGAATTTAACAATACAGGAAAAGGCTGACCTTGTAGCTTTTTTAAAGTCGCTGACTGATAAAGATTTTATCACAAATCCAGCATTTAGCCAACCATAAATAATTGCACGGCTTTCATTAAAGCCGTGCAATTATTATTCTTATACAAACAAGGGAACATAAAGTTTCTGCCGGTTCATCAAGGGTATATGACCTATGTCATATTTTAAGGTGCTAACAGGGGGCACCTTTGCATTTGCTTTTATACATCTGTAAATGAATATTGATAATACTGCCTCACATAATTTCCACATCCCTGTTCTTGGTCTTGGTTTTAGCATAGATAGTCCCCTAAAAGTTGCGAAGTATGGCATTTCTTCCGTGGTTTCCATCATCGAAGATGAACTGATAGAGCATATGCGTGCCTATCATTCTTTAAAAAATGGCTTGTTATACACTCCCATTTCCACTACAGAGATTGACTATCGTGCCAAACGCATCACTGCATACCTGGATATGCTGCATGATCTTATTGAAGAACAGGTGGCGATGCTCAAATCTTTGCCTTATTCGGAAGGGTCCGACCTTTTCAGATATTTCGAATTGTTGCCGGATGATTCGCGTGTAAAACAAATGTTTACCGAAATGACGAGCATGCACGCATGTGAGAAGAAAGAACATTTAGAGAAAGAACTAAGGCAAGCAGTTAAGGCCGGGTCTATAGATGTGAATATAATGGCTAAAGTAGATAATGCCCGGTATTCATCTAAAGGAGAGAAATTGCCTGACGAATACTCCGATGCGCTATCGGCATTGCGGGGCTATGCCCATAGTAAGCTTTCTTCATCTGTTGTTTTTTCCGCAGGATATAATCCCAAGCTATATAGTTACGTGGAAAATTTCGATGATTTCTTTCCAGATACATCAGGGAATATCCGGAAAAAAATCACTTTAAAAGTGAGCGACTACCGCTCTGCATTAGTACAAGGAAAAATTCTGGCAAAGAAAGGACTTTGGGTATCTGAATTCAGAATTGAGTCGGGCCTGAATTGCGGAGGCCATGCATTTCCTACTGATGGCCTCTTGCTAGGACCCATTCTGGAAGAGTTTAAAAGAAACCGGTCTTTACTTTGTGAAGAGCTTGCAAATAGTTGTAATGCAGCCTTATCTGCCAAAGGAAAAAACAGGTTTATAACTACTCCTTCGCAAAGAATAACAGTGCAAGGTGGTATAGGCACGGCCGATGAACAGGCTTTCATGCTTGAATATTACCAATTGGACAGCGTAGGTTGGGGAAGCCCTTTTTTACTAGTGCCGGAAGTGACCAATGTAGATGATGCAACTTTGCAGCAATTGGCCCATGCCCGCCAGGAAGATTACTATTTAAGCAATGCTTCGCCTCTTGGGGTGCCTTTTAATAATTTCAGAAAAAGCAGTTCTGAAAGCCAGCGAATAGACCGGATAGAGAAGAACAGACCGGGCAGTCCTTGCTATAAAAATTATTTAGCCAGCAATACAGAATTTACCGATATACCTATATGCACAGCATCCCGGAAATACCAATATCTTAAAGCAAACCAGATAAAAAACAGCAATCTATCGCCGGATAATATCAATGCAGAGCTGGAAAAAATAGCTGAAAAAGACTGCTTGTGCGAAGGGCTTACAGCCCCAGTAAGATTGAAAAACAAGATGCCTTTACCACACAAGCTGTCAGCGGTGGCCATATGCCCCGGCCCCAACCTGGCCTATTTTTCGGGTATCTTTTCACTCAAAGAAATGGTAGACCATATCTACGGACGCTGTAACCTTCTAAACTCATTGCACCGGCCACATTGTTTTATCAATGAGCTAAAAATGTATGTGACCTACTTTAAGCAAAAAATAACATCGGAAATAGAAACGATGAGCGAAACGCAAAAAAAGTATTACACAAAATGTAAGGCTAACCTCCTGAGCGGTATTGAGTATTATAAAAACCTGATGCAGCATCCATCTATGGAAGCAGATTTAGATGAGCTAGCCATACAAACAGCAGCTTTATAAAACCAGGCATCAAAAATTCTTTTACTTGTTTCGGCTTACTCCGGATTAGAAAGAGAGGTATCGCTTGTAAACGTAGCATCCGTAAATGTTTGCAGGAAAGCAACTAACTGATGTTTTTCCAGTTCGGAAAGTTGCAGCCCGTTTTCTTTACCCGCCTTAGTCATGATAGGGTCGAGATTGGTAACTTTTCTAACACCGCTATTATAAAACTCTATTACTTCTTCCAGTGTCTGGAAACGGCCATCATGCATATACCTCTTGCGCAAACCTACGTTTCTTAAATTCGGTGTTCTGAATTTGCCAAGGTCTTTATTATCATGCGTGACATTATACAAGCCCTTATCCATTTCTTTTGTGTACAGGCTATCCAGGCCGATATTGTGTAACAGGTTATCTGTCAGCACGGGGTTTACATGGCAGTGATAACAATCTCCCTTCTCTGAAAAAAAGATATTTCTACCCTGCAGTTCATCGTAGCTTAAAGACGTATAACCTTGCAGGTATGCATCATACTTAGTATCACGCGATATTAGTGTTCTTACAAATTGCGCCAATGCATATGACACCTCTTTGTAAGTGATGTTGTCAACTGCAAAGTACTTTTTAAATAGTTCCCGGTATTTGGCGCTTGCATTTACTTTTGCGATGTCGGTCCCAAAAAAATCTTTCACTTCAAACAACATCAAATCCTCCAATGTTCCGCGTTGAGAACCATCCCACATGAAATTTGTATTCCAGGCCAGGTTCACATGTGGTAGAACAGGCATGTCATTTATCATTCCATCAATAGTAAACCCTTTTGATTGGACATGACAGGTAGCACATGACCTGCCATCATTTGACAGAATCGGATCGTAATACAATATCCTGCCAAGCTGTATCTTTTCTACATACGGCTGATTATCTTCAGGAATGGGTAGCTTGGGGAAATGTGCCGGAGGACGTATGATAAACGGTGTCAACACCGGTATATCAGTGGAATTATTCGCCGGCGGGTTACCGGTCTCTTTCCTGCAAGCAACTATTAAGGCAATGAGTGCGCAAATAACCCATGCTGTCTTCCTCATATAAACAGGTTTATTGTAGTACTTTAATTACATCACGTCCATTTTCCGAAATCCTTTGCATTAATATGGCATCACCCATTGTGTACACACCATCCGACTTGAAACTGTATGTATATGGCACCTCCAACCATTTGTTAATATCCATACTTAAGCCAATTACATTTTCCACACCCTGCCGTGTATGGCCTGAAATTTTATGCCCACCTTTCACTAAACATGCATTTGTGCCCAGGTGTATGGCATAGCCGCTTATTGAACCTGTATCTTTCCAATGCCCTTCCAGCTTTAAAAAATGATACCCGCCACCCATCATATCGGGCCATTCCATGGCTACATTCTCATATGTTGAAGCTAGCTTTCCGTGTACATTGTAAGGTGGCGGCACACCAATAAAGTAGCTAACAGAATCATAAGTAAATGCAGGTATGTCAGCTATTCTAAAAGAATAGCCTCCGGTTCTTGCATCTATATAGGCAATGGTATCAACGGTAAATACAAGCTGACTATTCTTATAAAAGCAAATGCCGCTGAGAAAGTAATTTAGTTTAGTTACGCTATAGCTTTCTCCTGCTTTATTCTCATACATCAGAGAATCAAATGCCAGGTGCGCGCTACCTACTTTGTGCTGTAAATCTATTCTTAGCGTTGTAACAGGTGGGAGAACAAGTTCTTTCCTACAGGCACTTAACGTAAATAATGTGCAAACCCCGATAAGTAACAGATATTTCATAGATACAGCTTTTATCATCTCCGAAAATGCATATATACCTGTACCAAAAGTATAGCTGATGATAGCGGCTGTATATGACTTTTATCAGAAGAAAATGTGTTTTTTATTCGTAAATGATTCACAATTTGCTTCCAGTACAAGTTTCTTGAGGTCCAGTATTTTTATTTTTTTGCCAATAAGGTCTAATGTTTTCTCGCGCCTGAAGACCGACAGCAATCTTATAACAGTTTCAGTAGCAGTACCTACTAAACTTGCGATGTCTTCCCGAGACAAGGATATATTGATAGTTGCCCCGTCTTTCTCTGTTCCGTAAGTCTCCTTAAGCGATAAAAGGGCTTCAGCAGTCCGTTCCTTAACTGTTTTCTGAGCGATGTGCGTGATTGTTTGTTCGGCCCTGCCTAATTCCAACGCCAGCAGCTTTATGAGGTCTAATGATAAATTGCTATTAGAGTGCAGTATATTTAAAAAAGCATCCCGGGGAATGAAGCATATCCTGGAATCCTCCAGCGCGATGGCACTTGCATTATATCTTGTATTGCTAAACAAGGCGCGGTAGCCAAATATATCACCGGTTTTTACCAGCCTCACAATCTGGTCTTTGCCTTCATTACCACTTCGTACAATTTTAACCTTGCCATCGTAAATAGAATATATGCCTAACGGATGCCCATTTTCGTGAAGTATTGTTTGGCCCTTTTTATATATAATACACGTCTTATTGTCGTCAATGCGGGTCAGTTCTGCTGCGTTAAGATGGCATAATACAGATTTAGTTCTTGATGGGCATAATGCACAGTCTACATTAAAGCTTTTCATTCCTTTATTTGCCATGTGTATAGATAATGATCAACACAAAATGACTTTATTTTCAATCTATATGCTGTAACGTATGTCAACAAATAACCTGACATCCGTCAGTATTTTTGAAGCTGATATCTATACACCGGTATATATAACACCGGATGAAGGAGTTTCATGCAGCTCTATTTTATCCAGTATAGGTATGTCCATTTTTATTTTGCCCCACAACCAGATGGCTACATTTTCACAGGTTGGGTTTCCCAAGCCCTTTACGTCGTTGAGCAGCTTGTGGTCTATTTCAGACAAGATGTGGTTCACTTTCAGTTTTATGTCAGAGAAGTCCATTACCCAGCCGAGTGTTTCATCTACGTCACCAGAGAAAAACAGTATTAATTGGTAGGTGTGGCCATGTATGTTTCTGCATTTGTGTGTTTCTGAAACATTGGGTAAAAAATGTGCAGAATCAAAAGTGAATTTTCTAAAGATAATCATGTTTACAAATTATGTGCAAAAGTCAATGTAGTAAACAACTTTAAACATGATGCAAGTCATTTTTGACAGCTCTTATTGTCGGTACATTTATGCAACAGGCTTGATACTTTAACTAAGGCACATGAATGATCATTTCAATAACATAGAGGTTGCTTTTCGATATCGTAGCGATAAGGAACTTAAAATGTCTAAAATGCTATTCAGCATTATAGATTCATCTGTGATCACTAAAATGGGCATAGCATTTACACGTACATCAATAGCTTTAGGCTTGCCGTTAAATGCTATTTTCAAGAAAACCTTGTTCAGACAATTTTGCGGAGGCACTACTTTAGGCGAAGCAGGCACTACTGCGGGGAAACTACGTCAATATAAGGTTCATTCGATATTGGACTATGGTGTAGAGGGAAAGGAAACCGAGGCTGAGTTTGAAAAAACAACGAATAACCTGATGGATGCAGCGGCCTATGCTGCATCCAATAAGATTCCTTTTATCAGCATGAAGGTTACCGGCATTGCCAGGTTTTCCTTGCTCGAAAAAGTGCACCAGAAAATACCGTTAAGCACAATCGAAGAACAGGAATGGGAACTGATAAAAACAAGAATGGATGCCATTTGTTCTAAAGCCGCCACTTTGGGCGTTATGGTTTTAATAGATGCAGAAGAAACATGGATACAGGATGCAGTAAATATTATCACTGATGACATGATGTTGAAATACAACCAGTCAAAGCCGATAGTGTTTAATACATTCCAGCTTTATTGCAGTGGCACACTTGCTTTTCTGCAGCAGTCGCACGAAGAAGCAAAAGCAAAGGGATATATATTAGGAGCAAAGCTGGTAAGGGGTGCATATATGGAAAAAGAACAGGCAAGGGCTTATAAAAACAATTATCCCGACCCGATTCAGAAAGACAAACTGAGTACGGATAAGGACTTTGATGCAGCTGTACGGTATTGCCTGGAAAATATTTCCGAAATAGGCCTGTTTATCGGTACACATAATGAAACAAGCTGCAGCCTTGCTGTTGCTTCTATGCAGGCATTAAATATACCCGCCGATCATCCGCACATATTTTTCTCTCAGCTATACGGTATGAGCGACCATATTTCTTTTAATCTCGCCAATAGTGGTTATAATGTAGCAAAGTACCTGCCATATGGCCCTGTGCAGGATGTAATACCATACTTATTAAGACGCGCCGAAGAGAATTCGTCTATTGCCGGACAATCTAATAGAGAACTCGCGCTGATAAAACGCGAGTTAACCAGGCGAAGCCTTGTTCATTCAAATGCTTAAAGCATTCAACCGCTCCTTTAGCCTTTAATATATCTGCCGGGAGCTAATACATTGTTGGGATCTACTGCGCGTTTGAGGCCCTTGAGAAAGTCGTCGAGTGTATTGTCCTGATCAACTATTTGGCTGGCCATTGCATGTGTGGTTTCTCTATAAAAATAGTATCCCTGCTCATGTAAGGCAATATGGAGTTCATCGTAGCACTGCTCAGCTTTTTCATCCTCGCCGGCTACCTGCCTGTCCCATGCTATAGATGCAATCAGGTGCACGCTTCTCTCGCTTGTGCATTGCATAGATATAGCCGGCTCAAAGCCATACTTTATGATGATCGCCTCGATCATGTCAATAGCCTTTTTCACATTGGCCCCATCAAAAGGTACAGTTGGGCACATCCATATCATGCCGCATTTATCCTTATCCGGATTCATATTCGCCGGCACCTGAAAATCTTTTCTCCAATAACTCTGGCTAACAGGCACATTATCGGGGATGCCGAGGTACTTACCAATCAGATAATTTTTCAGCGCATCCTGCAGCGAATCTGAATCAGCGCTACCATTACCATTAAGCCTTTGAAGCATTTCCTCCTTGCCCACTTCGTATACCGAAAGACTATCAGTATAGGCGGCTATTTTATCTTTTACAGCATTCGATTGTACCACTGCGTGTTCCCTATTAACACCTCTGATGCATATTTCGCCGGTCCACAGTTTTACATTCATCCCTTCATTGGCATATTGCAGTATCTTCTGTGTGCGCTCATTTGAAGACAGGTGCGCCCACTCTGCACTATGCGTTGCCGGAAATTGCCTTACCGTAGATAGTACCCTGAAGTTATTATACATCGTCAGGGTAGGACGTACGAGGCCGGAAACAACCATTTCATGAAGGCGATCGATCAATGAATAATACTTATCCGCACTATCTACCTCATAGTGAACGAAATGAAAATACTCAGGCACGGTAGTAAGCCACATTGTAAGAGAGGTAACGATACCCAAGTTTGATTGGGTAAATATGCCATCGAGATATGGGCCTACCCCCCATTTGAAAGTTTTAGCCGTAAGGTTGTCATCACCATATCGTTCAAACCCCGTTTTTATAACCTTACCATCAGGCAGCACTACCTCAAATCCACAAACATAGCCCAGGCGCTCTGCATATAACCCCGTACCTATGCCCCGCTCCATCGTGTTTCCAATAAGGCTTGAATCTACACTACCGCCAGTGGTGCTTAACACCAGGTTGGATTTTTTAGCTCTTAAGAACTGGTATAGCCCGCCTAATGTTACACCCGGTTCAATCGTCACATAGCCAAAGGCTTCATTATAGTGGGTTATTTTGTCCATCCTGCTCAAATCAATAATGACACAGGCACTTTTCACCGGTGCTTTAGAGCCGTAACCCCAATTACACCCCCTGCTAACGGGATACACCGGAATGTGAAACTCATTGGCTATTGTCATGCATCTTTGCACTTCGGCTGTATTGGCTGGTTTCACAATGGCAAGCACTTTGCCTTCGTGTTTATAGGTTCCTGCTTCGTATTGCTCCAGAATATCAATATCAGTTTCAACATACGAATCTGAAACTGCTTGTCGAAATGCAGCAAGTGCAGCCGGTAAGTTCATCTTATTTAAGTTTATGCTGCACAAGGTAGAACGATACAGTGCCGCTAAAAATGACTTTTATCATGCTGGCCTGGCCTATTCAGCAGCCTTCACTATGATGTGCGTCATGTTACTTAGAATGCCTGTAGACAGCATGTAACTGTAAAACGGAAAACTACATCAAACAGTAACTCATTTGAATTTTAGCAGCACATAGATGTATATTGTTTTGGATAAGCGCATCAACCACGGTTGCAATAATATAACAACCGCTGTTGAAAAGAGGAAGGCATAGATAAAGCTATTATCCTGGTAGGTGATGCCCCATACACAGGCATAAAAAATTACTGCAATGGCATATACTATTACGCTGACAGCATAGTTAATACCGGGGGCATTTTCTTCACCGCTCTTTATTTTATGCCCGCAAACAGGACAATCGTCCACAGTTGTAAGCATTTTACTGAGCGGGAAAACACTTTTGTGAATGTAAATATTACCCTTCCCACACTTGGGGCATTTTCCCCTCAGGATATTTAGTACTTTAGTTTTTATGTCGAACATTGTCTGGATAAATATAAACGAACATCCTGTTAGTAAATTTGATTTTTATCACATCTCTAATCGGGGAAATTGGATATATCGGCCAACCTGCGAATGTCTGTTACTTCTATTTTACGGCCGTGTGTGGACAGGATGCCCTCTTGCCTGAATTCTGTAAGTGTCCTGGCTACGTTTTCCCTTGTTGTGCCGGCCATGTTGGCAATATCATCACGAGAAACCTTTATCAATACAGGTTGTCCATCCGCCACACTTCTTTTAAATTTCTCCCGCAAAATAATCAGGGCGATGGCAATACGTTCCTTTACGGGCCTTTGGGCAAATGCAGATACATTATTCGTAAAAACGGTAAACTCATGACTGAGCACTTTCAGCAGCATTTTGGAAAGGTTGGGGGAAGTGGTAATAACTTCGAGAAAATCGGCGGCGGGTATATAACTTAATACACTCTCTTCCAAGGCTGCGGCAGCATCGGGGTAGCACTCGTCTGCCAATACCGCGTGGTAGCCAATAAATTCTCCGGCACCTGCTACATAAAAGATATGTTCCTGCCCTTCATTACCGATCTTATATTTTTTTACCATGCCCGATTGGATAAAATATATCCCGGTAGCCATAGCACCTTCTCTGAAAATCACATCCCCTTTCTGATAATGCTCTTCCCTGGCATGCATCATTAACCGGGCCTGGTCGGCATCACTAAGTTCCATCAGTATAGACCTGGATTGGAAATCCCATTGGTCGATAGGGAAAATGCCATTCAAACTCATCCTTCAAAAATAACAAAAACATTAGTTTAGCAGAATGAATATCCTTGATGACATATCAGAATTCAAATCTTCTCCCGAACTGGTTGCGAAACTATATCAATACAGTTTGCAAAAAAGCTATCCTGCCGGTACCGTAATACTCAACGAGAATGCGCATATACGCTCCATACCCATTGTGATGAGTGGAACGCTGAAAGTTATACGGACAGACGAAGATGGCCGCGAGCTATTACTATATTATATAAAGGCCGGCGAAAGCTGCATCATGTCCTTCCTGGGTGGCTTGCACCATGAAACGAGCAAAGTAAAAGCCGAAGTGGAAGAAGAAGCAGAGATACTTTTTCTGCCTATGGATAAGGTGAGCCTCTTTATTAAGGAATACCCTCAATGGCTCGATTACATATTCCGCCTATACCATAAGCGATTCGAGGAATTGCTGGAAATAGTAAATGCTATTGCTTTCAAAAAAGTAGATGAACGGTTAGTGAGTTTGCTGTACAAAAAATCAGAGCTGGCTAAATCTAATGTTATTTCCATTACGCATGAACAATTAGCCGGTGAATTGGGAACAGCACGCGTGGTGGTTTCCCGCCTGCTGAAACAATTAGAAGAAAACGGCGTTGTACGGTTAGGCAGAAACAAGATAACGCTTGTATAAGCAAGTAACCGAACAGTTTTTGAATGCACATAATGTGCGGCACACACGGGCGTACCTTGCTGCAACCTACATACAATTTCGTCCTTAGCAAAGCATATCTATTATTGTTGCTTTAACATGTGCTGATTACATGGAAGCTGCCAGCCCATGTCCCGCGCCGGTTCGCAGTTTATAATTGGTATCTATATAGCCATAAAAGAAACGCCGTTATAAAGGTAGCGTTATGTAACAAAAGTAGCTGTAGATAAAAATCAACAGTAGCAAATTTGCATGATAAAACACAAGACACTTCATGTGTTTAAACACTTAAAAACAAAAACATGGGATTTTTTTCATCATTATTAGGAAACAAAAGTGATAGCAAGCTATCAGAAGTTATACAAGCTGGTGCATATTTAGTAGATGTGCGCACCCCTGCAGAGTTTGCCATGGGTAGCGTGAAGGGTGCTGAAAACATTCCGTTAGATAGCATTCCCGCACAACTATCAAAGTTCAGGGGCAAAGAGAATATTGTTGTCTTCTGCAGGAGTGGTGCGCGTAGTACTCAAGCCAAAAGCTTGCTGGAACAAAATGGCATTCAAAATGTTATTAACGGAGGTGCCTGGACTAATGTACAAAGCGCAGTAAAATAATAACGCACATCGCTTGCTGGCTTTTGCAGATTATATGCATTATTGTGCATTGACACTTATAAAACAAAAGAAATGAGAAACAGGATTTTAGACGGTTGGAATTTCATGCGTGTACTGCGCCTGGTTGTAGGACTCATAGTCGTGGTGCAGGCAGTAATAACGAAAGATATTTTGTTTGGGGCACTGGGCGGACTATTTACATTAATGCCTTTACTCAATATTGGTTGCTGTGGTAGTGCCGGATGTAATGTGCCCACGCGCCGCAGCAATAAGGAAGTAAAAGACATTTCGTATGAAGAAGTTCATTAAAACATATTTGCTATCAATAGTGGGTGTAATAGTTGGTGCAGTTGCCGGTTATGCCTACTGGAAATTGGTAGGTTGCAGTTCCGGTAGCTGCGCTATCACCTCAAAACCACTGAACAGCACATTATATGGTGCGGTTATGGGAGGATTTTTATTCTCCATCTTTCAAAACAACAATAAAAAAACAGCATGACCTTTCAAGAAATTATAAACCAGAATAAACCAGTGCTAGTGGATTTCTTTGCCACGTGGTGCGGCCCTTGTAAAATGATGTCTCCGATACTGACCGACCTAAAGAATCGCGTTGGTGATAAGGCAGATATCATTAAAATCGACGTAGATAAAAACCCGCAGGCTGCAGTTGCTTACCAGGTGCAGGGTGTACCCACGTTAGTATTATTTAAAAGCGGCAAAGTCATTTGGCGACAATCGGGTGTTGTGCCTGCCAATGCCTTAGAACAATTGATCAATCAGAATAACTAACACTTTCTTGGTGGACTCCTCCGGAAGGCTATTTGCTATACTGAGCGAAATCAGGTTTCGTTCTAATCATGATCATAACAATTGGGGGAACCACCCATTTATCTTTGTAGTTCATTAATAACTACTAACATGAGAAATACAGGCAAAATATTACTGGGACTCGCCGGGCTCTTTGCTGTTGGTGCAATTGTAGGTGCTCTATATGCGCCTGATAAAGGAGAACGAACAAGAAGACGTATAGCACGTAATGGCAGATGGATTTTTCATACAGCTACAGATGCTATAGAAGAAGGAAAAGATAATCTGCAGGCGCTGAGAGACCGTATAAAAGATGACCTGGAAAAGGTAGATGAAGAAATAGACAGACTGTCGCGTTGCCGGACGAATGCCTAACCCGACTTTATTACAATAAGCCTGCCATTATGTATGGCAGGCTTATTAATGTCAGTCTCTGTCTAACAAAATGTGAAGCGCCTCAAGTTCCTTTATGTGTGAAGCTATAATCTTAAGAATTGCTACAAAGGGAATAAAAAGGATCATGCCCGATACCCCCCATATGATGCCTCCGGCTAATATCGCAACCATCATGGCCCAGGTACTAACATTGAGCTGAATGCCTACAACCTTTGGAAAAATAACATTTGCCTCCAGATATTGAACAAATGAAAAAACAAGAATAACACCAATGGGGTACCAAATGGAGTTGGTAGTAATAAAAGCAACACTAATGGGCAGTGCAGCACTTATTACAATACCTGCATAGGGAATTATCGTCATAATTGCCGTGAGCATACCAAAGAGTATTGCATGCTTAATGCCCAGTGCCATCAAGCCTATACTATTAAGAATGCCAACTATGATATAGACCAGAATCATACCTTTTATGTAATTGAAATAAGTGTGTATGACTTCTTTTAGAATAGCATTAACCCTATCGCGCCTTCTTTCACCAAGGTAATGGTACAGGAACTTTACAAATACAGCGCGATGGTATAAAAAAAGCGCCGCGAATATGGGTATGAGGAATAATGAGAAGAACGTGCCCGCCGTTGCTGCAACAGTTGACCGCAGCAGGCTACCTACAGATGCTGAACTATTTATAACCAGATTGTGCGTCCATTCCGTTTGCATTAACGGTGAAATTGAAAAAGAAGTAGTGAGCCATTCCTGGAAACGGGTGAGCATTGGCTTTACTTTCTGCGTCAAAGCAGGTAAATCTTGCCGAAACAGACCTATTTGCCAATAGAGCAAAATAAGCAATGCACTAAAGAGCACTATTACCATAGAAAGTGCTATGGCAATAGCAAGCCCTTTAGACAGTTTATATGTTTCAAGTTTTCGACATACAGGATACAAAACTATAGCTATGAACAGGCCATAGAACATCGGAATAAACAGCTTTCTTCCCAAAAAGAGAATTAAAGCTACCAGAAAGAAAAGCAGCAACGCCCGCATTGCCACAGCAATATTATTCGTAGTATCCTGAGCTTGCATTAAAACAGATTACTTTATTTGTAAAGCAAGCAACTGCCAGCATCTCTATCTTTCAATACGATATAAGATGACACGCAAACTTGCATTAAATCACTACATCCAGTGTGTAGCAAACCGGTTAAACTCATGCCTTAAATCATTCACAATAGTTGCCTCCTGCTGATACCTTTCATCAAGCAACTCATGCTGTTTCAGCAAATCGGCCTCTACGTACCCTGCCTTAGAATCAGAAGCTTCGCGTGCAAGAGTAGCTACGTAAGCTTCTATATCATGATTAAGGCGGTCCAACTGGTCGGCTTGTATTTTAAACTGGTTCTCATAATGCTCAACCTGCGGCAGCATGTCTGCATTGGTATTCTTGCCGGCTATTTCGGTTAACCTCTTTTTCAATATCTCTATCTCTTGCTGATAAAAAGATGTGGCCCGAAGCCAGTCGTTGTGGCGGTTATTGATATGCGTAATACTGATTTTTTTCATAATCTTTATTTTGTAGAACAAACTTAAACTGTAAAAGAAAAGTGACTGCTGACTTGTGTCAACATAGATAGTGAGACAAATCAATTGCCTACTACTATCTCATCAACTGGCATGGCACACAAAGAGCGGTACACGGTATTTTGAAATCAAATCATCAGCAAAGCTTGGATGAAACCACTGGGACAAAGCAGTTCTTCCGAAGGCCCCGGCAATGACCAACGTAGGTAGTGGTTTTACTCCCGACCCGAAATACTCATCTGCATCGGAACGTATGTTAACAAAAGAGTGATTGGGAAAATACCCGGTGATCCATTGTGCCATGTTTTCTTTATACGGAATATCTTCACCATCCTTCCCCATGTGCAGGAAGATACTATCCAAAGTTCTGAATTCAGGAAAGAGATATGTGAATTGCTTGATTGCCGACATGGATGATTGGCTACCATCATAAGCAAACAGCAGATGCTCAGGGAAACTTACGTTTTCCGGAATAACCATGACAGGACACTCTGAACGGTGCAACACGTCTTTGGTGGCCTCTAATATAGTGCTCCCCTCTTCCTTATAAAAACTATCATCCGCAATAAGGATCAAATCAGCAAACCGGCTTTCTTTAATTATCTGTGATACGCCTTGTTCCATTGACCCATGATGTATGACACAATTTATGTGATGCTCTTTACTCCACTCCATCAACCTATGTGTATTTATCTCTACAGCAGGATCTACTAACGTACCTGCACTGGCTGCAGAATAGGCTGCCCAGTTTTCAATGTGCACCATCTCTGGAAATACGAGTGCGGTTAACGATACTGGTGATTGCTCGTTGAGTTTGCTAGCAAATTCGAAAGCACTCTCAGGAAATTTCTTACCCTGAACTACTATCAAAATATTTTTCATGATACTTATTTTGAAGCAAATTAGCTTCAACTGGCTCATAGACCAATGATCAAACAAGCGCAATAAACTGATTATAATCAACTATAAGATCATTTGCTTTTTTACCATGCAAATCAGTCTGAACTATGACCTCAATCATCTATTAAGTATAGTACTACTGCTTTCTTTGTATAGCGGGGGTACGCATAACAGACACAATTAAAGACGGTATACTACCGCTTAGGCAATTGTAGATTTTAATTCAATAGTTATGAAGAAAGTATTGGGATTTGAGGAAGAAATAAAGAATATCCTGAAACAATATATGCCATTTCGCGACTTCAGAATAACAACGAATGAAGGATTTACAGTTTTAGCTTTAGCACGACCCAAACGCAACTTATTTGATGCACTTGCAACTATTAAACATCCCAAGCCGTTGATAATTGAAACAATGCAACCAGGCAATTCACTTGATGAAACCCTACCTAAAAGGATCATCAGAGCATTGCAACGCAATACGAAGCTGGCGACAGACAACTTAATAATATATGTAGAAGAGACGCAAGTTATCTTAGAAGGACTTACTACGTGGCGTTTTGAGAACGAAGCAATTGGCAGAATAATCTGGGGAGTAAAAGGTGTTCAATCAGTATGTAATCTAATGAAAGCAAAATATGATTAACAAAACTAAAAAGCGTTAGTAGCCCAAATGGAAAAATTAATTTTCACCTGCCTGTTATACATCAGCATATCTGGCTGGCATCCTTCCAGACAAATTGATAACCATCTATCTGTTAACGTTACTTCCAAAAGTACTTTTATCAAACAAGTACCTGTTCTCTGCTATCACCAGATTCGTGACTGGAAGGGCACAGACTCAAAATCAGCCAAAATCTATATTACCCCTGTAAAGCGCTTTAGCGAACATATCAAAATGCTGCGCGACAGTGGCTATCATACTATCAGCCCTGACCAGTTGACTGCATATTTATTGCATCATCAGCCACTTCCTGAAAAACCAATATTGCTAACGTTTGACGATGGCACGGCTTCGCAATATACCAATGCATTGCCGGAGCTGGATAAATACGGCTTTAATGCAACTTTTTTTATCATGACTGTTACTATCAACCAACCCGATTATTTAAATCGCAAACAACTGGCAGAAATAAGTGCGCGTGGCCATTCTATTGGTTGCCATACATGGGACCATCATGATGTAAGAAATTATAAGGATCAAGATTGGGCAATACAACTAACCAAACCAACCAAATTGCTGAAAGAAATTACAGGCAAGCCGGTCCTTTACTTTTCATATCCGTATGGGGCATGGAATGCTCAAGCCATTGCACGCCTTAAAAACCAGGGCTACTTGTCTGCCTTCCAATTAAGCAGCAAACAAGATACTGCTGAACCCATGTATACAATAAGGAGAATTATAGTAGATGGGCATTGGACGGCAAACCAGTTGAATCATGCAATAAAAGAACAGTTTTAAATATCGTAAACTGACAGTTGTCATATATTGTTTTGACGGGCAATAGCAGTTTTTAGCTTCCATTAAAGCAGCTTTGCAATAGCGCTTTTCAGATAAGAAACCTGTTATGATTAAATATGCTTTAAGACCTACGCTAGCTGTTGCACTTCTCCTTGGCATAGCATTCAGTGCTTGTAACAAAACGGATGCCAATAAAGTGCCTGACAAAACAAACTTGAAAAAGAAACAGGTTACCATTGCTTTTGATAGTAGTGAAATCGAGCACGTTCATATCGATACAGCTTTATATGATACTTTGCAACTACATTTAGTACACGGCAAGCCGAATGCAAAATGGCCCGTAAAATCATACCCTTTACCGGGCGCTATACTACCATTCAATCGTGTGGTGGCTTACTACGGCAATTTTTATTCAAAAGGCATGGGTATTCTTGGAGAACTGCCTACCGAAGAAATGCTCAATAAACTGCAAGCGGAAGCACGCAATTGGGAAGCCGCAGACCCAACCATCCCAGTTGTGCCTGCACTACATTATATTGCCGTAACTGCACAACGTAGCCCAGGAGCAGGGGCAAAATATCGCCTGCGCATGCCCGATCATCAAATTGAAAAGGCGCTGGAACTGGCTAAAAGTATAAATGCCATTGTGTTTCTGGATGTACAGATTGGCCATAGCAGCTTGCAAGAAGAGCTACCAGCACTGGAGCATTTTTTAAAACTGCCCCAGGTGCACCTTGGCATTGACCCGGAATATTCTATGAAAGGCGGAGAAATTCCTTGCGCGAAAATTGGCACCTATGATGCAGCTGATATCAACTATGCATCAGCATACCTTGCCGGGCTCGTTAAGAAATTCGAATTACCCCCCAAAATACTTGTCGTACACCGATTTACAAGAGATATGGTGACTAACTACAAGCAAATAGCACTACGGCCTGAAGTACAAATTGTAATGAATATGGATGGGTTTGGTTTCCCGGCTAAAAAGATCAGTAGTTATGAAATTGCAATTTCCACGGAACCGATTCAATTTGCCGGTTTTAAATTGTTTTATAAGAATGATAAACTCACTGCACCCTATCGCCTTATGACGCCAAAAGAAGTGCTCAACCTTTTCCCAAGCCCGGTTTATATACAATATCAATAAGAAGCCGATATTTATCGAATAAAACCGGGCATCTCGTCAAAATACTTAGCTTCATCGCCTGTAAGCTGTAGCTCTTTTAATGCAAAAACAAGCGATTTGAAGGCGCTGTATATCTCTCGATTAAAGTTGATAATAGTAGAAACTTCAATATCTGAAAGTTGAGACATTGAAGTGTTATTGTAAAGTTTCTGAAGCCTTCCGTTATACCCATCGCTGATTGTCCGATAAATTTCAACAAGCCCTGCAAACTGCAACTCTTTACCGGCACCTTTTTCTAATTGTTTTGAAAACTGCTCCAGTAACAATGAAGCAGTTTCTTTCGATTCTATATAAAACTGGTATTTAACGTCGTTGCCGGAATTGCGGAGCTGAGTAATATCAGACTCTGCATCTTTTATACTTTTGGCTGCATACATACCATTGCGAGCTGCAGTAACCAGTCGGCTTAACAATATTACCTGTTCCTGGCTAATAGTAGCATTCTGCAGTGTGACAGCATAAGTATACATATCTCCATGCAGTTGTTTAATGAACTGATATCTATCTGAATTCCTAAGTTCAGAAAATGCTTCAGGCATTGTGCTGTTAAGCTGTTTCAGATTCTCTTTATCAAAAACACCCAGGCAGTACTGGATAATAATTTTCAAGAAATAAGTAGTTTCCTGGTCTAACGCAGTTATAGCTAATTCTTCATCTTCCACAGGTACCTTGTGGATATATAATGTTTGCTGGCTGTGTTCTTTAAACCGTCCGTTGAGGAAACGGGCCATTCGTCCTAACAATGGAAAGAATAACAGGATGGATACTACGTTAGTTAAAGTTTGAAAAGTGGCCAGTGCCAACAGCGGTTCTGTAATGCCTATAACAGATGTAATAAAATGGTTTACCGGCGTCAGAAAAACGAAAATGACGATCAGGGTTACTATATTAAAAATTATGTTTCCTAAGGCAACTCTTTTCACTGTAGCTTCCTTTCCTGCCGAAGCTATAACAAGCTTGATTGTAGTACCAACCTCAGCACCCAGAACGATTGCAGTGGCAACATGCAGGTCAATCGCCTTTGCATTTAGTGCACTCAATACAAGCGCCACAGTGGCTGCGCTTGATTGTGTCAGTGTCGTAATTATAAGACCGATGATAGGATAAAGGAATATGGGCAAATTACTAAAGTATTCAGGTTCCAGTCCTTGTATCGAATGTTCCATCCCCATACTCATTACGTCTAGTCCGTAAAAAAGAAACCCAAGGCCTAATAAACAATCAAGCCAGTGATAGATGCGGCTTTTTTCGGGGAACATAACACGCATAATACCGGCTACGGCAATAAAAGGCAAAGCAAAAGCTTCAATCTCGAGGCTGAACCCAACTGATGCAATGATCCAGGTATTAAGTGTAGAGCCGATATTGGTACCAAGTGTCACTGCCAAAGCATTGGCCATAGGAATTGTTCCTGCCCCTACAAGGCCCAGTACGATCAGGTTGACTATGGAACTACTTTGTACTAAACCTGTAACAAGAGCACCACCCATTATGGCTGTAACCGGCCGCACTGTCTGCCTTCTCAAAAACAATTTAGCTTCCCTTCCCGTCAAAGCACGAAGCGCCTGGGCAAGAAACTGCATGCCAAGAATAAATATAGCCACACCAGCCAGCAACTTCCATATATCATAAAACATTTGCCGCCGAATAAAGATGTAAATGAAAACTTTTGGAAAGAGGAACAGCCATGACTATACCCACTTCCTATTAGAATTTAAATGTAAGCCAATAATTAATACATTAAAATGGGTACCGACGCGGATATAAGGGAAGTAATGACTCTGATGCAGCTGCCTGCAACAAGGCTATTTAAGTAGCATTACTAATGCCCGGCAGACCTACTTACCTTTTTTGCGTTCCTGTTTTCGGAAGTAGCCCCTCAGCAAGAAATTGTGCTTTAACGCTTCCATATCTTCATTAAAGGCTTTGGTACCTTGTTCTATGTTTTCTAAGCTATTCTGCAGGCGCTTTGTGGCTAACGAATCTTTGAGCAGTAGGCGCACGGCTCCTTGCCCACTATCCAAATCGGCACTCACAGCTGAAACTATAGTTTCCAGCTCTGCTATGAGCGCATCTGAGCGGGCGGCAGCACTGTTGATATGATTAATTGCCTGTGCAACCTCCGTTGCTGCCTGGCGGTCTTTCAGCAAAACCCCTAAAGTGCCTTCCCCTTTTTGTGTTTCGTCAATCATCTGCTTTATGCCGGTAGCAGCCACCTTTATGTCTATAGAAGCATCGTGGAAGTTGTGAAGAATACGGCGCAGATCATCAGCAATGATTGTATCAGCAAGCAGTTCACGTACCAGCGAGCTATTATTAAGCCTTTCTGAGGTTTCTCTAAGATTTACAGAGATAGCTGCTGCGTTATCCCCGGTAGTACCCAAACTGCTAAGCATAGCGTCAATACCCATTCCTGCACTGGTGCGCAATATACCGCCATCCGGCATAGCTGGGGCATTTGTAGCACCAGCCGATATATTAATCACTTTGTTACCCATCAACCCTTCTGTACCAATCGAAGCCATGGCATCGCTATGGATATAAGGGCTCGTTTTTTGATCGATCAGCATGGTTACTTCAATAGTAGTGTCATTGATGATCTCAATATCTTTTACTGTGCCGCATTGAATACCGGAAAAACGTACATTATTACCGGGCATCAATCCTTCTACATTACGAAACCTGGCTTTCAATACAAAATTTGAACCGAAAAAGTGCTGGTTCTTGCCAATCAGGTAGAGCGAAACTACCAATATGAATAGTCCTGCTACAATAAAGATTCCAAGCTTTATATTATTTATCGAGTTCTTTTTCATGATTCACTCAAAAAATTGTTGAACATATGGATCATCTGAGCCTATAAAAGACGCATAATTACCCTCTTTATAATTCTTTCCGTTTTGCAACAGGATAATTTTATCAGCGGTAGCCTTTACACATTTCATATCGTGAGAAATAATGATGGCGGCTGTATTATACTTCTGCCTTATATCCATGATAAGCGTGATAATTTCTTTCCCTGTTACGGGGTCCAGTCCTGCCGTTGGCTCATCATAAAGTATAATATCCGGTTTCAATATCATTGTACGGGCAAGGGCTATTCTTTTCATCATACCACCAGATAGTTCCGAAGGCATCATGTCTATTGTATGCGATAGCCCCACATTATCCAGTACTTCTTCAATCCTTTGCCTGGCATCTTCTTCATTCAGGTCTATTGAATGACGACGCATTGGAAACTCCAGGTTTTCACGCACGGTCATCGAATCATAAAGCGCATTGCTCTGAAACAGAAAACCAATGCGAATGCGCATTTCATCCAACGCTTGATGATCGAGCGACAGAATATCCTTGCCAAATACCTCTATCTGACCGCTATCGGGAGCCAGCAACCCAATGATGCACTTAATTAATACAGACTTGCCTGAGCCTGAACGACCTAATACAACAAGGTTTTCTTTTTTGCCTAAATCAAGGTCAAAACCATCCAACACTTTGTTTTCGCCAAAATATTTTTTCAGCCCACGTATGGATATCACATTTTCATTTGGATATGTAAGTTGCTGTTCCATTAGTTGAATCCAAAAATGTCTGTTACCTGCACCACGATCAGGTCAATAATGAATATGATAACAGATGAGAGTACTACCGCTGAATTAGCAGACCTACCCACCCCTTCAGTTCCTTTTTTAGAATGATACCCTTTGTAACAGCCTACCATGCCTACAGCAAAGCCAAATAAAAAAGTTTTAATGATTGCCGGCAATACATCGCTAAACTGCAACGTATTATATACCTGCGTCATGTAAAGATCCCAGCTTGTAACGGCCTTTATATTAACCCCCAGGTACCCCCCATATAAAGAGATGGCATCTGAAAGCACAACCAAAACCGGCAACATCAAAGTAGTAGCTGCTACGCGGGTTACAACCAGATATTTATAAGGATTGGTGCCCGAAACTTCCATGGCATCAATCTGTTCTGTCACTTTCATAGAGCCGAGTTCAGCACCAATACCCGAACCTACTTTACCTGCAAAAATAAGTGCAGTAATAACCGGCCCTATTTCGCGTACTACAGACAGGCTTACAATATCAGGAAGCTTAGCCTCCACCCCATACTCAAGCATGGAGGGCCGTAACTGCATTGTAAGTACCAACCCCATAATGAACCCTGTAAGAGCTATCAATGGTAAAGACTTATAGCCGATCTCATAACATTGCCGGCCAAACTCTTTCCACTCATAGCGCGGCCTGAATGCTTCATGAAAAAACCATGCAGTAAACCTGGAGATGGCACCTGCTTCGGAAAAAAACTGTTTGCTTGATTTTGGCAGTTGCATTATAAAAGTGGCATGTGTAGTTAATATTATTTATATCCGAATCACTGTAAGTTTTGATTGGTGGATGAAAGCCATTCAATTTTGTGAATTTCCACCCATGTTGGCTTTTATATCGCGCATCAGTTCAAGTTGCAGGGTTTGCAATTCGAACAAGGTTTTCATCTGTTCGGTAATTAGCAAATCTAATTTCTGATGCACATTTCTGATTTCAATTTCCGATTTAAGATTTATCATATAATCATTAACAGCACGCTGGCGATCTCTTTCCTCGCGCCTGTTCTGGCTCATCATAATGATAGGTGCCTGCAGTGCCGCGAGCATCGATAATAAAAGGTTCAAAAGGATAAATGGATAAGGATCAAAAGGACGGGACAAGAGAAATATATTGGCGCTTACCCACAAAACCATTATTGTAGCAAAACTTGCAATAAAACGCCAGCTACCCCCGAAGGAAGCAATGCGGTCTGCAACCCGGCTACCAAGATCGGGATGCATATCTTCAAATTGAAGCAGTTTCTCAGAGATAAGTTTTTCTTCTTCAACCGCATCAATAACAATCTGGTTGAGTTTTTGAATATGTTCTGTTTCAGTAAGCAATAGTTCTTGAAACCGTGATTCAGTCATATCTTATTAGTAATAGTTAACAAAACTATATTGGACGATGCCTCCCTGCAATGACCCGAATCAGTAAGTATGGGAATACCTGTCAATTACCCGGCATTTTTTTGATGCCAGGAGTACGTTGACTGGTGTCAGATACCTATCTGATATACATCATCCGGAAAACACAAACACATCGTTACTTTTATTAAAATAAACTATACTAAAACATAGCTATCCGAACATACAACAAAAAATCAACAGTATGATTATTGAAATAAATAACTCAAGAACCATAGGAGATATCCAAAAAGAGTTTTCTGATAAATTCCCCTTTTTGAAGATTGAATTCTTCAATTTTGCTCACAATCGGGAAGAACCATCAAATGACACACCATGCCGGCCAGAACAATTGCTAGGAGAAATTCGCCAGCAGCAAGCCAATGGCATTATCACCATTGACCCGGCAAGTGAAACGGGTGCTATAGAGAAAGAATTTGAACGACGCTTTGCCTTAAACGTACAAATATACCGGCGGCAAATGGGCAAATGGATACAAACGGCGGGAACAGATATACTAACACTAAGCGAGCAGAACCAGATAGCCCGCGATTCAGCTACTTTTTATAACCCTAACCATCAGTTTCACAACAAGTAATAACATTCACCTGTTATACCTGCTGTTTCGATTAAACAATATGAGCAACCTGAACATTAAATTGGCCGTAATAACCGGCGCATGTGGTGGCATAGGTGCAGCCTATGCACGACAACTGGCAGGTAGCGGATATGATCTTTTACTGATAGACAGAAATTCAACTCAGCTTGCCGAACTTGCCCATTCTCTCAACATTACCTATGGCATTTCACCCAAAACAATAGTAGCAGACTTTTGTGATGCAGATGCTATAGATGCATTAGCTATTTCCCTGGCTAAGCTTGAACATATTACTATGTTCATAAACACGGCAGGCTTTAGTGAGAATACATTATTCGAAGATGAAAAAATGGATTTCATCATGACTATGATAGATGTTCACATCATAGCTATGATAAAATTGACGCACGCTGCTTTGCCCTGTATGTTAAAACAAAAAAGCGGAGCAATAATTACGGTGTCATCATTAGGTGCATTTCTTCCGGCACCCAAAAGCAGCGTCTATTCCGCAACAAAAGCATTCATCAACAATTTTATGACATCACTCCACACCGAAGTATCAGGTAAAGGTATTCAGGTGCAAGCCTTGTGCCCGGGGTTAACACATACAAACTTCCATAAGACTAAAAACAATCGACGCTTTTCAAAGCACTTCTTCATTAATCCCTGGATGCAACCGGAAGACGTAGTTAAAATATCACTGAAAAAACTTAGTAGCAAGAGGGTTATTTGCATACCGGGATTTGTAAACAAGCTTATACGAGTGGCTTCCACCCTCTTACCACGGAAATTATACTACCAAATTGCTATGAAACTGGCGTAAACTCAATTGTTGCCATTAACCAGGTCATTATCAATCCTAACAAAAGCTAAAACAAAACAATTATGAATACAATGGACCTTTTTCAGAAAGAAGCACCTGAAGTAGCAAAGGCATTTAACGGGCTAATAGAATCGATTGTGGAAAGCAAAGGGATAGATGCCAAAACAAAGCAACTTATTTATATTGCTTTGAAAGCGGCCCAGGGAGATGACACGGCTATTAAATTTCATGTTCCTATGGCTAAACAGTTGGGGGCAACAAAGGAAGAAGTGAAAGATGCTATTCTGATGACCTTAACAGTAAGCGGGATTAAAGGCGTAGCTACATGCCTGCCCGGTGCTATTAGTATATTTGACACTGCCGTGCAAGAATAGTTATAAAGTACAGCAACAGGAACAACATCAGGTCATTTCTGGCTTAGATCAGAGTCGGTATTACTAACCATTCCTGACATACTGAAATATCATAAGAATAAGCCCAACAACAAAGAGCAATGTGAAAATGAGTTTGTTATACCTTGCTAACCAGTTGGGCAGAAAGATGTCAAAATTGTCCTTCCGGGAATCTGAATACTGCCGGGCAATCCCAGTGAGAGGGCATTTATTGTGGAATGCCATTAGCACAATTCCTTCTATTACAATAGCAAACGCCGCTATCCAGGAATACGGGGTGAGCCTGCCACTGAATCCACTCCAAACCACATAAAAAACTGCAGAACTTAAAATTACCCATATTACTGTGTGTATCAATTTGATCAAAAAAAGTACTCTTGTTTCTTTGCCTCTCATCTATCCCGTCACTACATTTTAAGATATTCGAGCACCTTGTAAACAAGGAAGGCAGGCCATACAAGCGCTTTTAACACGCCAAGCAAACCATCTCCGAAGCTTGAGGCATGCTGAAGAAAATATACAAGGGCACCAATAAAGCCCAACCCATACACGGCAGATGACTGTACCATAGTTTTTGTTTTATATTGTTTCTTTTCCATCTTTCATTATATCATTTAAAGCTACCATATTACAAATAAACAAACCTGACCAGCATCATTTTAGTATATGATGCTGGTTAAACATAACAGCAATAATTGTTGAGAGTTAGTTTAAAGATTATAAATATCCTTGTAATAGATTATACCCCCTGCTTCATCTGTCCAGGCAATCATATACAATACAAAAACAGGCATCTGCTCTTCAAGCTTATACACAACGGGTTTCTGGTTGCGCACGCAGGCTTGCAGGAAAGCACTATCTATTTTATTGGGAACCAAATAATTTGCAAGTTGAACCGGTTTTTCAATCCGGATACAACCATGGCTTAAGTACCTGTTTTGCGAGGTAAAGGCTCCTTTCAGGTTTGTATCGTGCATATAAACGCTGTATGGAGAAGTTAAATTGAATTTTATAACACCTAAAGCATTATCACAACCTGTAGATTGCCGAAATTGATAAGGGAAATTATACTTGTTGTATTGTTTCCAATTTACAGAGGACGGCGCTACAATTCTGCCACGAGAATCTAACACTTGCAAATTCATATAAGCAAGAGCAGCCGGCCTGCGTTTGAACACCGGTAACAACTCGTTTACTGCAATGCTTCTTGGCACATGCCAATATGGGTACAGAATTACCTCATTGCAATAAGCTGCAAACCGTGGTGTTTTCGTTGATGGTTTGCCCGCCACAATCTTCATATTGAGTACTACATCATTCTTTTCATAATAGTTCAATGTTGCAGAAGGAATATTTACTACTACACATTTTTGAAACTGAAAATGCGATATCCATCTAAGACAATTTATACTGTTCTTCAGTCGGCTAATATTTAGTGTATTATTACTTAATATTGCTTCCCTGAGTTCATTTTTCAATAAGTTAAATGGCTGTATTGCAGGTTGCAAAGAACTTACCAGTCTTTCAAGGTCATCTCTGGTTTTAATCTCCGCTATTTTTCGGAGCAAAGGATCATAGCTTAACTCAGGCATGCCATTATAACTGATAATGTTGCCAATACCCGTTCCCTCGTAAATGTCTTTGCAGTAATATATAATTGCGTTTGTATATAGCTCTTGCCATGTCGTGTCTGGGTAGCCTTTCAATCGAATAGGGAAAAGTCTATCATAATGGTAATTATCTTTATCCAATCCATCATAAGCACACGAATCCAGCAATTGCTTAAACAACTGATATATCGCTGTATCTCCCCTTCCATCTCGTAGCCCAAGGGGCATACCACCCAATTTGTAATACTGTTTTACTAATTCAGATTTGGATGCCTGCAAATCATCAGAAGCGGCAAGCACATTTAGTCTTGTCTCGAACAAGACAGCTATAATCATTATACATCTAATAATAATGCCCATCGATTTAGAAGAATAATTTTTTGACACCGTAATAAAAGGCTGATATCGACGATGCCTAATGTTGTAATTTGATTTCGACTAGTTTTTTTATGTCTTCAAGCGTTGTATTGTCCCGTATATCCACTCTTATCCCGGTGCCTTCAGCGTAAGCTTTTGCATTCAATATAGTCTGCTTAATGGTTTGCGAGATGTGGCTACTAAGCGCATCCGCCACGGCCTTTTTACCAAGTACCATAGAGGCTTTAAAGTATCCCCTGCAAGGCATAAAATAGACTACTACCCTTTTACTGTCTTTTACCCTATAGTTCCAACCAAATTTAGAATAGTTCCATTCTTCATGAACTTGAGGGCAATGATCGAATATATACTCTACTAATTCAGACCAAAGCACTTGGGTAGTCCCAAGTGCGATTTCCAAGTCTTTGGTGGACGGAGCTTGCGCTTTGTCTGTAAATATGCTCTGATCCATAATAATACTAAACTATTGATGCCTATTCTATTGCTAGTCGTCTTGTCATTTCAATATTCCCGGTTGAAATTTTAACTATGTACACACCTTTGGGCACATTATCAACTCGTATGACAGTTTCGTTTTGGCGGTTAAGGGTTTCTGATTTGATCACTTGCCCGAGTAAATTGTAAATATTCAGAACAGTACCCTCCGGGAAATAAGCCTTTTCATTTCTTATTGTAAAACTATTGTTGCAGGGATTAGGGTAAATCGAGCAATCGGCCCACAACTGTGTTTGAGAGATATGGTTATACAATATGGTATCTTTAAGTGACCACAACTCATTGCCAATATTGTTATAGTTGGCCTGATAATATAAGCTGTTATTATATTCCACCAAAGGTGAAAAACTCGCTAATGGGTCCGTTTTGGTAGCAGAAAGCGGCATAATACTATTTGTTCCGATGGCTGTACCATTTGATACAAATACTTGCCTATCGGCAGTAGCTTTATTTGCAGTAAATACAAGACGATTACCATAAACTCTCAGGTTTCTCGGGTCAGATGAACCACCAATAAATATGTCTGAAACCAAATGTGTGCCTACGGCAGTGCCATCTGTTGCCCACAGTTCATAACCTTCTGTTGGGGTTATTGCATTAAAATATAGTTTATCATTGTATACACAGAAGTATTTAGGATAACTATCGCCTGAATTGTTAATATCGCTGACCATATATGTGCCAGCCGCAGTACCGTCACTTACAAACAGTTCAATACTATACACCGGATCATTACCCGCTAGGTACACTTTATTGTGATAAGCAACCAGGCCGGCACCTGTAAAACCCGGTGCTGAGAGCGGGTTAATATCTTTTACCATCTGCGTGCCTGCTGTTGTACCATCTGTAATCCATAGCTCCTGGCCATTCAACATAGGATCGGAATCGGCCGTAAAAAACAGTTTCCCGTTACACTCTGTGAATGCACCCGGATTTGAACTATTGGCACCCGGATTAATATCTTTTAGCATTTGCGTACCCGATACTGTACCATCCGTTACCCACAATTCGGTACCGTTAGCCCCGTCTTCTGCTGCAAAATATATTCTTCCACCATACAGGTGGAAAGCCGCTGGGTTGGAATTATTGTTGCCGGGGTTAATATCCTTAACCATTCTTGTGCCAATATCAGTACCGTTTGTTATCCATAATTCATAGCCATTTGCGGGCGTATATGCTCTGAATATTACATTTTCATAATACGACGTAAGCAATTGAGGATTGCCGCTTGCGCTGCCGGGCACTATATCTTTTATCATCTTGGTTCCTACTGCCGTACCATCTGTCCACCAAATTTCAACGCCGTCACTGCCATTATCTGCTGAGAAAAAAAGTTTTTTGTTGTTGCCAACAAGATATTGGGGATAAGAACTGCCAGACGGATTGATGTCCTTTACCATGGTCGTGCCGCCAAGCCAACCATTACTTATCCAAAGTTCCTCCCCTGATGTTGCATCTTCAGCAGAAAAGTACAGGTTGCCATTCGACACTGTAATAGATGCGGGATTTGATGAACCTGAAAAATTCAGGTCGAAGCCGGTAAAAGAATATTGCGCATTTACGGCTAATGCATCAATAAGCAAACACATAAAAAATAAGGTTTGTTTCATAGTCTATCTATTTAGGCAACTAAATTAAATGTCGGCGCTACATAGAAATATATTCAATGTCATCAATCTATATGACTGGTATCATATCATAGCTAAGATATATTGAAGGACGGGGACGAAGGAAGTGTTTACCGGTTTTATGTTAACCTTTGCCTCCTGACTATTAACATTTCAAAAACATTTTTATTTTATCTTTGCTGCGCAAAAAGATGACATAGAGATAATGCGACCGTTTTTACATACAAGGATGCTATCAGCAAGGCTTATCGGCTTCCTTGTATTGATTGCTGCATTTATTTCCATATCATTTGGAAATGTTTACTCACAATTCCCCGGTCAGGCATCTGGCCAAAATGCCTTAAGGTACCTGGAACATGTTTCTGACAATGCGTATGCCATTGCAGATGCCCCGTCGGATCATTCGGACGTTCATGCCCGAAGACATTCAAAGGTTAAGGTTAAATATGTCGCAAAAAAGATCAATGCAGTTCAAGTGCCGGAGTACAACTCCTATCAATGGGCTTCATTAAATGACAGAATTACCCTATTGAACGCTTTGGCGGATGTAACTAAACCCGCCTACTATTTATTCCTCTTCAGATACACCTTATTTTGATTAGCAGGCTTCCCCTCTGATGTCTTTGTTCCAAATGTGAACAATTTGCTAACAAATAAAATTTAAAACGCAACGATCATGCGTAAAGGTGCTTTTTGGAGCATTCCACTAGTTGGAGTGCTGGCTATTTCATGTAACACAAAAACGAATCCCAGCTCCTCAGAAGAAGGAAAAAGGATACCGGTAACTACGATTATTGAAAAAGATATATCTCTGGACAGAGTCTATGTAGCAGATATACAAGCTATTCAAAATGTAGAATTAAGAAGCAGGCTATCCGGGTTTCTGGAGAAGATTCATGTAGATGAAGGTATGTTTGTGAAGAAAGGACAGCTCTTGTTCACTATAAGTGACGAAGAGTACAAGGCCGAGGTGAGCAAAGCCAAAGCAAGCCTAAACAGCATTATTGCAGATGCCAAAACAGTGGAACTGGAACTTGAGCGTGTAAAAATGCTGGTAAACAAAAAAATACTTTCCCCAACCGAATTGGACGTAGCAAAAGCCAAATTCAGTGCAGGAAACGCAAGAATAGAGGAAGCCAGGGCGGCACTAGACCATGCCAAAGCGAAACTCTCATATACCCACATATACGCACCTTATGACGGCATTATAGACAGGATACCGTTAAAACCAGGTAGTTTATTAGAAGAAGGCACCCTGATAACCAGTGTTTCCGATATTAATTCTGTATTTGCATACTTCAACATTTCTGAAAATGAATACCTGGAATATCTGCGCACACAGCAAAAAACAAAAGATACTGCAGATGAAATTGTACATCTTATTCTCTCTGATGGGAAAGAGTACCAATTTTCAGGAAAGATCGAAACTGTGGTCAGCGAATTTCAGGAAAATACCGGTTCTATAGCATTCCGGGCCCGTTTTCCCAATCCCGGGCATCTATTAAAACATGGAGCAACCGGAAAGATAAAACTTACCCGTGATGTGGAAGATGCATTGGTACTTCCGCAAAAAGCTGCCTTCGAGATACAGGACAAGAATTATGTATTCGTTGTTGATAAAGCGAACAAGATCAGCATGCGCAATTTCAAACCCAAGGCCAGGCTGAACGAGTTCTATATAGTTGAATCGGGCTTAAAGGAAGGAGAAACGATTGTTTATGAAGGCATACAAAACATCAAGGATGGCATGGTGGTATCTCCCGCCTTGGTGAGCCTTGACAGTTTAATTAAAAAGAACATACTCTAACCGAGCATATACAATCTTCCTTAACATGTTTGCAACCTTTATTAAAAGGCCGGTACTTTCACTGGTCATTTCGCTAGTTATTGTCCTATTGGGTGTCCTGGCTTTATTCAAACTTCCGGTTACCCAGTTTCCAGATATTGTACCGCCGTCAGTTATCGTAACGGCAAACTACACCGGTGCCAATGCTGAAGTATGTACAAAGGCAGTAGCCACACCGCTTGAGCGTGCCATTAACGGTGTGCCGGGCATGACCTACATGTCAACTGTTACCAGTAATAATGGGATGACAATCATCCAGATTTATTTCAAAGTAGGAACTGACCCGGACATCGCAGCGGTAAACGTTCAGAACCGTGTAACCACAGTTTTGGACGAGCTGCCCGAAGAGGTCATTAAAGCAGGTGTTACAACAGAGAAAGAGGTGAACAGTATGCTCATGTATCTCAATGTATTGAGTACAGACACTACTGCCGATGAGATGTTCATTTACAATTTTGCGGACATCAACGTTCTTAAAGAACTAAAAAGGATTGACGGAGTAGGTTTTGTAGAGATCATGGGCGCACGCGATTATTCTATGCGCGTATGGCTGAAGCCAGACAGAATGCATGCCTATAATATCTCTACAGAAGAAGTAATAAAAGGTATCCGGGCGCAGAATGTAGAAGCAGCTCCGGGAAAAACGGGCGAAAGCTCCGGGAAAATGAATCAGCCGCTTCAGTATGTATTGCGGTACACAGGGAAATACACCAAGCCTGAACAATATTCAGATATTGTGTTGCGCGCAGAAAGCGATGGTTCCGTGTTGCGATTGAAAGACATTGCCGACGTAGAATTTGCGTCGCTGGATTATGACATGACCTCGATGACGGATGGCCGTCCTTCTGCATCTATCATGATAAAGCAACGCCCGGGTTCCAACGCGAAGGCGGTAATAGAAGACATAAAAACACGCATGGCTGAGTTGAAAGAATCATCTTTTCCACCAGGCATGACATACAATATTAGTTACGACGTTTCGCGTTTCCTTGATGCTTCTATCAGTGAAGTACTGGTAACCCTCGTAGAGGCTTTTATATTGGTATTCATTGTCGTCTTTTTGTTCCTTCAGGATTTCAGATCTACACTTATTCCTGCACTGGCAGTGCCCGTAGCGTTAATTGGCACGCTATTTTTTATGCAGATGCTGGGGTTCTCCATTAACCTACTCACGCTTTTTGCACTGGTATTAGCCATAGGCATTGTTGTAGACAACGCGATTGTAGTGGTAGAGGCCGTGCATACGAAAATGACAGAAGAACATATGCCACCGTTGGAGGCTACCCTCGCAGCCATGAAAGACATCAGCGGCGCTATTATAGCCATTACGCTCGTAATGTCTGCTGTGTTTGTGCCGGTAGCCTTTATGGAAGGCCCGGTGGGTGTATTTTACAGGCAATTCTCACTAACCCTTGCCATAGCGATTGTTATCTCGGGGATTAATGCTGTGACGCTAACCCCGGCATTGTGTGCGCTCATGTTGCGCCATCATACACCCGCCAAAGCATCCAAAGGCTGGTTAAATAAGTTCTTCACAAAATTCAATAACGGATACGACAAACTATCTAATGGCTATACAGGTTTCCTAAAGAAAATAGCCGGACGCAGGGCGATAACGTTTGGGATGCTCATCCTGTTCTTCTTTGCTACATGGGGTTTCAGCGCCATACTTCCTTCCGGCTTTATACCTACAGAAGACCAGGGGATGATCTATGTGAATGTAACTACGCCACCAGGTGCCACGCTGGAGCGCACAGAAGAGGTATTGAATGAAATACAAAAAGCTACTAAAGGAATGGATGCGGTGGAGTCTGTTTCTACACTCGCGGGGTTCAGTTTGATGAGCGATGTAGCAGGCGCATCTTACGGAATGGGGATGATAAACCTGAAACCATGGGATGAACGCAAGGAATCGCTAGAGGAAATTATTCAGGAGCTCAATAAACGGGCCGAAAAAGTAACAGATGCCAGCATCCAGTTCTTTCCGCCACCAACTGTTCCCGGCTTTGGTAATGCCAGTGGATTTGAATTGAGGCTTCTTGACAAATCCGGCTCAGATGATTTGCAGAAAACCGCTGATGTTACAAAGAAGTTCGTTACCGCACTCAATGCATCGCAAGCGGTTACTAATGTATTTACCGGTTTTGATCCGAACTTCCCTCAATACCTGATACATGTAGACCAGGAAATGGCTGCTAAAAAGGGAATAACAATAGACAATGCCCTTGCCACACTTCAAACCTTATTAGGCAGTTACTACACTACCAATTTTATCCGCTTCGGACAGATGTATAAGGTGATGCTGCAGGCCGGACCACAGTACAGAAGCAAGCCTGAAGATGTGCTAAACCTTTATGTAAAGAACGACAAAGGCGAGATGGTACCCTATTCCACGTTTATACGTATGGAGCGTGTATATGGTCCCGAGCAACTGACGCGATACAATATGTACACTTCAGCCATGATAAACGGAGAAGCTGCGAGTGGATATAGTAGCGGGGACGCCATAGCTGAAGTTGAGCGTATAGCGAAGGCAGAATTGCCAAGAGGTTACGATATAGAATGGTCTGGTATGACCCGCGAGCAAATACTTTCCGGCAATCAGGCAATATTCATTTTTATTATTTGTTTGATGTTTGTTTACCTGTTGCTGGCGGCGCAATACGAGAGTTTCTTATTACCCCTGCCAGTAATCCTTTCCCTGCCTACGGGCATATTTGGTTCCTTCTTATTTCTAAAGCTGGCAGGCCTGGAAAATAATATTTATGCGCAAGTGGCATTGGTAATGCTTATCGGACTACTAGGAAAAAATGCCATACTGATAGTAGAGTTTGCAATACAGAGAAGAAAGGAAGGTGCCGGTATCCTTAAGTCTGCCATAGATGGTGCAGTATCCAGGCTTCGGCCCATCTTAATGACTTCTTTTGCCTTTATAGCCGGTTTGATACCGTTGTGCATTGCAACAGGTGCGGGCGCTATGGGCAACAGGTCGATAGGCACTGCGGCAGCCGGTGGAATGCTGACAGGAACGATATTCGGTGTCATAATAGTTCCCGGGTTATACGTTCTGTTTGCAAGCATAGGACGCGGTAAACGCAAAAGACAGCTTGCGCTGAAAAGAATGCAGATAGACATGAAAATACCTCACAAGGCTATATCTGAAACCAATAATCTCAACTAAAAAGTAAACATATGAAATGTCCGCACTGTAATGAGATGTTACTCATGTCTGAAAGGCATAATATACAAATAGACTATTGTCCCGCATGCCGTGGCATATGGCTTGATAAAGGTGAGCTTGATAAAATGCTTGAATATGCTGCAGCGAAAACAGAACCAACCAGGAATTATCAGAGCGGGATGCATGATGCCACCGGGAAACACAACAAACCATACAAGAAGAAATCCTTCCTCGGAGATCTATTCGATTTTGACTAAGCAAAAAATATTCGAAATGCCATTTAACAAGCAAACACGGTTTCTGGTAATACTTCCAATTGTATTATGGGTAGCGAGTTGTAAAACGCCCCACACTATATCCGCTCCTTCCACAGCAGCATTACCTTCTGCTTTTATTAGCAAGACGGCAGCAGAGCCCGACAATATGGTGAGCCGTTCCAAAATATTTGTGGACCCTTTCCTGGTACAACTGATAGATGTGGCTGTAAAACAGAACCCTGATGTATATATCGCTATGCAACGTATAGAAACGGCGCGGTCATTTTTCAGGATTCGCAAAGGTGCCATGCTGCCTTCGGTGGAAGCCACGGCGAATGCTTCTACGCAGAAGTATGGAGACTATACGATGGAGGGTGTTGGGAACTTCGACACCAACTTATCCGGCAATGTCAGTGAAGACCAAAAAGTATCTCTCCCCATGGTGCCGTATTACTTTCTTGGCTTGAGGAGCAGCTGGGAAATAGACCTATGGGGAAAGCTCAAGAATCAAAAAAAGGCAGCGTATATGCGATTGTTGGGAACAGAGCAGGCGCGTAACCTGGTAATAACAACACTGATAGCAGAAGTTTCATTCAGATACTTTGAATTACTGGCATTGGATGAAGAAGTGGCTATATTGAAAAGGAACATTGCGCTGCAGGACAGCGTTGTAAATATAGCAGAAGTGCAGAAGGAAGCCGGAAGAACAACCGCTTTGGCTATACAACAATTTCAGGCACAATTGCTAAGAACAAAAAGCCTTCTGGCAGCCACGGAGCAGAGTATTAAAAAAACTGAAAATGAATTGAACTATCTGTTAGGCAGATTTCCGCAAGCCATACCCAGGAATTCAAATTTTCTACAACAAAAGCTACCGGAACAGATAGCAGTGGGGCTTCCGCAGGATGTTTTAAACAGGCGGCCCGATGTATTGCAGGCAGAGGCCGAGCTTAAAGCAACGAAAGCCGATGTGGGCGCAGCAAAAGCCGCATTATTGCCAGCGTTGACACTATCACCTTTTTTAGGGTACAGCTCATTTAACAGTAGATTGCTCCTTAACCCAGCATCTATAGCTTATGGAATAATTGGCGGCGCTACTGCACCATTAATTAATAGAAGCGCTTTAAAAGGAGGTCTTAATCGAGCACAAGCTGAGCAGCTTGAAGCCCATCACAATTATAACAAGGTTGTATTAAACGCATTTCAGGAAATACAGACGACATTGAGCAATATGGATAACCTACGTAATATTTACGATTTGAACCAACAGGAGGTACAAGTACTTTCAGATGCCATTTCAACTTCTAATGATCTGTTCAAAGTTGGTTATGCAAATTATTTGGAGGTGATAACAGCACAACGCAATGTACTGGAAGCAGAAATCAACCAAGTGGAAACAAAGAAAAAACTCTTTATATCTTTAATAACAGTTTACCGTTCTACAGGAGGTGGCTGGTAGATGAAAGGAAACTGATCTGTATCAGAATTTAATGATCTCAGATTTCAAGGATGCCGATAGCAACGTTGAGATATCGGCATCAACTATATTTTCATTGCTATACCTGATTGGTTAAAAACCTACTTTAACAAATAGAATACAAATAATTCTTAACTTTGTTATATCATGTTTTCAACACTTCATATATTACATTTTGCTGCCAAAAACTATGGCAAGGATTGTGATATTGTGATGCATGAAATACACCCTCATCACTTCCATTGTTTTTGTTACAAGCTATATTATCTATCCAGCTTTAAGGACTTTAATACTATAGCCCCGGACTTGCACGCATAGTTCCGGGGACTACTTCGGTATTTCCTTTTTCATTTACAATATTTCAATCATGTCACGAAATCTCACAAAGGTTTCGGCTAAAGGCATAATACTTTGGACAATCTTTGTTCTAAATGTATTAGTCTTAGCCGCAGCTTTATTTACAGATAAATACTGGCTTCTTGCAGCATTGTCAATTACGATATCTACATTTTGGTTGGCTATCCATAATGCCAGGCAGCGTAAGCATACCATTCTTCGGAATTTTCCTCTTGTTGGATACTTCCGGTATTTCTTTGAATCGATACGCCCTGAGATGCGACAGTATTTCGGAGAGTCGGACCTTGATGGCAGGCCGTTCAATCGAAGACAGCGAGCCATAGTTTACCAACGGGCAAAGAATGTAAAGCAAACTGTGCCTTTCGGTATGCAGAGCGACCCCCATATGCCCGGGCATGAATGGGTGGCACATTCAACATTCCCCGTTCAGATTCCGGATAAAAACTTGCGTGTGAAGATTGGCAACAAACAATGTAGCCAACCCTACAGAGCCAGCATTCTTAATATAGGCGCAATGAGCTATGGGGCATTAAGCAAAACTGCCATCAGCGCATTGAATGAAGGGGCCGCTCTGGAAGGGTTTGCGCACAATACAGGCGAAGGTGGCATTAGCGACTATCACGTACGTGGTGGGGATCTGATATGGCAAATTGGTACGGGATATTTTGGCTGCAGAGATGCAGAAGGAAAATTTCTTCCGGAATTATTCCATATTAACGCAACGCGTCCAAGTGTGAAAATGATAGAATTAAAACTATCACAGGGCGCGAAGCCTGGCCATGGAGGTATATTGCCGGCGGCAAAGAATACACCGGAGATAGCGTCTATCAGAAATATTGAGCCTAATACCACTGTATACTCCCCTCCTGCACACTCCGCATTCTCTACTCCCACTGAGCTGATGCAGTTCCTTGGCTCTCTCAGGGAGTTATCCGGAGGTAAGCCGGTGGGCTTTAAAATGTGTATCGGTGATAAACAGGAATTCATTGATATCTGCAACGCTATTGTAGTTACAGGCATTATTCCGGATTTCATTTCCGTAGATGGATCTGAAGGCGGCACAGGAGCAGCACCCTTAGAATTTACAGACAATATGGGTATGCCCTTATATGACGCGCTATCGTTTGTAACGCAAACATTGGATGCATTTAACCTTCGAAAAGATATTACAGTAATAGCGTCGGGGCGCATCATTACTGCATTTGATATTTTAAAAGTATTAGCGTTAGGAGCAGGGGCATGTTATAGCGCCAGGGGGATGATGATGTCTTTAGGCTGCATCCAGGCGCTGAAGTGTGACAGTGGCGAATGTCCCGTTGGCATTGCAACCCAACAGCCTTCATTATATAAAGGCCTTAGTGTTACCGACAAGCGTGTTCGTGTGGCAAACTTCCACAGAAACACGCTTCACGCTGTAGTAGAAATGATGGAAGCCTGTGGGTTTAAAACCTTAGACGATGTTGTGCCGTCCAGATTTTTCAGAAAGATTGATACCCTGAGTACGAAAAGCTTCCAGGAAATATACTTCAGTTACAAGAACGACAAGATAAAAGACAATTCGTTAAGAGCATCCAGTTTGAACTAAAAAAAGATAAAATATGAATACCAAAGAACTAAATCCGGTGATTCTTACAGAAGAGGATTACAAACTTCTGAAACCCTATGTAGATAAACTACCGGATAGAAACGAAGAAATGTCATTGGCGCATGAACTGAAACGCGCAGTGATCGTAACAAAAGATGCTTTCCCTAAGCACTGCATTAAGCTGAATTCCCGGGTATCGATATTAGACCTTGATACCCAGAAAGTACTGGAGTTTACAATTGTAATGCCCGAGCATGCTGACATAAAACAAAATAAGATTTCTGTAATTACCCCAATGGGGGCAGCCCTCATTGGGTTTAGAAAATCAGAAGAAGTACGGTGGAAGGTACCGGCGGGATTAAAGCGTTTCCGTATACTTGATGTGGTGAACAATCCTGACTCTTAGGCTTGATGCCATATACACATATGTTGGAAACGACCGTTGATAAATGATGATAGCAGTAGCCTTAATTACAGCTTTTACTACATGCACCGTTCAGGCACAGTGCATCGTTTCAGCACGCTCGCATACATGGCTACTGCTACTATAGGCAAAAGTGCGGCGATGCAGCCACTACGGCTTCTTTTCCTTAGAAATATCGCAAAGCCTATCGGAAAGCTTATCGAATGTTTGTTGCTTCACTTTCCTTCTCTCACGTAAGCTCCAAAACATAATCGAGGGTTGCTTTTCCCGGTTGCTGAACAAGGGGCTTTTTGTTTTCACCTTCGGTTCAGTATAGCATGATGGAGATCCTTGACTTAAAATTCACCGCAGTCCTTTTCGAAATAGATAACCGCATTGATGATGCTAACCATTGATGTTTCTTACGGCTGAAATGGAGCTTCTAATCTACCAGGTACGGATTTATTTTTAATTACGAGTTCTATGAGTTAAAGTTCACATGTAGTAGCTTTATAATTGGTTGTGTCAATCATTTATAATCACCAACGAATTGCAACGCCTTCAAGATTGAGAGTATCGTTTTAAAATAATCAGGAACATGCGCAATGGAATCACATCGGAGGAGGCTGTAAAAAAACTAAAACAGTTTGGATATAATGAATTGCCTTCGGCGAAGCCTAAGAACCTTTGGCGAATAGCTAAAGAGGTAATAAGGGAACCGATGTTTCTGCTCTTAATAGGATGCGGAGCTTTATACATGATTATCGGCGACTATAGAGAAGGTGCTGTTTTGATGTCTACAATCCTCTTAATTATTGGCATCACGTTTTATCAATATAGAAAAACAGAAAAAGCACTGGAGGCATTGAAGCAGCTTTCTTCGCCGCGCGCATTAGTTATTCGGGATGGCAACGAAATACGCCTGCCTGCACGAGACCTGGTACCGGATGACATTTTGATACTAAATGAAGGCGATCGGATTCCGGCAGATGCCCAGGTAATTGAAACTACAAATTTTCAAGTTGATGAGTCTCTCCTGACAGGTGAATCTATGTCCGTTTCAAAGTATCCGGAAGCAGGACATGATATGATATATGGGGGAACATTGGCTGTTCAGGGCAGGTGTATAGCAAAAGCGACAAAAACTGGGCTCCAGTCACAACTTGGGAAAATTGCATCCAGCCTTAACGCTGTTACCGATACAGAGACCCGCCTGCAGGGAGAAATGAAAGTATTGATAAGAAGGTTTGCCATCATAGGCATATTAATGAGCCTGGGCGTAATTACTGCTTACTACCTTACCCGGGGAGATCTTATCAAATCAATATTGTTAGGGCTTGCATCTTCAATGGCAATATTACCGGAAGAATTCCCCGTTATTCTAACAGTATTTCTCGCACTTGGTGCATGGCGTTTGTCCAAAAAAAATGTACTCACCAGGAAGTCTTCCGCCATAGAAACATTAGGATCGGCTACTGTTTTATGTAGTGATAAGACCGGAACAATAACACAAAACAAGATGGAGATTGCCGCCGTTTCTACATGGGAAGGCTATTTCACTACGTTTTCCGTTTCAAACATTCCGGGTTGCCAGCTTATAAATGCTGCGTGGCTAGCCTCACAAAGAGAAACCGTAGACCCGATGGACGCAGCTATCAATCAACTAACCACAACCGCGTCCATCGTCGAGACGGGACAAGTGCCCATCAAAGAATATCCTTTGAACCGCGAATTATTAGCTGTGACCAGAATATATAAAAACAGCAGCGGAAACTTTATCGCAGCGGCAAAAGGTGCACCGGAGGCTATATTTGATCTTTGCGGGTTGAATAAAGAGGAAATATCCCGGCAAGAAGAGAACCTGGCAAGGATGGCACAAGCCGGATTTAGAGTATTGGGAGTTGCAGAGTGCCGGCACAGCCTTAAAGAGCTACCGGAAAACCCGTCTGAAATTGCATTCACCTTTTTAGGCCTGCTTGCGTTCGAAGATCCTATCAGACCAGAAGTGCCACAAGCCATCAGCAGTTGCCACAATGCCGGGTTAAAAGTTATAATGATAACAGGCGACCACCCAATAACAGCAAAGACAATAGCATATAAAGCAGGCCTGGTAGCAGACATGGTGATTACCGGAGATGAGTTGTCTCTCATGACCGATCAGGAATTAAGTGGCAACCTCAGGCAAAACTGCATTTTTGCCAGGATAGCTCCGGAACACAAGATGAGAATAGTAAAGGCGCTTAAGAATAATGGCGAGGTAGTAGCCATGACAGGAGACGGGGTAAATGACGCTCCGGCACTAAAAGCAGCTGATATTGGAATAGCAATGGGCTACAAGGGAACAGATGTGGCACGCGAAGCGTCCTCCCTCGTATTACTCGACGATAATTTTGCATCCATCGTTATGGCCATTCGCCTGGGAAGGCGGATATTCGATAATATGCAGAAGGCAATGTCTTACGTGATAGCCATACATGTTGCCATTATAGGACTTACATTGCTACCTGCATTTTTACCCTCATTGCCTATATTGTTACTTCCGCTGCATATTGTTTTTATAGAACTGATCATAGACCCGGTTTGTTCAATTGCATTCGAATCTGAACAAGAAGAAATCAACATCATGAACCGGCCGCCTCGCGCTATCAACCAAAGATTCTTCAGCATTAAAAGAATGCTATACAGTTTTTTTCAAGGCACACTGCTACTGATAGTTGTGATTGCAGTTTATATAGCTTCAATAAGGGAAGGACATACCGAAGCGGAAATCAGGGCGATTACATTTTCATCATTGATAGTTGGCAATATCTTTCTAATTCTAACCAATCTCTCCGGTACCAGGCCATTTACTTCAGTAATCAAAGAACGCAATGTGGCAGCGATATCCATATCATTTGCAGCAATGCTTCTTTTACTTGCTGTTATCTCAATACCGCAATTGCAGCGCTTATTTAGCTTTTCCTACCCGGGTTACGGGCATTTCAAAGCATCTATCTTAGGCGCATCTGTTTTATTGCTGATACTTGAGGTGATAAAGTATTCCAGGAGACGGTTACGATGAAAACCTTTGATGTTTTTTTGATTCAGAATGGTTGAATACCAACAATAAACATCGATTTTGGCACCCGTACGATAATTGCTACATTACCTGTTCCTATGGTTTGCTTCAAAGTAAAAAAATCCTTTGGCACTTAGTTGCCCAGTCATCAATATCTGCTTTTGCCATGGTCACGTACAGACACGCATGAAATGACGATCTTCATTATCGCCATTAATGAGAACCATGCTTCAGGGCTAGTGATAAAAAACGCCAGTGTAATTTATGATAATAAAAAAGCCCCGATTAAGGGGCTCTTTATCTTTTGATGCGGAGAGAGAGGTAATAGAACTCAGTACCTTACGCCGCTGTATTTCAATATCTTATAAAGGCTTTGATTCACAACTCACCGAATTACGCACCTTTTCTTTTGCTATCTACAACGCTAATGTAAAGGTACGAAAAGAAGCCTTTAAAAAAATCGTGGTTGCAGAAAATCGAATATCTACAAACATGAAAATTCTTATCTGCAGTACTTTATTGTCGGACTGACTTATTTATATATCTCCTTCTCTAAGTACAATCAACTCATTCTCATCAGGTAGTAAATCGATTTCCCTTAAGTGTTTTTCAGGAATATTCTTGTTTGTTTTTGCTTCGAGCTTTTTAATTGCTTCAAATCTTCCTATGATTGTATTTCCTTTCTTAGTGCCGTCTTTCAAATTATACATCGCATCTTTGTGGGCTTTTGTAGCGTTGCTAAGCGCCGTTTCTATCTTGTCCATTTCTTCAATGAATGAAACAAACTTGTTATAAAGCTCTCCGCATTGCCTGAATATTTCTTCGACATTCTTCACCTGGTTCTCCTTTTGCCATAGAATTTTTACAACTTTTAGTGTAGCGACAAGCGTAGTCGGCGTAATTAGCACAATTTTTCGTTTTAGGGCATTGTTGAATATTTCAGGATTCTGGTTCATTGCTAATGTCAATGCAGATTCAACCGGCATAAACATAAACACGTAATCAGGGGTAGTCAATCCCGCAAGCGACTGGTAATTTTTGTCCGCTAAAACATTAATATGATCTGTTACACTTTTCAAATGTTGCTTGAGATATTCAATTTTCTCTTCTGCGGTTTGGGCGTTGTAGTAATTCACATATGCGGACAATGATACTTTGCTGTCGATAATGATACATTTATCGTTAGGCAATTTCAAAATAAAATCTGGCTTACGATTCTTATCCTGTTCATCGTCCCGGTACATTTCCTCTCTGCTAAAATCAATATATTTCTGAAGCCCTTCAACCTCCAAAATCATATTTAACCTGTCTTCTCCCCAACTACCTTGCATTTTCACTTCAGACTTTAAAGCTGTAGCGAGGTTTTTCGCATCGTCGCTCAATTGAATATTCAGTTTGTTTAGAGATTCAATTTCCTTCTTTAGAGAGGTTATATCCTGTATATCCTCTTTTCGAGTTGCTTCTACTTTTTCCCGGAATTCCGTCAGGTTGGTTTTTAATGGGTCAAGTATGGTGTTCAGTTCTTTTTTGTTTTCATCAACAAACAGTTTTTTCTTTTCCTCTAATACTTCAGTTGCAATGTTCTTAAATTGTTCTTGCGATCTATTATGTAAATCTTCTATTTCCTGTTTGAAAACATTAAGTTTTTCGTGTAAATTTTCTTCCTTTTGCTGAAACTCTGTCAGTTGAGTATTTAAGCTCAGAATTGTCTGCTCACGTTTTGCCAGTTCTGTTTCTGCTGTGTCCAACTT
>CABHOP010000088.1 GCA_902168085.1 uncultured Bacteroides sp.
GTTGCTATATCCTGTATTATAGTTGATTGCTTATTTAGTTGAATACTACCGAAGCATTGCCACCGGCCAATGTAGAAAATGTGCCTGTGATAGTTGTACCTATATCGCAAAGGGCACAGGCAGCAGATACCTCCACGCAACCGCTTGCCGGTGCGCAGCTGCCATTACCTATTGTTGCAGTTTCATTACAGCCGGGGCTAAATGGATAACCGCCGGTAGAACAAACATTTCCGAAAGCATTAGCTGCGCCGTATTTCAGCAATGCGAAGCTGCCGCTGGGGCTTCCCGAAGGTGTCCAGCTAAATGAGCTGATACCATAGCTTACAGGCCCTGTCATCGGATTGATAACCATAGCTCCGCTTGAATAACTGGAGCAATTGGTATTATATAGGTTTACCGTAAAAATAATACGGCAATTGGTGTTGTTGGTAACGCGGATGGTTTGTGCAAATGATGTGGCAGAAAAAAGCACCACCATTGCCAGAAGAATAATTTGTTTCATAATGTTGTTTTTAAACGGATGATTTATTGATTAAAAAAAGGCGGGCTATAAGTGTAAACTTATAATACAGGTTCACTTCATCTAAGGTACATGCATGGTTGGCATAATGCATTACAGCATGTCTGCCATACGTCAATAAGATAAGTGCCTTGGTCAAAAAAAATGCCTCTTTTTATATATGCAGAAGACCAACCGTTATAAAAACAAGATATGTAGAGGGCAAAAATAAAGGGCTGAAAGAATTCAGCCCTCTGTATTGTCATTTGGTTGCTACCAGTGTATGCGGGGCACTGGCCACATACAGCTGTAGTTGGGTGATGGTATTCAGTATCGTATAGTTACTATACCGTCCTACCATATCGTCAGGGGCATCCAGTGCGGTATGTGCCACAGGTATGGGGGTTGTGGTGTGTTGTGCATTGTATTGCTTTATTTTCTCTTTCAGTTCCACTATCAGCCTTGTACCCTTGCTTTTAGCATTCATGAATGCCGGCCCTGTATTACCTTCTTCCATAAAGATGCCTTGCCTTTCAAAATCATCAGGCATTGCTGGCATGCCTATCGCATTTTGCAGCACCAGCGATTTTATCTGCATACTGATGCTATTTATATCTGCCGCCAGTTTATCGGTATCCGTATTAGCGCCTTGCATGCGCTGCAACAATTGCTCGCTTTGCAGCCAGCTATACATTTTCACTTCATGCATTTTATAGCTGGGTCTCGTATTCAGCATCAGGAATAAAAAGCCTGTTGCCGCTACCAGCATGGTAGATGTGATGATGGTGTTTACCTTAGCTTCCGGCCTGCGGATACCTGTAAAAAAATAGATAGGTATCATCACAAAGAAAGACACGATAACAGTTGAAAACCACAGTATATTCGCCCCGGGCCGGTGCTGTATGGTAAACAGGCAGGCCATACAGTATAAAAGTCCGGTTATCGTAGCACTGGTCACTACCAGCTTGTCACGCTTACTACCCGATTCTTTTATTTTCAGCGTAAGCATCAGCGGCAAAAAAAGGAAGCTGAATATGGCAATGCCCAACACCAGCAATACGCCGGCACCCGGCCAATGCATCCATTTAAAGAGGCTTCCGGTCACAAATGCCATTACAGATACAAGCCCGCTTACTATCATTGTTTTTCTCATTGCATAATAGTTTTTGAAGGTTAACAATTGGATGGTCTCCGCTTCTATCTCGCGCAGTTCTTTCTTGTAAAACTGCTGCACAGTCTTTCGATAGAAGCCCTCGAAGTCGCCATCCGCTTCGAGGTTTTGCTCAATGATGCAGCAGATATGATCCAGGAGGTTCAACTGCAGGTCCTCCATTTCGATACCATTACGTCTAATGTCATCGAGGATAAAATCTACTTGCTCGTCAGTGATGCAATACATTCTTAAGCTGTTTTTACTTTCAGGTCCAGCAATAGTTTCATGGTTTCTATAAAGTCGGCCAGCTCGCTCAGTTTCTCTTTGCTCTTGCTTTTGCCGCTGGGGCTCAGGCTATAGTACTTGCGCACGCGCTTGCCTATATATTCCAGTTCGGTCACCAGCAGGCCTTCACTTTCAAGTGCGTGCAGCGTAGGGTACAGTGCCCCTTCCGATATCTGTATCTTATCAAACGTAAGTTCTTTTACCCGTTGCGTTATCTCGTAGCCATACATTCTCTTGTTATCGGCCAGCAGCTTCAGCACTATGGTTTTCAGTGTGCCTTTTATCAGTTCGGTAGAGTATATCATGCTACTGTTTTAAACTTTACAATACGAAAATACATAAGATTCCGATGTATTGTACACTTAGGCAAAATATTTTTCTGAAATAGCCCCCAAAAACCACCTTTTTTTGTACATTTCTTATACACCATCCGTCAACCTATGTCTTTACAATTCAGGTATGTTCTTTTATTCCTGGTTTTTCCCATTTGCTTGCAGGCGCAAAACAGGCGTCTCATCGATTCCCTGTCACAATTACAAAAGACCATTTCTGTTGATACACAGCGAATGCTGCTGCTCGATAAAATAGCATTTGCCTACTCTTCTATAAATCCCGATTCGGGTATCCTGGTTGCTAACAATCTGCTATCGCAATCGCAGAAAATAAACTGGGAAAGAGGCATTGCTGCGGCTTATACCGACCTGGGCATTAACCACGCAGCTAAATCCCAGTACACAAAGGCACTGGAGTATTACATACAGGCGCTCAGCATCTACCGGAAAAACCATTATACAAAAGGCATAGCTGCCATGTATTCAAACATGGCCCTTATTTACCAATCGCAGGCCGACTATGCGCAGGCGCTGGCTTATAATCTGAAAGCCCTGGAACAATTTGAGCTGATGAAAGACACCGCCAACATGGCTATCTCCAATGAAAACATCGGCTGCATTTACCTCGAACAGAAAAATTACGATAAAACAACCCAGTATTTCCAGGCAGCCGTTACACTCAATAAAGAGATAAACAACAAGGCTGCATTGGCGCGAAATATGGGCAATATGGGCATTGTGCTGGATAATAAAGGCAACTATCCCCAAGCGCTTGAAAACCATTTTGCTGCATTGAAAATGAACCGCGAGCTAGGCCATAAATATGGAGAACAGATAAACCTGGCCAATCTTGGCATCGTGCACCTGCACCTGAAAGACTATGAAAAAGCCTTGTTTTATAACAACCAGGCACTGGCCATCAGCCAAGAAATGGGAGACGTTAACAGCATTACCATTAACATGGGCAATGTAGGCGAAACCTATTTATTAATGGCGCAAGATCCATCTCATGCAAAGAACAAAACGCAATATACCAATGCTGCCATCAGCAACCTAAGTGCTGCGGTAAATAGCTGCAGGGAAACCAACTTCATGGGGCCGGCAGTAGAATTTTCAGAGCAGCTGGCCAGGGCATATGCTTTTGCAGGCAATTATAAAGAAGCTTACCAGCAACGGATACTTTATTCGCACCTCAGGGATTCTATGTTCTCTGTAGAGCGGGCAGCTCAGATAGCCAACCTGGAGTTTAAACGCGAAACAGACTTGCAAAAAAAAGACCTGCAGATAAAAGACAAACAACTGCAGATAGCCCATTTAGAAATAAAGGAAAAACAAAACGAACGCGGCCTGTATATAGTGGGTATTTCCTTGCTTGTAGCCGCGGTAGCACTCCTCGCCAAAGGTATTTACGACTACCGCAAATCAAATAAAAACCTTGCTGCAGAGAGAGTAATCAAACAAAACATCATTTTAGAACAGACAAAAAATATAGCTGTACGTAACCGCGTCCTCAGCGAAATAGCACATTTACAATCGCATGATGTACGCGGTTATGTAGCAACCATACTGGGCCTGGCAGCCCTGTTCAATAAGAATGATAGCAACGACCCAATCAATGCTGTGATAGTAGATGGTATTACTGAATCTACCCAAAAGCTGGATGCAACTATCAAAGAAATTGTGGCCAAAGAGAATGATCTTCCCCCGGCATAATTAATAGGCCATTGCTTCGCAGGCTTTAGCACATTCACCACAGGCAGCAGCACATTCGCGGCAATGCTCATGGCTATGTTTACTGCACTCTTCGGCACAGGCCTTGCATATTTCAGCACATAGCGCGCACATCTTTTTCGCCAGGCTGCTACCCATGCTCATCAGCTGTGCTGCTGCATAGCACACGGTGGCACATTCCATATCCAGTTGTATGCATTTTGCCATCATCTTCGTGTCTTCTTCCTGCAGGCAAGAGGCGGCACAATGGTTGCAAATAGCCGCACATTTCAGGCAGGCTTCTATACATTCTTTATACTCATGATAACCCATAGCACTTATATTTTATTGGTGAATGATCTATCTCATTAATGATGGATAAATACGCAGGTACACCTGCGCAGCCATGGGGGTGCTGCCATATAGGGTTTTCAGTTTTTCATCGGGCAGGTATACAGATGCCTGAGCGCCGCCCGCTACGCGCACTATCTTCGTTTGCCATGCAGCATACGCTGCGCCCAGTGTCAGTGCATTTACAGCATACACATCGTGGTGGCCATATATGGTTTCATCCAGCGCCAGTTCTTCCGCGCTCTTCTGCACCCATTCGTAGCGGCCATATATATTTACGCGGTTCATAGCATAGGCAGCCTCTGCCAGCACGGCATGCTCACCATCTTGCCCGGTTGTTTTATTCATACCCCACAGCGCGGTAGCATTCAAAAAGTGCTTATTGCTGAAACGGTGGCTGTAAATAGCCGATGCCGTAGTGCGGTTCACATTTTCATTGCCATGCAATACTTCCGGGCTTTTTACATACCCGTGCGATGCCTGCAGCGACCATTCTTTAGTAGGATTGTAGGATATACGCCCGCTCCATGAATCGAAACGTGGCTTATCGAAGTTGAACCGGTCTTCATCCGGCTCACGCCCGGTGAAGGAGGAGGCTTCCAGTTTCCATTTATCGTAGCGCACCCCCAGTGTCGCTACCCCAAAGGTGATGTGTGTACCATCATTCCAGTGATGGCTTAATGGCGCATCGGGATTGGGTAATGCCGATGGACGGTGCATAAAAGCTACCGAGCCTAGCGCCGGTTCGCCGGGGTAGCCTATGTATGCAAATACATCTACCTTCTTGCTAAGGGCCTGTGTATAGCCTATGGAAAGCTCGGAGAACAGGTCGTGCGGGTGCTGCCGGTCTATCAGCGGCCTGCCCTGCCATGTTTCCCCGGTCTGGAACAATAGCGGGTAGCCGCTGCCGCCTGCTATCACCGCATCCAGCGATAGCATGGCACTAAAGCGGAACAGGCCATTACGCCCCACTTTGCGCTGTCCCATGCCCATCAGCCAGTTAGGTGCATCCCATTTAGATGCACCACGTTGGCCGTCATTAAATACATCCTGACTGTTATACCGCACAAATACATTGCCGTGCAGCATGTACATCCACTTGCGGCTGTGCAGCATATAGCCATACATGGGCGATGCATCGGGCAGCCACCCTGTACCGGAACCGTTACGGTTCATAGGTAGCTGCAAAGAGAAAGCATGGCTCATATTGGCCATGTCTTTCATATCGTGCTGATGATGAGCGGGTGTGTCTGCTTGCTGCTTTGCAGGCATCGGCTGCCCATGATGCTCGTGCTGTGCATAAGCGGTAATATTTGCTATGGCAATAGCTGCTGTGAACAATAGCTTTTTCATATACCTGTCTCTTATACACATCTGACGCTGCCGACGAAGAGGATAGT
>CABHOP010000089.1 GCA_902168085.1 uncultured Bacteroides sp.
TTCAAAAATGCTACTACCGAAGGGGTAGTACGGCGACCTTCGTCGTTCGCTATCACTACCGGCTCATTACCTTCCATAACAGCTACGCAAGAGTTGGTAGTACCTAAGTCAATGCCAATGATTTTTCCCATAATTATTATTTGTTATAAATGTTGTATTGTTTACAGTTGTAAGAATCTATTTTCAATATGCATGCCATCGCCGGCAATCCTGAAATAATGTCAGCCATACTGTCAAACTGAAACAAAAATGCCTTAATGAACGAACATTAAGGCATTTGATATATGTTTTGAATGAAATATTGTCAAACTATTCGTCACTACGGCCTTGTATATTCATGCTTAAGGTTACAGGGTTCACTTTCAGTGAATCTATAGTGACAGTTTCGATAGGTACATTCCTATAAGTCCTTAATGCCCTTGAGCCTATAAGGCCTAATACGTTTTCGCCACGCATATTGGTATAGTTAGGCTTTATCTGGTCTCCCAAAAGCCCGCTGCCCTGTGCAATCTGCACTTGCTGGTAATTGTATATCTCATTGCTGCTTACATAAACAAACAGGTCGCAGCTATCTACATACCGTTGCACATTTGCCCCTGCCGGGCCGAATGAGCTTGCAATGAATGAATAGAGGGCTGTTGTAGGCACTGAAACCTTAAACTGGCCGGCAGAAGTAACCGCTGCATTTGCGTAGGTATAATCTGCACTCAGGCGTTTCTTCTCACCTGTGGCTGCATTTTTTTCTACTATGTGGAACCTGATGATGCTTTCTAACAGTTTGCCATTACGGGGTACCCTGCCACTTAGCTCATATGCGGCGTTGTTTGTGGTCTTAGAAAAGCTTAACTGGTAGTTCGCATTCGTGAAATCCCTGATATAGAAGCTATTTGGGTCGTTATTTTTATTGCTGTTTACAACATAAAATACATCCGACGAATCTGTACGGCCGGTATTATTGTTCTTAACCACTACGCGATATTTAAGAAATGCATTCAGAGAGTCGCCTGCGGGTAGTTTTAGTTTATATGCATAGTGAGGATTCGTAAAAAAGCCCTGGCTGCCGGCAGCATCTTTCGGATAACCCTCCAGTGCCATATCTACACGATACATATCGAATGTTCTGTTGACTATCTGGCTGGCCGGATCATCGTTTTTATATTCCTTCATCACTACCTCGATATTCTTATAATAACTGGAATCCGCTATTTGCGCCATTTCAATAGCACTTTTATTCTCATCCAGGAAAGCCTTTTCTACTCTGATGTAATGAGCTGTATCATCGCGATTGAGAACGCCGTATGCTACGGTTATATCTTTATAAGGGGCGGCTACATCGAAATCTTCATTACAAGCGCCTAAAAAAAGGCCTGCGGTAACAAGAGGAAGCAGTATTTTTTTCATTTTATTGTTATAGAACCTTAGGTAGTTGGCAAAGATAGCCTAATACTTGTAAGTTTCGTTTGGCCAGTTATTTATGATACAAAATTGACATTTCTATATTAATGCTGTTAGTTAAAAATATGTGTGCAAAGAGTGAGAAAGAATATTGAGAAATGGCTGTATACATTGCTGTAGCTACAACATATTAGAAATACCGGTGAAAAAACGGGTATTTTTTGTCAAAAATCCTTTTTATGTTTGCAACACATTAGAAGGACAACACAAAAACTTACTTATCAACATTATAACCGGTCTTGTTTTCCGGATGCGCTGAAGAGAGAACGCACAAATACACTAAACGTATCAATACACATTATAAAAATATTTTACAGCCCAGCACCTGCTGTGCCCATTCACTGTCAGAACAAACCGGTAACATTAGCTACCGGTTTTTTTATTTCTATAAAAATAGCTGGTTATCTTTGTTTGACATTTTTATGGGTTCCTATAGTATTGGTGAGGCAATTAATCTGTTGATGCAGAAATCGGGCTGGAAGCCCAAGGTGAATGAACTGCGCCTGCGCCAGGAATGGGAGGCGATAGCAGGCAAAACCATTTCTAAATATACCCGTAACCTGTATCTCAGCGGTACTACCCTGACTATTTATACAGATGTTGCTCCGTTGAAGCAGGAATTACTCTTGGGCAAGGAACAACTGGCAGCGCGCATCAATGAATATTTTGAAGAGCGTGTGGTAGAGGATATTGTAATAAAGTAATCAGAAAACTTCTTTCAGTTCAGACAAGCAGCTTACTTCATATGTGGGTTTGTGCTTGTGAGCTTTTTTAGCGGGGTTGAAATAAACCTGGTCCCAACCGGCATAGAAAGCCCCCAATATGTCTATATCCAGGGCATCGCCTATCATTATGCTTTCATCGCATACAGCGCCTGTGGTTTTCAATGCATAGTTGAATATTTCTGCATTCGGCTTGATGCTCTGGCTTTTTTCGGAGGTGATCACTTCTTTGAAATAGCCGGCAATGCCTGAATAGTGCATTTTTTGCCATTGCGTAGCCTCAAAACCGTTGGTAATAAGATGTAAGGTGTACTTATCCTTGCAATGCTCCAGCAGTTCTTTTGCAAAAGGCATCAATACAGTTTGTGTGGGCAGTATTTCAAGATAAGCCTCGCTCAGTTCGTGCGCCAGCGGCGTATTCCCTATTTTAAAGTCCAGCAATGTAAGCCAGAAGCGTTTCCACCTCAATTCCTCGCGTTTTATAAACCCATTCCTGAAGCGTGCCCACAGTTTTTCATTATGTACATTATACACTGCTGCAAATGCTTGGAAATCGGTGATGCCATACTGTGGCAGGTTATACTCTGCAAATACCTGCTGCAGTGTATTGGCAGAGTTTTGCTCAAAGTCCCACAGGGTGTGGTCCAGGTCGAAGAATAAATGTTTATAAGCTTTGCCCATTGCCCGTCAGCTCTAAATATAAAAAGCCACCCTTTTCAATAAGGATAGCTTTTTAAGGTGTTTAAATGCAAAAATTACTTCTTGCGATGGTATATTTTGTCTTCGAAAAACTCGTTCGTCGCTTGCAGGGCAGGGTTTGCCATGCGCTCGTAAATACGTGATATTTCGATTTGTTCTTTGTTTTCGTGTATTTCTTCCAGGTTATCAGCGTGGCTCGAAAACTCATCCAGTTTACGGTGCAACTCCTCTTTCATTGTAACTGAAATCTGGTTAGCACGCCTGGCCATAACAACGATAGACTCGTACAGGTTGCCTGTCCTGTTCTTTATTGCCACTACATCACGGGTTTCCACCATTGGGTTAACCGCTGCCATTGCCCTTTTATTTGTGCTCATTGCGTATTTTATTTATAGAATTATTTGCTAAGGTATAATATTTTTCCGCGTCGCGAAGATACTTAGAATTTGGATAACCGTCAACTAGTTCCTTATATGCATTCAGGGCGGCTGCATAACGCTCTTCCTGCTTTTCCCTGATGCTTTCATTAGCATACTTGTACCAGGAGCGTACTACCATATATTGGTAATAGTCGCTTCTTGCAGATTCAGGGAAATTGCGCATGACTTGCTTATAAGATATGCTGGCAGCTTTAAACTGGCCTATATTATAATAAAGCTTGGCTGCAGAAGCATCTTTTTCTTCCAGTTTGCCGCGGCATTCATCTATATATTTATTAGCCTCTTCCAACCTTTTAGAGTTGGGGTGGGTATTGATAAAAGATTGCAATGCCTCCATTGCCTTTTCAGTATTTGTCTGCTCCAGGGATGGTTTGGGCGACATTCTATACAAGCACAGGCCATACATAAACTCTACCTCTTCCGCTTCCTTGCTGGTGGGGAAAAAATCGAGATAGTTCTTAAAATGGTAGGAGGCCGACAGGTAGTCTTTCATATTGTAAAAAGAATACGCGTAACGATAATACATCGGCTCATAATTGCGCGTGTTTTTCATTACGGGTATCAAAGACTCATACAGGCTGTTGGCGTGTTGCCATTGCTTTTTATCATAAAACTCGTTGGCTTTTGCCAATTTGTAATTGATGTCTTTGCTTTTCAGGGCTTTTTCATAGCCACTGCAAGCGCTGATGGTAATCAATACCAGCAGCAGGAGCGTATTTCTTAAGCGTATTGGCATAAGGGCTGCAAAAATAGCGAATGTATGCTGGTTTGCATAATTTATGAGCTAAAAGACTGTTAAATCGGTGATTTGCAGCTATTTCACAGGTTATCCACATTTATCAACACGTTTTTAACATGTAGTTATTGAGACTGCGTGGAAAAAGCGACGAAAAGCAATACAGGCAAATGCTTTAGCAACATATGTATCTGTGGAAAAATATGTCCGTTTTTCTTTAAGTAGAATCGTGGGAAAATGTGTTATTTTGTGTCAAGAAAGGTGAAAATACTCTCAATCCTCGCATGGTAAGCTTTTTCGGAGAATATGAAGTTTCGGTTGACGCAAAAGGGCGCTTTTTAGTGCCTGCATCGTTGCGTAAACAGATACCGGAAGGTGCCGAAGAAGTATTTGTGATAAACAGAGGTATTGAAAACTGCCTGAACATGTACCACATCAGCATGTGGAAAGCGCTGACAGGTAAATTGAACACCATGAATGATTTTGATGATGACGTGCGCGAATTCAAGCGTGTGATTATGGATGGAGCCACAATGATAGAGCCGGATAGCGCAGGGCGCATCCTGATGCCAAAGTCGCTGATGGAACATGCAGATATCAAAAAAGACATGGTTCTGGTATCGCTCGGCAATAAAGTAGAGCTGTGGGATAAAGATACTCATAAAGAATACATGAATAAGCGCCGGTCGAACATAAAAGACCTGGCTAAGAAAGTGGGTGGTGGTGTTAACCTGTTTGAAAATCTGTAAAGAATATGGCGGGTGACACTTTTTACCACACAACAGTCCTTTTAAAGGAAGCGGTTGACGGATTGGCGATAAAAGAGGATGGTGTATATGTGGATGCAACATTTGGCGGCGGCGGGCATAGCAGGGAGATATTAAGCAGGTTGGGTGCCAATGGTAAGTTGATAGCTTTTGATCATGATGCGGATGCCTGGAGGAATAAGCCCGAAGATGCGAGGTTGGAACCGGTAACGGAAAACTTCAGGTATATCAACCGTTTTTTAAGGCTGCATGGTTATAAAGAGGTAGATGGCATCTTGGCCGATTTAGGCGTAAGTTCTTTTCAATTCGATACTGCAGAACGTGGTTTTTCCATACGGTTTGACGGTCCGCTGGATATGCGGATGGATAAGCGGATGGAAATGACTGCGGCAGATATACTGAAAACATATAGTGAAGTGCAGTTGCACAAGCTGTTTGAGCAATATGGAGAGGTGCGGAATGCAAAACAGCTAGCAAAGCATATAGTAGATAACCGGAATAAGGGCGGACTGGATAGTATAGAGTCTTTGAAAGCGATGATAGCGCCAGTGATGCGTGGATTGCCTAATAAGTACCTGGCGCAGATGTTCCAGGCGCTGCGGATAGAGGTGAATGATGAGATGGGGGCGCTAAAGGAGTTTCTGGAGCAGGCGACGAAAAGTCTGAAGCTAGGTGGAAGGCTAAGCATTATCACCTTTCATTCGCTGGAGGACAGGCTGGTGAAGCAGTTTATGAAGAAAGGCACCTGGGAGGAAGAAGTGGTGGATGTATTTGGCAGGTCGGAACATAAGTCGGTATTAAAGCCGGTAAATAATAAACCTATAGAGCCTACAGAAGAAGAAGTGAAAAATAACAACCGTGCACGCAGTGCGCGGCTAAGAATAGCAGAGAAGATAGCATGAGTACGGATGCAAATATTGCAGCAGAGCAGGAAGTAACCCCGGTGCAGCGTGTAAGAAACGACTGGAAAACACTGGTGGAGAAAGTGTCTTACAAGGCTATCGTAAATAATGTGCCATTTCTGGCTTTTGTAGCCCTGCTGTGTGTGTTGTACATCAACAATACACAGCACGCTGTAGAAATGCAGCGGGAGCTGAACAAGCAGAATAAAACGCTGAAAGAACTACGCTGGAAATATATGGATATCAAAACCCAGCTGATGTATACGCGGATGGAAACGGAGGTAATAAGGAAAGCATCAGCACTGGGATTGAAACCAATGGAATTGCCGGCATACACAGTTTCTATAGATAGTACAAGCGTTAAACCATAATAATACAAACCTGTTAGTTGAATATAAAGAAAGACATACGGTTTAGGGTGTATGTAGCCTTTTCGTGTATCTGCGTGCTGGGTATTGCTATCATATTGAAAGCTGCCGCCATTCAGATAAATGAAGGCCCGGAGCTGCGTAGGATGGCAAAGGAGATGCATACGCGTACCACACTGTTGCCTGCCGAACGCGGTAATATATATACCGAAGGCGGACAGCTGCTGTGTTCTTCTATTCCGCAGTTTGATGTGCATGTCGATTTCTCGGTAATACAGAAAGATACTTTTAATAAATATGTAGATACCCTGTCTGTGTGCATCAGTGAACTGTTTGGTGACGCACCGGCATCGGCATATAAGAAACAATTGATGGCCGGCTTTAAAAAACAGTCGCGCTATTGGTTGCTGTGTAAGAACCTGCCTTATTATCAGTATCAATCGCTGCGCAGCTTCCCGATATTCAATAAAGGGAAACGCCGTGGTGGCTTTATAGAAGACCCGCGCATCAAACGTATAAACCCGTATGGTATGCTGGCCTACCGTACCATAGGCCTGTGGCGCGAAAACAGCCAGACGATAGGTATGGAAAAAACCTACGATACGGTGCTGAATGGCGAAAATGGCAGCAGGGTAGAGCAGAAGGCAACGGGCGGTGTATGGGTGCCGGTAGAAGGATCGGAAGTGGATGCACAAAACGGTAAAGACCTGGTAACGACACTGGATATAGGTATACAGGATGTGGCAGAGCATGCTATGCTGAGTGTATTGCAGCAATATGAGTGCCTGTATGGTACGTGTATAGTAATGGAAGTGGAAACGGGTAAGATCCGCGCATTGGTAAATCTGGGCCGCCAGAAGAATGGTACGTACTGGGAAGACTTCAATTACGCTATGATACCCACAGAGCCCGGGTCCACCTTTAAACTGGTAACGCTGCTGGCTTTGTTGAAAGATAAATATATCAACATCAATGATAAGGTAAATGCACAAGGTGGTGTAATGAAATTTGGCAGGCTGACACTGCGCGACTCTCACCTGGGCCTTGGTGTGCTGAGTATCAAAGATGCGTTCGCGCATTCATCGAATGTGGCTATGGCGAAGCTGGGTTATCAATACTATGGTTCTAAACCGGAAAAATATATAGAGCATCTACATGACCTGCACCTAAATGAACGCACAGGCATAGACCTGGCAGGAGAGCGTAAGCCATTGGTGAAAACGCCTAAGAGTAAAAGCTGGAGTGCTACCACATTGCCCTGGATGGCCTATGGTTATGAGATACAGATAAGCCCGCTGCATACGTGTATGGTATATAATGCTGTAGCCAACAATGGTAAAATGATGCGCCCATACCTGATAAGTGAGGTAAGGGAGTATGGCAAAGCAGTAAAAACAATCAAGCCTAAAGTAGTTGAAGAGTCTATAGCCGATTCTTCTACCATCAGGCAACTGAAAGAGTGCATGCGCGAGGTGGCGGTGAGCGGTACCGCTAAACATATACAAGGCCCGTTTTATAGCATAGCAGGCAAAACCGGTACGGCACAAGTAGCAGATAAAGGCATTAAATATAGCGATGGGGTTTATCAAGGTTCGTTTGTAGGGTATTTCCCGGCTGAGAAGCCTAAGTATACGATAGCAGTAGTTATCAGGACAAAGCCGCGTTCCGGTGCTTATTATGGTGGTACCATAGCAGCGCCGGTATTCAGGATGATAGCAGACAAGGTATTTGCAGGCAGTAAGGGGTGGGATGGCCCGCTGGATAGCATTGCTATGCTGAATAAGAACATTATCCCTGCAAAGCTAGCTGGCGTAAGCAGTTATAATGTGCTGCTGCGCGCATTGGGTAAGCAGGCGCAATTTGAAACAGATGAATATATAGGCCAGTTGGTGGCAGACTCGAATAAGAATGTGTACGTGAAGCCGGCTAGTATATATAAAGGACAAGTGCCGGATGTAAATGGCCTGGGCTTGAAAGATGCTGTATACCTACTGGAGAAAGAGGGGTTGCAAGTGACGGTGAGAGGCAAGGGTAAAGTGCAGGTGCAATCAATAGCACCGGGAACAAAAATCGTAAAAGGACAATCTATAACACTGCAACTGAGCTAATGCCACTGTTGAAGAACATATTATCTGCTATTGAACCGCTGAAAGTGGTGGGAAGTGATAATGTAGAAGTGTCTGCATTATTCATCGACTCGCGCAAAGTATCTGCAGGTAGCATGTTCATTGCCATCAGCGGAACAGCTATAGATGGCCATGCGTTTATAGATAAGGCTATTGCTTCAGGTGCAACTGTTATCGTATGTGAGCAACTGCCGGAGGAACAACTGCCTGGTGTAACATATGTGCAGGTAAAAAGCAGTAATAAGGCAGCAGGTTTTCTGGCAGCTGCTTTCTATGGTAATCCTTCGTCTAAAATGAAGGTAGTAGGTGTGACGGGTACAAACGGTAAGACTACAACCACAACACTTTTATTTAATCTATTTAAAGGGCTGGGATATAAATGCGGATTGATATCTACTGTACAGAATCGTATAGATGACGTGATAGAGGTATCAACCCATACTACGCCGGATGCTATCAGTGTGCAAACATTGCTGACACGTATGCAGGCTGCAGGTTGCTCACATGTATTTATGGAAGTAAGCTCGCACGCTATACACCAGCACCGTATAGCAGGTATTGAGTTTGCAGGTGCGGCATTTACGAATATTACACACGACCACCTGGATTATCATAAAAATTTTGACGAATACATCAGGGTTAAAAAGCAGTTGTTTGATGAATTACCGGCCGGTTCATTTGCACTTACAAATGCAGATGATAAACGCGGTATGGTAATGCTGCAAAACACGAAGGCTGAAAAATATACTTACAGCCTGCGTATGCCTGCCAACTTTAAAGGTAAGGTGCTGGAAAACAACCTGACCGGCCTGGTCATGCATATAGATAATCACGAGGCTTATTTCAGGATGATAGGCACTTTCAATGCTTATAACCTGCTGGCGGTATATGGTATAGCTACACTGATGGGGGAAGATAAGATGCAGGTATTGGCCACGCTAAGCAACCTGCATGGTGCAGCGGGCAGGTTTGAAACCTTCATGTCGGAAAATGATAAGGTGCTGGGTATAGTAGACTATGCGCATACACCTGATGCATTGATAAATGTGCTAGCTACTATCAATCAACTGCGTACCGGTGGCCAACAATTGATAACCGTAATAGGCTGCGGTGGTGATAGGGATAGAGCCAAGCGCCCGATAATGGCAGAAGTGGCTTGCGAGCATAGCGACAAAGCCATATTGACAGCGGATAATCCACGTAGTGAAGACCCGGAAGTGATATTGAATGAAATGGAATCAGGTCTTACTATGTCGCACAAAAGAAAAGTGTTGCGTATTACAGATAGGAAAGAAGCTATCAAAACAGCTTGCGCATTGGCCCAGCCGAACGATATAGTACTAATAGCCGGTAAGGGACATGAAACCTACCAGGAGATAAAAGGAGTAAAGTACCCGTTTGACGACCGTGAAATATTAGTGGAAGCTTTTAAAACATTAAATAAATAGTAGCATAGATGCTGTACTACCTCTTTACATATTTGCGTGAGCACTTCGGGATGTTTGGGGCAGGTGTGTTTTATTATATCACCTTCCGTGCAGCAATGGCTATTATATTGTCGTTGATCATCACTACTGTATTGGGTAAAACCCTGATAAAATATCTGCAGCGCAAACAGATAGGTGAACTGGTGCGGGATCTTGGTTTGCAAGGCGAAAACCAGAAACGCGGCACGCCAACGATGGGTGGTATCATCATCATAGCAGCTATAGTGATCCCAACCTTGCTATTTGCAAGGATAGAGAATGTGTACATTATCCTGATGCTGGTATCAACGGTATGGTTGGGGCTGGTTGGTTTTATAGATGATTATATAAAAGTATTTAAGAAGAATAAAGAAGGCCTTGCAGGTAGGTTTAAGATAATGGGCCAGGTAGGCCTGGGTATCATCGTAGGGCTGACCATGTACTATAACGAGCACGTAGTGACTACCAGGCAAGTGATAGAAGGGCAGCCGATACTTAAAAACGCAACAGAACAGCAGGTAAATAAGCCATATACCCGTATGGACCAGAATGGTCAGTCGCATACATATGTAACGGTGCGTACAGCTACCACCACCATTCCATTTGTAAAGAATCATGAGCTGAGTTATGAGCGCATAGCAGCGGTATTTGGCGAAGGGGTAGTTGGTATAGTGACGCCAATTATTTACGTGCTGTTTGTGATATTCATCATCACTGCGGTGTCAAATGGTGCAAACATTACAGATGGCATAGATGGGCTGGCGACAGGTGTATCAGCTATTATAGGTGTATGCCTGGGTGTATTTGCCTACGTATCGGGTAATTACATTTTTGCCGGGTACCTCAATATTATGCATATACCTAATCTTAGTGAGCTATCCATATTCATCGGTGCCTTTATTGGTGCGTGTGTAGGCTTCCTTTGGTATAATGCTTACCCGGCCCAGGTGTTCATGGGCGATACGGGAAGCCTTGCACTCGGTGGCATCATTGCGTCGCTGGCCATAATCGTAAGGAAAGAACTTTTGATACCTATCATATGTGGCATCTTCCTGGTGGAACTGTTGTCGGTTATCATACAGGTAGGGTATTTCAAACGCACTAAAAAGAAATACGGTGAAGGTCGCAGGATATTCTTGATGTCACCATTGCACCACCATTACCAAAAACTGGGTTACCATGAAAGTAAAATTGTAACGCGTTTCTGGATAATAGGTATCGTGCTGGCAGTATTGAGTATTGTAACATTAAAGATGAGATAGTGAGTAACGGGCAACAAAAACGACTGGTAATACTTGGCGCTGCTGAAAGTGGCGTAGGTGCTGCATTGCTGGGTAAACAGCAGGGCTGGGATGTTTTTGTAACAGATGGTGGACAATTGAAACCGGAGTATAAAGAGACATTGGTAAATGCGGGCATCGTTTTTGAAGAAGGTGGCCACACAATAGAGCAAGTGATGAATGCTGATGTAGTGGTGAAAAGCCCCGGTATCAGTGACAAAGTAAGTATAGTAAAACAAATCCGTGAAGCAGGTATTGAAGTATGCAGTGAAATAGAATTTGCATACAGGTATAAAGATGATAGCAAGATAATAGCGATAACTGGCAGCAACGGTAAAAGCACCACAACAAAACTAACATATCACCTGCTGAAAGAAGGAGGGCTTGATGTGGCGATGGTAGGTAATATAGGCTACAGCTTTGCCAGGCAAATAGCAGAAAAGCCTTGCGAATGGTATGTAATAGAGGTGAGCAGTTTTCAGTTAGATGATATACATGAATTCAGGCCGGATGTAGCTGTACTATTGAATATAACACCAGACCATCTTGATAGATATGACTACAAATTTGACAACTACATAGCATCGAAGTTTAATATAGCCAGGAACCAAAGAGAGAATAATTATTTCATTACTAACCAAGACGATCCTGTAATAACCAACTATTTGCAGGAACATCCCATTCATTCACAAACAATATTTTTTACGATGAGCGAGCAACAACATCTGAACGAAGGAGGCTTTATTAAAAATGATGAAATGCACATTAAGGTTGATGGCGAAGAATTAAACATGTCTATCCACGATCTTTCTCTAAAAGGCAAGCACAATCAATTCAATAGCATGGCAGCAGGCATATCAGCGCGTATAGCAGGTATTCGTAAAGAAAAGATCAGGGAAAGCTTCGCCACATTTGAAGGTCTGGAGCACAGACTTGAATTTGTAGCAACCGTGCGTGGTGTTGATTTCATTAATGATAGTAAAGCTACCAATGTAAACTCTGTATGGTTTGCATTAGAAAGCATGAAGCAGCCAACTGTATTGATACTGGGAGGCCAGGACAAGGGTAATGATTATAACGAGATCATGGAACTGGTACAGGAAAAGGTAAAAGCTATAGTGTGTATGGGGATAGATAATACCCCGATACATGCAGCATTTGATAGCGTAGTAGACAATATAATAGATACACAAAGCGCAAAAGATGCCGTAAAAGCAGCTTATGCATTATCAGAAAAAGGCGACGCGGTACTACTCTCACCCGCATGCGCCAGTTTCGACCTGTTTAAAAATTATGAGGACCGTGGCCGTCAGTTTAAAGATGCCGTACACGAACTGTAATTCAATAATTAAGTAAAGTAGAATGAACCAGCTATTTAAACGTACAAAAGGAGACCAGGTAATATGGGCGGTAGTCATCGTACTGTCGTTTATAAGCCTGCTGGCTGTATATAGCTCTACAGGTTCGTTGGCTTACCGTATGGATAAGAATTCAAGCTACTACCTGATAAAGCAATTGATGGTATTAGGTCTTGGTTTGCTTATCATATATTGGGTACATAAGGTGAACTACACCAAATTCGCCCGTATAGCTATACTGTTATACCTTATCAGTTTACCGTTATTGATATATACACTGTTTTTCGGTACTACACTTAATGAAGGTTCGCGTTGGATAAGGCTCCCGGTTATAAATGTTACATTCCAGACTTCTGACCTTGCCAAGCTGGCACTGTTCATGTTTCTCGCTCGCATTATGTCAGTTAAGCAAGCGGTCATTAAGGAGTGGAAAAAAGGCTTTATGCCGGTGTTGGTGCCGGTACTGGTAACCTGTGCACTTATTGCACCGGCTAACCTTTCTACGGCACTGATGTTAGGCTTTACCTGTTGCATACTGTTCTTTATAGGCAGGGTAAAAGTTAGCCACATTGCATTGCTTGCATTTGCAGGATTGATTGGTGTGGTTATGCTGTTTACCGTTTCTAAAATAACAGGCTTTGGCCGTGCCGCTACATGGGAGCAGCGTATACACGACTTTATAGGTAAGGATGATGAGAACGGTAAAAAGAAAGAAGACGTGTACCAGGTGCAGCAGGCTAAAATAGCTATTGCAAATGGTGGTGTTACTGGGCGTGGGCCTGGTAATAGCCAGCAGCGCAATTTCCTGCCGCACCCTTACTCAGACTTTATTTATTCTATAGTAATAGAGGAATATGGATTGATTGGCGGCGCAGCACTGATAGTGCTATACCTGCTATTCTTGTGGAGGAGTATCCTCATATTCAGGCGGTGCCCTTATGCCTTTGGTGCCTTCCTGGCAGTAGGGTTGAGTATTACGCTGGTATTTCAGGCAATGCTGAACATGGCTGTAAATGTGCACCTGGTGCCGGTTACAGGTTTAACACTGCCGCTGGTAAGTATGGGAGGGTCATCTATATGGTTTACCAGTGTGGCGATAGGCGTAATACTGAGTGTAAGCAGGTATGTAGATGAAATGGAGGGTAAAAAGAAAGGTGTTAAAGACACTGAAACAGAAAAAGAAACAACAACGAAAACAAAATTAGCTGCGGCATAGTATGAACAAACTGCGTGTGATAATAGCTGGTGGCGGCACAGGAGGGCATATCTTTCCTGCTGTGGCTATCGGGCATGCGCTGAAACGTATGAACCCGAATACACAACTACTGTTTGTAGGCGCGCTGGACCGTATGGAAATGGAGAAAGTGCCGCAGGAAGGTTTTGAAATAGTGGGATTGGATATCGTAGGGTTTAACCGCAGCAATATGCTTAAAAACCTGTCGTTGCCATTTAAAATGATAAAAAGCGCATTGAAGGCACGCAGCATTATAAAGGAGTTTAAACCCAACGCAGTAGTGGGTGTGGGGGGCTATGCCAGTTTCCCGATGCTGAATGCAGCACAAGGTATGGGTATCCCCACGCTGGTGCAGGAACAAAATTCTTATGCCGGAAAGAGCAACAAAATATTGGGCAGGAAAGCAAAGGCTGTATGTGTGGCTTATGAAAAAATGGACCGCTTCTTCCCGAAAGAAAAACTAGTGCTGACAGGCAACCCTGTGCGTGCTAAAATATCCCAGTCGGCTGTTACGAAGCAGGAAGCCATATCCTGGTTTGGGCTGAACAGTGCAAAGAAAACGGTGCTGGTAATAGGTGGAAGCTTGGGGGCTAAGTCTATAAACGAAGCTATAGATGCCGGCCTGATGGAAATTTTGAAAGAAGATGTGCAGGTGATATGGCAAACGGGTAAACCATATTATGAAACTGCTGTGTCAAGCGTAGTGCTGAATCAGGATAAAGTAAAGGTTTTTGACTTTATACGTGAGATGGATTATGCATATGCTGCGGCGGATGTGGTGGTATCACGTGCAGGCGCATTGGCAATTGCTGAGTTGTGCATAGTAGCGAAGCCGGTAGTATTTGTGCCGTATCCATATGCAGCGGAAGATCACCAGACCAGCAATGCAATGGCGCTGGTAGAGCACAATGCTGCTATGATGGTGAAAGACAGTGATGCTAAAGCAGAGTTGGTAAAGAAACTGAAAAATTTGCTGCATGATAATGCCATGCAGGAAGTAATGAAGAATGCGCTACGCAGCATGGCTATAAAAAATGCTGATGAAAGAATTGCTAATAAAGTAATAGAGATAGCTAAGTAATGGACGTAAGGAATATAAAAAGAGTTTACTTCATAGGTATCGGTGGTATCGGTATGAGTGCGCTTGCCCGCTTTTTCAAGCAGCAGGATGCAGCAGTATCCGGCTACGACCGTACAGAAACCACGCTTACTAAAAAGCTGGTGGCTGAAGGTATTCCTGTTCATTACACCGATGATATAACGATAGCAGATAAAGCGGCAGAGCTGATTGTATACACACCAGCGATACCTAACGAGCATACAGAGCTTAATTGGTTTCGTGATAATGGTTATGCGGTATATAAAAGAAGTGATGTACTGCAATGGATAACGGAAGCACTGTTTTCAGTGACAGTTGCAGGTACGCATGGTAAAACAACAGTATCTACCATGATAGCTTACCTGCTGCACGAAGCCGGTGCAGGTTGCAATGCTTTCCTGGGTGGTATATCTGTAAATTATGATAGCAACTATTGGAGTAGTGAACAGCCAACTGCCGTTGTAGAAGCCGATGAATATGACCGTAGTTTTCTAAAACTGCGCCCGGATATTGCTGTGCTTACAGCTATGGACCCCGACCATTTGGATATTTATGGCACTGCCGAAGAAATGGAAGCTGCTTTTATACAGTACACTGCCAATATAAAAGCAGGTGGTACACTGCTGGTAAAGCATGGCTTGCATAGGGCTAAAGATTTGAAAGGTGATAATATTATAAGCTATAGTCTGCAGAATGATGCCGCTGATATATATGGAGCTAACATAGTGCAGAAAGATGGCGGTTACATTTTTGACATAATAGCGAAAAGCTGGACGATAGAAGGGTTGCACCTGCCGATAGGGGGTATGCATAATGTAGAGAATGCAATAGCCGCTGTAGCTGTTACGCAACTGATGAAGGTTGATGCAATAAAAGTGAAAGCTGCACTATCCGGTTTTAAAGGTATCAAACGCCGCTTTGAGTATATCGTGAAGAATGATAAAGTGGTGTATATAGATGACTATGCACATCACCCGGAAGAGCTGGCAGCGTTAATAAGCAGCGCTAAGCGCCTGTTCCCGAAACGTAAGTGTGTTGTGGCATTTCAACCGCACCTGTATAGTCGCACACGCGACTTTGCAGATGGGTTTGCACACAGCCTGGATATAGCAGATGAAGTATTGCTACTGGATATCTACCCTGCACGAGAACTGCCAATGGAGGGTGTGAGCACGCAGATGATAGCAGATAGAATGGGTAACCCCAATCATACTGTTTTATCGAAAGAAGGATTGATAAAATATGTGGAATCTGCACCACTGGATCTGTTTGTAACAGCAGGTGCAGGTGATATAGATAAGCTGGTAGCACCTATTAAAGAAATACTGGAAAAGAAGTAATGAGCGAAAAACGCAAAATATCGACACGCAGGATTATCCAGACATTTGTAACCATACTGGTTACAGGTGCTTGTATTGTGGCGGTATTCAGTGCAGCAAAAGTGCAGGATAATAAAAAGGTAAAAGGCTTCGAGATAACTATAAAAAATGATAAGTACCAATTTATAGATAAAGAAGAAGTGAAGAGCATACTGCAGAATGATGCAGGTGTGGATGTGAATAAGACCGGCATCGGCAGCATCAATACCAGCCGCATGGAAAAAGTAATGGGTGCAAACCCATGGGTAGAAGATGCGCAGGTATATGTAGATAACAGGAAAGTGGTGCACGTAAATATTGAACAGCGCGTTCCCGTGGCACGCTTGTTTGACCAGAGCGGCGCAAGTTATTACCTGGATCATACAATGAAGGCCATGCCGCTTAGCGATAGGTACGTACACTACAGCACTGTAGTAACCAATGTGCCTGTGCTGAATGAAGATAGTAGTGGCGATGCTATGCGGGCACAGATCGTGGCGATGGTGAAATACATAGAACATGATTCTTTCTGGAGTGCACAGATATCGCAGATAGTATGCACTGATGATAAAACATTTGAAGTAGTGCCCGTATTAGGCAATCACAAAATACTGATAGGAGATACCAGCAGGCTGGATGAGAAGTTTGATAATTTGTATGCCTTTTACAAAAAAGTATTGAACCGCATAGGCTGGGATAAATATGAAGTGCTGGATGTACGTTATGCATCACAGGTAGTGGCATCACCGGCAGTGCAATGGAAAGCACCGGTGGACAAAGCGATGAGCAATATGAATTGGGTGAAAGCGGTGATAGGTTCAGATTCTGCTGCCAACAGTAAATCGATGGCTATATCGAAACCGGTACCCCAAACAGCCATCACCATTGCCAAAACTACCAAAGCACCTATGCAGAAAGCGGTAGTGCATGAACCGGTAGCACCTGCGCAAACGGTAATAGCTAAGCCAACCAGCGCAAAACCGGCAATAAAGCCACAGCCTAAACCGGTAATGAAGCAAACAAAACCCAACCCGGTGAAAACTACTAAGGCTGTTGTAGCGCCAAAGAAAGCACCGGCAAAGAAAGCAGTAGTAACAAAAGCAGTAAAAGATAAAAAGAAGCAAACAGCCCCTAAAGATAAAAACGACAATAAAGAGAAAAAACCTAAATACCTCTATCAAGCGCAATAAATGAAATAACAGCTTAAAAACGCAACGCAATATGAGTAAAAAAGATCAACCCATCATTGTAGGCCTGGATATAGGCACCACTAAGGTGGTAGCTATTGCAGGTCGAAAAAACGAGTATGGTAAGCTGGAGATACTTGGCTTTGGTAAGTCGGAATCTCAGGGTGTGAGCCATGGCGTAGTAATGAATATAGAGCAGTGCATCCGCTCTATAGAAATGGCAATAGAAAAATGCATACAGTCGAACCCGAACCTTGAGATCAAGGAGGTGTATGTAGGTATAGCCGGGCAGCATATCAAGAGCTTGCAAACACGTGGTGACAGGGTAAGGACACGTACGGAAGAAGAGATCAGCAAGGAAGATATAGACCTGCTGGTACGTGACCAATACAAAACATACATTCCTGCCGGTGATCAGATCATCGATATCGTGCCGCAGGAGTTTATGGTGGATAGCACGCCTAATGTGATAGACCCGATAGGGATGAGTGGCGTGAAGATAGGTGCTAACTTCCACATCATAACTGGTGACCGAAATGCTATACGCAACATCAAACGTTGTGTAGATAAATCGCAACTCAAAACACGCGACCTGGTGTTGCAACCATTGGCATCTGCTGCGGCTGTAATGAATGATGAAGATTTGGAAGCAGGCGTGGCTATAGTGGATATAGGTGGGGGCACTACCGATATGGCAGTGTTTTATGATGGTGTATTAAAGCATACAGCAGTAATACCATACGCGGGTGTGAACATCACCAACGATATACGTAACGGGCTGGGTGTATTGCGTGCACAGGCAGAACAGATGAAAGTACAGTTTGGTACGGCACTGGCTGATGAAGCCAATGCGAATGCATACATTACCATCCCTGGTCTGCGTGGTTTACCGCCGAAAGAAATTTCTGTAAAGAACCTGGCGAATATTATACAGGCGCGTATGCAGGAAATACTGGACTATGTAGTATATCACCTGAAAACGATAGACCTTGATAAAAGGTTGTATGGTGGCATCATTCTTACAGGTGGTGGTGCACAGCTGAAGCACATCATACAACTTACGGAATATGTAACGGGTTTAGGTGCCCGCATCGGTTATCCAAATGAGCATTTGTCGGGAAATCATTCTGAAACAATGATGAACCCTATGTATTCTACATGTATCGGTTTGATACTGCGTGGCTATCATGATTTTGAAAATGGACGTCTGCGTTTTGTTGGTGAAGGTGGCAACATCATCCACGTAACAGAAGAAGAGCTGGCACCGGTAGTAGATGAAATGAAAGTAGCAGAAGATACAGATGAAGAAATGGCTGAGATGAACGGACAGAAAAACGTAAAGCGCACGGAGAACCTGAAGAAACTGTTTGACGGGCTGAAAGGAAAATTCATGCGCTTTTTTGAAGAAGTAGACGATCAGGAAATTGAATAATTAAAAAACAGAAACACTTACTCATAACAACTGAATTACTAACCCACAAATAATTATTGTATGATACACTTTGAAATTCCCAAAAATCAATCTTCTATCCTGAAAGTGATAGGTGTAGGTGGTGGCGGTAGTAACGCCGTTAACTATATGCATAGCCTTGGCGTTGAAGGCGTAGACTTTGTGATATGTAATACCGATTCTCAGGCGCTGGCTTTGAGCCCGGTAGCTAATAAAATACAATTGGGACCACATCTTACACAAGGTTTAGGTGCAGGTGCTAATCCTGAGATTGGAAAGCAAGCTAGCGAAGAAAGCTTTGAAGATATTTCGAAGATATTGAAAGTAAATACCCGCATGGCTTTCATCACTGCCGGTATGGGTGGTGGTACGGGTACGGGTGGTGCGCCGGTAGTGGCTAAAATATGCCGCGAGCTGGGCATCCTTACCGTGGGTATCGTTACTACACCATTTACATACGAAGGTCGTAAGCGTATGAAACAAGCGCAGGAAGGTATTGACCGTATGCGCGAGCATGTAGATACCATCCTTATCATATCTAATGATAAACTGCGTCAGCAATTTGGTAACCTGCCATTTACACAGGCTTTTGCAAAGGCAGATGACGTACTGGCTACTGCCGCAAAATGTATCACCGATGTCATCACCAGCACAGGACAGATAAACGTGGACTTTGCGGACGTATGCACTGTAATGAAAAGCGGAGGCGTAGCGATACTGGGTAGTGCTTGCGTATCAGGCGAGAACCGCGCACTGCATGCAGTAGAGCAGGCTATGAATTCACCATTGCTGAATGATAACGATATCCGTGGTGCTAAATGGATACTGCTGAACATCACATCTGCAGCTGGTGAGTTTGAGCATACTATGGATGAGGCGGAAGCAATCCAGGCGTATGTGCAACAACAAGCCGGTGATAACTGCGATGTAATACTGGGTATGGGGCATGATCCGAACCTGGATGATAAAATATCTGTAACTGTTATTGCTACAGGCTTCAACCATAAAGAGATCAATATGGAGATGCCCGCAAAGAATAATGAGCCGGAGAAAATAATCGTAACACTGGGCGACCAGAATACAAACGCAACACCTGCTCCGGAAGCACCGGTTGCAGAGGTAGATCCAATGGCGCCTACGCTGGTGGAAATGCCGGTGGTTAACCAGGGCGTAGTTATTGATGCAAAACCTTCGTTCCCTGTTCAGGAAGATACGCGTGAAGTGTTTACACTGGATGCAAATGAGAAAACATCTGCTACAGCGATACCAGCTCCTGCAACTCCAAATGAAACGGTGAATACGCAAGTGCCGCCTACAACAAGTGCTGCTGATAATGATATACAACTGGTTATTAAAAACGAACTGCCTGCGCAGCCGGAACAACCACAAAACGCATCATCGTCTTACAGAATAGGGGATCATGTGCTTACAGCGTTTGAACTGGAAGAAAAGAAACGCTTTGAAGAGCAAAAGCGGGCACTGGAAGAGCGTGCAGAGCGCCTCCGCAGATTGAGCTTCAACGTGAAGGCTACAGAAAGCCATGATGATATGGAAAATGTACCTGCATACGTGCGCCGCAACATGCAGCTGGATAATAATACACCATCTTCAGAAACATACTACAGCGGTTATAGCGTAGGTGTCAACGATACAAAGAATAGCCAGGGTTCTATACAAACCATCAATACATTCCTGGATGGTAAGAAGCCTGATTAACCTTCTCTTTTGTTATATTTCATATTGCGTAACAGCTCCCTTTGTCTAGAGGGAGCTTTCTTTTTGTATTGGGTTTTCTTTAACAGTCGCCGGTTAAACTCAAGAATACCACGACGGTCTATCTATTATAAACAGCAAAAAGAACGTTATGAAAAAGATCATGATTATTGTGGCTATAGTGGGTTCAATGTTCATAGCTAACAGCGCAGAAGCAAGAAATCCATATACGCCAAAAGTGGATAAGCGTCAGTATAACCAGCAAAACAGGATAAAGCATGGCGTAAGGCATGGGCAGCTTACCCGCCATGAAACACGTGGCCTGCGCATGCAGCAAGCCAAGATACGCCACTATGAATATATGGCGAAGGCCGATGGTAGGATAACACCGCGTGAAAGGCATATACTGCAACATGAGCAGCGCAAGGCAAACAAGCATATATACAGGGCAAAACATAATAACAGATATTATTAATAAGAATGGTTGGTTGGTTTTTTGGTTAATGAAGGGGGCGCAGTTATGCTGCGCCCTTTCTATTTGCATTAGCCTAATTTGGTTGACAAAAAGCGGGGCGATTTCTTATTGCCCCGCTTTTGTCATAAACAGGTCAGTTTCAACCGGAAATTATTATTATCCCAACCTTTATTGTCACTGTTACGTCTACTATTATCCAGCCTTTTTAGAAAAATGGTTTGATTGTATCGGAACTGTTAATTAATTTGGCTCGAAATTTGTTTTAACTTTTTTACAACAGTTGATACTAAAACAAGACAACTGGCGTTATTTAACTCTTAAACAAAGGCATATACGGTAAACTTCTACTTAATATTTACATCCGAGATGGTTTGAACTCTACGTTCGAAAACTGGTAGAAGTATATGCAAATAATCCAACAACGTTCTGACTCAGAGCTGATACACGCCTTTATACAGGGCGATGAAAGAGCGCTTGAAACCCTGGTATACCGCTATAAAGACAAGCTGTATACATCCATCTATATGCTGGTGAAAGACAAGTATATAGCAGAAGACATCTTCCAGGATGCCTTCCTTAAAATGATACGTACCATGCGCGATGGGCGCTATTCGGAGCAAGGCAAGTTTTTACCATGGGCCATACGTGTAGCGCACAACCTATGTATGGATCATTTTCGTAAAGTGAAGCAGCAGGTGCAGGTGTTATTGCCAGATGGTAAGGATATTTCTGACCTGATAGGTACTTCCGACTACAATGCGTCGGACAGGATAGAAACCCGCCAGACAAATGAAAGCGTGCGGCAACTGATAGAAGCACTGCCAGAAGAGCAACGTGAAGTGATCGTGCTGCGCATGTATGGCGACCTTAGCTTTAAAGAAATAGCAGATATGACTTCGGTAAGCATTAATACGGCATTAGGCCGCATGCGCTACGGACTCATAAATTTGCGCAAAATGATACAGGACAGGCAGATGGTTTTGCGTTAAGATGCCATTTTGTGTTTAATTTGCCGGCATGGCATCTCTACCATTGTTTTTTCATGAAGCACCTATGCCCTTGCACGGAAAGGTATCGCTGGACGAAGATACTGCCCGGCATGTGGTGCAAGTATTGCGAATGCAGCAAGGTGAAAATTTAAGGCTGACGGATGGGAAAGGTACTGTGGCAACTGTTTCTATTTCGGCCACGGCTAAAAAGAAATGCGAGGTAACTGTCGATAATATTGTTTTTCACGAAAAGCCTACTGTTGGGTTGCACCTGGCAGTAGGCTTTACTAAAAATACCAGCCGCAACGAGTGGCTGCTTGAAAAAGCTACCGAACTGGGCGTGCGAACCATTATACCACTCAGTACCGCCCGCACCGAAAAGGAACGTATACGGCACGATAGGTGGAAAGGTATCCTGGTATCGGCCATGCTGCAATCGCAGCAATATTACCTGCCTGAATTGACGGAGCCGCAACCTATAAAGTCGCTGATAGACCGCTATAAAGACATGCCCCAAAAACTCATTGGCCATTGCATAGAAGATAAGGAACGCATACCGCTGCCTAAAATATTGCAGGCAGGTAGCGATGCCATCATATTGATAGGCCCCGAGGGTGATTTCACGGCAGAAGAAGTAACATTGTGCGAACAGGCGGGCTTCTCAGGCATATCGCTGGTGAGCCAGCGCCTGCGTACGGAAACGGCAGCGATGATGGTTTGTGCTTATTTTAATACTATAAACAATGAAACAGCTTAGGTATATATTATTAGCATTATTACTGGCACCAACTATGGCTGGAGCACAACAAATGAAACTGGCACTGCTGATATACGGCGGTGGTGGCGATTGGTATGCAAACCCAACAGCATTGAAAAACCTAGCTGCATATTGTAACCAGCAACTGTATACCAAATTTTCGCTGCAGGAAGCGCAGGTAGAGGTCGGCAGCCCCGAAATATTCAATTACCCGTTCATCCACATGACGGGCCATGGCCGCTGGGTATTGAACCCTGCTGAGGCACAAAACCTGCGTAAGTATTTAGAAGCCGGCGGTTTCCTTCATATAGATGATAACTACGGCATGGACCAATATGTGCGGCCGGCGTTAAAACAAGTATTCCCGGAGCTGGAGCTTGTAGAACTACCATTCTCTCATCCTATCTATCATCAGAAGTTCAACTTTACGAATGGCGTACCTAAGATACACGAACATGATAATAAGCCGCCAAAAGGGTACGGATTGATATACAAAGGCAGGCTGGTGTGTTTTTACAGTGTAGAAACAGACCTTGGCGATGGTTGGGAAGACCCTGAAGTACATAATGATAATAATGCAAAGCACATTGAAGCTTTGCAGATGGGCGCTAACCTGGTGCAGTATGCTTTTAACGGAGTGGGGCAGTAAGCTTGCCGTTCATAATACTTAGTATTTTCCTGGCAGCATTATCCCAATAATAGGTATCGTAAAAGCGTTGAGGTATTGCTGGTTTTTGTTGGGTTGCCGTAATTACTTTTTCTGCAAAAGCATCCCAGTCATAATCTGCGGTTACAAGCAGGTTGCTACCACACACTTCTTTCATTAATCCTGCAGCACCTGCGGCACTGCTTACTACTATCTTGTTGTAGCCTAATGCTTCTACAGCTTTGGTTTTAATACCGCCACCGGTCATTACAGGGTTCACCATTATATCGCAAGACCGGATGAATATATCCAGATCATCAACAAAGCCGGTATAGCTAACATTAGGTGTTTCCTTTATCTTGCTTACAATCTTTTCATCCAGTCCTTTGCCTGCTATGAACAGGTGATATTTCTTTCCCGCTTTATCCAGTCTCGGTATCAGTTCATCCAGCAAATACACCACTGCATCTATATTAGGCTGATAGTTAAAAGTGCCAAGAAAGTACAGCCATGGTATATCTGCAGGTATGCCCGTAGCATTTGCCTGTGCCTGTTTTATAGCTGTGCTATCTGCGGGGGGGGCAGACAGGTTGGTGCCGTACGGAATAAAATGTGCTTTGCCAGCAGGTAACTTATAGTGCTGTTCAGCCCATGCTTTGTCTTCCGGTGTAATGAAGAACACGCCATTAGATTTTCGCATTGTGTACCTTTCAAAACGGTGCATGATAGGCCACCACCATTTTCCCAGTGTCCTGAAGCGCTCTGATTCTATATTGTGGCTGCGCATATACCAGGGTATATGCAGCGCGCGCGATAATGCAATGGCTGTAATAGCCATATAAGGATGGTCGCAATAAATATGTTTTACATCATATGCTTTGGCCAATCCCTTTAATTTGGTATAGTTATACAGCGGAATATACCTGCGTACAGATGGTGGAAAAACACGGTGAAGTTTGAAGGCATATCTCCCTTCATCTCCATTATCAGTAGTGCCTGCAAGGTGGTCCTGGCAGTGCCTGCCTATATAATTATGCAGGTCTACTATACTAAGGTGGCCGCCGGTGGTAGCCGGTAACACCCTATATGGAATAATGCTGAGGATACTGCTGTTAGAAATAGGCATTGCGGGCTAAAAATAAGCATAAGCATTTAACCCGCAATGCTTTTTAATGCGTGCTGTTACTATCGTCTTCACTGTGCTTTACAGGAATCCCGGTTTTGTTTTTATAAGTTAGAAATACATATATTAATGCGAGATCTTCAGCAGATACTACCGATTCCGACAATGCATCTTCGTGCCTGGCGTTACCCTGCCTCAGGTTATAACCTGCCAGTTGTGCTTCCGTAAAATCAGGAATAATTTCTTTGCGACCTACTTTTATGTTGTGGCACTTAGCACAAGTAATCCCGTATATCACTTTGCCCTTTTCCCAATGCACTAAATATTGTGCTTTAACCGGCGCTATCATAGCCTCCGGAAATTCATGCCTTACTGCTGTTTGTTTTTGCGATGCGCATGCTGCGAAAATCATAAAGACTGCGGCTATGCTACTCAAATGCCATTTTCTCAATTTCATATCTTAATAAGATCCACCAACACGGCGGTTATTCAATGTTTTTATTTTAGAAGAAGGAAGCTTTTCAGGTGCAGATTCAAATGCGATGTTTTCATTTAATGAAGAAATGAATTTCAGCAAGTGGTTTTTATCCTGCACTGTCAGCTTCAATGAATCTGATGACAGCGTCTGGTTCTCTACATGCAGTCCCCTGCCTGCACCGCCGCCAGCATTGTAAAAGTCTATCACCTCGCCCATAGTATTGAATACGCCATTGTGCATATATGGTTTGGTATAGTCTGCATTACGGATACTACCGGTACGGAAAGCATTAGCTGTTTCATACGCAGGGTTTATTTCATAGCGTCCCTTGTCTTTGCTCAGTGCTTTAAAATTTTTATCAGCTGGTACACCCAGCACTTCAAATTCAGAACCTATATACGGTGGCTTCACGCCATTAAACTGTGGCACGAAGTGGCAGGTAGCACATTGTGCCTTGCTCATAAACAGGTTGAACCCTTCTTTAGTAGCGGCATCAACCATTCCATGATTATTCATTGCGGCATCGAAAGGAGAATAGTATTTGCTGAATTTGCTGTAGTAGAAAGTGATGGCAGATGCAATATGATCCATCGTTACTTCTTTTTCCTGCGGTGTGTATTTCAACAGTTTATTGAAGGCGTTGCTGTATTCTTTGCAGCTCATTACTTTTTCCAGTACTTCTTTTTCATTGCTGCCCATTTCATTAGGATTGCATATCACATCTTTCGTTTGATTTTGCAGGGATATATGCTTGCCATCCAGCATGGTAAGGTGGTTATACTCTACATTGATAAGCGATGGTGCATTCCTGGGTAGGAAATTGCTATGGTCAAAGTGATGTGAAGTAGTAAGTACTGTATCGGTAAAGTATGCAGTAGGGTTGTGGCAAGATGCACAGCTACGCATATTATTGGCAGATAATATGGGGTCGTAGAAGAGCAGTTTGCCAATACGGTCTATTTCAGCAAGGCCTTCTTCATCATTCACACGCAGGAAGATGCCTTTAGGGTTCTGGCCATTGTACAGCGTTTTGCTGAATATGGTTGCGGTGCTTTTGTTCAGCGAATAATCCAGCAGGTTTTTGGATATCACTTTATAGTCGCGTATCAATTGCTGGTTGATGGTGAACAGTGGGTTTACGTATTCTTTTAAGAAAGTAAAGTGGTCGAATTTGGTGTAGTCTTCCGACTGTGTTTCTACAAAAGCAACCGTTTTAGCATACAGCTGTGTATATTCAGCTGTGAGCGGTGTGGCCGGAAAGCTTTCATTGAATGTATTGTATGTGTTGCCAACATCCGCCAGCATCTGTTTCAGCTCCGGTATTACGCGGTCAGTATTCGGGCATTCAAACCCCGTGGTATATATGGCAGCCAGGTTTAGCAGGAATAAGCGATTGCAAAGATAAAAGTGGTGGTATGTATTCAGCTGGCTTGTAATAGAGTCGGCGCCATACGTTTCAAAAACGACAATAGACTGCGTTATCAGCGATTTGAGAGAATCCTTTGTGATATGCTCTTCGTCAAGGTACAGTTCTGCAAGGGTCAAACCTGCGCCTTCACGTTTATATGGGTTCTCAAATTTTTCAAACACTTCAGTTTCCCACTCTACAGGTAGGGGGCTGTTTATTTTTTTATACGCCAGGGGTTCCAGGTAGCGCAGCCAGTAGTCCATTGATTTCATGGAAAGCCTGGTAATGGCTATTTCCTGTTTAATGTGCGCTACATCAGCAGGTTTACTTAAGTCGCTGCCATCTATAACAGCCAGAAGTTTTTGTTCTTGCTGTTTAAAGCTTTGCAAGCGTTGCAAATAATGTTTGGCATATGCATCCGGCTGTGTAGCCGTATTGCGAAAAGAATAGAAGATAGCAATACCTGCAAGGAAAAGAATGAGTATGTACTTCTTATTCATAACAAAACGATGAAATATTAGATTGTGCTTAAAATTCAAACAGGGTGCGCTACCTGTGCAGCGCACCCTTATTTGGGTAAACTTTTTATGGACAATTAATTAGTGCGCTACAACTAGTCTTGTTCTTGTTACTACTGAACCTGCTTCTATCTGAACGAAGTAGATACCGCTAGGTACAGTTGATGTATTCAAAACAACATTTTGCTCGCCTGCCCTGAATTGGTTAACTATAGCAGGAACCACAGTCTTGCCGTTCAGGTCTATCAGGTTGATGATCACTTTTTCTTCTTTCTTCAGTGTTAAAGAAACAGTGGTAGCATCACCTGTCGGGTTAGGGTATAGTTTCACGAAAGATGAACCATCTACAGCATTAATGCCAACTGCGTTCAGGGCAACGCCTTGGACTGCAAAATCATAGCTGCCTTCATTGAAATCGTTGTTGCTTACGTTTACTGTAGCTGTACGTAGGCCTACTGCTGTAGGTGCAAACTGCACAGTGATGGTTTGAGCTTTTCCTGAATCAATAGTGAGTGGGAATGTTGGAGGTGTTACTAATGTAAACTCACCTGCGTTTGCGCCACCAATGTTGATACCTTTAACAGTCAGTTTACCGGGACCTGCATTCTGAATGCTGAAAGTTTTTGTAGTTGTAGTATTTACCGGAATGTTACCAAAGTCTGTGTTGTCACCTGTAGATGGTGTATTGTCGCCTTTGTTGATAGTATTATTGTTGCCGCTGATACTTACTTCAGGATTAGCTTTATAGCTATCAGGGTTGAACAATGCAAATATTTGGCCGTTCTCAACTACTTCGCCGGATATTGAAGTAACACCGTTAGTAGTGTGCGCCTGGTCAACACCGATGAACATACCGGGGCCCAGTATCTCTTGTGCATCGATGATACCTGAAGCCTCTTCATCTTGTGTCAGGAAGTTAGCACCGCCGGTTACGAAGCGTGTAGCATCGTGAGAAGCAATTTCTACAAGCGCATCAGTAGCTATAGTATACTGCCATGTTCTGCCCAGACGGGCGTTGTTACCTACGTCCTCTTGTATAAGGATGTGACCCCAGTTGTCGATAGTCATGTTATCCATCATCTCAGCACCTTCGGTACCTTCCAGCAATACGGTAGCTGTACCACCTGCTGCAGGGTTGCTGATGTCATTAAATCGTAACCTCCACAGACGGCTTTTGCCACCTGAAGCAGTAACAGTGTTGGTAGTTAGTATATAGAAATCTGATGGGTTCTGAGGGTCCCATGCACCATCTTCAGGGCGCAGGAAGCCTGTAACACCCAGGTTGTTGCTGTTTGTGTTCAGTGTAGCACCTGTAGCATTATAAACGGTACCCATATCGATACATGTAAATGCTGTACCAGGAGCAGGTATACCGGCAGTTGTTTCCATTGCCAGGCCTGTTATAGCTATGCCATACAGTTTACCACCTGTCAACCCCGCTTTCTCTATGTCCAAGCCGGTATTTTTCTTAGTACCTACATACAGATAAACCTGGCCGGTAGGAGAAGCATCATCCATACCCATGACGATAGTAGTATCGCTGGGTCTTGGGTTAGCTACAGAGTTTTCCCATGAGAATTTACCCAGGTAAGGCAGTTCATATGTATTGCCTGCTGTAGCACCGCTAATAACGTGTGCGAAAGCGCGGCCTTCGCTACCTGTTTCTTCACCATTCATCATGATGCGGGCTTGGGTACCTTTACCTGTTGCAGCATTATAATAAGCAGTAGGTGCAGCCAGGTCGCCAGAACAGAAACGGCCCATGCCTTTTGTCATTGGGGTGGCTACAGAGTATGCTACATAAGAAGAAGTGGCAACATCCCAAAGGTGAACGCGTTGTGTAAGATCTCCGCCGCTGATAACGCGTAAGTCAGATTTGTTGATGATCCATTTAGAAACGAATGCACCTTTTGAACCATGTGCCCTTACAACGCCTGATGCATCGCCTATTTCGTGGTTCAGAACGAATGTGAACGTGCCATCACCATTGTCGAAAGCGCCGGAACCATCCGGTAAGCCTACCATCCGGTAACCATTTATCACATCGCCTACGGATAGTATAGAAGTTATCTTAACATCAGGCAGTGAGTTGGTTAAAAATGGGGTTTGCGATGAACTGGGCCCGGTAGCGAGCTGCGCATTGGCCATAGCTGCCAGCGCCAGGCAGCCACCTGTGAGTAATCCTTTTTTCATATATGTCAAAGTGGTTTGTACTCGCAAAAGTGGTCTTAGTGTGTTATGCCAACATGTCTGGCGTGTTAACTAAAGGTGAATTAAATGTTATAGGGTATTCGGATGCAAAACATGTTATGAAAAAATAAATTCAAATGTTTCCTGTTGTGGTACTAACATTTATTGTGTTATTTACGTCAAAGAGAGAAAACCTACGCTATTTGAATATTTCTACATGTTATTTTGACTGATCACCATAACATACAAGGTCAGCATGATAAGCCTATGCCAATCGGGGATTCCCTTCCCCGGCTAATAAACCATTGCCTGAAGGGTAGCAGGACCGCCCAGAAACAACTTTATGATGCCTATGCTCCATTTTTATACGGAGTGGTAAGAAGATATCTATACAATCAGCAGTTCGCTGGAGAAGTATTGAATGATGCTTTTTATAAAATACTGACCAGGCTTGACCAGTATTCTTTTAAAGGATCGTTTGAAGGCTGGATGCGCAGGATAGTGCTGAATGTGATAACAGACCATATAAGACAAAATGTGAAACACGAAGTGATTGTGGCAAATAGTGTGGAAGATTACAATCCGCTTATTGAAGATTCAGGGCTCAACAAACTGTCTTACAAAGAGTTGTTGGCATTAATACACGCATTGCCGGATACCCAGCGGGCTGTTTTCAACTTATATGTGTTTGAAGATTTCTCGCACAAGGAAATAGCAGAGCATATTGGAATAACAGAAATAAACAGCAGATGGCACTTGAATGATGCCAGAAGAAGACTAAAAGAAAAGATAACAAGAAATATGTAGTAACAAACATTAATGGAAGAAAGCAGGAAAAATATTGACGAACTGTTTAAACAGGGTTTAGGTGACTATACCGAGCAGCCACCGGCTGAGGTATGGGCTGCCCTTGACAGTCGTTTAACAGATACACACACTCCGAAGCCATCATATAAATGGCTGTGGTATCTTATTGCTGCTGTGGTAGTAGGTACGTTGCTATTTTATATAATTAAAAATGCTGCTTCTGAAAAGGCTACGAAACACGCAAGGGTGGAAGATGTAGTGCCACTTGCTGCTGGAAACGAGCCAGATAATAATGCCAATATTTTAAATCCTGGAGTGTCGGATACGGAAGCAACAGCAAACGGAGGAAACAAAAATGCTCAGCCGGAAAAAGAAGAAACAAAAAGAAACAAAATAAACACAGGCAATATAGGAGCGGCTGAAGCAGGGATAGAAAAAGCCCCCGATAATAAAGATAGGGATCAAGATAAGGATGCTCCACATACTGGCGGCAATATAGGTAGCACAAATGGTGAGCATGCAAATACCGGCACCAGAGCTGTTAACAGTAAAAAGCCTGCAAATACAAGTAAGGCGACGGGAACGAGTAGTAACGGTAATGCAACCAAAAGCAGAAATAAAGATGTAAATAAGAAGGACAGGGTTGACGGCGGCGGCACCGGTAATAGCAATAATGCTAAAGGAACTACATCGGCAAGTACCAATAGAAGCGGACAAGCTGAAAAGAAGAAAAATGTAGATAGCAAACGGGAAAGCGGCAATAGCAAAACTACCGATAGCAGAACAGCAAATAATACCCAAAGCAAAACACCTCAAAAATCCAGTAAACAGCTGGGGGGTGAAATACGAAATACGGATAATACACCGGAAACGTCTGCTACAAATAGCAAGCCTGGAAAGTTGGGGTCAAACAATCAGCAAAGAAAACAACAGAGTGCTAACGATACTAACAAAGGGTATGGAAATAATGCGAGCAATACTGCAAGTAATAATAGTGGTGTAAATACCCCGCAAGCTAAAACGAACAATAACAAGGGTACGGTGCAGAATAAATCGGCAACAGGTGGTGAAACGAAGAAGGCGAATTCAAGAACAAGTGCTGGAAAGGGCAGCAATGATACAGACAAGTCATCAACAGCCAAAAATAAAAACAAGAAGGCTGGAAATGATAGAACCCAACCGGAGCGCCGCAAAGAAGAAACCTCTGATAACAGTACAGCTAAAAATGAAAATACTACGGATAGCCAAACAGGTAGTGCTGATAGTTCCGTTCCCAGGAATAATACCGGTAGTGGAGGTGGTAGCAAAGTGCCGAAGGAGATTGTAACACAGGAGAATAAAGACATAAAATATGAGAGCGCTTTTGTAGCAGATAAAAACCGTGAAGGTGGGATAAAAGTGAGCGATTATATGGATACTGAAAATGACGGTGAACAAGGAAGTGATGTGGCCGGGGATATCGTGCAGAAAGAAGAAAAACCACAAGCTAAAGGTGGCGGTGGCGGTAGCACTTCGGCAGAAGAAGAAAAGAAAGAAAAACAAAACAGGAAAGGCAAATTTGATTTTGGAGCCAAGATGGGGTATGAAGCAGCCTTCGGCTCTTACAACGCCAATAAAATAGTAGTAACGCCGTATGTGCAGTACTCCATTGCACGGAATATTTCCATACTACTGCAGCCTACAGTTAAATATGCAACAATCAACAAGACAGATATTGGTGATGCACAGGCCTATTACAGGAAAGGTGCTACCCGGCTGGATTCCAACCACATATACATACCCAGTACAGATACATTTGTTGTGGACAGCGTAATACGCAGGTATTACCATTCGGGTACTTACGATTCCATATCTGTAAAAAGCGCTATAGCACAAAAAAAGTATTGGGAAATTGAATTGCCTGTACTACTGCAGTATAAGTTAAGCAAACAGCTTAGTTTCTTTTTTGGAGGTTCTGTAAACTTTAGTAAAGTGGTGCAGATAAAAGATGAACTATTGGAAACAAATGGATTTACCTGGAGCGATAGTACCATTTACCCCGCTGCGCCCGATCCGAGTCCAAGGCCTGTAGTGCCAACAGGCGAGAGCAAAGTACAGTATAACGGTAAGCCGTTCAACGAATATACCGGCAACCTGTACCCCAATGCCACAACAAATCCTGTTCGTGTCAATCTGATGTTTGGTGTGGATTATCATGTAACAGACCGCTTGTTCTTTGATTTGCTGCTGCAGCAAAATGTATCGAACCTGAACAATATACCTAACAAGAGTGTAAGGGATATCTACAAACAATCTTACATACGGGTAGGCATTGGTTACAGGTTTAGCAAATAAGAAAAGGAAGCTTTACATGCTTCCTTTCTTATTAACCCCCGATTGCTTATTTTATTACAAAGTATCCCACTGCCAACCATATCAGGCCTTTAACCAGAAAGAACATAAATCCCCAAAAACCTATTTTACGCAGCCACTTTATGGCTTTGTTTTGTTTAGCTGCCATTTCCATCAGTTAGCTATGATTTCGTAGGTTTTAAAATCGCTGGTCATAGGCATTGGCCTGCCTTCCGCTTTTGCTTGTGCCAGGTCTGCAAAGCCCCTTTTATGGCCTTCCAGGAAAGCTTCAGATTTTGTCCAGTCTTTGAATGCCGTTTCAGTTTCCCAATAACTTACTATCAGGTAAGCATCACCTTCTTTAGCCGGTTTTAATACATGCATTTCCAGGAAGCCTGGCATCAAGTCTATAGCCTTGGCACGGCTGCCAAATAATTCTTCAAAACGCTCCCTGTATTCGGGTGTGCAATTGATATAGTTTACGGCAACGAATTTTTTGTTCATTCTTACAATTTTATGACACAAAACTATCCTTGCCATACAATTGTCATTTCAATAAACAGGAAAATCAATTTGCAAAAACGGGAAATAGACTAGCCCTCCAGGTGGATGGAGATAACGATCATGCGCGTGTTTATCTGCTCTATCGCATTGCTTAAAGGAATACGGGAATCTTTATATTGCTGATTCATCAGCCCCTGGCTTAGCTTTATTTCGGGAGAGAAGATAAAGTTTGGGTAATAAAACTCGAAGCCTACCCCTATTTCATAACCGGCATCAAAAGGGCGCACTTTCAAAAATTCGTCTCTGCGGCGCGAACGTGCATTTGCTGCCAGGTCAATATCAAACTTACCACCTGCCAAACCATAAAAGCGGAAATTGCCGATGCGGTCGCTTTTAAACTTCAACTGTAGGGGCATGTGCATATATATAGACTCTATCGAACGGTTATAGATGCTATCTGTGCCTATTACGCTGCGTGTATTTACCTTCAGGCGTTTTTCTGCAAAAGCGAGCGATGGTACAAAACGGAGATCTATAAACTTTGAAAGCCTGAGGTTACCCATCAAGCCAAGGTTAAACCCCGGGCCAAAGCGGCTCTCTATGATTTTAAAAGTATCCTGTTCTGTGAAAGATTCGGTATAGCGCAGGCGGTAGGAAGAATAGTTGAGCCCGAAAGTAATGCCGAAATAATAGGCTTTGTCATCATGCTCTGCCATGTTCAATACTTTACGTTGCGCGTGAGCATTAAAACATAGTATTGAAATTAATATGGTTATTATAAAGCGATTGAGCATGCTATCCTTACTTAAAAAACATAACGCTGAATACGAAGATACAGTATGTATCCAGTTAAACAGCTGGGTAGCAAATGTACATATAAACAAACTTTAACAATAGCAGTGCCATGAATGATTAAATTTAGCGTGGCTACATCTGCAGACTGGAAGAATGGGGGAAGATGTGATAGTAGTATACAGTATCAACGGAAGATGCAGAGAAGAAATTTTCGAAAGGGCTTAAAATTGTAAAACCCTTAGTTGAGACATATATGCCAATACGATCTGAACTAACGATAAAGGCTTGCAAATTTGCAAGCCTTTATCGTTTTATACGGGTAAACCTTCTTTCTCGCGTTGCGCTGCCAGGAAATCTGTACCGAAGCTAAGGCGCTTAGCGGTATTGCTTTTCAGGTCGATAATACGCCAGAAAGGCGTTATCTCACTCAGTGGCTTACCTTGTTGGTGTTCTTCATACGCTTTCTCTGCTACAATGCGCAGGAAGAGCCCTGATGTAATGGGGCAGGCATAAGCTGCGTGGTATTCAGCAGCAAGGTCTTTTCGCATTTGCTGCAGGTTGGTAGCTGTACCTTTGGGTATGTGCCGTACATAGTCATCTACAATAGTAGGTGTGGCTATCAGCATTTTTACCCCTTCGGGTACATCGGCAAATGTTTTGTTGGTAATTTCGATTTTGTGGGCAATATGCGGATTCATTTTTTCTGCCCAGGTTTTACGTTTGTAGGCCATTGGTAGTTTGTTTGTAATGGTTTCTCTCTTTCATTAGGGGTGTGTCGGCAAGCCGGATTCAGGTAGTAGACCCGTACGGTATAAATATCCTCAAAACATGTGACGCGGGTTTACAAAATCGGTAAATTAATTGTCAATTTTGACCGGTTTTTTAAGCGCATCGATAGCCACAAAAGTGAAGGTGCCGGTGATGGCTTTCTGTCTGTCGAATGAATACATCTCTTCAATATATATCTCTACCAATACCTTCAGGCTGGTATTACCTACATGTATTACACGGCCTACCAGTTCTATTATAGTACCGGCAGGTATAGGTTTAGTAAAGTCTATCTTGTCTGATGATACAGTCACCATTCTTTTGCGGCTATATCTTGTAGCCGTTATAAAGGCTACTTCATCCATCAGGTGCATGGCGGTGCCACCAAATAATGTATCGTAGTGGTTGGTAGTATTGGGGAATACGGCTTTGAATATTCTTGTTTCCGATTGTTCCAGTCTTTGTTCTTTAGTCATCTTATTTCCGGTTTTTGATAATAAATAGCGAAGCCTGCAGTAATGCAGGCTTCGCGTATAAATAGATACTATGAACTGCAGGTAACGCAGCCTTCTTCCATCCTGCAAGAAGGTGCGGTGAAGTCTGTAGTGATATCGTCCAGATCATTTTGAGCAGCGCTTTGTTCTATGGTTGGAATAACAGGCTCTATATCGTTGCTGGCTTGTTTTTCAATCGTGAACTGTACGGCCTGTGCAGCTGCTTGCGTGCGCAGGTAATACATGCCTGTTTTCAAGCCCTTCTTCCATGCGTAGAAGTGCATAGAGGTAAGCTTAGCCGCTGTAGGATTATCAACAAACAGGTTCAGTGATTGAGACTGGCAGATGTAAGCGCCACGGTCGGCAGCCATGTCTATGATGTTACGCTGCTTTATTTCCCATACGGTTTTGTACAGTTCTTTAATATCGGCAGGTATTTCATTGATGTGCTGAACAGAACCGTTGTTGGCAATGATGTTGTTTTTCATCGTATTGTTCCACAGGCCCAGTTGCACCAGGTCTTTTAGCAGGTGTTTGTTTACAATGATAAACTCACCGCTCAATACACGCCTTGTATATATGTTTGAAGTGTATGGTTCGAAGCACTCGTTATTACCCAGTATCTGCGATGTAGAGGCAGTAGGCATAGGCGCTACTAACAGGGAGTTGCGTACGCCATACTCCATTACTTCTTTGCGCAGTCCTTCCCAGTCGTGCCTGTCTGTAGGTTGCACACTCCACATGTCAAACTGGAACTGTCCTTTTGATAATGGTGAGCCTGCAAATGTTTCGTAAGCACCTTCAGTTTTAGCCAGGTCTTTACTGGCCGTCATAGCAGCGAAGTATAGGGTTTCAAAGATGTTCTTGTTCAGCATCTTTGCCATATCACTTTCAAACGGCAGGCGCAGCAGGATGAATACATCTGCCAGGCCTTGTACGCCTAAGCCTATAGGGCGGTGACGCATGTTTGAAGTGCGTGCTTCTTCTACGGGGTAGTAGTTATCATCTATAATGCGGTTCAGGTTTTCAGCAACATGATAAGTTACCTCGTACAGTTTTTCAAAGTCAAACTTGCCATCATTTACAAAGCGGGGCAGTGCCAGCGATGCCAGATTACAAACCGCTACTTCATCAGGGCTTGTGTACTCCATTATCTCTGTACACAGGTTGCTGCTTTTTATAGTGCCCAGGTTTTGCTGGTTGCTTTTTGAGTTGGCCGCATCTTTATACAGCATGTATGGCGTGCCGGTTTCTATCTGCGATTCCAGTATAGCAAACCACAGCTCTTGTGCTTTGATGGTTTTACGTGCACGTCCTTCTGCTTCATAGCGCTCATACAGTGCTTCAAATTCTTCGCCAAAGCAATCCTGCAGGCCCGGTGCTTCGTTAGGGCAAAAAAGGCTCCATTCACCATCTGCTTCCACACGTTTCATAAACAGGTCGCATATCCACAGGGCATAGAACAAATCTCGCGCGCGCAACTCTTCTTTACCGTGGTTCTTCCGCAGGTCCAGGAATTCGAATACATCGGCATGCCAAGGCTCCAGGTATATGGCAAATGCACCTTTACGCTTGCCGCCACCCTGGTCTACATAGCGGGCTGTATCGTTAAATACGCGTAGCATAGGTACCAGGCCATTGCTGGTGCCATTGGTGCCACCTATATAGCTGCCTGTAGCACGTACATTGTGTATAGACAGGCCAATGCCACCTGCACTCTGCGATATTTTTGCTGTTTGTTTCAGTGTATCGTATATGCCATCTATGCTGTCATCCTTCATCGTCAGCAGGAAGCATGAAGACATTTGTGGCTTTGGCGTACCTGCATTGAAGAGGGTAGGTGTAGCATGTGTAAACCAGCGCTCACTCATCAGGTTATAGGTTTTAATAGCATTCTCTATATCATTCTTGTGAATGCCTATAGCTACACGCATGTACATATGTTGCGGGCGTTCTACTACCTTGCCATCTATACGCAGCAGGTAAGATTTCTCCAGTGTTTTGAAGCCAAAATAATCGAAACCAAAATCACGATCGTAGATGATAGAGCTATCCAGCAATTCTGCATTGGCTTCTATTATCTGCATCACATCATCTGCAATCATAGGCAGGTGCTTGCCACTGGCAGCGTCTACATACTTATGCAGGCGACGCATGGTTTCTGAGAATGATTTGGTTGTATTTTTATGCAAGTTGCTTACCGCTATACGGCTGGCCAGCAATGCATAATCGGGATGCTTGGTAGTAAGTGATGCAGCCGTTTCAGCAGCCAGGTTGTCCAGCTCTGTAGTGCTTACACCATCGTAAATGCCTTCAATTACTTTCTTCGCTACATCTATCACATTCACCAGCGGGCTCAGGCTGTAAGATAGCTTTTCGATACGTGCCGTTATCTTGTCAAACTTTACGCTCTCGTGTTTTCCGTTCCTTTTAATAACTCTCATGATATAAATATTATGGGTTAGATAAAATCAAATTGATAATTAGAAATCTTCATCCAGTGAAAAAGACTGTGCGTCTTTGTTTGCCAGTACACCTGCTTTCTGGTAATCGCCCACACGTTTCTCAAAGAAATTGGTTTTGCCCTGCAGCGATATCATTTCCATGAAATCGAAAGGATTTGTGGCGTTGAACATTTTAGGATAGCCCAGTTCTGCCAGCCAGCGGTCTGCTACAAATTCTATGTATTGCTGCATCAGTTTGGCATTCATACCAATCAGGTCAACAGGTAATGCTTCCGTGATAAATTCTTTTTCAATCGTTACAGCATCGCGGATGATGCTATATACTGCTTCCTGCGAAAGTTTATTGCTCAACATGCTGTATAGCAGGCAGGCAAATTCGCAGTGCAGGCCTTCGTCGCGGCTGATAAGTTCGTTGCTGAAAGTAAGGCCGGGCATCAGGCCACGTTTCTTTAGCCAGAAGATAGAACAGAAGCTGCCGCTGAAGAAGATACCTTCTACCGCTGCGAAAGCTACCAGTCGTTCAGCAAACGAACCATTCTCTATCCAGCGCAGTGCCCATTCTGCTTTTTTCTTTACCGCAGGTACCGTATCTATAGCATGGAAAAGTTTATCTTTTTCCTGTGCGTCTTTTATGTAAGTATCTATCAGCAGGGCGTAGGTTTCAGAGTGGATGTTCTCCATCATTATCTGGAAACCATAAAAGCAACGTGCTTCCGGCAACTGTACTTCACTCATGAAGTTCACTGCCAGGTTCTCATTCACTATGCCATCGCTGGCAGCAAAGAATGCCAGTACATGCGATATAAAGTGGCGTTCCCCGTCATTCAGGTTGGCCCAGTCTTTCAGGTCACTGCCAAGGTCTATCTCTTCAGCCGTCCAGAAGCTGGCTTCATGCTTTTTATACATTTCCCACACCTTGGGATAATTGATAGGTAGTATTACAAACCTGTCTTTGTTTTCCTTCAGTAACAATTCTTCCTGCATATGACTTGAAATAGTTTCTTCTTTTTAAATCTTTCGGGAGACAAGATGGCTAAGACTTACATCGCAAAGACGAGTCGTTTAACCCTTGCTTTTCCTCCGAAAGCAAACAGCATTGATATTATCCGGCAGGTCTTCTGGCTTTCCTGCATTTCCGGTCAACCTTCCCATTCGCAAAAACGAACAGTGGTTTGCAGTTACCGGAAACATTGGTGTATTGCTACAGCAGGATCACAGCTACGGGGATAGCACCGGTTTTACACCGGTTTCCCTATTAATCTTGACAAGCGATGCCTGTATTCGAACCCGATAACACTTCAAATGTAGAGCGCTTATTTTTCCTGATGAATTAATGATATGCACAGGTGTGGAAAAGCCGATTACCACTTTATACTCCTAATAAAAGAGCCAATACAGCGGCTGATATAAAAGAAAAAGCGGCTCTGTGCAGAGCCGCTTTTTTGTAATGATGTATTGAAAAATTATGATGCCAGTGTATTGCCCGGCAGGCTGCTGCCAACAGGTGGCGTACCTTCTGAATAGATAGTCTCGCTATCTTCAAAAGGTCGCTTGCCTATCATACGATCCAAGTCATCTTTGTATAATACTTCTTTCTTCAGTAGTTCTTCAGCTATAGCGCGTACGGCATCTATTTTTTCTGTTAGCAGCTGTTTAGTTCTGCGGTAAGCCATATCTACCAGTTTGCGTACCTCGTCATCTATTATTCTGCCTGTTTCTTCAGAATAAGGCTTAGAGAAGCTGCCTTCGCTTTGAGGATCGTAGAATGATATGTTGCCTATTTTATCATTCATACCATACATAGATACCATGGCATATGCCATACGGGTAACGTGCTGCAGGTCGCTCAATGCACCGGTAGATATTTTATTGAAGACGATATCTTCTACTGCTCGGCCACCCAGGGTCATGCACATATCGTCCAGCAGGTGGTCTGTATTGCGTATATACACCTCTTTAGGCAGATATTGCGCATAACCCAACGCTGCTACACCGCGCGGTACGATGGTCACTTTTACCAGTGGGTGCGCATGCTCCAGGAACCAGCCGGCTACAGCATGGCCTGCTTCGTGGTAAGCTATTACTTTCTTCTCTTCCGGAGAGATGATCTTGTTCTTTTTCTCAAGTCCACCTATAACACGGTCAATGGCATCATTGAAGTCATCCATAGTAACTTCCGTCTTGCCTTTACGTGCAGCTATCAGGGCTGCCTCGTTACAGATGTTTGCTATATCAGCACCGGCAAATCCCGGTGTTTGCACAGCCAACTTGTGTATATCCAGGTCTTTCGACCTTTTGATAGGTTTCAAGTGCACTTCAAATATTTTCTCGCGGCCTTTTACATCCGGTATGTCTATAGATATCTGGCGGTCGAAACGGCCGGGGCGCAGCAGGGCTGTATCCAGTACATCTGGACGGTTGGTAGCAGCCAGTACTATGATACCGGTATCACCGCTAAAGCCATCCATTTCTACCAGTAGCTGGTTCAATGTATTTTCGCGCTCGTCATTGCTCATTACTACGTTCTTACCACGTGCACGACCTATGGCGTCTATCTCATCTATAAACACGATACAAGGTGCTTTTTCACGCGCTTGCTTAAACAGGTCGCGAACACGGCTGGCACCCACACCCACAAACAACTCCACAAAATCAGAACCAGACATAGAGAAGAAAGGTACCTGTGCTTCACCTGCTACAGCTTTAGCCAGCAGGGTTTTACCGGTACCCGGAGGGCCTACCAGCAATGCGCCTTTAGGTATCTTACCACCCAGTGCAGTGTACTTTTTAGGATTTTTCAGGAAATCAACGATCTCCATTACCTCCACTTTTGCTTCGTCAAGACCAGCTACATCGTTAAACGTTATGGTAACACGTGTACCTTTTTCAAACAGTTGTGCTTTTGATTTACCAATGTTGAAGATACCACCGGCACCACCGGCGCCACCGGCGCCACCACCCATTTTACGCATTATCAGGAACCACATAGCTATTAGCAGCAATGCAGGCAGCAGGAAGTTGGAAACTTCGCGCAACATGCTTACACGGTCCTGGTATTTTACACGTACACGTTGGTCTTCCGGTATGTTTGCCTGTGCATCTTTCAGGTTGTTCTCAAACTGCTCTACGCTACCAATGGTAAAGCGCACGGCAGGTTCCTTACCCTTGCTGGCAAACGGAGATTTATCTGTAGGGGTTGCATTGGATTTTGTATAAACTTCAGCTTCGCTTTTGTTTACAATAACCACTTCTTCAACAATGCCTTTGTCAAGGTATTCTCTTTTAAAATCCTGAAAGCCTATTTCTTTGGTACCCGTGTACATGTTGCCGCTAAAAAGCTGCAAGCCCAGCAATACAATTACCAGCAATGCATATACCCAATATATATTGAAGCGGGGCCCTTTTTTTGGCCCGCCTTTACCATCTCCGGTACCTATAGGACGTTTATTTTTATTTTCTTCCATCGTTCCTTTAAAACTTATTATTATCCGAGTACAAATTACTAATCATTGTGTTCTTCTCTGCCAGCATCTTCCCATAGGCTTTCCAGGTCGTAAAACTTCCTGTAGTCTTTCTGGAAGATGTGGACTACTATATTCACATAGTCCACCAGTGTCCACTGGTCGCTGCGTTCTATATGATACGGTTTTTCGTCGCATTCTTTTTTTACCGTTTCCTCTACAAAATCGGCTATCGCATTTATTTGAGTATTCGATTGCGCTTCGCACACAACAAAATAATCTGCTACCGCTTCGTCGATCTTTTTCAGATCGAGCGACACAATATTTTCACCTTTCTTTCCCTTTATAGCTTTAATGATAGCTTTAAAGATCTTATTGTTTTTTGTAAGGCGGGCAGGGGATTTTTTGCGGCCCTGTAATGCAGTGATTATTTTCTCCAAATCGGTAAAAGTCTATTTTTGTTTGGCAATATCAGTATAATCATTCAAAATTAAATAATCTTTTTGGCACTAAGCTTACAATACTTACTGGATGCCCCGATCATAGAACTTGACAGTATAGACAGCACCAATAACTATGCCATGCGGCTGGTAGATGCCGATACGGCACAGCCGGGACTGACAATCGTTGCCAGGGAGCAAACACACGGCAAAGGGCAGCGTGGGCGCAAATGGCAGGATGATGTCGGCCAAAGCCTGCTGATGAGCGTGCTGGTAGTACCGGAATACAGCCTGGACCGTCAATCACTGTTTAATATGAGAGTGGCGGTGGCCATTGCCGATACTATCCTACACCTTTATGAAGGATGGGATGTACGCATCAAATGGCCCAATGATATTATAATTAATGACAAAAAGGCAGGAGGGGTACTTATTGAGAACATACTCCGTGGCAGTAACTGGGTGTACAGTATCATTGGCTTTGGGCTGAATGTACAGCAAGAAAATATGCCCATAGATTTGCCTTATAGCACATCTTTAAAAATAGAATGTGGAAAGCAGTTTGGTGTGATGGATATGTGCAAACAAGTACGTGTTGAAATATTTAAAAATTTTTCAACCCGGCAGACAGATGAAGTGGTACTACAAAAATATAACGACTATTTATATAGGATAGGGCAGGTGCAGCGATTTTACAATGATAATAAAGAATGGGAAGGAGTAATTGATAGTGTAACAATGGCGGGTGACCTGCAGGTATTGTTAGCAGGTGGTGAAAGGATTAGCTACCAACATGGGGTGGCAAACTGGAAATGGGAATAGATTAATTTTAGATTAGCTTTAAGGCCAATGGCGGAAACCTATCAAAAGAAATATATCTCATGGATGCATGCTGCTATGATTGCAGTAGCAGTACTGTTGGCATATTTCAAAATATTTGATGCCGGGTTTATCAGTTGGGATGATGCAGACTACGTAGCGAATAACAAGGATATACAGAATTTTTCGATCGACAACCTATCGCGTTGGTTCTCTTCGTTTTATATAGGCAACTATCATCCGCTCACTATGCTGAGCTATGCGATAGACCATATGTTTTGGGGTGCTGCACCAGGAGGTTACCATATTACAAACATCCTGTTACACATAGCTAATGCTTTATTGCTGTACGCTTTTGCAAAAAGTGTACAAGCGAATATATGGGTCGCTTTTTTTGTAGCCATTCTATTTGCCATACATCCGGTGCAGACAGAAAGTGTATCGTGGGTGGCAGAAAGGAAGAATGTGCTATATGGCTTTTTCTTTTTGAGCAGCCTGTGGCTATACACCCGTTACGTAGCAGAAGAGCGCATAGGCTATTTGCTACTGGTGATAATAGCCGGTATCGCCGCTATGCTATCGAAAGCGGCGGCGGTAACATTGCCATTAACATTAATAGCAGTAGATATATGGCTGCACAGGCCATTGGGCAAAGCTAAAGTATGGCTGGAAAAGCTACCCCTATTGGCAGCCGCTGTGGTGCTGGGGCTTGTGGCCATAAGCGCCCAAAAATCGGGTGCCTTCCTGGCGCACCACGATACCACCGCATGGAATGCCATTGTATATGCGGGCTATGCATATGTACAGTATATCATTCATTTATTAGTACCGGTAAAGCTATCGGTGCTGTATCCTTACCCCGCGTCGCCGGGAGTTATTCATTACCTATTCCTGCTGCTCGCATTGGGTATTGTAACAACCGGTGTGATAGCTTATAAACGAAAATGGTATGTGCTGAGCGGTGGTATATGGTTCTACACCGTAAATATTGCCATAGTGCTGCAATTCGTGCAGTTTGGCGAGGTGCTGATGGCCGACAGGTATCTGTATATAGCCAGCATTGGTGTATGGGTTCCACTTACTTACCTGTTGTTTGATGTATTGGCGAAAAGGGGTAAACAGGCTATTGCCATAGCATCGGCGGCTATAATATCTGTTCTCTTTCTGTTCGCTACTTTCAATCGTAATGAAATATGGCAGTCGGAACTGCAATTTTGGGAGGCTATCGTAGAAACGCATCCGCAATCGGCAGTAGCGCAAAACAGTTTGGGAGGTGTGTATATGATGCAGGGCAGGTATAATGAAGCGCTGAAGTATATAGATGAGGCCATAAAGCTGGATGGCAATAATTATAAGGCATGGTATAACAAAGGTGTGCTGCACCTGCGCAAAGGTGAGCTGAGCGAAGCGGAAGCAGCATTGAATAGGAGTGTAAACATTAATCAATACACAAAGGCGTTATTTTCAAGAGCATTATTATACCAGCAGGCAGGTCAGCCATTGCGTGCGCTGAATGATATTGAAATAGTACTGCAACAGGAACCATACAATGCCCGCGCCCATTTTATAAAAGGGAATTGTATGGAACAAACAGGGAACCCGGAAACGGCGATAAGCAGCTATAACAAAGCAGTAGAATATGGCAACAATGAGCCATTGTTTTATTTGCGCCGCGGCATTTTGAAAATACGGCTGGGTGACTATCGCGGTGCCATACACGATTGCAGCCTGGTGATAGAACGCAATCCGCAAAATGCGGAAGCGTGGTATTGGCGCGGTATGGCGAAGCACGAAGCCCGGCAAATGCCTTGCCACGACCTGAACCGTGCCCGCAATCTTGGCTACCAGCCTGCACAGGAAGCGCTCATGAAATACTGCAACAAAGACCAGTAATGCGATCTCGCCAGCACATTTTGACAGGTATTGCCATATTGTTTCACCTGATAGGACTGCTGGGCATCGCCGTTTTCAAAAGTGAACTGATCAGTTTTACTACGCCATTTCATCTTTTGCTCATGTTTGGGTTGTTAGTGTTTTCTTATGATTCCAATAGGTGGGTATTCATCAAATGGGCCATAGTTGCCTATTTATGCGGCTTTTGGGCCGAATGGGTGGGTGTGCATACCGGGTGGCTTTTCGGGAGTTATAGTTATGGTGATGTATTAGGCGCTAAATGGCTGGAAATACCTTTAATAATCGGGGTAAACTGGATAGTAGTGGTAGCAGGGGCAATAGCGATAGCCACCCGAATAACAAAACGCACATGGTGGATGCCCGTATGCGCCGCTACGATAGCAACTGCCTACGATTGGTTGCTGGAACCTGTAGCTATCAGGCTGGAATACTGGCAATGGGCAGGCGATGAAGTGCCGGTGTATAACTACATAAGCTGGTGGTTGGTAAGCCTGCTGCCGGCCGTGCTCTGGCAAAAAATGGAACTAAAACCGAACCAATTCAGTTTAAATTTGTTGGTAGTGCAGGCATTATTTTTCATTGCATTGAGGATACTGTTATGATATGGATTTTCTACATACTGATAGCGCTGGCTACATTCCTTTTTATGGAGTTTGTAGCCTGGGTGACGCATAAGTATGTGATGCATGGCGTGCTGTGGTATCTGCACGAAGACCATCACGATGGCGGCTATCATCCGTTTCAAAAGAACGATGCATTTTTCCTCATCTTTGCCATACCCTGCTGGTTGTGTATTATGTTCGGCCTGATGAATGCATGGGGATGGATGGTGTCTATAGGTGCAGGCATCTTTATGTATGGCTGGTGTTATTTCCTGGTGCACGATGTTATTATACATCAACGCTTCAAATGGTTTACTCGCAGCAATAATCACTACATCAAAGTAATACGTTGGGCTCACAAAATGCATCACAAACATAGAGCAAAAGAAGGTGGCGAGTCCTTTGGGCTGCTTATTGTGTCCGCTAAGTATTGGGATAAGGTGCGTAAGGATGAAGCGGCGGCGGCATTAAATAAAAAGGCAAAAACAGCCTGAAAATGAATAGCCATTATACCTATTTGCTCATCGATTTTCTTACGATCATTTTCCCGTTATTATTAAGCTTTGATAAGAAGGTGGCATTTCACAGGCAATGGCGCTACCTGTGGATAGGCCTTGTAGTTACAGGTTTATTCTTCATAGCATGGGATGCGCTTTTTGCATATCAGGGTGTGTGGTCATTTAATGATGCATATATACTTGGGGTAAAGTTTTTTGGATTGCCTATAGAAGAGTGGTTGTTCTTCCTGGCTGTACCGTATAGCTGCACGTTTATCTATGAATGCTTGCTGGCTTACTTTCCCTTCAGGCAGTGGAGGGATTGGGGTTGGAAATTAATGTTGCCATTGGGTGTGCTACTGGTGTTGACGGGCTTAATGTTCAGCTATAAAGCCTACACTTTTACTGCTTTTTCTTTTTGCGGTTTTGCCATGTTGTTGCTGCATGCTTTTCGTAACAGGTTCCCTTCTTTTAATGCGGCGGCATTCTTTACCTGCTATGTTATCAGTATCATACCTTTCTTTATTGTAAATGGTTTTCTCACCGCCCTGCCCGTAGTGCTGTATGATGATACTGAAAACCTTGGTATTCGTTTATATACCATTCCTTTCGAGGATACTTTTTATGGTATGCTATTGATGCTGGGGAATGTATTGGGTATGGAATGGGGGAGGGGCAGACGTATCAATACATCGCAGCCCAGTTCTTAAGCAATTGTACCCCGTCGGTTGTTCCAACAGATTCGGGGTGGAACTGTATGCCGATGCACGGATATGTATCATGCGTCAACGCCATGATGCTGCCATCTTCTGCATATGCCAGTGCCTGCAGACCGGTGTTCTCAAAGCCATCTACTGCCAGCGAATGGTAGCGCATTACCGTTATGGGATTAGGGCAGGCATTGAATAATGTATGGCCGTTGTGGTTCACTTCACTTGTTTTGCCGTGCATAGGGTAGGGTACATGCAACAGCTTTGCGCCAAAGAACATGCCCAACGCCTGGTGACCCAGGCATATGCCCAGTATGGGTATCTTATCGTGAAAGTGTTGTATGGCATCCATGGTAATGCCTGCTTGTAGCGGTGTTTCGGGTCCGGGAGAAATGATAAGCCTTGAAGGTTGCAAGTCTATCAGTTGTTTCAGGGTCAGTTCATCATTACGGTATACCGTGCATGCAGTACCCGTTTGCAGCAGGTAATGGTGCAGTATGTACGTAAAGGAATCGTAATTATCCAGCAGTATCCACATGGTCAGGAATTTGCCCGTTTACCTTATCGAAAAATGTACCCAGATCATGAAAGATATCTTTCGCCATAGGCCATAGCTTGCCTATATGTTCAAACACCCACGGTGCTACCTGCGAAAGATAAGGATAGGTTTTAGAGGCTGCAATAGTATCGGGTTCTATCAGTTGCATGCGGTTGGCTATCCACAGAAAACTGCTCCACACCATCGTGGCCATAGCAGCATATAGCAGCCCGCCGATGCCTTTGTTTACCCAGCCCAGCATAACGGCTTCAAAACTGCTCTCAACAGCCTTTGCCAGCAGGCGCACCAGGAATACGATGCCTATAAATATCACCACATAGCTGGCCAGTTGTGCCCAGCCCGATGTGATGATATGTTTTTCCAGCAGGTAGGTGGCTAGTAGAGAGGAAAGCTTAAGGGAGCATATGATGCCCAGTACTATGGCCAACATAGCAAAAACGGCTACAATGATACCTTTCATGTAGCCGCGTATAAAAAATATAAGTATCAGCGAAATGCCAATGATATCTAATGCCATAGGGCAAGCACTATGGTGCCAACAGTTGCTTTACGGTTTCTGATATGGCCCTGCCATCGGCCTTGCCTGCCAGTTGTTTGCTTGCCACGCCCATTACTTTACCCATATCGGCAGGGGAACTGGCACCTACCTGTGCTATAATGTCTTTCAGTGCGGCCTGCAGTTCTTCTGCCGTCATTTGCTGTGGCAGGAAGCGGTCGATGATAGCCAATTCTTCACGTTCTTTCTGTGCCAGGTCCTCCCGGTTTTGCTGCACAAATATCTCCAGCGAATCGCGGCGCTGTTTTGCCATTTTCTGAAGCATTTTAGTTTCATCTGCTTCTGTCATTTCTACGCCACTGCCCGATGTTTTTTCAAGCAGTATAGCAGCTTTTATGGCACGCAAGGTGCGCAGCGCAGCTTCATCTTTAGCGCGCATGGCTCCTTTCATTTCTTCCATTACTTTTTGTTCCAGTGACATATGTAGTAATTTAAGTGTGTTCAATAATAAAATTATCCTTGCTCTTCTTTCTCTAAAGCATCACTTGCTTTCTTCAGGAAGTCTTTGGCAAACTGCTTTAGTTCCTTAGCCAGTTCTTCATTGCGCGTAGCGCGCAGGTATGTGTCTGAAAGGCCATATAGTGTTTGGTAGAAAAAGTCGTTCATTTCGTCTACCATCATTTTCTTTGTCCACAGGTCTATACGCAATGCCGACTTTTCATCACCATCCCACAGGCTTAACAATAAAGCTTTAGACTTCTGCATGTCGTCCACGCCACCACCCGGCGCATTCCATTCTATGGTTTCCGGCATTTTGTCTTCGTCCAGCTGAACTTCAATATTTATGTTAGATTTCATATAAGCGTAACCTTAAAAGGCAGTTTGTTTTTAAAAGGGTTTCAAAAATACAACATCCAGATGCAATAATCGCCACCTTATTGATGGCCGCCTGGCAGCGGGCTCCATTTATCCAGTTGCTTGATGCACGCGCTGATGTCTTTGGGAATGGTAGCTTCTACATCCACCAGTGTGCCATCCTGTTTGTGCAGCACCAGTCTGTAGGCGTGCAGCGCCATTCTGTTAAGCAGTGGCCTTTCTGTTTCTTCTTTCTCTGATAATTTATACTTGCGTTTGATGGCAGATAACAGGAATGGCTTACCATCGCCATACAGCTCATCGCACACCAGCGGGTGGCCTATCGATTGCATGTGCACGCGTATCTGGTGGGTGCGGCCGGTATATATACGAAACTGCACCAGTGAATACAGCGGCCATTGTGCCACTACTTTATAATCGGTAACAGATGGTTTCCCTTTTTTTGCTACCGTCATTTTACCTTTAATGACAGGATGTTCGGCTATAGCTGCCTCGATGGTGCCTTCTTCGGGTACTACCCGCCCTACTACCAGTCCGGCATAAAACTTACCTACTTCGTGCGCTTCAAACAGCCCCGACAAGTATTTATGAGCCTGCTCATTCTTGGCAAAGCATATCACGCCGCTGGTATCGCGGTCCAGGCGATGCACTACCCATATTTGTTGTCCCAGTTGCTTTTCCAGCACTTTATTTAGAGAAGGAAGGTCTGAATTGAAGCGGTCGGGTATTACCAATAGCCCTGCGGGCTTGTTGGCTACCAGTATATCATCGTCTTCGTACAATATTTCTATATTCATTACTTGTTTTTAAAATAAGCAGCCAGGCTTTCATCTTCCTTTTTTCGCATCAGCTCTTTGTCTGCTTTCTTTTTATCCTTAAATCCGCAAAGATGTAAAGCTCCGTGGAAAATGACACGGTGCAGTTCGTTGATATAATCCACACCGAATTTTTCAGCATTTTCGGCCACGCGTTCTATACTAATGTATATTTCACCGGTCAACGTATTGGGTTCCCCGGTCATATCAAAAGTCACGATATCGGTAAGTGTATCGTGGTTCAAAAACTCCTTATTAATACCAAGTAGGTAGTTATCGCTACAGAAAATATATGTTAGCTGTACTTTTTTCAGGCCCTTGATATACTTGTTTGCAAGGCTATCGAGGTAAGCAGATAATGCGCGTTTATCTTTCAGTTTCGATTTTACTTCCTGCTCGTAAAAGCGTGCGGGCATGCCGTATAAAATTTGTGCAAAGGTCGCAACATTTTTTAGGTGTACCTATTACTAAGCAGTATTTTTGCATAAATGAGCACAGCCGCAGAAAAGAAGATCAGGTTATCGGAGCTGCCAACCGGCAAGCGTGCTGTTATTAAGGAGCATGAACACAGCGATTTTCAGCTTACGCTAATGGAAATGGGCTGCATACCGGGCGAACCGGTGTGGATAGAAATGATAGCCCCGTTGGGCGATCCACTGGCCATACAGATAGCAGGCTATTACCTGAGCATCCGCAAACAGGATGCGGAAAAAATATGGGTAACTGTAGATACGGCTGCTTAGATCATCTCAAAGTAAATTAATATTTATATAAAAGTTGAGCCACTTCGCAGGGAGCGGTTTCATTACCTTTGCCACCATGCATATCGGGTTGTACTTCGGCAGTTTTAATCCCATTCATATCGGACATTTAATAGTAGCCAGCCACATTGTAGAAAATGCGGATATAGATAAGATATGGTTTGTTGTTTCGCCCCACAACCCGTTGAAAGAAGCACACTCACTGCTGAATGAATATGACAGGCTGCACCTGGTAGAATTGGCCATAAAAGACAACAGTAAATTCAGGGCCAGCAATGTAGAGTTTCACTTGCCTAAGCCGTCTTATACTATAGATACGCTCACCTACCTGAAAGAGAAATTTCCGCTGGAACAATTCTCGGTTATCATGGGTTCAGATAGTTTTCAGAACATACATCGCTGGAAGAATTATGAGCAGTTGCTGGCCAACCACAGCGTCATAGTTTATAACAGACCTGGCTTTGATATTGCGGAAACACATGGTGCCAGGCTAACCAGGGTGCAAGCACCGCTGCTTGAAATATCATCTACCTACATACGGAAGCAAATAAAAGACAACAAGAGCATACGTTATATAGTGCCCGATGCTGTATGGAAATACATTGAAGAAAACAGGTATTATAAATAGCTACTGTGGGCCTGTGTTGCCGAAGTTGGGCGCAAACTCTGCACGGTATACTTTTATCAGTAATAATAAGTAGGATATAAGGAGCGGGCCAAAGATAAAGCCCATGAACCCGAATATAGGGATACCTACTATAATGCCCAATGCCGTAACGATAGGGTGCACATCGCCTAGCCGCTTGAGTATTGTAAAACGCAGCACGTTATCTATACCGCCTGTAATAACAAATGAATAAATAGACAAACCGATGGCTGCGCCTGTATGCCCGGTAGAGAAAAGGTAAACAACCAGGGGTCCCCATATTATCATACAGCCTATGAGCGGCACCAAAGAAGCTACACCGGTAAGGATACCCCAAAGTATATACTCATCTATACCGAATATTAAGTAGCCTAATATGGCTACAGCAGCCTGGCTGGCCGCCAGTATGGGTATGCCAACTGCATTTGATACTACCATCGTTCGGGTAGCTTCCCATATATTGTCAATGTTTTCAGGCTGTAGCGGTATATATTTCTGAATGGACTGCTCCATTTTACGGCCATCTACCAGCATAAAATAGAGTATAAAGAAAGCTAACAGGGCATTGGTAAGCATATTGGCTGTGGCGCCCAGTATACCGGGTACTTCGCCGGTTATTTTTTCCGCTATGTTCATAAGCTGTTGCTGGTTGATGCGGAATTGAGGTGATATTGCCAATAACCTTGTCGCCAGGTTATTGATGGTATTGGTTAGCCTGTCCTTATTTTCTATTAATGCATTGAATTTTGGTATCAGTATCTGAAGAATGCCCACTATGGGCAGCACAAATACGATGATGGCACTGAAAATAAATAATAAGGCAGTAGGTGCTTTTTTCCACTGGTGTATTACCGTAAGCTTAAAGTAGGGCTGGCGCAGCAACACATAAAACGTAACGGCACCCAGCAGCCCCGGGAAAAATGTAAATAAGTGCATGCCGACTGTGAGGGCAAGGAACAGGATAAGCCCTATTAGCAGGTATTGTTTAATAGTATTGTTGCGCATTTGTCTGGGTATAAGATTGCCACTATATGTCAATTATTAAATAAAATAAAAAATTCCTGCCACCAACGATAAGGCTGGCACGATATTTATTAAATTTACAATGAAATTCATACATCAAACTTATTAAACGAATTGTTATGGCTAAGACAGGAAAAACTGTAGCTACACTGCTGATAGGTGCTGCAATAGGTGCAGCTGTAGGCTATTTATTGGCAACAGATAAAGAAAAACGCCAGGAAGACCTTGGTAAAATAAAAGACCGAATCAGCAACCTGAAAGATAAACTGGGTAAGAAAACAGAAGACCTGGAACATCAAATTTATAATAGCTAATTTACCGCCATGTTCGAATTCATCGGCAAATGGAAGGATAAAATAACGGACTATATAGACAAGCGCGTAAGTATCGTGAAGCTTGATATCATAGAACGTGTATCCCAGGTACTAAGCTTTTTTACATTTACCATTGTATGCTTTTTGCTGGTATTACCTATACTGCTTTTTTTAGGTATGGGTATAGCTGAGTATATGGCAGAACTGGTAGGTTCGCGCGGAGGCGGTTATCTTATCATTGCCGGTATTTACCTGCTGGCACTAGGGGTGCTGTTTGCTTGCCGAAAGATGTTTATAAGAAAGTTTACCGGACTGTTCATTAAAGAAATGACAGATACGGATGAAGATGATACGGACGAGGATAACCAATAGTTACCGGCTTTTTAAAACTTTTGCGCTATAGCATGAAACTTTATTCGAAACAACTGAATAGCCTTGAGGAGTTGAGACGTGAAAAGCGTATGCTGAAACGTGCAATAAAGGAAAGTGAGAAAGAAGGTTTTTTCCCCGGCAGTAAGAAGGAAGGGAAAGAAAATAGTGGCGAAACCGGCGATATATTGTCGGCAGCCACGGATTTATTCAGTAGTTCACCTTTAGGTAGCCTGGCTATGGCAGTAGGTATGCCGTTGTTGAAGCAAACAGCTGGGAAAACGATTGCTAAAAGTGGCGGAAAGATTTTAGGTTCTCTGCTAAAAGAAGTAGGTTTCTCGTACCTGAAATGGAAAGCCGTGGAACTGGGTATAAAAGGAGTAAGGCAGCTAATAAAGAAACGGAAAGAAAAAATGGAGAAACAAAAGGCGCATCGTTGATGCGCCTTTTTTAATATCCACTATTTTTCGTGTAAAGCAATGACGGGGATGTGTGCCACTTTGGCTAAAGCCTTAGTGCTGCTTTTGTGAAATAATCCCTCAAAGAAGCTGTGCCGGTGAGGTATCATTACCAGCAGGTCTATGTTGTTTTCTTCAACAAAATGTTGGATACCCACTGTTTTATCCGCATTATCTATAAAATGATACTGAGGGTCGGCTTCTCCTACCAGGTCATTCAGCGCAGTGGCTTCTTCCGGTGTATTGGTAGCAAACTCTCTATTATCATGATCCACGTTCAATACATACAACGCTGCTTTTGTGTTGTTTACCAGTTTTAGCAAGTCTGCAGCAGGAAGCTGCTCGCGTATATTTTTATAATCACAGGCAAAACATATTTTCTTCGGAGGGATAAAATCTATACCCGGCGGCACGGCCATTACAGGGTGTTCTGAATTACGCAAGATATTGAGTAAACTGCCACCAAACCAGAACCCATCATCATCGCTAAGGCTATTGCCTACTACTATCAGCCACGGCTGATGTTGTTTGGCATAGTCGGCTAATGCTTCGGTAATATCGCCAAATGAGATATGGCTTTGTATCGATATGCCGGGATAAATAGCTGAGAGGGTTCTTACCAGCTCCGCCATATGATTTTCAGCAATTTCCCTGCTTTCCTCTATAGGCATTACCGGCATGGGGTTTTCCGTAAATGTTACCGGTATAGTATAAGAATGTACTACTGCTATGGAAGCATTATACTCCTGTGCCATGCGACATGCGTAGTGGAGTGCATGGTTGGCCACGTCAGAAAAGTCAGTAGCGGTAATGATTAAAGACATGTTCCCTTTTTTTTCAATGAAAAGTTACTTAAAAAAAAGGGAACACAAAAGCTGAAAATGCTATTTAAGATAGAAATAATGGCAATTATTTCTTCTTCAGGATGCTGCCAAGGCTTTTTTCGATCACCTGGCCAAAGGTTGCTAATATGATCTTTATATCCATCAGGATACTGCGGTTCTTCAGATAGTATACATCCCACTGGATGCGTTTGCGCAGTTCACGCTCCACAGTTATCTCACCTATATAGCCTTTTATTTGGGCCATACCCGTCATACCGGGTGTAGCCTCATGGCGCAAATTGTAGTATGGTATGAACTGTGAATAGTAGCGTGTATGGTACAGCATATGCGGGCGCGGGCCTACAATGCTCATATCGCCCAGCAGCACGTTGAAAAACTGTGGTGTTTCGTCCAGGTGTGTCAACCGGAGAAATTTACCTATTGTAGTAATACGTTTATCATTATTGGTAGCTTGCTTGGTATCAGCATCGGCATTTACATGCATGGTGCGAAACTTAAAGCAATCAAACTCAACGCCTTTATAACCTGTACGTTTTTGAATGAAGAAAACGGGCCCTTTAGATGTGAGTTTTATTAATATAGCCACTATAGGGTATAACCACGACATCACAAGTGCTATAAATGTAAAAGATACCGCAAGGTCCATCACCCTTTTTACCGCAGCATAATAGGCAGATGGCTGATAAACCATATACCTATGGTTTATTTCGCGAAACATTTCACGAATTTCTGCCATGTCAGATTGCGGCGCAGTCTGTCTGGGGGTGGCAGCATTAGGTATTTTTATGACAAAGGGTTGTTCCATTACTTCTTAAAACGATCTTTTTTCAACTGTAGTATTACAGCAAAAATCGTGTCAAACTTTCTTTCGGGTGCAAATTTCTTAATTTTTTTTGCAATAGTTTAATATTTGGGTAATATTATTTTTCTACACCAGTTGTTTTCGGCTATAATATATGTTCCAAAATATAGCTGAAAAAAATGTATAATATATTACGCCGGCCTGTGTTTGCAATGCCGCTTCCTGAAACATGAAGAAAAGTGCGGTGATATGAAACACTATAAAAAAATACTTGAATGGTATTTTACGGACGTACAGGAGCGGGGGAAGCGTAATAAGCATAAAAAGCAGCATACCCGGCAGCCCTATCATCAGTAGCGACTGAAACCACATATTATGCATATTTAAATTGAAGTATTCCGACCGTTTATTTGGGTCTGGGTTATTTACATCTATCCCATAGGTGGCCATTTTCTGGTTTTGCAAATCTTGCGCATCGCCATTGCCGGAACCTGTGAGCCATAAATGATGCTCGTTGATGTTTTCAAAGCCCATGCGCCAAACCATTAGCCTGAGCGTCAGGTTATTAAAATCTTTCTGCGGCACATTGTGGTAATCCTTTAGCCAGGCTTTACTAATATCCTTTTGAAAAATATCAGCATAACGTTTTTTAATAGGATTGTTTGTGAAGACAAGCAAGCCGGCTATTGTCACAAAGACAGCCAATGTAGCACCTATTTGCATACGGGTAAGTCTGGCATGTCTGAATATTTTTACAATATATATAGGTATCAGCACTATAAAGAAGACCACGGTGAGCATGCGCGCCGAAAGCATCAGGAAAAAGGCTGTGAGCAGCACAATGAAGAATACCCGCCATTTTTTAGCTCCTTTATCGAAATAAAACTCCCATGGCCACAAAAGTAAAGCGGTAAGGGAAAGCATAGTATGCCAGGCTACATACACAGCATTGGCGTCCAACCTGTAAACCAGGTCGTGATAAAAGAAAAATTTATAATAAAAATAGCCCTCTGTATTCACCCTGATGCAAGCCTGTATAATGCAAAACAGTGCAATAGTAGCAGAACCTAATATGGCGGATAAAAAAATGGTTTCTAGCTTTTTTTTATCAAATGATAGCCCGGCACCTATAATAATAGGCAAGATAAGTAAGCTGAATTTTGATTGAAGGTCGAAAGCCGATTGTGATTTATTAGCGCTGTAAGTATAGCTGATAGCATGCAACAGGAAATATGCTATCCATGGCCATAGCCACTTGCGTTCTTTTAGTTTTTTAAATATGTCGGCAAAGTTGGCCTGAAGTAACCATATAACCATCAGTAGCCCGATGGTAGCTGCGGCAAATATATAAGGGTATGATACGAAAAACGCTAGCATGCAAAGCAGCGCATGCATTGCTATTTGTAGCCATTTGCCTTTTAGCATGTTTGCAAAAGTAGCTGATTAAATAGTAATTTTACCGTCATTTTGTTACAGAATCAGCTCCTTTAAGTGAAAAATACCCTCTTCGGCAAAATTTTGTCTTCAGGTTTGCAAGCCATTGCCGTGCAGGTATTTGGCGGGGTGTTCTTTATTATCATTTCGTTTTATTTATCTAAAGACTATTTTGGAGTGATAAACTGGGCCAATGCTGTAGCCATGGTGCTTACCATGCTGCTAAGCTTTGGTATGGACCAAGTAGTAGTACGCAGGATTGCAGCGTCCGAAACATCAGACTGGGCCGCTACAGCTTACCTGCTGCATGCCGGTGTAGGTTCATTGGTCACGTTTTTGATACTTTTTGGCATCAGCATGGTGCCTTCGTTTCAGGATGCGCCTAAAATACAGCTGTTGCCATGGTTATTCTTATCCCAAGGGTTATTATTTACGGCCGGCCCTATAAAGCAATTGCTGAACGCCAAGCAACACTTTAAACCCTATGCACTGATAGCTATAATAAGCAACAGTGCCAAGCTACTGGCAGCCTACTGGCTGATAAAGACAAATGCCTTATCGGTAAATGGTGTGATGGCAATTTTGGTAATATGTGGCTTATTCGAGTTGTTAGCTTTGCTGATATATTCTTTGGTTAAGAAAAAACTGGATTTGACCTTTAGAAGGACAGCTTACCTTAAATTGCTGAAAGAGGCTGCGCCGCAATATATAGCTGTTTTGTTTGATGCCAGCCTGGCGCGTATTGATTGGATATTATTGGGGATTATCAGCACACCGGCAGCTTCTGCCGAATATGGCCTTGCATACCGTGCTTATGAAATAGCCAAGCTACCACTAACGGTATTGAGTCCGATATTGCTGGCAAGATTTGCGAAAATACTGATGGTAAACACTACCCTGTCGGAGGGTACGCAAAAGCAGGTGAAAGACCTGTTTGTGCTGGAAATGTTTTTTGCTACCATGATACCATTGGTATTGAATATATTATGGTCGCCTGTACTGGATGATGTATTCAACGGCAAATATGGCTCTGTAAATGCTATGGAATTCATGATATTATCCCTTTGTATCCCCATACAATTTTATATCAACCTGCTATGGACGCTCGGTTTCTCTGCACGTAAGTACAAGCAGATAAGCACTATAATAGCCAGTACTGCATTTATCAATATAGGGTTGAATGCGGTGCTGATACCGTTTTATGGTGGCATGGGTGCCGCCATAGCATTTCTTGCCACCTCTATTATGCAACTGGTGGGCTATTACCGGTTATCAGATAAATATGTAATGAAATTCTCTTCGCTGCCCTTGTTTTCTTTCCTGTTGATAGGTGCGGTGAGCTATATAGCGGCTGTTAATATTGTATCGGCATTATGGATGCAGGTAGGGCTGGCTGTTTTTTTATATGTAGCTATAGCATTAGTTTTAAAGCAGGTAAATACCGGAAATGTAAAGTCGCTACTGACATTACTGAAAAAATAAGCTGCTATAAAGAATGACAAATACCAAAAGGAACATTTTTCAGGATGTGGATTGGGCAACCTTGTTGTTCCTGATAGGTATTACCTATGTAAAGCTGTATGTGAAGATTGCCGCTATCTGTTTTTATCTGGTATGGCTTATTTATAAAAAATATAAAACCACCAACTTTCCCGGCTTTAGCCGGTTCTATTTTCTGATGCCCGTAATAGGTATTGTGACGCCATTGCTGAATGGCTCTTTCAATGCAGATGGATATATGTTTGGCTATGCAATGGGTGTTGTGAACTGGCTGCTGGCTGGTATAGCATCTTACTTTTTATGTGTAGCCGTAGTAAATACTCCGATACATAAACTAAGAAGTACCGTAAAGGTTTTTTTTCTTTTCAATGCACTATTCAGCTTTGGTGAGCTGGGCAGGATGATGATAGACTCCGGGCAACTGGTGCCCTATTGGTACTGGGAGCCTACGGAATACTATGGCGGCTCAACCGGCGACCATGTGAAGGGATTGTTCAGCAATATATCTGTAGCTAATGCCACCGCCAATGCAATGGGTGTTATCTACTTTGTGTATCATAGAGAGATGAAGTGGGCAATACTTTGTGTGTTGGTACTATTGCTATGTACCAGTAACCTTACGCTGATTCTGTTATTGTTATTTCTCATTGCTATGTTGGTATTGCTGAAAGGTCGCGAGCCTAAAATGCAAGTACTGGCAGTATTGGCAACTATCGGTATTGTGTATCCCATACTCAGTCTTAATAACATAAAGTATGTAGGGGCAGTATATACACAGGAAACAGAAAGGAAGAAAGAAAAGGAGACGCAGCCTACAGCGGCTAAAAAGGCAAAACAGCCGGAAATAGGCGATTTTTCAGGTATTGCTACTGCAGGCAACTATTATCTGCATAAAGAAAGCTATTATAAACTGCCACTGAATGATAGCCAGCTCATAAGCTATAAAGATGATCTGAAATATCTGCAGCAGTTTGGTACCGCACGTTCACAGTCGAATGACAACCTGCACCTGGAGCCGGCTGTACTGAAAGGCATTATAGAAAAGTGGTACGGCATACCTTATGCTAAAACACCATTAGCAAAAGATCCGGGCTTAGTGAAATTGTATACCGGTAAACAGACGCTGAACTATCTTAATAGTAGCATGAAACACTTGTTCTTTGGTGCAGGTGTGGGTAATTTTTCTTCGAAGCAGGCTATCAAGAGTACTGGTTTAGGCTGGCAGGGAAGCTATCCTACCAAATATATATATGTGAGCAATGATTTTTTACAGTACCATTTGTATAGTTTAATGTTTGTGTTCTCGATGCCTATATCAGAGCATTCCATTATTAATATGCCCAATAGCATTTATAATCAATTGGCAGGTGAATACGGGTTGGCAGGCATAACGGCTTTTATTGTTTTTTATATAGGCTATATATGGAAGAACAGGCGTAGCCTGAAAGTTTCCAGGTATATCATACCAATCGTATTTTTATTTTTCGGGTTTGAGTACTGGTTTGAAATGATATCGTTAACGGCATTGTTTGAACTGATAATATTCATTGATATTTACAAGCAGGATGAGCCAATCACATAATATACCGCTTACTGTATTGATGCCTGCTTATAATACAGGGTTATACATCAGAGAGGCCATTCAAAGCATATTGGACCAGACCTTTATTGATTTTGAGTTTATCATAATAAACGATGGCTCTAAGGATAATACATTGGACGTAATACGAACGTTTTCAGACCCGCGTATAAAAATAATAGACCAGCAGAATAAAGGGCTGATAGATACACTGAATGAAGGTATTAAAATAGCTAAAGGCGATATAATAGCCCGTATGGATGCTGATGATATTTGTTATCCTGAAAGGCTGGAAATAGAATACAATTTTCTGGTTGAGAACTCCGATTATGTATTAGTAGGTTCAGAAGCTGATGTAATAGATAAAGATGGCAATTACCTGATGCATCTTTCTCCTGTGGGTCATACACATGAAGAAATCGAAGAACGTATAGATATTAAGTGCCCCTTTATTCACCCAAGTGTTATGTTCAGGAAAAGCGCCGTAATCGCCGCAGGCCTTTATCCTAAAAATGCATTAACATTTGAAGACCATCTACTTTGGAAAAAACTGCTGAAATATGGACGTATATGCAATCTGCCTGAAACATTGTTGAAAGCACGTTTTAATCCTGAAAGTGTAACAATAGATGAGAAGTGGCGTGGCGGTGAATTTGTAGAGCTAAGGCGCAAAGCATTATCCAACGGCATTGTAGCCGAAGATGATGCAAAAAGACTAAAGGAAATCATACAAAGTCAGAATTTTGCTACATATAAACAGGCATCCTACTATGCTATGGTAGGCAAAAAATACTTGTGGAACAATCCTAACGGCAAGCTTGCCCGTAAACATTTTGCAGAGGCTATCCGACACTATCCTAAAAATCCTGAATCATATATACTATATATGTTTTCCTTTCTGCCTGCTGCATGGCGGGTGGGCTTGTATAAAAGCTTTAAGAAATAGTAAATGAAAGTAGCGTTTATATCTAGGGCTACCTTATACACTTCGCCGGGTGGGGATACCAAGCAACTGGAAGAAACAGCTGCCGGCTTGCGACTTATGGGTGTGCAGGTAGATGTTTTCCTTGCTAATGAAAAAATAGATTACAGTTCTTACGACCTGCTTCATTTTTTCAATATTATTCGCCCAGCAGATGTGATAGCACATGTGCGGAAATCGCGTAAGCCATATGTGGTATCTACTATATTTGTAGAGTATGGCAGCGTAAAAGAAGAGGGGAGGACAGGTATGGTAGGCACAATAAAAAAAATGTTGCCGGAATCACTGTTTGAATATATAAAGACGGTAGCGCGTGCCATAAAAAATGGTGAAGAAATAGTAAGCAAAGAGTATTTGCTATGGGGGCATACAAAATCTACCATGTATGTGGCAAAGCATGCCAACATGTTATTGCCTAATTCGGAGAGTGAGTATAAGCGTTTTGTGGCAAAATACCCGGTACGCACACCGCACCGTGTGATACCCAATGGCATTAGCGAACAGCAAACAGGAGCTGCTTACCCGCACAACGACAAATATAAAAGTGCCATACTGTGCATGGGCCGCATAGAAAGTCGCAAAAACCAGTTGAACTTAATACGCGCGCTGAACAATAGCCCCTACCAGTTATACATACATGGAAAGCCATCGCCCAACAATATGGCATATTTTGAGCAGTGTAAGCTGGAAGCCGCACCCAATGTTCACTTAGAAGGACATCTGGATGAGCAGGAGCTTTACACGGCTTATGCTAATGCTAAGGTGCATGTATTGCCCAGCTACTTTGAAACGACCGGCCTTTCATCGCTGGAGGCTGCGGTAATGGGTTGCAATATAGTGGTGACAGACAGGGGGGATACACGCGATTATTTTAAAAATGATGCATGGTATTGCGAACCTGAAGATCCCGCATCTATAAGGCAAGCCGTGGAGGCCGCTTATGATGCACCTTATAATGAAGCCTTCAGGCAACGCATATTACGGGAATATACCTGGCAGCGGGCGGCTGAAGAAACTTTGAAAGCATATATGGATGTTTTAAAAGTTTAATGTTCTTTTGCAGTTCGAAAAGTATGAAGCGCTCGCTGAAGATAGGCATATTAGGTACCAGGGGAATTCCCAACCGCTATGGTGGTTTTGAACAATGTGCAGAATACCTGGCACTGGGCTTGGTGGCGAAAGGGCACAGGGTGTGGGTATACAACTCTAAGCACCACGAGTATAAGGATAGCGAATGGAACGGAGTGAATATTATTCATTGTGCTGATCCGGAAAACGTACTGGGCACAGCAGGGCAGTTTCTTTACGACCTGAACTGTTTGAATGACGCTCATAAACGCAATTTTGATGTGCTGCTGCAACTGGGCTATACCAGCAACAGCCTTTGGCATATGCGATGGCCAAAATCGTGCAAGCATATAGTGAATATGGATGGATTGGAATGGAAACGTTCCAAATACAGCAAGCCTGTGCAGTGGTTTCTGCGACATGCTGAAAAATGGGCAGCCAAACATGGCGATGTACTGATAGCCGACTCTATAGGGATACAGGAATATCTGAAAGAGAAATACAACAAAGAATCCCACTTTATAGCCTACGGCTCAGATATATTTGAAAGCCCTAGTGAAGCGGTGCTGCAATCTTATGGCTATGATGCTTATAGCTACCATATGCTGATAGCGCGCATGGAGCCGGAAAATAATATAGAACTGATCATTAAAGGCTACCTGCAAAGTGGAGATAAAAAGCCGCTATTGATAATAGGCAAAACTGAAAATACCTTTGGTACCTACTTGCTGAACACATATGGTAGCCAATCCGGCATAACCTTTTTAGGCGGTATTTACGACCTGGCTATTATTAATAACCTGAGGTATTATTCGCACTTGTATTTTCATGGCCATTCAGTAGGGGGTACCAATCCGTCTTTACTCGAAGCTATGGGTAGCAGTGCCCTGATAGCTGCGCATAATAATGTGTTCAATAAAGCAGTATTGGGAACGGATGCGTTCTATTTCAGTAATGAAGATGAGATAGCAGCTATCATTAAAACGCAAACTGATAAGCAGGCGAGCCAGACATTTATCAGGCATAACCTCGAAAAAATACGCACCCAATATAATTGGGCGCGTATCGTAAATATGTACGAAGCTGTAATGTTAGAAGCAGCTTCTTTATAGTCTTACTATTTTATTGTCCTGGTTTTAAACTTGTTGATGGCATTGCGCGTAAAATCGCTTAGTACCAGTCTGCCGCTTATGGCTGCACGCTCTACCAGCAAGGTGTCCCAGTTATCGGTACCATGCCAGAATACTTTTTTCAGTTCTGCCATTGCTTCCGGGCTGCTATGCGACAGGCGTTCTGTCAGGTTGTTAATTGCATCGTCCATTTCATCTACAGAGTTATACAGTTCTGCATACAAGCCATGTTTCTTAGCCCATTCTGCAGAGCGCCATTCCGTAGCATCGATAGCCAGCTGAGAAAAGCAAGACAAGCCAATTTTCCTTTCAACTGCAGGGCCTACTACAAACGGGCCTATGCCTACTGCCAGTTCGCTCAGTTTTACAGAAGCTTCTTCCGTAGCAAAGGCATAATCTACCGCAGCTGCAAGGCCTACACCACCGCCTACTGCTTTACCATGTATGCGGCCAATGATGAACTTAGAGCATTTACGCATGGCATTGATAACTTTGGCAAAGCCACTGAAGAATTCTTTGCCCTGCGCCTCGTTGCTGATAGCTACCAGTTCATCGAAAGATGCACCTGCACAAAAAGCCTTTTCACCGGCACTGCGTACGATGATAACTTTTACATCTTTTATATTGCCTAACTCGGTTATGGTATGAGCCAAATCGCTTAGTATAACACCCGGTAATGAATTGCTGGCAGGGTGGAAGAATTCAACGGTTGCTATAGCATGATGCACTTCACTGCGTACATATCCTTCTGTGTGCTGCATAATATTATTTTAGATTACAAATATACAATCAGGGATAATGGTATTATTCCTGGCTCCTTTTCTTTACCATGGTCAGAATAGTAGCGATGGCTACTGTTTCACCTGTTTCATCATACACATCTACCAGCCATTTTACGATTCCCTTGGCTATATCATCTTCGGTGCGCTTTTCCTGGTCTACCTTTTCCTTCACTGTCAGCTTCACGCCGATGGTCATGCCGGGGTATACGGGTTTGGTAAAGCGAGCCTCATCTATGCCGTAGTTAAGCAATACAGGACCTTTTTTCGCATCTACAAACAAGCCTGCTGCTTTTGATAACACAAAGTAACCATGTGCTACACGACCTGTAAAAATCGTGCCTTCCAGTGAAGTCGCATCCATATGCGCATAAAAGTTGTCGCCGCTTACATTGGCAAAATTGGTGATATCCGTTTCGCTCACGGTGTGCTTAGCAGTAGTTACAGTATCGCCAATCTGCAGGTCTTCAAAATGTTTACGGAATGGGTGAACTTCTGTTTCGTTTTGTTTCGCGCCTTGCTGATATACGTTAGTGATGCGTGTGATGGTAGTAGGCGAACCCTGTATGGCCGTGCGCTGCAGGTAATGCAGCACCCCGCGCTTGCCACCCATTTCCTCGCCGCCACCAGCACGGCCGGGACCACCATGCACCAGCAGTGGCATGGGTGAGCCGTGACCAGTGCTTTCTTTAGCACAGTCGGCATTTAGTACCAGTACGCGGCCGTGCATTACGGCTGTGCCCAATACAAATTCTTTAGCCACATCATCATCGGCAGTTATTACCGAACATACCAGCGAGCCTTTACCCATTTTAGCCAGCTCTATAGCCTCGTCAATGGTATTATAAGGCATGATGGTAGATACCGGGCCGAAGGCTTCTATGTTATGTACGTCTGTATTTTTGAACGGATCGTTATTGAAGAATATGATTGGCGCAAGGAAAGCGCCTTTTTGTTTGTCGGCACCTACAACCTCGAAGTTCTCCAGGTCGCCGATAATGATCTCCTGCGATTTTGCCAGTTGCTCTACCTTTTCACGCACTTCCTTGCGTTGAGAAATACCTGCCAATGGCCCCATGCGCACACCTTCCACAGATGGGTCGCCAATAGTAGTACCCTTCAGGCGTTTGCCTAAGGCTATCTGCACATCTTCTACCATATTTGCCGGCACCATGATGCGGCGGATGGCCGTACATTTTTGCCCTGCTTTAGTTGTTACCTCGCGTACCACTTCTTTTATGAAGATGTCGAACTCGGGCATATCTGTTCTTACATCCGGCCCCAGTACACAACAATTCAGCGAGTCGGCCTCCAGGTTGAAAGGCACAGCTTCTGATACGATGCGTGGGTGAGATTTCAACGATTGACCTGTGGACGCGCTACCGGTAAAGGTTACTACATCCTGCGTTTGCACATGGTCTATAATGCCACGGGCGCTGCCGCATATCAGTTGCAGGCTGCCTTCCGGCAATATGTTTGATTTTATGATCTCTTCAAATACCGCTTCTGTAAGAAAAGAGGTAAGTGTAGCCGGCTTCACGATGGCAGGAACACCCGCCAGCAGGTTTACCGCTATCTTTTCCAGCATACCCCATACGGGGAAATTGAAGGCATTGATATGTATCGCCACGCCCTCGCGCGGTACCATGATGTGGTGGCCTATGAAAGTACCGTTTTTAGAAAGGTTGGCAGCTTCGCCATCTACATAAAAACGCTCGTCTGGAAATTGGCGGCGTAGGCTGGCATTAGCAAACAAATTACCGATACCGCCTTCTATATCTACCCAGCTATCTACGCGCGTAGCACCTGTATATGCGCTGATGGTGTAGAAATATTCTTTTTTTTCCATCAGGTATAGCGCCAGTGCCTTCAGCATGCGGCCACGCTCATGAAAAGTAAGCTTGCGCAGGGCAGGGCCGCCTACCTTGCGTGCATAGTTCATCATGGCACCAAAATCCAATCCCTCGCTGCTGGCAGTATATATAGTTTCGCCTGTGATGGCATTATGCAGTTCATCGCCTCTTTTGGCGGTTACCCATTTACCCTCGGCGTAGTTTTTTAATTGTGTTACCGGCATATAAATAACTCCTGTTTTTGAGTGCCCAAATTTAGTTTATTTGCAGTTAAATATTTGATAATGCTATTGTTCAGGGTTATGAACTATAATATGAATTTCATTAAGCTTGTTCTTGTTTGGATTTTTGCTGTGTTGTTTATCAATAAGGTTTTTGCTCAAAAAACGTATATATATCGCTTCGATAGTGTTAGGAATTATGTAGAAAGCAGTAGTTATGGACACGTTAAGGTAATTGATATGCGTGTTGATAAAGCAACATTCGGTAAGATCACAGCCCGTAAAAATATGATAACAGAAAAACCATTGGCTGATGAAATAGAGGCATATGGCAATGCTATCGTAAGTAAGTCGAATTATAAAGAAGCAGAACTGTTAATAGTATTACAAGATATGTATGCTGATGCTACATGTGAAGTTCCATCTTTGCGCATCAAGGCGCAATACTATCTTGGAATTAAAGATGAATATCACTCCATATTTTTTCTCGATTCTTTATTTGAAGGCCGTGTTAATGTGAAACGATTGATTGCAGATAGGCTGGCGCGACAATTTATAAAAGCTGCTGCCAAATATATTCCTAATAGCAAAGGTGAAACGATAGAAGAAATACTAACAAACCTGGAGCAGGAGCCTGCCTATAAGCACACAGTATTTCCAGTAGGTATTTATTATACAGTTCATCAGTTTTTAAGTGCCAAACCAGTTGATACGGATTTTATAATCGTAGATAAATACATAGATCACGTTTATACCCCCTTTTTATTTATCAAGAAAGAAAATGGTAAAAAAGGCAAAGAAATACAACCTAAAGAAATCTTTGCAGTATATGATGGCAAAAGGTGGTTGAAAGGAGCTGGTAATCGGCTGGCTATGATGGGAATAGAAAATAGCTGGATGGTTTATAAAGACTATGGTAAAGCTTTAGCCTTATCAAGTATGGGTTTGATTGGCGCATTAGTGGTAACAGAAGAAAATGGGTTTGATGAGCACAAAGGGCCATTTACTGAAGGGTTTTATAAAATGGTGCTAAATTCAAATGGTACTTCTTCAAGGTACAGAAGATTAAAATGATGGTTATACGCTGCCGTCATGAGTAAGGGTTTCCGATATACTATTTTTACCGCAGCTTCGTTTATCAAATAACTATCTTGCCCACCTTATGCAAATGAAACCCTCTTTTCTTCATAACGAAAAGATATATAAATGGCTGGCTTTTGTAGCTATATTGTTGGGCATTATCATACGTGTTTCAGTTTACCTGCAAAATCGTAACCTGTTTATAGATGAAGCGAATGTAGCCCGTAACATTTATGAGTGTGGTTTTGCAGGGCTGGCAGGGCCACTTAGCTATGAGCAATACGCACCCCCCATTTTTCTATGGTTAACCAAATTTTCAACCATATGGCTGGGTTTCGGTGAGCAGGCATTTCGCTTGTACCCCTTGTTGGCAGGTATTGCATCGCTATTTGTAATGTACGCACTGCTAAAAAAGCTGGGTGCCGGAAATGCTGCATGGTATGCAATAGGTATGCTGGCGATAGGCTATATATATATACGTTATAGCACAGAGTTGAAGCAGTATATTAGCGATGTATTGGTCGTTTTGTGTTTACTTCTGCTGGCGGTAAAAACTGATATACAGAAAACAACCGGATCAAAATTTACTATAATATGGTTGGGCGCAGGGAGCATGGCTATATGGCTTAGTATGCCATCAGTATTTGTTCTTGCTGGCGTAGCTGCCTATTATTTTATCCATTCCATACAGCATAAAGTTTTTAAAAAAATATGGCTAATAGCTATATGTGGTATTGTATGGTTAGCTCAATTTGGTGCCTACTACAAACTGATATTGCAAACACAGGCCGAGTCGAGCTATCTGCAGAGTTTTCATGCTGATTATTTTTTGGTAGCAACGCCGGATAGCATAAAGGAATGGAACCATAATATAGCACTGTGTCAGGTTTTGCTATCGGAAGCTGCAGGGGCTACTGCTTTGGCGCTAGTATTTAACTTTACTGCTATAGTATATGCAATGGTGTACCTCGTAAGAAAAAAACGTGCTGTTGCAGCTTTGCTGATACTGCCTGGCATTGCACTGTTGTTTGCAGCGGCTATCAATAAGTTTACGCTCATACCGAGGGTTTCCCTTTTTATAATGCCAATAATCTTATTGCTTGCTGCTATTGGTGTCGGGCTTATGTTATTGCATAAAAGACGGTATATAAATTGGGTAGCGGCAATTATTGCGTTCGTCAATTTATATAACCATAATATGGTGCACTTTATATGGGATAAACTGGAAACGGAAGAAATAACAGATGCGCTGGATTTTGTAATGGAGAATGGCATTAATAATGGCAACAGATTGTACCTGCATAATGGGGCAGGGCCGGCATTTATCTATTACACTACTATCCATCCTGAAAAAGATAAGTGGCGTAGTATAAAAAATGCAGATAGGCTAAGCTGGGATGCAGATTACAATGGGCTTGCCCAATGGGCGCTGTCACCGTCTGCATTTATTTTTACCAGTGTTTATGCAGCCGATCTGGCCGATACAAGAAAGAAAATAGAGGGGCAAATGAAACAGGTAGCAAGCATTGAGAAGCCCGGTTGTTACGCTTTTATTTACAGCAAATAATTTAATCAGTAATCGAAATAAAAAAGGCCGCTATATAGCGGCCTTCTCTTTTGTTATTCTGCTATTGTCAACTGTTATTTCTGAAGCTGTACCTTAACAGTACCACTGTGTCCTTGCTCATCGGTGAGTACGATGTAGTACACACCATTTGCAAGGCCTTCCATATTTATCACCTTCGTTGAAACATCGGTAGCGTTTGTTTTCATTACTTGCTGGCCAAGTTGATTATATATGCCGATATTCATATTCACCGTTTTGCCTGCCCAGTCAAATGTCAGTTTACCAGAGCTAGGGTTAGGGTATATTTTAACATCCTGCATATTCACCATGTCTACATCCAGCAGGGTAATTACCAGAACATTTGAAGGGCCAGACCAGCAACCATTGTTATCTGTTACTGCGTAGTATGCACCTAATGTTTGTGGGTACAACTGGCCATTCCTGCCATCTGTAAGCTGACCGCCAGGGCCGAACCAAATAAACGTGCCTTTACGGTCTACCGTCAGCATATTGCCTATCAGGTGGATGATTGGCGGGTCAAGTGTCAATGAACGCATCATTGTATCCGGAATAGAATATACTGTATCAGGCAGGTAGCATTGGCCATCTGTTTGATGTGCGCGGCAATAAACCACATCATTTGTTACTAAAGAAGTAGAGCTGTACGTAGGGCCGCTGGCTACATTAAAGCCATTCACAAACCAATCGAGCTGAGGAGAAGAACCGATACTGGTTACCGTAGCGGTAAATTCAACCAATGAATCGAGACAGCCGGGGTCTTTACCTTGCGTTATCTTAACGTTGATAGTTGGCCTGGCACTTGGGGTAGTCGCTACTGTCAATGCATTAGAAGTATCTGATTGATTCAATACGCATGGGTCGCTTGACATGAATATACAATCAACCACATCATTGTTCTCTACTACATTAGTAAATACAGGGCCTTGCGGAGCACCTACATTCGTACCGTTGATCCTCCACTGATACAGCGGGCTTGTACCCGGATTGGTAGTTGTAGCAGTAAAGACAGCAGCCTGGCTATCGCATGAAGGGCTAGGTGTTGTTTGTGCGATGCTTACATCAGCTGTTATCTGCTGGTGCACGATTGTTATATCATTAGATGTAGCTGTAGGTGTAGATGCACAAGTAGAATTTGATGTCAAAATAGCCTTTACAACATCTCCATTCGCTAATGTAGCGGTAAATGTAGGGCCCGTTATACCTGTTTGGGTAACATTGTTCACCCTCCACTCATATACCGGAGCTATACCGCCTGTAGTTGGCGTAGCAGTAAATGTTAGTGATTGACCGGCACAGCCAGGGTTATTACCTGTAGTAAGCGCAATGCTTACCGTTGGCGCTTGGGTAGTATATGTAATTGTAACATCGTTTGAACTGACTGCCGGGTTAGGTGTAGGTGCGCATGATGAATTTGATAACATTTGTGCGCGTATCAACGTACCGGCGGGGTTACCCCATGTCCTTAATGTTCTTCCATCGGGGCTGATAATAGCATTGCTTGATGGAATGGCAGCATATCCACTACCGGTATTTCTTTGCCATGAAAATACCGGGGCTCCACCGGGATTAATAGTACCGGTTACAGAGAAGGTAAGTGTATCCTCAATACAGCCCGGTAATACACCGCCTGTAAGTGCCATTGTTACAGCAGGGCCAATGGAGCTGGAACGGCGTACTGTATCAGATACAGATGTAACGCTATCAATACCACAAGGGCTGATGTATAATATGCGCACTTTTACACTATCGTTATTATTGAAAGCTGTAGACCTGAAAGTATCGGTAGTAACAGTTGGTTGCAGAATGCCATTTTTAAACCATTTGATAGCTGTAATGGTAAGTCCGCTGCTTGGTACTGCATAATAAGTTAGTTCTGCACCGGGGCAAGAAGGATTGCCGCCAATAGGGGGCTTGCTTAATGTTACACTACCTGTAGCAGAGCCACCGCTACCGCGAATAACTACGGTGTAATCTTCTGCTTGTCCGTATTGTAGTTCGTCGCAAGAGTCAACATTTGTTGCAACGTCTGCAATTACACGCATACGCAGTGGTGTACACATTACAGTCGAAGCACTGGTAGGCACCACAAAGTTTGCCTGTTTGGTACTGCTAAAACCTGTGCTGGCATTTAGAATACGCTCGGTATTTTCAAAAATGCCATTATTATTATAGTCTATATAAGCTTTAGCCTTGTTGTTTCCTGCAGTAACTGTAACAGTTATAGAATAGGTGCGGCCTGCTGTTAGCGTTACCCTATGCTTACAAGTATTATTCACATAGGCGCCACCATCGCTGTAACCACCTGATTCTACATGGAAGAAAGTATCTTTAACAGTCATTGAGGCAGGGTCTGCTATCACTATTTTACGTGGTCCGTTGTTGAAGCTGATAGCCGTTGACGCATTTGCCGGGTTAATGCTGGTTGTGCAGGAACTAACCAGTGAAGTAGCAGGAGGTGCTGTAGCACCCAATGATGTAAGGAAACCGGAGCGCGATAAATGCGATTTCAGGTTAAACATCATTTTTGCCCTTTGCCCCGGTGTAAACCTGTCCTGGCAGTTAGAATAATCCATAAAATTGTGCACTACGTCACCGTATGCATTACCTGTACATGGGTTGGTGCCTGTAGGGCAGGTGAATGGAGAACGTATATGCGGGTCTGTATCGCAAATGCCGTCGCCATCCAGCGTACAGTCAAGGTTTGGTGGGCAGGTAGTGCCATTCACATCTCCCTCAAAGGTATGCTGTAAGCCAAAAGCATGACCTACTTCATGTGCCAGGGTTACGTTATTAGCATAGTCAAATACCTGCGATGCCAGAACTACTGCACCATCCACACTATATTGAACCGGGCTAACCGGTGGATAGGCATAACCGGCTGTAAAGCTGCCGGAACCGGCATAGCCGTTAACCCCATCTATTTTATTTACTATATATATGTTATAGTAAAGCGTATTATTCCAACGGCTCAGTCCTTTAATTGTCGCATCTGTTTCACCACCGGTAAAGCCACCACCGGGTGTTTCAATGCCACCAGCATTATAACTTGCCAGTACAGAGCCGTTTTTGCGGATGATACCGTTAGAGGCATTACAAGCAGTATCGCGTTTTGCCAACACAAATTTTATAGGGATACGTGTACCACCACTACCAGGTAATGTATATGGCGATTCTGCAGCCCAGGCTTTGTTGGTTTGATCTATCCATGCCTGTATGATAGCATTACTGGGAGAATAACGCCCTGCAAACGCAGCCGATGTATCGATAACGTGTACCACTACTGGTATTTCATACACGGTGTCTACGCCATTAGGCATCAACACCTTTAAGCTACTAATGTTGGGTGTAGATGCCACATAGGCAGCCCAACGAGCTTTCATGTCGTTAAATGATCGGGCGTAGGCAGGGTCATTGGCCATATGGTAACCATGCACCTGGTCGAAACCGCACTTTTGGGAAAATGAGGTGAAATAAGTGCACAATAACGCCACGAAGAATAGCGTAATTTTTCGTATCATGCTCTGAAAATTTGTTGTTTATATTTTACTTCTCTCGTAAAAATAACATTTTCGTTAATAAAATACTAAAAGATTTGAAGTCATCTATATGGAAGTTTTGATACATGTAAAAAACTTGTTTTTATCATAGTTTATGGAAACTTTTATTTTTTATATTAAATCCTATCTTTGCCCACTCTGTTTTCATAAAAAGTATATAAGTATTAATCGAAAAAACCTATGCAATTAAAAGGGTTGGTAAAATTTTTTACCGCAGCGCTAATCCTTATCTCTTTGTATCAGCTATCATTTACTTGGGTAGTACGCAATGTAGAGGTAAAGGCTCGTGAAAAAGCAACAAAGCAGGCAAAGCTTCAAAATCCCGCAGCTACCGGCGAAGAACTGGAGAAACTGGTAGAAGCACGCTATGAAAGCATTACAGATAGCCTTCAGGGTGAAACTGTTATGAGCATCCCACTGCTGAAAAAGTACACTTTCCAGGAAGCTAAAGAGCAAGAGCTGAACCTGGGTCTTGATCTTCAAGGTGGTATGAACGTAACACTGGAGGTAAGCCTTGATGAGCTGGTTCGTTCTATGTCGAACAATCCGAAAGATGCAGCTTTGAACAAAGCCATAGCAGATGCGGATAAAGCTAAAGCTAACAGCCAGGCAAACTTCGTTACCCTGTTTGGTGAAGCATATACTAAGGCTAATCCAGGTGCAAAACTGGCATATCTGTTTACCAAGCCATCTGAAAAGGAAATAACGCTGCAGTCGACCAATGATCAGGTATTGGCTAAAATAAATAAGGAAGCAAAAGACGCTATCAAACGTACGTACAATGTATTACTTACACGTATAGACAAGTTTGGTGTGGCTTCTCCTAATATCAACCTGGATGATAATAAAGGTATCATCACTGTAGAGCTGGCCGGTGTGCGCGACCCAGAGCGTGTTCGGACTTACCTGCAATCGACAGCTAAACTGCAGTTCTTTGAGATGTATAGCAATAACGAGATCATTAATGCTATACAGCCTGCAAATGATGCACTGGCGTCTTATCTGGCAGGTGAAAAAGAAGATACAACAACTAAAGCTGCTGATACTGCAAGTGTGGCTACCGCTGCAGTTGCTGACACGAATACCACTGCAAAAGCAGCAGATGAAGATACTGCCAGCCTTTCTTCTTTACTGGCAGGTAAAGAAGGTGCCGCTACCGGAACTGATTCTGCTTCTAAAGCTGCAAAAGATGCACAAAAGAAAAATCCGCTGTTTGCTGTTTGGTATCCTAACATCACACAACAGGGAAATATCAACCAGGGCCCTGTAGTTGGTTTGGTAGCTAAGAAAGATACGGCTAAACTGAACCACTATCTGAGCCTGGATGTTGTACGTAATAAATTCCCAAACAACGTAAAATTCATTTACGGTGCAGAGGATAAAAAAGATGCGCGTAACGCTAATGCACCTTTGATGCTGTATGCTATCAAAACAGTGCCCGGTGGCGAAAATGAAGCAAAACTGGAAGGTGACCACGTAACGGATGCCCGCATGGATTACAACCCGCTGAACGGTAAACCAGAGGTTGCTATGAGTATGGATGTAACCGGTGCGCGTATCTGGAAAAAAATGACAGGTGAAAATGCAGGCCGCTATGTAGCGGTGGTACTGGATGATAAAGTTTATTCTGCCCCGTTGGTAAATGGTGAGATACCTAACGGTAACACTTCCATCAGCGGTAACTTTACTGTAGAAGATGCAACTGACCTGGCCAACATCCTGAAATCAGGTAAACTGCCAGCACCTGCACGCATCGTTCAGGAACAAGTGGTAGGCCCTACACTGGGTGCTGAGTCTATTGCTGCAGGTATGAACTCTCTGATCATTTCATTCCTGGTGATATTCGTATTGATGCTGGTTTACTACAACACCGGTGGTATTGTAGCCAACATTTCCCTGATACTGAATGTACTGTTCACTATAGGTATCCTTTCTGCACTGCACGCTACACTTACCATGCCTGGCATAGCGGGTCTGGTACTGGGTATTGGTATGGCTGTGGATACGAACGTTATCATATTTGAACGTATAAAAGAAGAACTGGCGGGTGGCAGCACCTATGATGAAGCGATTAAAAAAGGTTACAATAATTCATTGGCGCCTGTATTAGATGGCCACGTAACGATCCTGATTACATCTATCATCCTGTTTGCATTTGGCCTTGGCCCTGTACTTGGTTTCGCTACTACACAAATCATCAGTATCCTGCTGTCTCTGTTCTGCGGTATCCTGGTATCGCGTCTGATAACAGACATTTATACTAAACGTGAACGCCATTTCAAATACTTTACAAACCTGTCTAAAGCTATCTTCCGCAAAGCACACTTCAATTTTGTTGGTGCCCGTAAAATAGCTTATGTCATATCGGTAATCGTATTGTTGGGCGGTATTGGTTCTTTCTTCAATGGTTTTGACTATGGTGTGGAATTTGACGGCGGACGTAGCTATACTATCGCTTTCGATAAGCAACATACTGTAAGCGAAGTGCGTGAGAAACTGAAAGGTTATTTTGACGGTGAATATCCTGTTGTTAAAACAATTGGTCAGGATAACCACCTCAATATCACTACTGCTTACTTAATAAAACAACCAGGCCAGGAAGTAGAACTGAAAGTACAGGAAAAACTGCGCGAAGGTTTGGCAAAAGAAGGTTTTATACCTGCAAATACCAGCGCGGAAACATTTGCCGCCAAGTATATTCAGAGCTCTCAAACAGTATTGCCAACAATATCTGATGACCTGAAAGCAGGTGCTATACAAGCTACCCTGTTCTCACTGCTGGCAATATTTGTATATATACTGATACGCTTCCGCAAATGGCAGTACTCACTGGGTACTATCGTAGCCCTGATGCACGACGTATGTATCACATTGGCGGTGTTCTCTTTCCTGAAAGGTGTGGTGCCATTTGCATTGGAAATCGACCAGCACTTTATTGCAGCCGTGTTGACGGTAATAGGTTTCTCGATGAACGATACTGTAATCGTATTCGACCGTATCCGTGAATACTTCCGTAAAAATCCTAAAGAAGGTAAAGAAAGCGTTATCAACCGCGCCATTAACGATACACTGAGCCGTACGATCATGACATCATTAACGGTGTTCCTGTCTGTATTGATCCTGTTCATATTTGGTGGTGAGGTAACACGCGGCTTCGCCTTTGCAATGCTGATAGGTGTTATCACAGGTACTTACTCTTCTATCTTTGTGGCGGCTCCTATCCTGGTAGATATGGATAAGAAAGACAGCCTGAAACAGGAAGTAGACCGTGAAGCACACATCGAAGAACTGAAAAAACTGGCGTAATAGCCGGTAACATAAATTGAACTGAAAATCCCGTTCCTTGTTGGAACGGGATTTTTATATCTGTACTATTGCAACATTCTCTATATCACTGCAATGCTGCATTTCACTACTTTTGTAAACGTATGCTGAAGATTTTTTTAGAACACCTGGGCCGTATTGCTATTATGCTGAAGGAGTCCATCAGCCGCCCTGAGAACACGAAGGTGTATTGGAAGGAGTTTATGGAACAATGTAATGATATTGGTATCCGGTCGCTTCCTATCGTTATCGTTATCTCTTTCTTTCTGGGTGCGGTACTTACCATACAAACAGCGTATCAACTTATTAGCCCACTGGTACCCAAGCCGGTTATCGCACAGATCATCCGAGATTCTACGATACTTGAGCTTTCGCCTACCGTTATTTGTATAGTGCTGGCAGGCGTGGTTGGCTCTAAAATAGCCTCGGAACTGGGTAATATGCGTGTGAGCGAGCAGATAGATGCACTGGAAATAATGGGTATCAACACGAAAACATATTTAGTATTGCCCAAGATAGTAGCTGCTGTGATAATGGTGCCAAGCCTTATTGTACTTTCTATCGCCATCAGCATATGGGGCGGGTATATAGCAGGCATGTTTTCAAGCATTATAACCGAAGAGCAGTTTTACCAGGGGTTAACGCAGGGATTCCTGCCATACAACCTCTTTTTTGCGATGGCTAAGTCATTTACGTTCGCACTTATTATTTCCATTATTCCTGCTTATTATGGTTATTATGTGCAGGGTGGTGCATTGGAAATTGGCCGTGCTTCTACCACCTCAGTAGTAGTTAGCTGTATATTGATATTGCTGGGCGACTATGTATTGTCGATATTGTTATTGTAATAAAATGAGAAGTATTTCATAATAACAAAAAGCGGCCTTACGGGGCCGCTTTTCTTTCATTCACCTATAAACAAACCAAGTTCTTATTGTTGCGTAGCTGTGTACACTACATCTACTGTGTAGGTACCTGCAGGGTAAGCAAAACCCGGAGTAGCTTCGTACTTCACTGCGAAAGTCTGGTTGCCACCTTTGCTGCCATTTGTTATCAGGTTTTTAGCCGTGCTGCTCAGGTCTGCATAAGCAGAAGCAGAATATGGACTAGCAATGGTACCACCTGTACCGTTTGCAGATACCATTACACCCAGCACATTGGCGATAGGCATTACAGGGGCAGGAGACGTAGTACCGGTATAAGTAAAGTTGGCAGCGTTTGTTTTTACCGCTACGGTAAAGTTTTTATTAGAACGTACTTTCAGGCCTTGTTCGCTTGAAGTAACACCGTTAGCATAATCATTAACTGTATTGAAAGCCAGGTTCACGGCAGCACCTGTAGCACTGTTGTTACCTGTGAAGGTGATTTCGATAGCATTGCTCAGGTTCAGGTTAACGGTTTGTGTAGCCGTGCTGGAAGCATTTTGAGCGTTAGCAGCGAAAGATGCAGAAATCAGAGCGGCGATTGCGAATACTTTTTTCATTTTGTTTGTTGTTTGTTTTTGTTTGAGATTGTTTCGTTGTTTGATGATGCAAAGATGCACCGCCGCATCACCCAGGACAAATTTTGAGCCCCCGTTAACCCGCAATTTGCAATCGGTTAACGAGGGCTTAACAAACAGCCTGTTTTATAGAATGCTTATATTATGGCATTAGTATTAGCGAAGGCCAATATCTTTTCAAAGAGGTCTTTAGGTTCAAATGGTTTTGAGATATAATCCTGCATTCCAGCATTGATGCATTTATCGCTTTCTCCCTTCATAGCATCAGCCGTCATAGCTATTATAGGGATATCGAGCTTTAATTGGTTGCGTATATATGTGGTAGCCTGGTAACCGTCCATTTCAGGCATTTGCAGGTCCATAAGCACAATATCACATTTATCAATTGCCAAAGTATCAATGGCTTCTTTACCATTACTGGTCATGATTACATCGGCCCCTTGGTTTTTTAGGGTATAAAGTACCACCTTTTGATTAATCAGGTTATCTTCCGCTACCAGCACCTTAACCCCTTGTAATAAACCTGTTTGCTGTGCTGCGCTGGATATTTCTACTTTCTTAACCGCCTGTTGTTTTATTTTATAAGGTATTTGTAGTGTAAATACAGCGCCTTTGCCGTATTCGCTTTTCACACTTACCGTACCGTTTTGTAGTTCGGCCAGTTGTTTTACAATGGCAAGGCCCAAACCGGTACCGCCATATATGCGCGATGTGTTTTTGTCTACCTGGGTATACAGTTCAAAAACTTTATCCAGCTTATCAGCCGGTAGCCCTATGCCGGTATCTGCTACGTCAATTCCAAGTAGCACATCATTGTCATTCTGCTCAATAGGATAAAGCTTAACCGTGATAGCCCCTTCTGATGTGAATTTAACGGCATTGGCGGCTAAGTTGATGATCATCTGCTGTAGGCGGAGGGCATCGCCCGTTACTACTTCCGGTACGCCGGTATCTATCAGGCAGTTGAGCGCCAGGTTCTTCTCCTGAGCTTTTACCTGTAATGGGTAGATGGCTTTTCGTACCGTATCGGCAATGTTAAAGTCATTGACATCGATATGAAATTTGCCTGACTTTATTTTAGAGAAATCAAGCAGGTCATTGATGATGCTCAACAGGTTTTCTGCTGATTCTTTGATAGACTGTACATACTCTTTTTGCACATCATTCAGTGATGTATCCAACAACAGGTTGCCCATACCCATCACACCATTCATAGGTGTGCGTATCTCATGGCTCATATTTGCCAGGAAATTTTCCTGTGCTTCTTTGGCCTGCAGCGCTTCTTCGCGGGCATCTATCATTTCAAGCTGCGCCTTTTTAAGCTCTGTAATGTCCACAGACACTCCGCATACATAGATGGTATTGCTATTTTCATCCAGCACAGGAAACTTCATTATGTAGAAGTGTTTTTCAGTGTCTTTATATGCAAAAGTCTCTTCAAAGGCCATCGTCTGCTTGCTTTCTATTACCTGCCGGTGTAGCCTGCGATAGTTTTCAAGGCCGTTGAGGTTATACTTGAAAACATCTTCTTCAGAAATGGTATGTACATCCCTGTCCGGCGAAATATCTACCATTTCTTTCAGTTTACGGTTCATCAGCAAGTACTTGCCTTCCAGGTCTTTTACATAAATAATGTTAGGATTGTTATCGATAACAGCCTGTAATAGTTGCTGCTGGTGCCTACGCTCTTCCTCCGCCTTTTCCAGTTCCAGCGCCAGTGTTTTATTCTTTTCATTATCCCATATTATGAACTGGAGGTCTTTTAAGCCTCCGTCTTCATTCATCATAAAGTAGAGCTTGCAGCCTATCCATTTTTTTACATGGGCTTTAGTATATATCTGCACTTCCAATGTCTGCTCCACTACTTCGCCATTTACCGTACGCGCTATTATTTCATTAATATATTCCCTGAATTCATGTGGCATACATTGTGTGATGTGCAAACCAACCATAGCAGACGGTGTAAAACCCGAAAGACGCTCTGCATTTTCACTTACGAAAGTGATGAAACCATTGGCATCTGTATTTAGTATTGTAATCCCTGAGTCTTCGATCATGGTTCTATAGCGACTTGCTAGATACAATACGCTCTGCTCGCGTTTTACGCGGCGTAGCACATTTTTGCGCACATAGTACATAGCATATACCAGGCCAGCACCTAGTATTATATACAGAGCAATAGAAAAACTGAGATACGAAACATTTGCTACAATTGCAGGGTGTTTGTAGATATATATCGACTGTAGTGCTAATAGACATACAGTGGCACTAATGGCCAGTAGCATTATTTGACGAAGATTCATAAAAACACGTGATACCCCTTAATGTACCCTTATAGACAAAGAGTAGCTAATAAGTGTTAAAAGTACACAAAGCTTTTAATATAAATAAGGTATGTATATAATAAAAGCAGGTATTATCCTGCTTTTATTATATTTTAATGTTGTAACATAACTTCAGTAATGTAATCAAGACCAACCTCAAGGGCACTTTGTTCATTTGGCTTACACTGTTTTTTGAGGCCATTTTCTTTTATCAATCTAAGTCCGGCATTCAGCAACTCTTCATAGCGCTCGAAGCTTAAAATAGTGCGATACTTGGCATCGTATAGCTTTTGAACAATTTGTGGTTCCATATCCTCTTGTTTTAGTGTTGATCAATTATGTGTTAGTATGTAAGTCAATTATTGTTGTGTAGCAGTGTACACTACGTCTACTGTGTAGGTACCTGCAGGGTAAGCAAAACCCGGAGTAGCTTCATACTTCACCGCGAAAGCCTGGTTGCCACCTTTGCTGCCGTTTGTTATCAGGTTTTTAGCTGTGCTGCTCAGGTCGGCATATGCAGTAGCAGAATATGGAGTAGCAATAGTACCACCTGTACCGTTAGCAGAAACCATTACACCCAGCACACCGGCGATAGGCATCACAGGGGCAGGAGAAGTGGTACCAGTATAAGTAAAGTTGGCAGCGTTTGTTTTTACCGCTACTGTAAAGTTTTTATTAGAACGTACTTTGAGGCCTTGCTCACTTGAAGTAACACCGTTAGCATAATCGTTCACGGTATTGAAAGCCAGGTTAACGGCTGCACCTGTCGCGCTGTTGTTGCCAGTGAAAGTGATTTCGATAGCATTACTCAGGTTCAGGTTAACGGTTTGCGTAGCTGTGCTGGAAGCATTTTGAGCTTTAGCAGCGACAGTGATACAAGTAAGTATGGCGGCAAATAAAGCGATCTTTTTCATTTTGTTGTTGTTTGTTGTTTGTTTGAGATTGTTTCGTTGTTTGATGATGCAAAGATGGGGCTGTGCCACCTGCACCTACAAATTCACGGGGCCTGTTAACGCTAGTTTTGCAATCGGTTAACAACCGGTTAACAAGTGCATTACCTGTATAGACATAAAAATAGCCCTGTATTCACAGGGCTATAGGGTATAATAATCATATTTTGCAACCTATATAATACTGTCTTCTTTCTTGTCCGCTTCCCTTTCTTCGTCATTAGGCTCTTCGGGTTGTTTTGTTTCCGTTACGGAAACATTATCGCCGGCATAGCGCGATACGATATCATATATACGCATGTTCACTTCCTGCTTGATACTTGCCAGCGGGTTGTCCTTCGGTAAGGGTTCAGGTAGGAAATAAGTAACCGCCAACTGAAACACGTTTTCTGCAAATCCTTCCAGTGCTATCTCTATAGGATCGGTAACATACAATGTATGCTGTAGCATTTCCCGCAGGTCTTTCGTTAACTGTTGCAAGGCTGGGTAGGGTATGCCATATTTTATATTCATTACCATGCGCATACGCCTTTTCGCGCGATCGGTAAGGTTTTCCAGGTTTTCATACACTAGTTTTTTATTGGGTATGATGAGTGAAGTGCCATCGGGCCCGCGCAAGCGTGTACTGCGGAAGCCAATACGTTCTACCGTACCTTCTATTGCGCCCAATTTTATGCTGTCATCTACCTGGAAAGGCTTATCGGTAAGAATGGTGAAGGCAGCAAATAAATTCTCAATACTTTCTTTAGCAGCCAATGCTATGGCTACACCACCAATGCCCAGACCGGTAACCAACGCCGGTACGTTTACATGAAAAACAGAACCTAGTACCCAGAAAGCACCGATGGTCCACAATACCACCTTCACTACATCCTTCAGTAATGGCAATAGCTGTTGCCTGCCCTTGTTGCGCTCTTCCTGCGCTTTCTGCAGTTGTATATGATATATAAAATCAATAATACGCGATAGGGCAAGCGTAGTAAATAGTATAACAAGGAACAAAAAGATATGATCTACTATATCACCTAAACGAATGGCAAATTCCTCGTGCTTGTTGCGGATACGATGCATCAGCAAACTATTGAGCAGTACGGTAAGCTGGCTAAGCGCTACGTAAAACAGTACTACTTGTATCAGCGACTCAATAGGCTTTACTATTAATCCCTGGAATACAGCACTGTGTTTTTTATCCGTAAATCTGTTGGTGATCTTTGCTATCAGCTTTGTAACGATCTTAGCGAGCGGCTTTTTCAGCAACTGCGTAGCAGCGATAATACCAATACACCAAAGGAGGCTCGAAATCTTCTCGCCTCCTAATTGTGTTTCAATATTGTGCCAGCTAACTTGCAGTACAATAATGTTCATGACCATGCATTATTGTTTTATATAAAAATCATACCGAAACGTTGAACTCCCTCAACGCATCGTTGAGGCTGGTCTTTAAGTCGGTAGACGCTTTACGTTGTCCTATAATGAGTGCGCAACTTACCTGGTATTCACCCGCAGGGAACTTCTTGGTATAGCTACCCGGTATTACCACGCTTCGTGCCGGTACACGGCCTTTATATTCTACAGGTTCTGCACCACTTACATCTATTATTTTAGTCGACTGTGTGAGCACAACATTTGCACCCAGTACGGCTTCTTTTTCTACTATTACACCTTCTACCACTATGCAACGAGAGCCTATGAAGCAACCATCTTCAATAACCACAGGTGAGGCCTGCAGGGGTTCTAATACCCCACCTATACCCACACCACCACTCAGGTGCACACCTTTGCCTATTTGCGCGCAAGAGCCTACTGTGGCCCATGTATCCACCATGGTACCCTCATCTACATATGCACCAATATTTACGTACGATGGCATTAACACCACGTTCCTTGCTACATATGCACCGTAGCGAGCTACTGCATGCGGCACAGCACGAACACCGAGGCCTGCATAGTCTTTCTTCAGCAGCATTTTATCGTAAAACTCGAAAGGCTCTACCGTCCATGTTTGCATGGGCTGAATACCAAAGTATAGCAGGATGGCTTGTTTTACCCACTGGTTTACCTGCCAGCCGTTTTCTGTAGGTTCAGCTACGCGCAGGCGGCCTTTATCTACTTCTTCTATCACGGCGTGTACGGCATCCTGGTATGTTTGTTCTTTCAGCAGTTCGCGGTTGTGAAATGCATCGGCTATCATTTGTTGCCATTGAGCTTGCATATTGTATATCGTAGTTTTAGTGCGGCGAAATTACTAAAGCAAAAACGGAATAACACGGACTGTAAACACATGAAAATTAAATTTTTTTGAAAAAGTATTTGGAGAAATCAGAAGGCGCTGTATCTTTGCACTCCATTCAACGGAAATGGAAGCATAGCTCAGCTGGTTCAGAGCACCTGCCTTACAAGCAGGGGGTCCGCGGTTCGATCCCGTGTGCTTCCACAGAATAAAGACACCACTCGATGTGGTGTCTTTTTATTTTAGCGCTATCGTGGTTTTAATACCGATCTCTTCCAAAAAGACAGCATCGTGCGATATGGCTATGAGAGTGCCTTTATACTGATTAATGGCAGCCGTTAGTATCTCAATGTTCTGAATATCGAGGTTGTTGGTAGGTTCATCCAGCACTATGATATCCGGTGCCTGCTTGCTTAATGTAAGGCAGCACAATATCAGGCGCATTCTTTCACCGCCACTTAAAGAAGCGCAGGCTTTATCCCAATCTTCTTTTGTGAACAGGAAGTGGGTGAGCCTGCTTTTTACTTCATGTTCTTGTAGCTTGGCTTCATTGAACTTTTGTGCTTGCTCGTACACACTCAATGTGTTGTTGATCAAAGAGTAATCCTGATCGATATAAACATTATTTGCCTCTGCACGATATATTGTACCGGTAGACGGTTGTAACTGACCCAGTAACAATTTTATTAGTGTTGTTTTGCCTGAGCCGTTGGCTCCTGTAAGCGCTATGCGCTCCCCACTGGTTACCTGAAAGCTTAATGCCTGTTGCCATAATGCATTGTGGCTGTACTGATAGTTTATCTCTTTGGCTGTTACTAATATTTTACCGGTATGCAATATGGAGTTGTCAAAGCCTATTTTCATTTTATCAATATCCGGAAGCTCTTTTCGCAACTCTTTCAATTCGGTATTTAGTAAACCGGTTTTTTCAGCATGCACATCTTTCATTTTAGCAGTGCTTTTTTCTGCATTGTTGCGTAAAGTGTTCATCGATATGGTAGGCAACCCTGCTTTCTCTTGCTTCTTTTTACCGCGTGCGTCCAGTTTTTGCTGGCGCTCCATTGCTTCGCGTTCCAGATCCTTTGCTTTGCGCAAGGCCTTTTCCTTACTTCGCACATCTTCGCTCATAGCATCTAGTGCTATTGCTTTTTGCTCGGTATAAAAATCATAGTTACCACCATATACAGTTATTCCACGTCTTGTTAGTTCGTATACGGTTGGCAAAAGATTTAGCAGCTGCCTGTCGTGGCTTATTATCAAGAGTGTGCTATTTGTTGATTGTATGAAATCATATAATTGCTTCCTGCCAATAACGTCCAGGTGGTTACTCGGTTCGTCCATCATTATTAAGGTGGGCTGATGGATGTTAATACCTGCAAGAAAAACTTTGGTCTTTTGCCCACCGCTAAGTGTACCCATTTCTTGTGACAAGTCAATATCCTGCAATTGCCAATGCGCTAATGCTTCCGCACAACGTTCTTCAATTGTCCAGTCATCATCGAGCGCAAGCATATTATCTTCCGATACATTGCCGGAAAGTATTTCTGATAAAGCTTTCAGTTTAGTGTCGATTGATAATGCCTGTGCGATTGTTAATTCATCGTATTGCCCAAAATGTTGGGGTATAAAGTACGAGGGCTCTTCCGTTTTAATAGTGCCGCTGGTGGCTTTTAGTTGTCCGGCTATTAATTTCAGTAATGTAGATTTGCCCGCGCCATTATTGCCTATCAAAGCTATTTTCTCATGCTTATTAACTGTCAGATTGATACTATCAAACAGTATATCCTTATTGGGATGGAAATATTCCAGATTTTGTACAAAAATCATGATTTCTTTCTTGGGAAGTGAATAATAATGCCATAAAACATTGGCATTGTTTACCATATTGAAAGAAATCTTTGTTTACATTTTTAATGCTGTTTTGAGAATTGGAGACACAAAGATACAGAATACTAATTTCTAAATCTGCAATGATGTAATAATACGATATGTGTGAATCTGACACAAATATTTACTAATAATTGGATAAATTGTTATACAAAATATAATTGTATTGCAATTCAGATGCTTATCGGAATTAATCCGATACATTCGCATAGGATAATAATAATGTTATGGATTTTATAATGCCTGATTTTGCAGACCCCGGTATGTGGATAAGCCTGCTAACACTCTGTTTCCTGGAAATAGTGTTGGGTATTGATAATATTATATTTATATCGATAGTAGTAGATAAGCTGCCAAAGGAAAAGCAGCGCAGCGCAAGAAACCTTGGGCTGGGTATGGCCATGTTGTTTCGCGTATTGCTATTGCTTTCTATTAATTGGATCATCAGTCTTAAAGACCCTATAGTCACAATCCCGTCTATATTTGAAAAAGGGGGAGATCCTTTAGGCCTTAGTGTAAAAGACCTGATACTAATAGCGGGTGGTATTTTCCTGATCGTTAAAAGTACCCTTGAGATACATCATAAACTCCAGGTGGATGATGAAGCAGGAAAAACAAAACAGATGAAAGCCAAATCATTTGCAAATATCATATTGCAAATAGTATTGGTGGATGCCGTTTTCTCTTTTGATTCTATACTGACAGCAGTGGGCCTTGTAGAAAATGTGCTGATAATGATAACAGCTGTTATTGTTTCAATCGGCATTATGATGCTATTTGCCGGCCCTGTAACACGTATCATTAACAAACAGCCGAGTTTGCAAATGCTGGCACTTAGTTTCCTTGTAGTTATAGGTGTGGTACTGATAGCCGGTGGTTTTCATCAGGAAGTAAGCAAAAGCATCATTTACTCATGCTTAGGCTTCTCTTTAATTGTAGAATTTTTAAACATAAGGCTACGCAAACAGCAACATAATGTACAGCTACGTGATGCTGATAAGATAAATGAAATGTAGTGCCGGTTAGGTCGAACATATTACAATGGCTTTGCCGGTTATGGGCATTGATTGCTGCTATTGCTAGTAGTGCCGCATTGTTGTGCACATTACATAGTGAGGCATATGGCGTATCTGCTATCGCTAGTGGCGAAACGGCTATAGGTAAAAAGCAATATGGCCATTACGTATTACCCGCAAGGAGCCAGCATGTAAATTATGTAGCACGAAAGCAGGCAGATAGTCATCATCATAGTCTGACAGGTAATGGACATGACGCGATACTGCCGGATTTGCATGCTCCTTTATCGCAGCAAAGTTATTTCCTGCACCCATTTTCAAAATATGAAAGCAGCCAGATGCTTTCATATATTAAAAGGCAAATACTGTTTCCCAAACATTGGTTCTGGTAGTGTAATCCGGAGGATTATGACTATGTATAACTGCGCCGTTCGCAGATGATTTGTTATGCGCAACTCAAAAATAGGGTTGTGCCACTCTTTTTTTTAAAAACTGACAATAATGAATGCAACCTTAGGTATCGCAATAGCGATGGTATTAATATTGACCGTAATCGTGATGCTATTTGCCATGCAGGCAAAAAAGCATGCTAAGCATAGAAAAAACAAATTATTGGCTGCAATAGAAGCATTAGCCGGTAAGCATCACCTGGATATTGAATATCAGGATACACTTCATAACCGTATTATAGGTGTTGACATTAAGAAAAAGGTTTTGGTCTTTGCCGACTGGAAAAATGAAAATGTACACACGGAAGTAATTGCTGTTAAGGATGTAAAAGATTGTACGCTCATAAAGCGGGGTAATAAGATTATAGAAAAAACAAAATCGGGTAAGAAAACCACAGATGAATATGTATATGAAATACAGATGGAGTTAATATTGCCCGACGGGCCGATATATCTGACCATGTATAATGAAATGATAGATGGAGTGCTTGAAAAGCAATTACTTACCGATGTAGCAACAAAATGGCGAGAGCATGTAATGAAACTGATGGATTAACCATAATGCTGGTATCATTTTTATGCATATAGCATTGTATGCTATAACTGCTATAATTATGAACGAGCATTCCTTTGAAGAAAAGACTCCAATTACCAATATTAGCACAACCGAAAGACTGGTTTCTGCAGCAGCGGGGATATGGTTTGCCGGTTATGCTTTTCAGCATAGAAAAAAGGTAAGTATTTCATCGGTAGCTACTGCGGGGTTTTTGCTATACCGAGCTATAACCGGTCATTGCCCTATATATAGTGCTATGGATAAGAATAAAGAATCGCGGGCCATTGGCAATGTCAATATCCGTAGTTCGGTATTCATAAATGGCTCTGCTGACAGGGTGTATGAAGAATGGCGTAGTGCACGTATTTTAAAGGAATATCCTGGTGAATATATTGGTTGGCGCTCATTGCCGGGTGCCCACATTGAAGAAATAGGTAAGGCTGTTTTCATAAAAGAAGGTGAGAATACAACAAGGCTAGATACGATTATATCTTACCGCAGCATGGGTGGGCTGCTGGGTAAAATAATGCTGAAAGCTTTGCAGCCTTTGATACACCTGATAACGCGTGCAGAGATACGTGGATTTAAAAAATACATAGAGCGTCATACAAAGGATATCATTGCAGAAGAACATAAACATATGTAATGGAACAAGATAAACTGGTAATAAAAACTAAAAGGGATAACCAATACCTAAGTTCAGCACCAGGTTCTGACTGCGCCAATGCGAATCGCCGAAGGCAATATCTTTAAATACCCACTTTTCGCCTTCCAGCCACGGTTTACGTATCGGGAATCCTAAGTCGAGGCGTAATACGAGTATTTTAAAATCCAACCTCAAGCCTGCACCTACGCTCACCGCTATTTGATCCATAAAGGTTTTACGGTTAAACTCGCCGCCGGGGAAAAGTTCTGTCTTGCGATAGGTCCATATATTACCGGCATCTACAAACACAGCACCATGTATGAAGTTGATAAGCTGCGCACGGAGTTCACTATTTAGTTCCAGCTTCATGTCACCCGTTGTCTCAATGAAGCGTTGTTGTCCTGCATTGTTATAATAAAAAGTACCCGGCCCTACCAACCTGGACGGGAAACCACGAAGGCTACTGTTGCCGCCGCTAAAGAACTGTTTCACGTTCGGTAGGGTAGCAGAGTTGCCATAGGGTATACCCAAGCCTATCAATATCCTGCTTACCCATATTGAATTGGGGTTGTTATTATAATTGATGTAGTAACGAAAATCTGTTTGCAGTTTGGCATACTGTGCATAGTTCGAACCCAATAGCTGCTTAGGAGCTTCAGGTCTACTACTGTCATTTACATTCGCCCCTTGTATCCATCCCAATACATTTCCGGAAAGGTCTATTAAACCATCAAAGTAAATGTCATCATGATGTGGTGGGCCATTGCCTCTTGAGTTATATGTGAATTGATATGTAGGGCCTATGATAAGGCCATTAAAAATAAGGTTGTTATAATTTATCTGTAAAGTCGTGTCTTTGTTCAGGGTGTCTGTGCGCACATAAGTAATATTTATGGGGTTAAACTGGTGTTCTTTCCTGATGTCCTCTTTCCATGCATAGCCGTAAGAGCCTTTGAACGAATGCAACCGGTATAGTTTCTCACGAATCATTACATCATATCCTGCACGTATAGTAGTGCGCGGTACAAATACACTTGAGGAACGCGGAGTAAAAAAGGGCACTATAAAGCGAGGAAAAGTAAGACTAGGTTCAATACCAAGCTGGTATGTGTTTGGACGCCGTATGGCACCTCCATATTGCGTTTCAAATCCACCACTCAGCTTTACCATGAATAATTCTGCACCACGCATGGTATTTCGATTGCGCCAGCTAAAACTTACTTGCGAGCCTACACGACTATCATTTTTTGTTAATCCACCTATTTCTGCACGTAACGACTTTTTAGGGTACGACGTTAGGTAATAGAAGGCATTCAGCTTATCATCACCCACCGGTTCAAAATCATTCTTTACAAATTTGAAGGTGCCCATATTTACCAGCCTGTTGAGCGATACGTTCTGGTCGGTACGATTATAAATATCTCCGGGCTTAAATTGCATGGCTTGTGTGAAAATGAATGGCTTGTATTTTTTGGTGTTACCTGCTATATAATAACGTTCATAAAAAAGCGTATCAGGCTTGCGGGTAGCAAAGTTGGTGTCTTTTTTTACTGTAGATACGTTGGGGTTATTACGCATGCCTCTTCGGCCACCTACACGGTAGTCTGGTAGAATGAAAACATCATTGATATGATATTGGCGGGTAGCTTCTTCCGGTATGCCTTCCTTTACCTTTACATAAAGATCTACCTGGTGTTCACCTTCTGTACTATCTACTCTTGTCAGCAGGTAATCAGGGCGAAAATAGAAATAGCCTATTTCTTTTAGCTGTTTATCTATACGCTCATGCTCGCCTTTTATCAGGTCCAGGTTATACGGAAACCCTTGTTTCAATAAAGTTTTTTCTTTTTGCTTTGCTACATTTTGAGACAGAGTAGATGAATCTATAGCAAATTCGACATTTCTTATTTTATATTGCGGCCCGGTAATTACATCAAAATGCCCTCTTGTTTTTTTATTCTTGGTTTTAGATTCTCCAGAAACTGCGGGATAGAAAAAACCGCGGTTTTCCAGAATGTTTACGAGTAATTGCTTGTTCTTGTTTATATCGAACTGGCTGGTGAGTACAGGTGGTTCACCTACTTTATTGCGTAGCCAGTTGCGTATACCTTTAGATTTTTTAGGCTCTCCAGCCAGGTTATACATGGTTAGTTTCAACCGCATGCCTAATGTTTTCGTATTAGGCATAGGACGGATAGCATCTTCCAGGTCGTTTTTAATGATTTTCCTGTCACTCTTTCCTACTTGTTTGTCCTTTATAGAAACATCACTTCCTATATATAAGGTGTCGCCGGCAGGTAAGTATTTTGTATTGCTGCATGCAGAAGCAAACAGTGTACCGATAGTTATTAATCCTATTTTGAAATAATGCCTCATCCTTAGTTGCTAACACCCTTTTTATTGTCCTGTTTACTTTCTATTTGTCTGTTACGTTTCCTGAACAAATTTTTGAAGCGATTGTATTCTACCGTAACAATAAAGCTAACGCCTGTTTCTACTACATAGCCTTCAATGATGTTTTCCAACTCATCCCTGCGATAGATACGCACCATATACCTGCCATCTGGCGTCAGTTGATAATCTGCTGCAAGGTTACCGGGCATCAGGCTGGTATTTTGATTGGTATTTTGGTTTTGTCCTTCCAGCTCAAAATTATTACCTACAGTTACTGTAAGCCTGTCATTCAATAGACGTTTAGATGCTGAAACATTCAAATCAGTACGGTTACGTTTTTCTCCTGTTGTGTAGTCTTCAGAACTTTCAAGGTCCAGGTTTAGTTCCAGTCCGGATATAAGTTGATTGGCAAACTGGTTTAGCTGCTCACTCAGAAAACGGCTGGCACTCTGGCGTGCTATAAACTCTGCGCTTTGCCCACCCGCACCTGATTCAAATGGATTGTCGGAAACAAAGCGGTTCAGTACCAACACTGCAAACACTTGCTTGTTCAGTTCCGAAGGGTTATTTCTTAATTCTGCCAACTTCCCTTGTACCAACGTTATTACATCTGCGCTAGCCCTGTATTTTTTTTCCTCGGGCAATACGATGTCAAAAGATAGTTCTGGTTTCAGTAGCGGCCCTTTCATTTTCAGCAATACATCAAATGGTAAGCGCTGTTTATAAAAATTGAGCTGTGCAGGATCGGATACTTGCTTTTCTACAAGGTCGTAAGGAGGAATATTGGCATTGTATGCCGCAGTTATATTCACTTCCGCATCCATTGGGTCACCGGAGAATACAATAGTGCTGCCGTCCTGGATGTCAAACCTGCGTTTTATGAAATTATAGTTAAGCTGATAAGAGCCTTTCTTCAATTCATAAGTGCCTGCAAGCCCTATGGTGCCATCGGGATTGATAGTAGTGTTCAAAGAAGCTTCCCCACGCACACGCAGGAAGTCACCCGTTGCCTGGTCTATTATCACATTGAATTCTGCATTTTTTTCAATACCAATATTTACATTCAATTCCGCAGCCGATTTGAATGCTATCTTCGGTATGGTATCCTTTGGCATTAATACCTTGTAGCGATTCGTATCATCCATATCTACAAACTCTACCACACCTTCGCGCTCTTCTATCCCCGGTTGGGTTTCAGGTACTACTACCGTGAACTTTGTAGTATCATGAATGGTAAGGTTGCCATCTATAGCCGGAGTGGTAGGTGTTCCCTTTATATTCAGATTGCTACTTATTACCAGTTTTCCATAAAACAGTTTGTTGTCTTGCGGTGTAGAGTTCAATACCTGCCAGTTTTTCGCTCGAACTCTTAAGCCAAGTGTCATGTCTTTATAATCCTGTGTAGTGATTTTGCCACTAATGGTGCCTTTATTGTTCAGGCTATCATATATCTCGAAGTTGTCGAATACAATACCATCATTAGTAAACTGTATACGCTCGTCGGGCATGCGAAAGGCGGCACCCAGCATGCTGATAGTAGTAGTCAGGTTTTCTGTGCGTATATCACCTGTTATTTTAGGTGATGAAGTTGCACCCTTAATAAGAAGGTTCCCTTTAAGGTTTCCGGAGCTATTGCGCACATTATGCATGGTAATACCCTCTATGCTTTTTAAATTAAGCGTATTAATGTCCAGCTTCATATCGAAATTGTTACCATTTACGGGTTTAGGAAAATAAGTACCGGCTAATACGATATCATTTCCATTTCCTTTTATGTTTGCTTGTGCTATGATTTCGTTGGCAGATGCATCTTTCAACGTCACATCCAGGTTGCCGATGGTGTCAGCAAATACTGATAGGTCTTTTATTTGTAAGGTGCCACTGGCTTCTGGTGCAGTAGATATATTACGTACCTGTAATTGTGTATTTAGAATACCATTAGCCAGTAATGTGTCTTTCTGAATGATTTCAGTAATGTTAGACAGGAAAAAATTTCGAATGTTCACATTTAGCAGCGCGTTAAATTGAGGAGGCTCACTGGTTACAGAAATAGCTTCATTGCCGTTGCTGATGCTTAGGTTTTGCGCATAGAATCCTTGTGGCCCGAATACTATTTTATTAGGTTGCGATACCTGCCATGTTTTATAATTTAATATCAGGCCATTACCTAACTGCAATACCTGTTCATTAGCCTCTTGTTGCAGGTTGGCATTTAATGCAAAGCGTTCTTTTTTTGCAGAGTCAGCAATGCTTACGTTAGCTGTAATGGTATTGCCGCTTAAATTACCGTTCGCATTCGTGTGCCAAAGTTGTATTTGGGGATGATCCACTTTAGCTACGGTTATATTATAAGTAAGGGCCGTGTCTGTGCCATTCACGTTTGCCTTTGCACTGTCTATGCGTATGCCTGCTAATGCTACCTGCGGTGCATTAACATCCAGGAACAGGTTGCGAGGGGTAATACCGGCATTAATGCGTATCGTATCCATGTTTTCCAGTGTAGGCAGGAATACATGCAACAGCGGTCGGTCTTGCACAGTAGCTACTATGTTCAGGTTGTAATCTGCAGGTGTTGGTGTAACCTTAGCCGTATCATTACCGATTTTATAATGCCTGCCTATATGGTCTTGTATCACGTTGCCTATTTGTGATAATGGTGTTTGGCCGGTTATCAATGCATACACTGCATCAGCATTTACAATAATGTTTTGTCCGCTATCCGCAGTAGGCTTTGATGAAATATACAGGCTATCTAAAAAGTAACGCTGTCCGCTCATCGCTATTGTTGGCTTATTGATAATTATATCCCCTTCCGGATAGTCTGCATTCAGCTTAGGCATATTGGCTGTGATGTTTGCCCGCACCCTCAGTTCATCTTTATAGAGCTTCAGCGCTTGCAGGTCGGCACTATCAATATTCAGTACGGCATTTACTGCAGGGTCTTTTTGTGTCAGGTCGGCTGTGGCGTTCAACTGCAGTATCGCATTAGGGTCATTAGATGTAAGCGATAATTCACCTGCTTTCTGCGCCATCTTACCATCAAAACTGATGGCGCTGTAGTTATAGCCCATCAGCATAGCTTGCTGTATCTTACCGTTAAGCACGGTGTTCATGCTATTGATGTCAAAGCTTTGTCCGCGTGCGGTTATTACAGCTGTAATAGCTCCCATTACGCTATCCTGTCGTAGTATCTTGCCTACATTCAGGTTACGCGTGTTTATATACAGGTCATATTTTTCTTCCCCTTTGCCGGGAGACATATATACATAGCCCTTCAGTGTAGCAGCACCATCGCTACTGACTACTATCATATCGGTTTTATAGTCCTGCAGAGTGCCCGACACGAGGCCGGTAGTATAGAAGGTGTTGGGAACCCTTACCTGTTGTAACGCTTCTTTAGGCACAAATGCAGATACGTCTTTTGCTGACGATTGCAGGCGTAGGATGTTCAGGTTGTAATTTATCTTGTTGGATTCCGGCAGGCCGTTCAGCTTTCCTTTCACATGCAACAGTGTATTGTTCAGTCCTTGCAGGTAAAACTTGTTGATGTCAAGTTGGTTTAATGCACCGCTCAATATAACTTCCAGTTTCAATTGATCATTCCCATACTTTCTAAACAGGTCTTGCTTGCGTAGTTTAGGAGCAAATATCAATATATCTTTCAGGCCAACCACGCTCTGCTTCAGGTTTACCTTCAACAGTATATTGCCCAGTTGTGTTTGCAGGCTATCCAGCGATGTATAGTAAACTTCCAGCCCGTCCTGCAATGTAGTGCTAGGTGTCTTCAGGTACAAATTACGCAGGTAGCCGCCATGCAGGTGATAGGCAAAGTTTGTTTTAAGTTCCTGCAAGTCGAACCCGCTTTTTTCCTGTACGGCTAAATGATTGATGTTGCCAAGAATAGAATCAGCGCTATACAATATCTTGTTTGCATTCAGTGCAAGGTTGCGGATGTCAAGATGTGCATAGTCCATGCCATATTGCTGACGTGGCTTATTCTCATCATCCATTACAAAGTTTACGCCATTCAGTTGCAGATCACTGGCCAGTATCCGCCAGTTCGATTGCGGCAGCGTGTCTACTACCACCTCCACTTTCTCCGGCAGTTGCGACTGTTTGCCCATTACTACTCTTACCGTAGTACCTTGCAGCAGTAGCTTTTCAACATCACCCTTCTGCGCTGCTAGATCAAAACTCCGGGCTTTTCCTTTTAGTGCCCCCAGCTTCACATCCAGCAGAAACTTATCCATATTGTCCCCATATACAAAATCGATGTTTTGCAGGTCTATATCATCTGCCACCAGGTACAGGGGCGTAGGTGCTGTTGATGTGTCCGGTTCTTTAGGTAGGTAAGAAGTGTCTTGTACAAAGCTGGTTTGCAGTCCCTTTACATAGAGCTCCTTTACATGAAAGCTCATGTCATCCAGGTTCAGCTTTTTCATTTTTAGTTGCAATTCACGCAGGTTCACAACCAGGTCTGTACCACCGGTTTTGTCATTGAAGCGGGCATGTATATCGCGCAGCAGCACTTTATTTACATCAATGGTAAAACCACCACCTGAGGTATCTTTAGGTTTTTCTTCTTTGGCAGGCTTAGGGTCTTTCCCGGCAAATGCATTGATGATATAGGTGAAGTTGTAGTTAGTGTCAGGTGCTACCCGGTATACATGTGCATTTACGCCTTCCAGTGTCAGTTGCTGCACATCCAGTTTGCTGCTTAGTAGTTTCAGCATATTCACATTTACCCGCAAGTGCCTTACAGACAATAAAGTATCCTTCGATTGGTCCCTGAAAAGCACATCGCGTAGCACTATATATTTGGGCAATCCATACCCCAGTTCACCTATCTTGACTTCCGTTTTTAGCTTGTTTTCCAGAAAAGCAACTACCTTATCGCGCACAAATCTTTTTCCCGGGCCGGTATTCAGCCATACCACCACTATTAACAAGAGTGTTAATATGCTGCCTAAAACGTATAGGAATATTCGTAAAGCTTTGCGCATGAGGATGTTGATAAACTACTACAAAAAAATTATACCGCTATGGTTTTCAATCTATGGGAATAAAATTTTTATATGAATTGATATTTATAGGAAAAAGCATACAAATATTTCGCAATAAACAATTGGATACAGAAAAGAGCGAGGTGATGGCAGAAAAAGTAGCAATAGGGGTGAGGCTAAAGCTATTTTATGTTTTAAAAAGAAACTTGTGCGGGCGGTGAGAATGTATACCGGGCTATGTTTACAACGGAAGATTAGCTATATTATCATAATATTAAGTTAGGGTTAACTGTCTGCAAACTGCTTCTGATAAGGTTTTCAGCCTGTTACATTTGCTACAAATCTGTGTGGCATGATTTCCCTGCAAAAGATATTTTTACCCGAAGGTTATAAGTTTTTTAAGCTGTTTGATATGGTGGCTGATAATCTTGTGCATATGGGTGATATATTTTATACCGCCATTTACAAGCCCGAAAAGCCCTTCCAAGCTTATGTGCAAATGTTGGATAAGTACGAAAGAGATAATGATGAGCTTACCCACAAACTGTTTATAGAACTTGGCCGCAACTTTATAACGCCTTACGACAGGGAAGATATCCACTACATGGCAAAGGGACTGGACGATATAGCCGACCTGAACTTTGGCATCATTCGCCAGATGAATAGTTATGGCCTTACAGAGCCGGTGAATATTACCAAATACGTAGCAGGTGAGTTCAAACACCTGGTAGAATTGCTAAGCGGTGCAGTAAAGAAATTGAGCGATAAACGCAATTTAGCTGCACTTGGCGATACCTGTGTAGAAATGAAAAAGATCATCGCAACCTGCGATACTAGGGTAGATGCGGCTATCTACGGCCTTTTCCCCAGCGAGACGGATGTTGTGGGCATCATTAAATGGATGGAGCATTTTGAACTGCTGCAGGTGCTTATGGAAAAATGTGAAAACGTAGTACATACAATAGAATCCATCATCATAAAATATGGTTAGAGAGTACACATCATCGCAATGAGGAGCCCCGTACGGGGCTTTTTTTATTTTACCTTGATAAAAGGATACAAATGGGATATTTTTGCTACGGTTATGCGGATATTAATGGTTTGCCTGGGAAATATTTGCCGGTCGCCGATAGCAGAGGGTGTCATGCGACACAAAATAGCCCAGCACGGGTTGGATTGGACGGTAGCTTCTGCCGGTACAGAGTCGTATCATATAGGCGAGGCACCGCACCGCCATTCGCAAAAGGTATGCACTACTTATGGGGTAGATATCTCTGCACAGCGTGCCCGGAAATTTACTGCTGCTGACATTAACAAATATGACAGGGTGTATGCCATGGCTGTCGATGTGTATGAAGAAATCAAGCATATAGCTGGCCGCAATACCAACCTTGACAATGTGCATTTGTTTCTTAACGAACTGCACCCCGGTAGTGATGCATCTGTGCCCGACCCATGGTATGGCAATGAAGACGGCTACTTGCCGGTATACCAGATGATAGAACAAACCTGCAATGCCATAATAGAAAAATACAAGTAACAACAAACTATGTCTAAACCATCCATACCGCAGGGCACACGCGATTTCTCACCCGCTGAGGTTCGTAAGCGCCAGTATATCTTCAATACACTCAGAAATATCTTCGAGATATATGGTTTTCAACCGCTGGAAACACCGGCTATGGAAAACCTGGCCACGCTTACCGGCAAATACGGTGAGGAAGGAGACAGGCTGATTTTTAAAATACTGAACAATGGCCTGCACGAGAAAAAGGATGCGGATAAAGAAAAGCTGAACACAGAATGGCAACGCTTGCTGGATAAGCCCGTTTCATCGCCTGTAATTACAGAACGTGCTCTGCGTTACGATCTTACCATACCCTTTGCCCGTTATGTAGTAATGCACCAGAATGAATTGGCGTTCCCTTTTCGGCGTTACCAAATGCAGCCGGTATGGCGCGCCGATAGGCCCCAACGTGGTCGCTACCGCGAATTCTGGCAATGCGATGCAGATGTAGTAGGCAGTAATTCATTGATAAATGAAGCGGAGTTATTGTGCATTTACCAGGGCGCTTTCGCTAAGCTGTGCATGCCGCAGGTGGCTATTAAGATAAATAGCCGCAAACTATTGGCTGGCTTATCAGAACTGTGCAATGCACCTGAAAAAATGATGGACATTACTATAGCGCTGGATAAGCTGGATAAAATAGGTTGGGATGGGGTAACTAAAGAACTGCAACAGCGCGGTATAGATAGTAATGGTATTGCGCAGATAGAAAAGATTATAAATGTAACGGGTAATAATGAAGAGAAGCTGGCTGCTTTTGAAAGCATCATGCAGCAAAGTGCAACCGGCATGAAGGGTATTGAAGAATTAAGGCAGACATTGGCATACCATCAGCAGATAAAGGATGCCTCATGGCAGTCGGTTATCGAAGTAGATATCAGCCTGGCACGCGGCCTTAACTATTATACCGGTGTAATAGTAGAAGTGGTATGTCGTGCTGTGCAGATGGGCAGCATAGGCGGAGGCGGACGTTATGATGACCTGACGGGACTTTTTGGGCTTAAAAACTTGTCAGGTGTAGGGGTGTCATTTGGCATTGATAGAATATACGATGTAATGGAAGAACTGGACTTGTTCCCTAAAAACGCAGCTACAGGTGCAGCAGTAATGCTCACAAACTTTGGTGGTGAGAATGAGGCATATGCATTGCAGGCACTTCAAAAACTACGTGCCGCAGACATAGCTGCAGAGATATACCCCGAGGCTGCGAAGTTTGATAAACAAATGAAGTATGCCAATAAGAAAGGTGTGCCTTATGTAATATTAGCAGGAGATGAGGAAAGACAAAAAAACCTGGTGAGCCTTAAGAATTTCCATACAGGTGCTCAGGAGATGATACATATAGAAGATGTGATAGCCATACTGAAAGGTGGGCTATGATTTTATAAATAATTATATAATAGAAAAGCCCCGACATGCGGGGCTTTATATTTTTGTAGCAGCATTGCCTAGCGGAAGGCCGGGCAGTTTGCTTGCCAGTATCTTTTTACGTTACCAAATGATTTCAGGTAAACGGTAACCGTTACGTTACCAAACCAATACCAGTCATTAGCTTTACTATCACCACGCTGGAATTTGAAGTTAGGATAATCCTGGTTGCCTTCTTGTTTCTTCTGCCACCAGTCGCCCCTTTCATCTGAACGGAAAGACAGGTCAACAGCTTGCTGGCCTTTATAAGCCCTTAAAGTATCCAGGTTTACATATGTTTTGCTTACATCATCCAGGTAGTCGGTATTTGTATAGCGGAAACCAAGTTCTGTAGTAATAAAGAAGGTTTTGCCCACAAAGAATTTAAGACCACCACCTATCGGGAAGGCAATGTTTACAGTTTTGTATTCTTTACGGTCAGGATAAACCGGGATGCCCTGTCCTTCAGTGCCTAAAGCGCGCAGGTAAACCTTCTCACCCCTAGCTCCATCGGTATACGGGTTGAAGTGGAATAACGATAAACCGGCAAAGATATAAGGCGATACTTTTGCCCTGTCAGATTCTACCTGCAACAGGTTCAGCTCAAACCCGCCATGTATTTCAAACAGGTTGGAAGCGAAACGCAGGTTACGCTCCTGTTTTACCTGTATTTCAGACAGGCTGTCGGCAGCCGTGACACTTGAAAATGCAGCGCCAAAACGAACACCTACACGTGGATTGAAGAAATATTTATATGCAACACCGGCCATTGGCCTGTATCCGTAATTCGGAAACATTTTATCCTGCAGATCGCCATAATAGTTTGCAACACCGGCACTTAGACCTATTTCGTGATGCGACTGGGCGAAGGTAGTAAACGGCGCGAGCAGAGCTAAGGAGAGTATAAAACGTTTCAAAGCTAAAAGTTTTGTTAACAGATATAACCGAAAGATAAAAACAATTTTCGAAAAACAAAACCCGCTAATATATACTATCCAAATATATTAAATGACTGCCAATGTATTATTGCCTGCCATGTAAGTCATGTGTCATTTTTTGTCATAAGATATGATGGCAAATTAATATGGTTTTTAATCTGCTTTTAATGAATGTAGAACTACGGGCGGAAACCTTATTTTTGCGCTCATTATTATTATAATAGATGGATCTTATCAAGGAATTTCAGGAAAGAGGGCTTATACAGGATATAATGCCGGGTACGCAAGAGCAGCTGAACAAGGAAATGACCTCCGGCTACGTGGGTTTCGACCCTACAGCCGATAGTCTGCACGTAGGCCACTTGTTGCCGGTTACTATATTAATGCGTTTGCAAAGGGCAGGGCATAAGCCTTATGCGCTGGTAGGCGGTGCCACAGGTATGATAGGTGATCCTTCAGGCAAATCGGCAGAACGCAACCTGCTGGATAAAGAAACCCTGCAAAAGAACGTGGATGGCATCCGCGCGCAACTGGAAAAATTCCTTGATTTTAAAGCGGATACACCTAATGCCGCTGTATTGGTAAATAACTACGACTGGTTTAGAGATTATAATTTCCTCGATTTCATCCGCGAAGTCGGTAAGCACATTACCATCAGCTATATGATGTCGAAAGATTCGGTACAGAAACGCCTGGAAACGGGTTTGTCATTTACCGAGTTTACCTATCAGTTGATACAGGGTTACGATTTTTACTACCTGAATAAAAATCATAATGTAAAATTACAGATGGGTGGGGCCGATCAGTGGGGCAATATTGTAACCGGCACAGAGCTCATACGCCGTAAAGGTGGCAGCGATGCTTTTGCCGCTACCTGCCCATTGATAACCAAAAGTGATGGCACTAAGTTTGGCAAAAGTGAAGGCGGCAATGTATGGCTCGATCCGGAGCGCACCTCGCCCTACCAGTTCTACCAATTCTGGCTGAAACTGGCTGATGATGATGCTGAACGCATGACATTGACCTTCTCTTTCAAGACAGTAGAAGAAATAAAAGCACTCATTGAAGAGCATCAGCAAGCACCTCACCAACGCAAGCTGCAGAAAGCATTGGCAGAAGAGTTGACAACATTAGTACACAGCGCTGAGGACCTGGCTTTTGCACAGAAAGCATCTGAAATTCTTTTCGGACAGGCTGCGGTAGATACTTTGCGCTCATTGAATGAGAAACAACTACTGGAAGTAATGGATGGCGTGCCACAGGTAACCGCTACTAAAGATAGCCTGGTAGAAGGGCTCGATGTGCTGGCCTTCCTGGCTGAAAGTGGTGTATTCCCATCGAAAGGGGAAGCCCGTAAAATGGTGCAAGGCGGTGGTGTAAGCATCAATAAAGAAAAGGTAACTGCGATAGACCATAAACTGACGGCAGAACACCTGCTGAATGGTAAATATATGCTGGTACAGCGCGGTAAATCGAACTATACGCTGGCTATCTTCAACTAAACAATGCAGCCTGTATTGTGTTATCTTTGAAGAGCATGTCTGCACGTTTTGTCCGTAGTGTTCTTATTGTTTTGGCTATAGTAGCGGTAACGCTGCCTGCGTTCTATTGCAGTAGCCTCGAGGGTGAAAATAATGTTACCGATGCAGGCAGCCCGTGGCAGAATGTGTATGATACTACCATAAAGTATGTAGGCATGGAAAAATGCCGTACCTGTCATGAAAATGTTTACCAGACCTTCATTCAAACGGGTATGGGCCAGTCTTACGACAGAGCCACGCCACAAAAATCGGCGGCAGATTTTACGCCTTCGCATGCTTTAGTATACGATAAAGACCTGGACTTTTATTATAAACCTTACTTCCGCAACGATTCCTTATATATCATGGAGTTCAGGTTGGAAGGGAAGGACACCGTGCATAAACGTGTACAAAAGATAGACTATGTTATTGGTTCTGGGCAGCACACCAATTCACATATATTCAGTACTAACGGCTACCTGTATCAGGCACCTATCACTTTCTATACTCAAAAGAAGCAATGGGATTTAGCCCCTGGTTTTGAAAAGGGTGCCAGCAGCCGTTTCAGCAGGCTGATAGAATTAGAGTGTATGAGCTGCCATAATGGACTGCCTGAATTTGTACACAACAGCCAGAACAAATACCTGACCATAAAGCATGGCATAGACTGCGAACGCTGCCATGGGCCGGGAGAGTTGCATGTAAAGGAGAAAACTGCCGGTAACATTGTAGATACTTCCAAAGGGCCGGATTATACCATAGTAAATCCACGCAGGCTTAGTACCGATTTGCAGAACAACATTTGTCAGCGTTGTCACTTACAAGGTATTGCTGTGTTGAACGATGGTAAAACTTTCTTCGATTTTCGCCCCGGCATGAAGCTGTCGGAAGTGATGAATGTATTTATGCCGCAGTATGAGGGTGCACAGGATAAAATGATCATGGCATCGCATGTAGAGCGGATGAAGAAGAGTGACTGTTATGTGAGCTCTGGTAAAATGAGCTGCATTACCTGCCACAAGCCGCACGTGAGTGTAAAGTTTACACCGCGTACGCAATACATGGATGCTTGTAACAGTTGCCATGGTGGTAATAATCAGCCGCACTGTACAGAAGATATCAAAATAAGGCAGGCAAAGAATGATGATTGCATAACCTGCCACATGCCGCGTAATGGCAGTATAGATATACCTCACGTAGCCGTTACCGACCATTACATCCGCAAGCGCCCTATGGATGATAGCACGCGAGGAAAGATAACTGCTTTCCTCGGCCTTAAATCGTTCAATAATGATAACCCTGATGCCATCACTACAGCACGAGCTTTCATGGATTTTTACGAAAGGTATAACCCTAATAAAGGCCTGATAGATTCTGCATTGAGCTACTTGAATAAGCAAAAGGAGGATGAGGCAAACAAAAAGCAGAACCGGGATTATATCCGTGCTTACTTCCTGCTGAATGATTATAATAGTGTAGTGCGATATGCCGGCGGTTTAAAACCGGAAGCTATTACTGATGCATGGGCTGCCTACCGTATTGGTGAGGGCTATTATCAACTGGGCCAACCCGATAATGCATTACCATGGTACCATCGGGCTACTATCATATGGCCTTATGCATTAGACTTCCAAAGTAAGTATGGTATATGCTTGCTGTCGCTGCGAAAGATAGAAGAGGCAAAAAAGGTTTTTACTTTCATTTTGAGCGAGAATCCTGATTATGTCACAGCCAATACCAATCTTGGTTTTATATACATGCAGCAAGGCAATAGCGTAATGGCCTACGACCTGCTGCGCAAAGCAAATAGCCTGGACCCCGACCACGAGCAAACATTGATAAACCTTGCTGTATGGTATCATGCCAACGCACAGGATGAGAAAGCAAGAAAAAGCCTGCAACACTTATTGAAGAAACATCCTCAAAACCAGCAGGCCAAAGCCATGTTGGCAGACATCTTATAATCCTTAAATACGAATCAATATCTAAATGAAAAAGAAAACCCTCTTATTAGCAATTGCTATTGCAGCATCAACCCCAGTCATCGCTCAAGAGAAAATATCGAAACCTGGTTCTTGCCCTAAATTGTACATAGGTGTGAGCACCGGCCTTGAAAATCCTGCTGGTCTATTAGGCTTTAATATTGATGTGCCTGTTACACAGCAATTTTCATTAGGTGCAGGCGGTGGCCTAAGCTCGTGGGGGTACAAAGCCTATGGCGAAGGACGCTTTTATTTTGACAAATGTAACCGCGGATGGGCATTGGGTACCGGTGTAACTTACAATACCGGGTTGGCCAACTTTTCTACCTCACTACCTACCACCACAGGAGATCAAACAGTGAGGCTTGACCTGGAGCCTAAAGTAAATGTTTTTGTTGCAGGATATCGTTTCTGGAATCTTGGGCGCAATGGCCACCGCATATGGTTGCAGGTGGGATACTCTTTACGTCTTGATGAAGACAATTATACAATTCTAAGCGGACATACTTTGACTGCTGACGGTGATCAGGTAATGACGATACTGGCACCCGGAGGTTTAATGGTAGGTGTCGGTTTCTCCTTTGGAGTTGTAAAATAATGGGAGTTGATAATGGGTAAGCCACCCATGTAAATTATACTGACCACATAAAGAAGCCACGCATATAGCGTGGCTTCCGGCTTATTTAAATATGTGTACTCTTACAAAGCAGCTTTATATCGTTTGCTTACTTCATCCCAGTTTATCACATTCCAGATAGCAGCCAGGTAGTCCGGGCGCTTGTTTTGGTATTTCAGGTAGTAAGCATGTTCCCATACATCTATGCCCAATATAGGTGTGCCTTTTACTTCAGCCACATCCATCAGCGGGTTATCCTGGTTGGGAGTAGAGGAAACTTCCAGTTTGCCCTCTTTTACCAGCAGCCATGCCCAGCCGCTACCAAAGCGGGTAGCCCCTGCCGTATTCATTTTTTCTTTCAGTGCGTCAAATGAGCCGAAGTTTTCATTAATGGCAGTAGCCAGGTCGCCTGTAGGCGTGCCCCCTGTGTTAGGGCCCAGGATGCTCCAGAAAAGTGTATGGTTGTAGTGTCCACCACCATTGTTGCGCACAGCAACAGGGTATGCAGATATATTTGCCATCAGTTCTTCCAGTGTTTTTGTTTCGGCATCTGTGCCGGCAATGGCTTTATTCAGGTTATCTACATAAGCCTGGTGGTGCTTGCCATGGTGTATTTGCATCGTTTGTGCATCAATGTGTGGTTCCAATGCTTCAAAAGCATAATTCAATGCAGGAAGTGTATGTGCCATAAGAAATAATTGTTTTTATGTTGGTTAATCAGTCCCCAAAGTTAATAGCCATATCCGAAAGCCCAAAAACACCGGGCCGCTTCATAATTAATTAAAATGGGCGTATAGGCGAAAGTGGTTTATCTCAATTTTACATCTTCATTATGCACTTACAATCAATAAATGACGGATGCAGATATTGTTGGAATAAATTTTATGTAAAAGAAACATCAGCATTCGGCTGCATTACCCTTAAACCTTCGATAGTATCAAGGGTCTAAGTCTGTATATTTGATTGTTTTTTAAGAAACTATCTGCATGAGTCTACCTTCGCTCTCTTTACGGCGGCCAGTAATGGCCATCGTGCTCAATATAATTATCATTGTTTTTGGGGTCATCGGGTTTAATTTTCTCGGTGTCCGCGACTATCCATCTATAGATCCGCCGATTATCAATGTAAGAACATCTTATGCAGGTGCCAACCCGGATATCGTAGAATCGCAGATAACGGAGCCACTGGAAAAATCTATCAATGGTATCGCCGGTATCAAAACCATTTCTTCTACCAGTGCGCAGGGTAATAGCAACATCACTGTAGAATTCGACCTGGGTATAGACCTGGAGGCTGCTGCCAATGATGTGCGCGATAAGGTATCGCAAGCCGTGCGCAACCTGCCGCAGGATATTGATGCGCCGCCTGTAGTATCGAAAGCTGATGCCAACTCGCAGCCTATCATCTCCATGACCGTGCAGAGCGATACAAAGAACCAGCTGGAGTTGACCGAATATGCCGAGAACGTACTGGTAGAAAGACTGCAAACCATTCCCGGTGTAAGTAGTATCAGGATTTGGGGAGAGAAACGCTATGCCATGCGCCTTTGGCTGGACCCGCTCCGGATGGCAGGTTATAATATCACTTTTCAGGATATAGAACTGGCATTGAGTAAACAGAATGTAGAGCTTCCTTCCGGTAAATTATCGGGTTCTAATACAGAGCTTTCGGTACGCACTTTCGGTCGCCTGTTTTCAGAAGAAGATTTCAATAACCTTATTATAAAGAATGTAAACGGCACCGATATACACCTGCGCGAGGTGGGTGAGGCAGTACTGGGGCCGGAGAATGAAGAAAGCGTATTGAAGGAAAGCGGTATCCCGATGATTGCGCTTGCACTTACGCCACAACCGGGTTCCAACTATGTAGCTATAGCCGATGAGTTTTATAAACGCTACGAGGCGCTCAAAAAAGATATCCCCGCAGATTTTAAAGTCAACATTGCGATGGATACCACGGCTTATATCAAAAAGTCGATAAGCGAGGTGGAGGAAACGTTGCTTATCTCTTTTACATTGGTTATCCTTATTATCTATCTCTTCTTCCGCGATTGGCTCATTGCCTTCCGCCCGCTGATAGACATACCGGTGAGCCTGATAGGTGCGTTCTTTATCATGTATATCATGGGCTTCACCATCAATATCCTTACGTTGCTGGCCATCGTACTGGCTACCGGCCTTGTGGTGGATGATGGTATCGTTGTGACGGAAAACATCTTTAAAAAGCTGGAGGCCGGCATGGAAAAGCACCGTGCCGCCAAGGAGGGTAGTGAAGAAATTTACTTTGCAGTTATCTCAACGTCCATAACACTGGCTGTTGTGTTCCTGCCCATCGTGTTCTTACAGGGCTTCACAGGTAGGCTATTTCGGGAATTTGGTATCGTGGTAGCAGGTGCGGTATTGATATCTGCGTTTGTGTCACTGTCGCTCACCCCGGTGCTCAATGTATTGATGACACGTAAGGAGCACAAACCATCTAAATTCTACGTTAAATCAGAACCATTCTTCCAGGGAATGGAGAATGTATATAAACGCGCGCTGGTGTGGATCATGCGCAAAAAATGGATAGCTATTACAGGCGTCGTAGTTTCTTTTGCATTGATATACTTTATCGGTAGTGGTTTACAAAGCGAATTGGCACCACTTGAAGATCGCGCCCGCTTCCGTGCGCAGGTATCAGCACCCGAAGGTACCTCTTACGATGCTATGGATGCTTATATGGATCAACTGGTTGGATCTATATTGGATTCTGTTCCTGAAAAAGAAGTGATACTTTCAGTAACGGCACCGGGTTTTACAGGTTCTGGTGCTGTAAATACCGGCTTCCTGAATGTACGCCTGAAAGAGCCTAACGAACGAAGCCGCAGTCAGGATGAAATAGTACAGGCTGTAAACCGCAACTTGCAGAAGCATAATTTCGGTCGCGCTTTCGCGATTCAGGAGCAAACTATATCTGTGCAGCGTGGCGGTAGTGCTTACCCGGTAGTATTTGTGATACAGAATATCAACTTTGATAAGCTGGCAAAGGCTATGCCGCGTTTTATGGATGAGGTGAACCAGAACCCTATGTTCCAGGGTGCGGATATAGACCTGAAATTCAATAAACCGGAACTGACTGTTTCTATTGATCGTGCAAAGGCATCTCAACTGGGTGTGTCGGTACAGGACGTATCGCAGACGTTGCAGCTGGCATTAAGTAACCGCAGGCTGGGATATTTCACCAAGAATGGTAAACAGTACCAGGTATTAGGACAGGTATTTCGTAAAGACAGGGAAGCACCTGTAGACCTGAAGACGTTGTACGTGAATAATAGCGAAGGCCAGCCTATATCTATAGATAACCTGGTAACAGTGGAAGAAACAACCAGCCCGTCGCAGATATATCACTACAACAGGTATAAGTCAGCCACAGTATCGGCAGGCCTTGCACCCGGCAAAACCATTGGTGATGGTATTGCGGAAATGCAAAGGATATTTGATAAACTGGAGAAGGAGAAAGTGGTCGACGAAAGCTTCACGACATCTTTAGGTGGTGCATCTAAAGACTATGTAGAAAGCTCATCGAATACGCTGTTCGCCTTCTTGCTGGCATTGGTGCTGATATACCTGATACTGGCCGCACAATTCGAAAGCTTTGTCGATCCGCTCATCATCATGCTGACGGTACCGCTGGCCATAGCAGGTGCGGTGCTATCATTATGGTTATTTGGACAAACAATTAATATCTTCTCGCAGATAGGTATGATCATGTTGATAGGCTTGGTAACAAAGAATGGTATCCTGATAGTAGAATATGCCAACCATATCCGCGACAGGGGCACTTCTAAAGTGGAAGCGACTATCAATGCTGCGTCTATGCGTTTGCGCCCTATCCTTATGACCAGCCTCGCTATGATATTCGGTGCCCTGCCACTGGCGCTTTCTTTAGGTGCAGCGTCTACCAGCCGCATACCATTGGGTATCGTGATAGTGGGTGGTGTGTTGTTCTCGCTGATACTATCCTTGTTTATAGTACCTGTTATATATACTTTCCTGTCGCGCAGGAAAGTGGAAGTACCCACTGCTATCGAAAAACTGAATGACTAAGTAACATGACGAAACGTATCGTTTATATCATAACCTGCATGCTGGTATTACCCTTTACCGGTAAAACACAGGAAATGCTGACCCTTGAAGATGCTATTACCAAAGCTTTGGAATATAACTATGATATACGCATAGTGAAGAATGAAGCCAGGCAGGCAGCCGTAAATAATACGCTGGGCAATGCAGGCTTCTCACCAAATATCAATGCTAATGGCGGGGTTACAACCGGAACATCAAATACACGTATTGAGTTTGCCGATGGCCGGGTACAGGAAGTACCCAATGCCGCATCATTTGGTATCAATGGCGCTGTTACGCTCAACTGGACTTTGTTTGACGGTGGTAGAATGTTCATCGTAAAAAAACAACTGAATGTATTGGAGCGTCTGGGCGAAGCCCGGCTGAAAGAACAGGTGCAAGCAACCGTATCACAAGTAATACAGGCGTATGCTGCATCCGTATGGCAAAAACAACAAGGTGTAGCTATTGATACCGGATTGGTGTTGGCACAAGTACGCATGTTGCTATCACAGGTGAAATATGAAACCGGTGCTTCCGCTAAAATAGATTACCTGCAGGCACGTGTAGATTATAACAGCCGCAGGGCCGATTCGCTGAATCAACTGGCTTCACTCAATGCATCCTTTGCATCGCTGAATGCGCTGATGGGCGAAGACCCGGATAAGACATACATATTGGAGGACACACTGCATAGCGACATGGATCTGGAACCTTCTGATAAGCAAAGGCTAGAGCAAATGAACCCATCGCTGGAAGCGGCACGCCGCAGCGTAGAAGCTTATGAATTAGACGCTAAAATTGCACGCACCTACCACTTGCCCACATTGGCAGTAAATGGTGCATATAACTATACGCGTACACGCAGCCAGTCTGGTTTTGCATTGTTCAACCGGAGCTATGGGCCACAAGGTTCGGCAGCTATCAGCGTGCCGATATTCCAAGGCGGCAATATACGCAGGCAGGCTAAAATTGCCGGCTTGCAAGCTATGCGCGAACAGTTGGTATACGACAGGCAGAATACAGAAATAGGCCGTCAGTATCGCACAGCATGGAAAAACTATGAAATGGCTGTAGCTGCCTACAAGTTGGAACAGGAGAATATCAACTTTGCCAAAGAGAATATGGACATCCAAAAGGCTCGTTTCCGGGTAGGTATCGCCACTACATTGGAAACGCGCGAGGCTGAGAACAGCTATGTGCAGGCACTGGTGCGTCTATACACCGCAGCATACAATCTGAAAGTAAATGAAACCATCGTACTGCAACTGGAAGGCACTTTGGTGAAGTAACAGTTGTGCTAAGCTATGAAAATTGAAAAAGCCCTCGTAAGAGGGCTTTTATATTAAATATGCTTTTTGAAATATTCCAGTGTTCTTTTCAAACCTTCCTGGCGGTCGATGGTTGGTTGCCACCCCAGTATTTCTTTTGCCTTGGTAATATTTGGCTGGCGCTGTTTCGGGTCATCTTGCGGCAGTGGTTCAAATACTATTTTCGATTTAGAACCGGTCAGCGCTATCACCTCTTCTGCAAATTGCAGCAGGCTTATTTCTACCGGGTTGCCTATGTTCACAGGCATGTGGTAGTCTGAAAGCAATAAGCGGTAGATACCTTCTACCAGGTCATCGCAATAACAGAAAGAACGTGTTTGCGAGCCATCGCCATATACCGTTACATCTTCGCCACGCAGTGCCTGGCTCATGAATGTTGGTAGCGCACGGCCATCATCGAGGCGCATACGCGGGCCATAAGTATTAAATATACGAATGATGCGCGTTTCCAGCCCGTGAAAGTTGTGGTATGCCATCGTAATGCTTTCCATGTAGCGTTTCGCTTCATCGTACACACCACGCGGGCCTATAGGGTTCACATTGCCCCAGTATTCTTCCGTTTGCGGGTGCACCAGCGGGTCGCCATATACTTCCGATGTAGAAGCTACCAATATACGTGCGCCTTTTGCTTTGGCAAGGCCCAGCAGGTTGTGCGTACCCATAGCACCTACCTTCAATGTCTGTATCGGCATTTTCAGGTAATCAATAGGGCTGGCAGGCGATGCAAAATGCAGTATGTAATCTATTTTACCGGGTACGTGTACAAACTTGGTCACATCGTGATGGTAAAACTCAAATTCCTTTACAGGGAACAGGTGTTCTATGTTTTTGATATTACCCGTCAGCAGGTTGTCCATACCTACTACCGTATATCCCTCCTTCAAAAACCTGTCGCAAAGGTGCGAACCCAGAAAACCGGCAGCACCTGTTATGAGTATGCGTTTTTTATTGCTCATTAATGGTTGCGTATAATGTGTTATGTGTATTAATCAAGATTGCCTCGCTCGCGTACAATAGCACCCATAGGCACTTCTATTTTGTTACGCAGTTGTTCATGCACTGGTTTGCGGCCAATGCTTTCATAATAGAAGCCTAATTCTTCCATCTTTTCAAGCGAGAATACGTTGCGGCCATCAAATATCATCGGGTGTTTCAGCAGCTCACCAATCTTTTCAAAATTGGGGTTACGGAATTCGCTCCATTCTGTTACAATAATCAGGGCATCAGCATCGTTCAACGCATCGTATTGGCTTTCTGCAAAAGCAATGGCGTCATTATAAATGCGTTTTACATTCGGCATCGCTTCCGGGTCGAAGGCTGTAACTGCAGCGTCTGCATCCAGCAGCTCGTTTATCAGTTCCAGTGCCGGTGCTTCACGTATATCATCTGTTTCAGGTTTGAAAGCCAGACCCCATATAGCAAATTTTCGTCCACTCAGGTCATTGCCAAAGCATTCTTTTATTTTCTTGCCCAGCCGCGTTTTCTGCCTGTCATTCACATTCATTACAGTGTTCACCAGTTGAAAGTCGTAATCTAGCTCACGGGCAGTTTGTGCCAGTGCTTGTACGTCTTTAGGAAAACAGCTACCACCATAACCTACACCGGGAAACAGAAAGCGTTTGCCTATACGATTATCGCTACCCATACCCATACGCACCATGTCTACGTTGGCACCTGCTTTTTCGCACAGGTTGGCCATTTCATTCATGAAAGATATACGCATAGCCAGGTAAGAGTTGGCAGCATATTTGGTCATTTCAGATGAACGCTCGTCCATAAAGTATATCGGGTTGCCCTGGCGCACATATGGCTGATACAATTCTTCCATCAGTTTCTGGGCTCTTTCAGAGCTGGTACCTATTACCACGCGGTCGGGTTTCAGGAAATCTTCTACTGCTACACCTTCACGCAGGAACTCAGGGTTCGATACAACGTCAAACAAACTGCGGTCCAGGTTTTGTGCCAACACTGCAGCTACTTTCTCAGCAGTGCCTACCGGTACCGTGCTTTTGTTAACGATAACGGTGTATTTATCTATTATATGGCTCAGATCTGCCGCTACGCCCAGCACGTAACGCAGATCAGCAGCGCCGTCTTCTCCAGGAGGGGTAGGCAATGCCAGGAATATGATCTGTGCATTTTTGATGCCTTCTTTCAGGGAAGTAGTAAATTCTATACGTTTTTCTTTAATGTTTCGTTCCAGTAAGGTGTCAAGGCCAGGTTCGTAAATAGGCGATTTGCCATTTTTCAGTTGTTCAACCTTTTCTTCATTAATATCGATACATACCACGTTGTTGCCGGTTTCAGCAAAACAAGTACCTGAAACAAGACCTACATATCCGGTACCAATGATGGTTATTTGCATAGGATAAATTAAAATTTGCGCAAATGTAGCTATTATTTGCCTCCATTTTTACTACCGCAGCTGGGAATACTATAATATTTTGATATTTTTCATTAGCATTACATTAAACTAGAGGGAGTAAGCCCCGTCTTATTCTAAAATCATAAACTATGAGTAAAAAATTATTCACTTACACTGCTATGGCTGCAGTAGCCTTTTCTTTAACCATTGCAGCCTGCAACAAGAATAATGATGATGACAATCCGGTGCCTGCAACACAGCAGGAAGATATCAATTATGGTAATGAAGATGCCCGTATAGACCAGGCCTTCGATGAGGCGGAAAATTTTGCAAATGAGGCTGAAATATTCGGTGCAGTTGCACTGAAGGGGGATGAAAGCCCGTTGGGCAGTGGTTGTGCTACGGTTACTAAAGATGCAGCCAATAAAGTGATTACGATTGATTTCGGTCCGGCCAATTGCCTGTGCAAGGACGGGCGCTACCGCAGGGGTAAAATATTGGTTGCCTATACCGGTACCTACCGCGAGGCCGGCCATGTTCATAATATTTCATTCTCCGATTATTATGTAAACGATTGGAAAGTATCGGGTACCAAGCAGGTGACTAATATGGGCCGCAATGCCCAGGGGCTGATGTATTTTAATGTAAGTGTAAATGGCTCTTTGTACAACGAAACAGATCGTACAACCATATCTAAGTCTGCCAACCGCGTAAGGACATGGATTGAAGGTGATTATACAAACAACGTATCTGATGATGTATATTCAATACGTGGTTCAGGCGTATTGACGCGCCCGGATGGTACGGATTATGACGTGAAAATAACGGAAGCACTTATTATAGCCGGCAACTGTAGCTGGATAAAACAAGGCGTAGTGCAAATAACACCGCAAGGTGGTATCGCCAGGATATTGGACTATGGCGGTGGTGCCTGCGAAAATAAGGCTACTGTTAAAGTAGGCACTAAAACATACGAGATTACGCTGCGCTAAGCGCAGGTTATAATAAATTACTGATAAAGGCGGCAATATTGCCGCCTTTATCTTTTATAAACAGTTTAGTATCGCCTCCGACGCTTTTTTTATTTCGTCGTTTGTTATGGTTAGCGGTGGTGCTATACGTATGCACTGAGGTGCAAACAAGAACCAATCGGAAAACACACCCTGACGCAGGCATGCCTGCAATGCTGTTATTACTTGCTCGCTGCTTTCCAGTTCAATAGCCATTAACAGGCCTTTACTTCTTACAGCCTTTATCTTAGGGTGCTTTAGCAGGGTTAAGAATAGCTGTTCCTTTTCATATACCCCTGCTACCATATTTTCATCCTGCAGGGCATGAAATGCGGCTATACCCGCGGCACATGATACAGGATGCCCGCCAAATGTAGTAATATGCCCCAGTACAGGATTATGGGTAAACACCTGCATGTTTTGGTGCGATGAAACAAAAGCACCCAACGGCATACCGCCACCCAGGGCTTTGCCCAATAATAGTATATCGGGGATTACAGCATAATGTTCAAAGCCCCATAGTTTACCTGTTCTGCCAAAGCCGCACTGTATTTCGTCAAATATCAGCAGGGTGCCCGTTTCTGTACATTTTTCCCGCAGTCTGTGCAGCCAGTCTGTAGCCGGTTCTTTTATACCTGCCTCTGCCTGCACGGTTTCTATAATAACACAGGCTGTCTGGTCATTGATAGCTTCGATCAATGCGTCGCTGTTATAATCATGGTGCCACACCCCCGGCAATAAAGGGCGATAAGCATTGCGCCAGTATTCATCCCCTATGATGCTGAGCGCTCCCAGCGTAGAGCCATGGTAACTATTATTGCAGGCTATCATTTCAGGGCGGCCCGTAATGCGGCGTGCCAGTTTTATAGCACCTTCAACCGCCTCTGCCCCCGAATTGGTAAAATATACAGTATCAAGGCTTTGTGGCAGGAATTGGGTAAGTAGCTGTGCATATTGCACCTGCGGGCTTTGTACCAGTTCTCCATATACCATCACGTGCAGGTACGCTTCTGCCTGTTCCTTAATAGCTGTCACGACTGCAGGGTGGCAATGCCCTACGTTGCATACACTGATGCCGCCTATCAGGTCTATATATGCCTGGCCGTCAGTATCATATAGGTAATTGCCCTGTGCTTTATTGATATGTATAGCTAATGGTGCCGGGGAGGTTTGCGCTACGTGCTGCAGAAAAAGGCTGCGGATGTTCATATTTGCAAAAGTAATTTATCCTCAATGATACTGCTCCGAACACTTAATAAAATGATAACTAAAAAACAACAGTAATGCGCTCGATTTTTCAAAATTAATGTTCGCTTAACATAAGGGTTACGTTCGCGTAACATTGCGTTAAAACGCTGATAACATTGAAATTGGAATTTTGCGCGCAAATAGCTCAATGTATGCGCATTATTTCAATGTTTTTTGTATTGTTATTACTTTCAGTGCAAGCTTTGGCCGGTGGTAAAATCAGCGGTAAAGTGACTGATGAAAAGACCGGCGACCCTATCATCGGTGCTACTGTTATGGTGCAGGGTACAGGCCTTGGTACGGCTACCGATGTGGATGGCAGGTTTATACTGGATGTGGCGAATGGAGATTATGTAGTGGAAATAAAATACATAGGCTACCAGCAAAAGAACGTCAGCGATGTAGTGGTGAAGGAAGGACAAGTGACAGAACTGAACGCTGTAATTGCAGAAGATGATAAAAAGACCCTGAAAGAAGTAGTCGTAACTGCTTCCCTGAAAAAAGAATCTATCAATGCCCTGTACATGATGCAGAAAAACAGTATTTCTGTATCAAGTGGTATATCTGCAGATGTGATTCAACGCACACCGGATAAAAATACCGGGGAAGTACTGAAACGCGTGAGCGGCGCCAGTATCAAAGATGGTAAATATGTAGTTATTCGTGGTTTGAGCGACAGGTACAATATGGCAATGGTAAATAATGCCCTGATGCCAAGTACAGAGCCTGATAAAAAAGCGTTTTCTTTTGATGTGATACCTTCTAACCTGATAGATAATATCATCATCAATAAAACAGCTTCAGCAGACCTTCCCGGCGATTTTGCGGGTGGTGTTGTTACGGTACTTACAAAAGATATTCCTGAAAGGGATTTCTTCAACATCGGCCTGTCTGGTGGTTACAATACACAAAGCACTTTCAAAGATTATATACATAACGAAAGGGGTAGCACTGATTACCTGGGCTTCCCCGGTAGAAGGAATGAACTGCCGGCATCATTTGGTGAGGACAGGACTTCGTATAATACTATGAAGGCAACAAATCCTGAAGCTGCTTACAGTGCAGTTAAAGATTTGCCGAACGATTATAAAGAAGTAAAAGGTACGGCAATGCCAAACCTGGCAGTGCAGCTTTCCGGCGGCGTATCAAAACACATGAAGAATGGCGATAAATTCGGCACTGTCCTTGGCCTTTCTTTCCGTAATACACAAACCATTATACCGGAATTTATCCGTGGTAAATATGAAGAATCTCGCGTACACACATATAGCGTAGAGCAGCAAAACAGGTTTTCTTCAAATCTGGCCGGTCTTGCCAACTTTTCTTATGTAACAGGTAAAACCAAGATAGGATTTAAAAACCTGTTCAATAAAATGTACGATAACACGTACTATCAAAGGGAAGGCTATACTACAAGTAACAACCAGCAGTTTAAAACGTATTCTTCTGTGCCGTCTGAACGCCAGGTATATAATGCACAGTTGGAAGGGGATCATGCTATCGGCAAACGCAATATCAAAGCATATTGGAACCTGAGTTACTCAAACCTGCAGGCAAGTCAGAAAGATTTGCGTACAGCATTCTATGCGCGTGCTGCTACTTTTGATGATAAGGATGAGCCAATAGCTGATGAAAGCCTGCCGTATGAAATAGTTGACCGTAACAGCCGCAGGTTCTTCAGTAAGCAAAGGGATAACTCTTACGGTGGTAACTTCAATATCAACGTGCCTTTTGCAATGTGGGGTCAGAAACATAGTGTTAAGTTTGGTTACTTAGGCCAATATAAAGACCGCGATTTTTCGGCAAGGGTATTCCAGTATGAGCCTGTAAGTGTATTGTCTTCTGCAATAGCACATCAACCGGTTAATACAATATTTGATCCACCTAATGTGGGTATAGCAGGCGGTTTTGGCCTTAACGAGATCACCAGTAACGAAGATGCTTATAAAGCAAGCGGTTTACTGAATGCCGGTTTTGTAATGCTGGATAACAGCATTGCCGAAAAGTTCAGGCTGACATGGGGCGTGAGGGTTGAGTCTTACACGCAGAATCTGAAAGCAACATTGCGTTCAGGCACCCAACTGGATAAAGAAGATGTATTCACCGATGTATTGCCTTCTTTCAATCTGTCTTACAATATGACAGAGAAAACAAAATTCCGCCTGTCTGCTTCCCGCACTGTTAATCGCCCTGAATTCAGGGAAATTGCACCGTTCCAGTTTATAGACTTTGAAAATGTATGGACACTGAAAGGAGATACCAACCTGGTGCGCGGTAACATCACAAACATAGATTTGAGGTATGAATATTACCCAAGCGCTGGTGAAGTCATCACTGCCGGTGTGTTCTACAAAAACTTCAGCAACCCGATAGAGGCAAAACTGGATGATCAGTCCAACCTCGACCTGTTGATATTTACGTATCAGAATGCCAAGTCTGCATATGTAGCAGGCCTTGAGTTTGAAGTACGCAAAAACCTATCATTCATTGGTGACGCAGAATGGTTGAAAAACCTGGTATTAGGTGGTAATGTATCATATATTTATTCTCGTGTAGATGCTGCAAACATTATAGGTAGCAGTAACACCATTGGTACTAAAGCAGAAAGGCCGCTGCAAGGTCAGTCTCCTTATCTTATCAACCTGTCAGCATTATACAATGCGCCTAAAGCAGGTCTGGCGTTTAGTGCTATGTACAACAGGATAGGCCACAGGATATATGCAGTAGGTAATGCCGGTATCCCTACTACATGGGAAAACGGCAGGGACATTATCGACTTGCAAATAAGCAAACAGGTATTGAAGAACAGGGGTGAAGTGAAACTGACTGTTGGCGACCTGCTGAACCAGCCTACTACTTTCTACTGGAATACAGATACTAAAGATGCTTACAAAGCAGGCGATAGCAAGCTAGGCAATGGTAATGATCGTATATTCCAGCAGTATAAACTGGGTACTACATTCACATTAGGCTTCAACTATCGTTTGAGCAAATAAAACAATACCTAAACTATTATAACACAGGCCGGGGCAAATGTCCCGGCCTTTATTCTTAACATTCAGTTAATCGGTGCTTAATATAGCCGTAACATACGCCTGATACTTTTGCTGAAAATTAAAAACAACATGAGGTTCCCAAAACTTTTACCATTTCTATTCGCTGGTAGCTTAGCAATCCTTGCATCTTGTGGAAAAGATGATAACAAAAACAATAATAACAACAATGGTGGTGGTACTACTAACGACCACATACTGAGCGGTGATGTAACGGCTAACAAATCTCTGAGCAATGACAAGCCTTGGACACTGAAAGGTTATGTATATGTAAAATCTGGTGCTACACTTACAATACCTGCAGGTACTATCGTAAAGAGCGATGTAGTAGATAAAGGTGCTATCATCGTAGAACCGGGCGGTAAAATAATGGCTGAAGGTACTTCCAGCAGCCCTATCGTTTTCACTTCAGGTCTGCCTAAAGGTCAGCGTCGTCCGGGTGATTGGGGTGGTATCATCCTGCTGGGTAATGCCCCTACAAACCGTGCTACACCTCCAACTATCGAAGGTGGTGTTAACCGTACTTACGGTGGTCAAAACGCTGCTGATAACTCTGGTTCTCTGAAATATGTTCGTATCGAATTCGCCGGTATCGCATCAGCTCCGGGTTCTGAAATCAATGGCCTTACTTGCGGTGGTGTAGGTAGCGGTACAACGATCGAAAACGTAATGGTTTCTTACGGTAATGATGATGGTTTTGAATTCTTCGGTGGTACTGTAGTTTGTAAAAACCTGATCTCTTTCTCTAACTCTGATGACGATTTCGATTTCGACTATGGTTTTACAGGTGGTATCCAGAACGGTATCGTTTTAAGGAACCCACAAGTAGCTGACCCCGGTGATGCTGCTAACGGTATCGAAGCAGATAACGATGGTACAGGTACTTCTGCTACGCCATTCACACGTCCGGTACTTACTAACCTGACACTGGTAGGCCCTAACGGTGCATCTAATACACAAGCTAACCACAACTTCGGTAACCGCTGGCGCCGTGCCGTTCAGTTCTCTATGACTAAGTCTATCATCATTGGTTTCCAGAAAGGTGGTTTCTCTATGGAATCTAAAGAAACGACTGATGCTTACAAAAACGGTACTTCAGAGTTCAAAAACAATATGGTTCACGCACTGGCTAATACTTTCAATGCTGGTTCGGGTGCTTCAATGACAGCTGCTGAAATCGAAACTAAAGCTATAGCCGATGGTTGTGTGAAACTGGCTGCTGCTGCTGATGCAAAACTGAAAAATCCATTCAAACTGACTGCTCCTGATTTTACTCCTGAAGCTGGTTCAGAAGCTGCAACTAAAGGTTGGGGTGCTATCACTGGTACTGACTGGACTAAAGGTTGGGCTAACTGGGATCCTAACAGTACTGACTATTAATAGTTGAGTTTCTAAGACAAATAGATAGCAAAACTGCCGCTCATGTAGCGGCAGTTTTTTTAATATAGTTTTCAAAATAGAAGCTATTTTTTGATGCCCATTTCTGCTGCCTTTTCTATAATAAAGGCATGTGCTGCATCATATTCATTAGGTATTATGCCATCCAGTATAGCCTCTCTTACTGCTGTTTTTAAAATACCTACTTCGCGTGATGGTGGCAGGTTAAATAGCTGCATGATTTCTTCACCTGTAATGGGTGGTTGCCAGTTGCGCATTTTATCTGCTTCTTCTACTTCTTTCAGCCGTTTTTTTACCAGCTCAAAGTTTTCCAGGTAGCGCTTTACTTTCTGTTTGTTTTTTGATGTAATATCGCTTTCGCATAGCAGCATCAGGTCTTCCAGGTCTTCACCGGCATCAAACAGCAGCCTGCGCATGGCAGAATCTGTTATATCTTCTTTAGTAAGGCTGATGGGACGCAAGTGCAGGGCTACCAGTTTGGCCACGTATTTCATCTTCTCATTCTGCGGTAGCTTTAGCTGGCGAAATATTTTGGACGTCATTTTCTCACCCACCGCATCATGCCCGTGAAATGTCCATCCATGTCCTTTCTCAAAGCGTTTAGTAGGCGCTTTGCCTATATCGTGCAATAATGCAGCCCAGCGCAACCACAGGTTATCACTTCGGTAAGCTACGTTATCTACAACCTGCAGGGTATGATAGAAGTTGTCTTTATGTCCTTTATTATCTACATACTCCACACCCACCAGGTCGGTTAGCTGGTGAAAGAATTCTTTTAGCAAGCCGCTACGATACAGCAGGTCGAACCCAACCGATGGCGTATCGGTCATCATGATTTTATTCAGCTCATCGCTGATGCGCTCAGCCGATACTATTTTGATACGTTCGCGGTTGCGATAGATAGCTTCAAATGTTTCAGGTACTATGGTAAAACCCAACTGGTTGGCAAAGCGTATGCAACGCATCATCCTTAGAGGGTCATCTGAAAAAGTAATGTCGGGGTCCAGCGGTGTGCGTATCAGTTTGTCCTCAATATCCTGCATGCCGTTGAATGGGTCCACCAGTTTGCCATAGTCTGCTTTATTCAGGCTGATGGCCATAGCATTGATGGTAAAATCGCGTCGTAGCTGGTCATCGCTTAAAGTGCCGGGTGTTACTTCCGGCTTGCGGGAATGTTGTCTGTATGATTCTTTGCGCGCCCCTACAAATTCTACTTCAAAGCCATGCCATTTAAACTGTGCGGTACCAAAGTTTTTAAAGAAATTGACGCTGGGCCGGTGCGGCAGCTTTTTGGCCACTGCATGGGCCAGATCTATGCCATCGCCCAGGCACACGATATCTGCATCCTTCGTGCGGCGGCCTATTATTTTATCGCGCACAAAGCCGCCTATCAGGTAGCTATCCATTTGCATCTCTTGCGCAGTAGCTCCTATCAGGTCAAACAAATATTGTTCTTCGGGCGTGCAGGTAATATCCATACGGGCGCAAAGCTAAAACAACTAAAAGAGATATCACGGACGTAAAACGGTCATATGGCCTTCATCGTCCATTTTCACCAATCGCGATGGTGGCTTTATGGTTTCATCGTCTCTGCGGTGTTGCACTATATAATCTACACCGGTTTTTATAGCTTCCGATACCTGGCTGAATGTGGCCGGAGTAGGTGCGCCGCTGATGTTGGCAGATGTGGATACAATGGGTTTCTGTAGTCGTTTTATCAGGGCTTTGCAAAAAGGATCGGTCGTTACGCGTATCGCTACGCTCCCGTCTTCGTTTATCACATTGTCTGCCAGGCCTATAGCCCCTTCATATATCACGGTTGTAGGCTTCTCAAAACTTTCCACCATATCTATAATATCTGGCGGTGGCGCAGCTACATATTGCAGAATATCCCTGGCATCTGCCAGCAGCACAATCATGCTTTTCTCTCTCGGGCGTTGCTTTACTGCAAAAACTTTATCCACCGCAGCTTCGTTCAGTGCATCGCAGCCTATACCCCATACCGTATCGGTAGGGTAAAGGATAGTGCCCCCACTGTTCATTATATTTAATGCGTTCTTAATGTCTTGTTCCATATACTGTAGTAAAAACGGGTGTTTTATTGAAGCTTAATAGCTATTTTTGTGTTAAGACCCAAAAATACACCATAGTTAACAGGGGATTAACAACCCTTTAGGGGTATTGTAACTGTCTTAGGTATTAAATTTGTTTTACTCATTTAAAAGTCCAGAAAAAATGAAAAAGGTTTTACTTTCTTTAGGTATGGTGTTTATGGCTACAGGCTTTGCTATGGCGCAAGATTCGCATGCAGGCCACAACCATGGCGCTACTACTACAGCCGCAGCACCTGCTCCGGCAGCCGCTCCTCAGGCTAAGACATCTACAACACTGACCACTGAAAACATGTCTTTCACAGGCGATGTGCACGAATTTGGCAACCTGCCTGAAGGTCCGAGTGCTGAACACGAATTCAAATTTAAGAATACGGGTAAAGAACCCATCATAATTTCCAATGTAACGGCTTCCTGCGGTTGCACTACGCCTTCTTATTCTAAAGAACCGGTATTGCCTGGTAAAACAGGTAGCATCAAAGCGGTGTATAGCACTCAAGGCCGTGTAGGTCCGTTTACAAAAGCCATTACTGTGGTATCTAACGCCGGTACTAAAGTACTGACGATCAAAGGTACAGTTGACAAAGCACCTGAAAATTCAGTGCCTGCCAACAAATCAATGGTAAAAACAAACTAAGAATAGCTTTTAGCTGAAAAATAACCGGAAGATGAAGAAGATAGTAGCAGCATTGTTTCTTACGCTTTGTGCCACTGCAGGTGCTTATGCACAGGGTGCAGAGTTTAAGTTCAAGAACGGAGATGTTCACGATTTCGGTACTTTGAAGGAAGGCCCGGTGGCAGAACATGCTTTTGAGTTTACAAACGTGGGTAAAGAACCCCTGATAATAGTAGATGCAAAAGCCGACTGCGGCTGTACTACTCCCGAATGGCCCAAACAACCCATTTTGCCTGGTAAAGCAGGTAAAATAGTGGTGCGTTATACAACAAAGGGCCACGTAGCACCATTCAACAAACATATTTATGTAAAGTCTAATGCCAAAGTGCCAAATGGCAATGAGCGTTACGACTTGCAGATAAAAGGTGTGGTGGTAGCTGCCAAAGAACCGGGAAATTAATACCGGACGAAACATGACGAATATAGAATGGCCGCCTTATGGCGGCTATTTCTTTTACAGGTTGTTGAAACAATGGTGCATTCGCTTAATTTTGCGCCATGCCGGTAATATCACATCGCGGGGCGCAAATGCCGCCTTCCCCCATACGGAAATTGGTACCTTATGCAGAAACTGCGAAAAAGAAGGGTACAAAAGTTTATCATCTTAACATTGGCCAGCCCGATATAGAAACACCTAAAGCTATACTGGATGCCGTTCGCCATACCGATATGAAGGTATTGGAGTATAGCCATAGCGCTGGTTTTGAAAGCTATCGTAAAAAACTGGTGGAATACTACGCGCGCAATGGCGTAAACGTAAACCACAACCAGATAATCGTTACCACAGGTGGTTCTGAAGCCATCCTCTTTGGCATAATGAGCTGCCTGGACCCGGGCGATGAGATCATTATCCCTGAGCCATTCTATGCCAACTATAATGGTTTTTCTACCAGCGCCGGTATCAAGATAGTCCCAATACCATCAGGTATAGACGATGGTTTTTCACTACCGCCGATAGAGGCTTTTGAAAAGGCGATCACTACGCGTACCAAAGCCATTATGATATGCAACCCCAACAACCCTACGGGCTACTTGTATAGCCGCGAAGAGCTGGCGGTGCTGAAAGAAATATGCCTGAAACACGACTTGTTTTTGTTTAGCGATGAAGCTTATCGCGAGTTTTGCTACGATGGTAAAAAACACATCTCTGCACTGTCGCTGGAAGGGCTGGAGCAGCATGCTATACTGATGGATACTATTTCTAAAAGGTATAGTGCTTGCGGTGGCCGTATTGGTGCATTCGTTACGCACAACCAGCAGGTGCTGGATGCAGCTATGAAATTTGCACAGGCAAGGCTGAGCCCGCCATCTTTTGCCCAGATATTGGGTGAAGCAGCGGTAGACCTGCCTGCTGATTACTTCAGTGAGGTTCATGCAGAATACAACGGACGCCGCGACCTGTTGGTGAGCCGCCTGCAAGCTATGGAAGGTGTAAAATGCCCGATGCCGGGTGGTGCTTTCTATGCTATGGCCGAACTGCCTGTGGATGACAGCGAAAAATTCTGCCAATGGTTGCTGGAGTCTTTCTCGCACAATGGCGCTACGGTAATGATGGCGCCTGCTGCGGGCTTCTATGCTACACCGGGCAAAGGAAAGCAGGAAGTGCGCCTGGCATATGTGTTGAATAAAGAAGACATCAATGGCGCTATGGATTGCCTGGAAGCAGCACTGAAAGAGTACAATAAAAAGTAAAATAGTTGCTATAAATAAAAAGCCCCTCAATGAGGGGCTTTTTATTTTATAAAGTTACATCTGTAAACCGGAATGTCTTTCCATCAAACAGCCCTTTATCACTTAGCTTAAGCGATGGTATCACCAGCAAGGCCATAAACGATAAGGTCATAAAAGGTGCTTTCAGTGATGTGCCCAATTCTTTAGCCTTCGCATCCAGTGCTGCATATTGCGCTGCTACTGTATGCCCGTCTTCTGCAGACATCAAACCTGCTATAGGCAATGGCATAGACAAAACAGCGCTTGCATCTTCTGCTACCGCAATACCGCCTTTGCTTTCTATGAGTGCGTTAACAGCCGCTGTAATAGCAATATCATCTGCCCCCACCGCTACTATATTATGGCAGTCGTGTGCTACGGTAGAAGCCAATGCTCCTTTCTTTAAACCAAAGTTCTTAATAAAGGCAGTAGCTATCGGGGCATCCTTAGTGTACCTGTTCACAACGGCTATCTTCAGTATATCATTCGCTACATCGCTTACTATTTGCCCGTTTTGTATCAATGCTGGCAATATCAGTTCATTCGTTACCAGTTGGCCTTCTATGGCCTCTATCACGCGTATTTGTTGTTTGCCTTCTTCTGCGGATACAGCAAAATCTGCAATGGATTTTAAATTGGTATCAAAATTATTAATAGGTGTTACAGCTACTTCAGGTAGTAAGACTTTGCCTTTATCATATACCAGCCTGCCACCAATGTAATTTTGCAATACCGCAAAGTCTGTAGTATTATTCACCACTATAAAATCAGCAGCATCGCCCACGCGCAATTGTCCCACCGGCAGTTTGTAATGTTGTACCGGATTGACGCATGCAGCAGTCAACACATTAAATAAATCATGCCCTTTTTCTAAGGCTCGTCTTACATGCCCATTAATATGGTGCAACACCAGATCGTCCGGGTGCTTATCATCGCTGCAAAACATTACATGTTCAGGATGTGTGCTTATCAGTGAATGCAGCGCCTCGAAGTTTTTGGCGGCACTGCCTTCCCGTATCAGTATATGCATACCGGCGGCTATCTTGTCCAGCGCTTCCTGTAGTGTAAAACATTCATGATCGGTAGTGATGCCCGCAGCAGCGTATTGTGCTGCTGTTTCGCCCATCAGCCCCGGCGCATGCCCATCTATGGGCTTACCTATACGCTTGGCAGCGCCCAGCTTCGCCATTACTTCTGCATCTTTATACAATACACCGGGGTAGTTCATCATTTCAGCCAGGTACCATATATCAGGGTTCTGCAGTAGTTCCTCGGTAGCCGTTGCGTCTATATGCGCACCTGCCGTTTCAAAAAAGGTTGCTGGCACGCAGGAAGGTGCCCCAAAGAAGCACTTGAAGGGTGTATGCCTGCTGTTGTCTATCATATACTGCACACCAGGTATACCGCATACATTGGCTATCTCATGCGGGTCTGATACTGTAGCAATGGTACCATGCACTACTGCCATACGCGCAAAAGCGGTAGGCACCAGCATAGAGCTTTCTATGTGCACATGTGCATCTACAAAGCCGGGAAGGATGAATTGTTCAGGCGCATCTTCCGTTTCTGTAATAGTAGTGATGATGCCATTATCTATAGTAATGGTTGCGGGGTAAATGCGGTGCTGGTGCAGGTCTATCAGCCTGCCGCTGATGGTGAAAGCATACATGCTATAAAGATACAGCGGCGCAACTACAATATCGATTTACCTTCACGCGCCCACTGTACTTTCATATCTATCAGCTGCATCATAGCTGCTGCCCTTATTTTGGCAGTTTCTGCCACCTCACCTGCAAACAGGCTGTCCAGTGTTTTGTGCCACAACTGTAGCCAGCGGTCATAATGCTCCTGTTGCAGCGGTAGTTTCTTGTCTATTTCAATATGTTTTTTAACAGGGTTGCCAGTATAGCTTGCTTTATTCAGCAGCACCGTTTCCCAAAAGCTATACATAACGGGCAGGTGATGCGACCAGTCATTGCCTATTATTTGTTGAAAGATGTAGCCTATCACATCATCTTCACGTACTTTATCATAAAAACTATTCACCAGCAACTCAATATCCTCTCTCGAACGGATGTCTCCCATAATGGCCATGTTTATGATACAAAGTTATCGCTATTCGCAGCTACAGGTGCTTAAAAGCTGATTCTAAAAATGTATTATTGTATTTGCATGAAGAATTTTATTGCTTTCGGCAAATGCGTTATATAAGAATTGCTATAATATTAATTTTGTGCTTATGTGCCGGCTCTGAATCTCACGCACATTCGGATAGTTCTGCCCTTTTGCACTTTTACCTGGGTAAAGGACTACCTGCAAACAATGTTTATAGTTTCATCACCGATAAGCAGGGGTATCAATGGTTTGCTACCGATAACGGTGTAGTGAAATATAACGGCTCTACTTTTAAGGTTTTTAATACCAACGATGGCCTGCCGGTAAGTGATGTGTTTCACTTGTTTGAAGATACTATGGGGCGTATATGGCTGCACAGCTTTGCATCTACCGTAGGCTACATACGCAATGACAAGTATACATCTATTAAGTACAACTTTTCTGAAAAATATACCAACCCTTATGATATTCACCAGGTAGGTGATAAAATTGTATTCAGTTATGGCATTACGAGCGGCGTAGGTATAGCTATGATAACGCCGGAAGACAAGTTGATACGCTTTAATATTGACTTACCGATTTATGCATTATATCACAGCATCGAAAAAGAACATTATTTACAAGAACATTATTTACATCGACTCGGTGATGGGTTGTTATATAAAGTATCAGTAAAAAATAACAGGTTCAGGTTAAAGCCCGTATTCAGGTTTTCACTAAGTGCAGAGTTGCTCAGCATTAACAAGGCATTTATAGCCCACGACAAAGTATATTGTTACCAGTTTAAAGGGAATACTATATTGATTGGCGCACTTAATAGGAAAGATACATTTATCAGCAAATTTGAGAGAAAACTGAATCTGACGGATTTAGGCGGCAAATCCGATGAGTTTATATATCTGATGTTTCCGTATGCGGACTCGGTGGAGATTGTTACCAACAATAACATCTACCGGATTAATTACAATTTCGAACTCATTAGTAAAATTTCAACAAGTTCATTTTTACCTTCTAATGTTCAGGTTTCTTTTTTGGGAAAGGACATATTTAATAACCAATGGTATACTTCTAATCTAGGTGTATGGATGCGCCCACAATTGGCAATGAGCTTTCAGCGCCATCCTTATTCCAATATGCTTGTAAATGCAATACCGGCAGGTATTCTGAAAGATAGCACACTGTGCTATACGGATACTAAAAGCGGCCTTTTTTATTGCATAGATCCCCGTGGGCGAATACTGAAACCTGATATCGGGAATATTCGTGAGGTTAAATATGCCAAGGGAGAAAATATCAATAATATGATGTTCGCGTCCTTACAACGATTCAATGTATTTGAAAATGGCATATTGAAAGATCTTATTCCGTATAATAAATCATTGGTACAAATAACGCCTATGCCCGGCTATCCTGAATATGTTCCTGCAAAAAAAGTAGACGGACAAATGACTCTTGCAGATTCTGTAAAGCGCTATATGGTGCAATCAGTTGCATCGTTTCATGACTATGCTCCCGGCAAATATTTACTCGTCGGGCAGAACTATGTATCAAAGCTGGAAATATCAGATACTGCAGTGTTCAATAGCCTGCTTATTAATGAAAAGTTTACTAGTTATACCTATGATGGGTTTATAAATAAATACTGGATTTACAATCGTTATAAGATCATATGTCTTGATCCTGTTACTGAAAAGAAGATTACCTTCAATGAAGAGATGCTTAAAAAGATAGGCATTCGAACAGTATCCGGCATAGCTGTAGATAGTTTCCAGAATATATATATACTATCAGACAATCGTTTGCTGGTATATAACAATACCCAACGAGCATTCAAAGTAGTTAAAACTAATGTTAACCTGGCTACCTGCAAAATCCTGGTAAACAACAAATCATTAGTATTATATGGTAATTTTGGTATAGCTGTCGCTAAAATTATAGGTCCGCAATATTGGGGCGACTTCCATTATGTCTACAATCCACAGTGCCAGTATTACAATGCTGTTAATTATGCACAGATAGCACCATTATCTACACTGGTTTTAGGTACAGATAATGGTGTGTTTTCCGTCAAGCTGGATAGTGTGCTTATGAATACTAAACTAAGTATGGGTGGTGGGGATAGTATCATGTCGTTTGTATTAAATGTGCCATACGCAAAAAAAATACAATATGGAGATACGCTGCGATTCAATTCAGACGTTACTGAATTTGGTATCGATATTATCAATTTCTTCGGTAAAGGAGAAAGGCGCTATCATTACAAAATACGAAATCAAGGGGCTTGGCAGGAAGCAGCATCCGGTACAATACCATGGAAAGAGTTGAAAGCAGATGAGTACTATGAAGTGAAATGTTATGCTGTAGATGATCTTTGGAAAACCAGGGTGTATAAATTTTATATATATAAAATGCCTTATTGGTGGCAAACAACAACATGGAAAATTGTGTTTTGGCTAGGAGGCATTGCCCTGATTGTTTCATTACTCGCATTTACCATCTTGCTTACTCGCCACTACGTAAGCAGCGCCAATGAAAAGAAAAGTAAGCTTTTGGATCTTGAATTGCGTGCCATTTATTCGCAAATAAACCCTCACTTTATATTTAATGCTCTTAGTGCGGCTTTATTTTTTATTAATAAAAAAAGATTTGAAGAAGCCTATCTACATGTAAGTAAGTTCTCGAGGCTTTTGCGTTCATACCTCAAATCTTCACAAGAACGCTACGTAACGCTGTCTGAAGAAATAAGTATGCTACGCACATACATTGAATTGCAGCAAACAAGATTTGAAGAGAAGTTTGATTACGTTATAAAAGTAGAAAATAAGATACCTGCCGATAACGTACGCATACCTTCATTGTTGATACAGCCTTTGATAGAAAATGCTATTATACATGGTCTCTTTCATAAACAAGGAAAGGGTTTTTTGAAGGTACAGTTTCTGCAAGGGTCATCGAATGCCGAACTTATATGTATTATTGAAGATGATGGCGTTGGGCGTATCCGTGCCTCAGAGATTAAAAGGGGAAGTGCGGCTAAATATGATTCCTATGGAACCAAGCTTACACAACAACTTATAGAGATATTTAAAGAGTACGAGAGTATGCATATATACCTGGAATACATTGATAAAGAAAAGCCTCACACAGGCACTATAGCCAAGCTTACTATACGAAACCTTAAATACGAAGCGTAGCCAAAGTAGGACAGCCACAATCATCATGTTAATGCGCAACTTACTATTCACCATCCTAGGCATTATCTGTACATGTATATATGTATCTGCCATCGATACCTCGCACATTTTTAACCATAATGTTAAAAATGGCTTGCCTACTAACAATGTATATAGTTTTATACAAGATGGATATGGCTACATATGGATAGCCACAGATAATGGTGTGGTGAAATATAACGGTTATAGTTTTAAACTGTTTGGTACCAATGAAGGGCTGCCAACGAATGATGTATGGATGCTAAAAGAAGACAAGTGGGGGCGTATATGGATATATACCTATGCTACAGAGTTAGGATACATTCGAAACAATACGTATAAAAAGATCGATTATGACTTGCGTGCCGTCGCCGTTCCTAAAAATAACATCTGGGAATTCAAAGACTTTGTTGTTGCCCAGTTTTTTGATGAGAACATGACGCTTTCATTAAAGATAGATTCGAATGATAAAGTCACAGCAACGAAGCAGTCAAACATGTTGGTGAAAAATGTGCAGCAGCACATATACGCAGTATGGAATGATCAGGCAGTGAGGCATTTTAACTTTAAAAAAGGTACGTTAGTTGAAGCTAACATCGGGCCGGTCATTGATAATCCTGTTTTTTTTCGATACGAACCTTTGCTGCTTAATGATAGTATATTAGTGGGCTTTCGGAAAGGGTATGATCAAATACCATTACTGAATGTTAAAACGCTAAAGACTGATAACCTTCCATTACAAAGCCTGGGTGCGGCTTCAACAGAGTTTATATACAATTATGATATACCACAACAGGTAAATGCAATATTTGTATACACTAATAAAGCAACCTATATATTAAACAATAGATTGCAGCTATTAAACAGGATACCGCATAGTATCATTGGCATTGATAAGCAGGTCAGCTTTTACATGAAGGATAGGGTGGGTAATATGTGGCTTTCAACACCTGCATCTGGAATGTATTTCTTGCCGGGTAAATATCTACAACTCAAGCATATCCAATCGGCTGGCGAAGCCCGAAATTATAGGTATATCGGTAATCTTTCAAATACTGAAACTTACTGGTGGGATAAAAACGGTAATATACCGCTAGTTATCAGGCACGGCATTATTAAAGAAGTCCAGCCAATTATTCAGGGTAATGTTACGGCCATCACTTATGAAAAAAGTAATGTTTATCTGTCGACGTTAGATAAGATTGCGAAAATAGATTCAACAGGTAGAGTAGTTGAACTGCCAAACGATAATAAAATCTTATGTGAAAGAATGCCTCGCGTCTTTTCATTAAAAAATGTAATCGATAGAGATAGCATAGCATCAGATAGTTTTAGAAATGAACTGATTGGGTATAACTACCGAATGTTTCCCATCAGCGATTCTGTTTTATACCTTGCAGGCGATGATTATATCAGGTCCTTATCTATAGGCAAGGATACAATACGGTTTAGGTATTTGGTACACGGGCGTTTCAGGAACAGCATATTTTTGCCATATTCCAATATATGCCTTTTTTACAATAACAGGCACATAGCACTTATTGATGTGCAAAAAAATGAACCAGTAAATTTCAACATGGGCATCCTCAAGAAAGCAGGTGTCAGAACCATACATGACATTGCAGTAGATAGCTTTCATAATATATACATATGCACCGATGGAAAACTGGCTGTGTTCAATTTAAGGAAGCATGTATTCACAACAATACCATTAAATTTTAATACAAGTAACATTAAGGTAGAGGTTTATGGAAATCATTTAGTAATTGCAGGAAAATTTGGGTTGGCATATGCCCAGATTACTGATAAAGGGCTGGGAACATTTCATGCTTTGCCCAATGTAGATAACAGGTTGTACGAAAGGTTGTATGAATTTGTAATCGATGCTTCAGGTACAATGGTGTTGCAGACGGATAACGGAATATATACCTATACCGTATCTGAAATGGTAAATTGGCCACATAGTTTCCATTCCGATAACCATGCATATATGGGCATTGTGATAACAAACCCCTATCTGCATAGCATTAAACCAAACGATACGCTTAGTATTGCCCCATCAGATAAATCATTAAGCTTCGACTGCATTAATTTCTATGGCGATGGTAATCGTTATTTTAACTATCGTATAGCCGGTTTTAGAGGTTGGCAACAATCTGCAACCGGGGAAATTATCCTGCCGGATTTTAAACCGCAGGGTTATTATCGTATAGACTGCTATGTAGCAGATGATAGCTGGCAAAGCAATGTGTACACATTTTACATTTACAAACAACCATTGTGGTGGCAAACAAAAGCATGGAAACGTATATTCTGGGTAACAGGTATATTACTAGCTGCCGGCCTAGTATTGTTGATTGTAATTGTAACCCGATATTACGTAAACCGTGCAAATGAAAAGAAAACCCGTTTGCTGGACCTGGAGCTACGCGCTGTTCATTCACAGATCAATCCACACTTTATTTTCAATTCATTAAGCTCAGCATTATTTTTCATTAACCGCAAGGATATTGATGAAGCATACAAACACGTAAGTAAGTTCTCCAAGTTATTGCGGTCCTATCTTAAATCATCGCACGAACGATATGTTACTCTTACAGATGAGATAAGTATGCTTAAAAACTACATCGAGTTACAGCAAACACGCTTCGAGAATAAGTTTGATTACGTTATAGAGGTAGAGAATAAAATAGCAGCAAATAACATTAAGATCCCATCATTACTATTGCAGCCCATTGTTGAAAACGCTATTAACCATGGGTTATTTCATAAGAAAGGAGATAAAGGTATTTTGACAATCCGTTTTCTTCAGGGAAATTCCAGCGAGGAATTGATATGCGAAATAGAAGATAATGGTGTTGGTCGGAAACGAGCAGCAGAGATAAAGCGTGCCCATGATGCGCAGCGGGAATCTTACGGAACAAGGTTAACCGAGCGGTTGATAGATATTTTTCAAGAATATGAACATATGAATATATTTCTTGAGTATATTGACAAAGCAAAACCTTATACAGGTACTATAGCACGATTAACCATTAAAAACATTAAGTACGATGCCTGATTACAAATGTGTTATCATAGATGATGAACCCAAAGCAATAGAACTATTAGTATCCAGGTTGAAAGTGCTTTTTCCTAATATACATGTGGCAGGTACTTTTACAGATTGGGGCAGCGGGCTGGAATGTGTACGTGCCGGTGGTTTCGACATCCTTTTCTTAGATGTATCCATGCCGGAAAAGACGGGTATCGATTTTCTGAAGCTTTTTCCGGCCATTAACTTCCAGGTTATATTTATTACGGCTCATAGCGAGTTTGCACTGCAGGCCATCAAATTTTCGGCCGCAGGCTATGTTTTAAAACCTATAGATGACTATGAGCTGAGCTTTGCTATCAACAAAGCCATAGAGAATATTGACAGTAAGGCGCCTAAAGTGCCGGAAGTAAATGGAAACGGGCAAAATAAAGACATCCTTAAAATAGGTATTCCCAATACGAAGGGTATCGATTACCTGAATGCTGATGAGATACTCTATTTTGAGAGTGTTAACAAGTATACTAAGGTGGTTACCAATAGTTATAGCATTATAAGTTCTTATAATGTTGGTGAATTTAAGAAAATTATAGATCCGGAAACCTTTTTCCAGGTGCACAGGTCTTATATAGTTAACCTGTATCACATAAAAAGATATGAAACATCGGGTACGCTTGTGATGGATGATAATATGCAAATCCCTGTTTCTAAGACTATTAAGAACGAATTCATGGTAGAATTCAGCCGGATAAGCCGGACGGCGGGTTTGAAAAAGTAAAATTCCGTTCGTCGGATGAAAAGGCACTTTCGATGGACGAAAGTGCCTTTTGGTTTAATAGGTATCCTTCATTTCATTAAGATGTAATTACTTTGAAACTGGTTAAAGAACTACTTACTATCAACCTTTATCATTTTACTTATTTACCATCTATCAATTAGCGCGCAAAACGCCAGCCCTTATGTGCCCTTAATTGATTTTACCCGATTACGCTCTATAAACATATTACTGTAAGAACAGGATTTTGGAAAGCAACTACGCCCTCTTCCTAAATCCTGTTCTTTTTTCATGCATTTACCAGGATGCAAAACACCTCGCCGGGGCCATGCACGCCCACTACCAGCGTCTTTTCAATATCGGCCGTACGGCTGGGGCCGGTATTCAGGTTTATCATAGAGGGCAATTGATTGCCATATTTGTCTTTCATTAATGTAAGTGCCTGTTGTATATCGTCTACCACCTGGCCGGCATAGGCCACTATGATGTGTACGGGGTAAAAGACCGATGCCGTGCGGCCCATATGCTGGCGGCTGCTGAGCAATACAGAGCCGGTACGTGCCACAATACATTCGCAACCGGTAATGCAGGCATCTGCCTTGTCATTATTAATATCTACCGGGGTGGCGATGCTTATTTTATTATTTATGAACAGCCGTAGTAAGCGTTCTTCTGCACAAAACAACTGCTGCCAGCCGCGGCTGTCGTAGAGGCTGGTGATGGCTTCGAGTGCCTGCTGCTCGTTATCACAAAAGATGAAGCGACCGCCGAGGTTTATAAATTGTTCCGCAAATGTTTCTTCGGGGGAAATGGTTTCATCGGCAGCATATAAAGGTGTGTTGTCCTTTTCCGCTTCGGGGAAAGGCATGGGCAGTTTTTCTGCAGCCAGCCCTCTACGGATGCGGGCCAGGATGTTTTCGCGCGCTTTAGATGTTTTGAACGTTTGCATACCGGGGGTAAAAGTAAAATTGTTTCCGATTGTTTCGGGGTTTTATGAGGGCCGTTTTTTGTTTCCGTTTGTTTCCGGATTTTGGCAGGGGATATTTTGTTCCACTTTGTTCCGGTTGGCAATGGAACATTTTTATTCCTTTCTAAGCTTTTGTTGTGTTTTGTTGTGCAATCGTAACTTTTTGATCTTTCATTGCTTCTACTGTCGGCTGCATCCGCCTTGTTTTATTATATCAAATATACGCAATTTTGTTGGTTATCGAAAACGGCAGAATACAACATGGGGAACAGCACTTGCTATATATTAAACCTATTTTGTTATCTTAGGATAAACTTACCCGAACATGAAATTACTTATAAACACCGCCCTATGCCTTGCACTATTGCCCTTGGGGGTTAAAGCTATCGATAAAACAGAAATGACTGCCAACGCAGGCTTTATAGCCAACAAGGGCCAGATAACCGACCAGTATAACCGGCCGCGAAAAGATATAGATTATAAAATGGCCGCAGCAGGGGTAACCCTGTATATAGGCAACGGGCAACTGCACTACCAATGGCACCGCCCCGCCGCAGCGGCTGAAAAAGGCAAGCCCACCCCTGCAAAAGCGGCAGGCAGGGATACTATATATCGCATGGATGTAGAACTGGTGGGTGCTGATAGAAATGCTGTAGCTATAGCAGAAGTGCCACATAGCTATACCGAAAACTACTACCTGCCCCAGTGCCCCAATGGCATAACAGTGGGCAGCTATGGCAGGATAACCTATAAGAATGTGTACCCGCAGATAGACTGGGTGCTGTATGCCGGCGAAGACGGTGGCATGAAGTATGACTTTATAGTGCACCCGGGTGGCAACCCCGCGCAGATAAGGCTGCGCTATAACGGCGCCACGGCCCTGCAACTGCGCGATGGTGCCGCTATGGTCACCACACCCTATGGCAGCATTACCGAAGGCGCGCCCTACAGCTATATGCAGGGCAGCCGCGCACCGGTAGCCAGCAGCTACCGCATAGCGGGCACAGAGCTGAGCTATGCCGTAGGAGACTACGACCGCAGCCACACACTGGTGATAGACCCCAGCGTGGCATGGGCTACCTACTATGGCGGGGGCACCGAAGCTAATAAATTTCAAACCACTGCAGATACAGGTGGCAACAGCTACCTGCTGACCAACACCAGCAGCGCGAACCTGGCCACTACCGGGGCGCACCAAACCACGATTACGGCTGCAGCTATGCTTCTGGTGAAATTCAACAGCAGCGGGGTAAGGCAATGGGCCACCTATTTTGGAGATGCGCAGTCCTCGGCCATCTGCACGCATACAGACGGTAGTATATATGTAGGCGGATTCACCTATACCTCCGCCGGTATAGCTACAACGGGTGCTTTTATGACTACCAATCCCCATTTCCCTACAGGCATTGGTATGCTGGTAAAATTTAACAGCAGCGGGGTAAGGCAGTGGAGTACCTATTACCCCGGGGGGGCATGGGAATTGCAAACGGATTTTGCCGGCAACCTTTATATAGGTGGCGCCCGCGCCAACGTTTTCACTAGTTATGCCACGCCGGGGGCTTTTCAAACCACGCCGGGGCAAGGTTTTCTAACCAAAATGAGCGCAGCCGGCAACCGTCTGTGGAGCACCTATTTTAATGGCTTGATATACGGTTTGGCATTAGACCAGCTCGGCGGGCTGTTCATAGCAGGTATAAGCGGGACTTCAACCGGTGTAGGTACTCCAGGTACGTTTCAGCCCAGCATGGGGACCAGCATCGCCAGCGGCTTTGTTGCCAAATTCGATACATCGGGCAACCGCCTATGGGGCAGTTATTTTGATGGCGCACTTGCGCCCGCCTACAATACTTTGGCTTTTAGGGATGTGGCCTGCGATGGCAATGGTAATGCTTATTTAGTATCGTTGTCCAGCATCCCGGGGGTGGCTACCACGGGTGCACACCAAACTGCCATAGCTGGCAGTAGCGAGGGGCTGTTTGTAAAATTTGACGGCAGCGGCAACCGGGTATGGGCTACTTATTATGGAGGTAGTGGAAATGAGGAATTACAAAGCGTAGTGGTCGATCCGCGCAACCGGGTGTATATATGTGGCAGCACCTACAGCACCAATAATATTGCTACCACGGGCTCGTACCAGCCGGCATTAGCGGGCTCGTACGATGCGTTCATGGCTGTATTTGACAGCAATGGCGCCAGGCAATATGGCACCTACTATGGCGGTACTGATGGTGAATGGACTGAGGGGCTAGCCTATGGAAAAGGGCGGGTATATATGGCGGGAGTAACCAATAGTAGCAGCGGCATAGCTACCACCGGCGCACACCAAACCGGCCTGGCGGGCAGCGTTAATGCCTTCCTGGTGAGCTTCGATCTGGATAGCTTCCTGTATATAAAAGAGCCGCTGCCCGATGTAGTGCTGTGTGGCGGCGACACCCTGGTGATACCCTACGAGGTGACCAAACCATTCCGCAGCAGCAATACCTTCAGCATACAGCTATCCAACAGTAGCGGCAGCTTTGCCAGTCCTACGCTGCTGGCCACCCACAGCGCACAAACGGGTGATACCGTTACTTATGCAGTGCCCATGAACGTGACAGCCGGTAGTGACTACCGCGTGCGTGTTATCAGTACCGGGCCTATAGACACGGTGGTATCTATACAGCGCATAAGCCTGAACCCAAGGCCGGTGGTGAGTGCCGGCAGCAATATAGCAGCCTGCACCGGCAACCCGCTGAACCTGACGGCATCGAGCAGCGTGAGCGGCGTGGCATGGAGCTGGACGGGCCCTGCCTCCTTTACCGCAGCCGTGAACAACCCGGTAAGAAACCCCGTGCAATTATCGCATAGCGGCGATTATTATGTAACCGCCACGCTGAATGGCTGCAGCGGGAAAGATACCGTGAGCGTAGCGGTAAGCCTGACCCCTGACCTTACGGGCGTGAACAACAACGGCCCGCTATGCGCAGGCAGCGACCTGCACCTTACGGCCAATTCGGCCACACCGGGTGTTACCTGGAGCTGGACGGGGCCAAGCGGCTTTAAATCAACAGTAGAAGACCCGGTATTACTGGCTGCCGGTTCCACGGCATCGGGTGGCTACACTGTAGTAGCTACACTGGGTACTTGTGGTGCATCGGCAACCACTAACGTAAGTGTTGTAACCGGCCCGGGCGTAAATATCTATGCCAGCCCTAATGATAGTATATGCAGCGGGGAAGGCGCACGATTTGTGGCTGTTGTTACTGCAACAGGTACCAACCCCGGCTACCAATGGCTAAAAAATGGCAGTAATATACCCGGTGCTACGGGCTTAGTCTACCAGGCATCGGCGGTGGCAAATGGTGATATTTACAGTTTCTTGCTGACACCCGGTGCGGGTGCTACCTGCACTACGCCGGTTAACAGTAATGCCATACCCATGACGGTATTGCCCTACCTGGCCCCTGCGGTAAGCATGACGGCCAGTGACGATAATGCCTGGCCGGGGCTGCAGGTAGATTTTGTAGCCACGGCAACAGATGCAGGTACCAACCCCCAATACCAATGGAAGCTGAATAATGTAAATGTGCAGGGTGCCACGAGCCATAAATGGGGGAGTGCAGCACTGAACAACGGCGATAGTGTGCATAGAAGTAACGAGCAGTTACCTATGCCCGCAGCCTAAAACGGCAGTGGCTTGCAAGCGGGTGAAAATAGCAACGGGCATAGGTAATATAGATGCAGCCAGCGGCATCCGCATATACCCGAACCCGGCCAATGATAAACTGGTGATAGAAGGTGTGGGTAAAGGCACAGCCATCATCATTACTGATATCACTGGCAGGGAAGTATATAGCACTACTGCATCGGGGAACAGCACCCTGATAACGACGGCAGCGCTGGTGCCGGGCAATTACCTGCTGCAACTGCAAACAACAGCAGGCAGAAAGTACCAGCAAAAGATAGTGGTAAGCAGGTAAAAGGGTACCAGAATAATAAAAGAATGGCGCACTTAAGGTGCGCCATTGTAATATCTGAGAAGTTTAGTATCAGAATAAACGTTTCAAAACATTGTAGACCACTTGTGGTTTGCCCAGGGTATAGAAGTGAAGGACAGGTGCATTGTTTTTCAGCAGGTCTTTGCACTGTTCGTATAGCCATTCTTCGCCCACTTTATCGCAGGCGGCAGCATCTTTAGCCTTCATCATTTCCGTATACAAGTCTACCGGCACCTCTACATTGAAGATGCTGGGTATCATGGTAAGCTGACGCTTGGATGTGAGTGGTTTCAAGCCCGGGATGATAGGCACGTTGATGCCATTTTCGCGGCAGCGGTTGATGTAATTGTAATAGTGGGCATTGTTAAAGAACATCTGGCTGACGATATAGCCGGCACCCAGTTCCACTTTTCTTTTCAGGTAATAAATGTCGGTATCCAGGTTGGGCGCTTCAAAGTGTTTTTCAGGATAGCCGGCCACACCTATGCAGAAGTCGGTCTTTACACCCTCCATAATATCTTCTTCCAGGTAGTTGCCATTGTTGAGGCCTATTACCTGTTTCACCAAGTCTTCGGCATAGCGGTGCCCGCTGGGGTGGGCCGTGAAGAATTTTTCATTGGCGGCGGCATCGCCACGAAGTGCCAATACATTTTTTACACCCAGAAAGTGAAGGTCTATCAGCGCATTTTCGGTTTCCTCTTTGCTAAAGCCGCCGCATATCAGGTGGGGGATGGCCTCTACCTTATACTTATTCATGATGGCAGCACAAATGCCTACCGTACCGGGGCGCTTGCGTATTTCTACCCGTTCAAAATTGCCATCAGCACGTTTTTTATATACCTGCTCTGCGCGGTGGTACGTAACATTTACGAATGATGGCTTGAACTCCATCAGCGGGTCGAGGTGCGCGTATATGGAATCGATACTTTGTCCCTTGGTCGGCGGTAATATCTCCAGCGATATTATCGGGCCATTCGAATTGGCCAGGTATTCTGTGACTTTCATAATAAAACAGCGCAAAAATAGTTATTCTAATATCTTTTTTCCTACTTATCTGTACGCGCACTGTTATATAACCAACTGTTGTATGCCTGCGTTACACGGCAGTTTGTTATTTTTGCAGGAAATAAACGGGTTTTGAGTCAATCGTTGAAAATAACCACCAGGGGGCTGATAAAGAAATATCGTAACCGTACGGTGGTGAACCATGTGTCTTTCGAGGTGAACCAGGGAGAGATAGTGGGGTTGCTGGGTCCTAACGGCGCCGGCAAAACGACATCTTTTTACATGGTGGTGGGGCTGGTAAAGCCTGATGAAGGAGAAGTGTTTCTCAACGATCTGAACATAACCAAGCTGCCCATGTATAAAAGGGCGCAGATGGGTATAGGCTACCTGCCGCAGGAAGCATCTGTTTTCCGCAAACTATCGGTAGAAGATAATATTGCTGCCGTGCTGGAAATGACCCGGCTGACAAAAGGGGAGCAGAAGGATAAGCTGGAATCGCTGCTGGAAGAATTCAGGCTAACGCATGTGCGCAAAAGCCCGGGCGATGTATTGAGCGGTGGCGAGCGCAGGCGTACGGAAATAGCCCGCGCACTGGCTGTAGACCCGAAGTTTATATTGCTTGACGAGCCGTTTGCAGGGATAGACCCTATAGCGGTAGAAGATATACAAACCATAGTAGCCCGCCTGAAGTTCAAAAACATAGGCATCCTGATAACCGACCACAATGTGCAGGAAACCCTATCGATAACCGACCGTGCCTACCTGCTGTTTGAAGGAAAAATACTGAAAGCAGGTGTGGCTGAAGAACTGGCTGCCGACGAACAAGTAAGAAAAGTGTATCTTGGGCAGCACTTTGAGCTGAAGCGTAAGGATTATACCAAATCGCTGTAAAGGGAACCATCAATACTGGAGAGACATAAGAAATGAGTATCATTAGCCCGGCCATAAAAGGATTCATGAGATTGCGCCTGAGCGCGATAGAGAATTTTATGCTCAATCCTATTGATACCCAGCAACAGGTATTCAACCACTTGATAGGCTCTGCACAGTTTACAGAATACGGCAAGAAGTATGGTTTTGAAAAGATAGACAGTATTGCCGGCTTCAAACAGCAGGTGCCTATCAACGATTATGATACCCTGAAACCATATATCAACCGTATACTGGAAGGAGAGCAAAACCTGTTGTGGCCATCGCCCATCAACTGGTTTGCCAAATCGAGCGGTACTACGAGCGACAAAAGCAAATTCATACCCATCAGCAAGGAATCGCTGGATGATAACCACTATAAAGGTGGTAAGGATGTGCTGACCATGTACCTGAACCAGTTCCCGGATTCCAAAGTGATGTCGGGCAAATGCCTGACCATAGGGGGTAGCCACCAGATAAACCAGTTGAATGGTGATTCTTTCTTTGGCGACTTGTCGGCAGTGATGCTGCAGAATATGCCGCTGTATGCACAGATCATACGCACGCCCGACCTTTCCATTGCCCTGATGGACGAATGGGAAGAAAAGATAGAAAAGATGGCCCGCGTTACCATGCAGGAAAACGTAACCTATATAGCCGGTGTGCCTACGTGGACCATCGTGCTGATAAAACGTATACTGGAAATATCGGGTGCGAAATATATAAATGAAGTATGGCCCGACCTGGAGCTGTATATACATGGCGGCGTGAGCTTTAAGCCATACCGCAAGCAATTCGAGGCCTTCATACCATCGCCCGATATGCATTACCTGGAAACGTACAATGCATCGGAAGGCTTTTTTGCAGCGCAGGATGATATAGAGGCGGATGGCATGCTACTCTTTTTGAACCATGGCATCTACTACGAGTTTATGCCGATGGAAGAGTACGGCAGCGACAACCCGCGCACCCTATCGCTGAAAGAAGTGGAGCTGGGCAAGAATTATGCACTGGTGCTGAATACCAACTGCGGGCTATGGCGTTACCTGGTAGGCGATACCATCCAGTTTACCTCGCGTTCGCCCTTCCGTATAAAGGTGAGTGGCAGGCTGAAACATTTTATCAATGCCTTTGGTGAAGAAGTAATAGTAGATAATTCTGACCATGCCGTGGCCGAGGCCAGCCGCATTACCGGTGCTGTGGTGAACGATTATACAGCTGCACCTGTGTATATGACAGGCGAATCGAACGGGGCGCATGAATGGATCATAGAATTTGAACACCTGCCTTGCCCGCTGGACGTTTTTACAGCGGAAATGGACAAAGCGCTGCAAAAAGTAAATTCGGACTACGAGGCCAAACGCCACAAAAACATAGCCCTGCGCATGCCTATAGTGCACCGGATGCCTAAAGACGGATTTAAGAAATGGCTGAAAGATCGTGGCAAATTAGGAGGACAGCACAAAGTGCCCCGCCTGAGCAACGACCGTACTTTCCTGGAGCAAATGCTGCCTTATACGGAATAATACGGGGCACTATTCCGCATCTTCCTTACCATAGCTCTCATTCAGTTCCCCGATGTAAGCTAATATCTCTTTGCGGCCGGTAAACTTTACGGCGCTGCTAATGAAACTACGCGGTATAAACTCCCATTCCTTTTTCATCTCTTCGATAAACTGGCGGGCATGCTTAGCAGCCTCTCGCTGGGTACTTTTATCCGCCTTCGTAAATACCATGTTGAAGGGTACGCCCCAGTCGCCCAGCTTGCGCAGGAAGGCAAGGTCTTTTTTTTGCGGCTCGTGACGGCTATCTATCAGTACGAATACGGTGACTAAGTTTTCGCGCTGCTGCAGGTAATTGGCTATCATTTTTTCCCACTGGGCGCGCTGTGACTGCGATACTTTGGCATAGCCATAGCCCGGCAAATCGACCAGGTACCACTCATCATTCACAATAAAGTGGTTGATAAGCTGTGTTTTGCCCGGGCTGGCCGATGTTTTGGCCAGTTTGGTTTGATTGGTAAGCATATTGATGAGCGAAGACTTGCCCACATTGGAACGGCCGATAAAGGCATATTCCGGTTTATCGGGCTTAGGGCAGCCTTCTACTTTGGGGCTACTTATCAAATATTTGGCAGAGCGTATTTCCATTCGTTTAGCTTACTGTACTTTTGCAATCCGATGCAGTCAGAAAATATTACGAACCCGGCAGCTAATGTAGTGCCGGATGCGGGCTCAAATTTAAGCAAGAAAGCGCAGGTGGCCGACATGTTTAACAACATAGCCGGAAAATATGATTTCCTGAACCACTTTCTGTCGCTGGGAATAGATAAGGGATGGCGCAAAAAAGCCATAAGGGAAATACAGAAAGTGCAGCCTAAAAACATACTGGATGTGGCTACGGGAACGGGAGACCTGGCTATTGCCGCCGCTGCATTGAAACCTGATAAAATAACCGGTGTAGATATAGCTGAGCAGATGCTGGCTGTGGGCAGAACTAAAATTTCGGAAAAACAGTTGCAAGGCATCATAACCCTGCAAACGGGTGATAGCGAGGCTATGCCATTTTCAGACAACAGCTTTGATGCCGTGACCTGTGCTTATGGCGTACGCAACTTTGAAAACCTGGAAAAAGGATTGAAAGAAATGAGCCGCGTAATGCGCCCGGGTGGCAAGCTGGCCATACTGGAGTTTTCAAAACCGCAACGCTTCCCTGTGAAGCAACTGTATGCTTTCTACTTCCGCTATATACTACCTACGCTTGGTAAAATGGTATCGAAACACAGCACGGCATATACCTACCTGCCACAGAGTGTAATGGCTTTCCCAGAAGGAAAAGTGTTTTGCGATACGCTGACAAGGTGCGGCTTTAAAGATGCGAAGGCAAGACCGCTGACGCTGGGCATTACCACGCTGTATACGGCTACTAAGTGATTTAGTTGATTTGTTGACTGGTTGATCGGTTTACAGCACTTTATCTTTTTAAACTAATCAACGAGGCAACCAATCAACTACTTCGGCATAGCGCCGAAATCTTTCAGTACAGATTTAAGGGTATTGATGCGTATAGATGCCCAGTCTTTGGTCGTATCGTTAGCAGGTACTTCAAAGTTTTGAGCAAAGAAGTAGGGGTACATGCGGATATCGCTTTTGTTCATCGATTTTTCGTGTTCCTTTACATGCTCCAGCTTTTCTATAAAGCCTACTATCCACAGCACTTGTTTGCCGGGTAGCTGCCCCCAGCCTGTTTTATAATATAGTTTGTATTGCGGCGTTTCTTCCTGCAGCATCATGCTTTTAACAATGCGCTGCGTGCGTTCTGCAAAAGGTAATTCAGAGAAATAAAGGCGCTTTAAAAAACCTACCTGCTCATCGGCAGATATCTGCAGGGTATCATTCAGCCAAAACTGGTCTATAGCTCCACCCATACGTTTATTGCCATAGTTGGCGGTATCCAGGTAGTGCTGCATATAATCAGGGCCTATGCGGCGTGCTATCTCCTGGTAGTAAGGTACATTGCTCACTTTAAAAGCTTCGCGCATATTCATGGTCTTGTTCCACGCAGTAATGGGGCGTACTACGCTATCCCATTTTATCACCAGTTGCTCATCGGGTGCCACAGCGGTTTCCAGCGCCACCAATGAATTGAATACCTTAAAAGTAGAGGCGGGGCAATAGCGTGTAAGGCAGCGCTCTTTATTGTAGAAATAAACAGCCTCGTGGTTATTATCCCTTAGTATAAAGCAGGCACTATCTATGCCTTGCTCCCGGAAATACTTACCCCATTCCGTTTTTTCGTGGATACGCGAATCGCGGCAGGAAGTGAGGAAGAAAACGGAAAGGACGGCAATGACAAAACTGGTGCGCATGTAAACGTGGAGTAAAATGAACGGCAAAGATAACGTGGTGATATGCAGCTACCAAAAAGATAGTAGGGCAGTGGGATGGATTCTGTATTTTGCTTTCAAAATTTACCTGATATGAGAAAAGTATTCCTGATGTGTGGCCTTTTATGCCTGTTATCCGCAGCGGTGTGGGCGCAAACAGCTAAAATGCAATATGAAGGCATAAAAGATATACGTGCCATATCAGGCAATTATTTTATATACCTGACGTTGGCTGATATTAAAGAAGTCTATATGCAACTGCCGCAGGCTGAACAGCAGCGTTATGCCGAATTGCTGGACCTGCCTATAGGTATTAAAGCCACTATCAATATTATACAAGGCAGCAAAGCACAAGCCAGCATTATGGAGCCTGTGATACAGCGCCATGTAGGTGCGTGGCTGCTGAAGCAGGGTATGGCCTATATCATTACCAAAGATGATAAGGTTGTTACTACGCTGGATTATGTAGAAGGTGAACCGCTGAAAGATGAAGCGGGCTTTGAGGTGCGCCCCATCTCTTTTTACGAAGCAGGTACTAAAAAGCGCGTGTTCAGCGGCACTATCAATACCGCATTGAAATAATGGATTAGTCGAACGACTGGTTGTTGGCGGCAGCTATGCGCACCATGCGTTCGTAGTCGGTAGCCGTCAGGTCGTTGAAGAAGAAGTGAACGGGGTCTATCTTCTGGCCATTCTTTATAACCTCGTAATGGCAGTGGGGGCCGGTGCTTTTGCCGGAACTGCCTACCCAGCCTATTACCTGTCCGCGCTTCACACGCTCGCCACGGCGGCTTTTTATCTTTACCATGTGGCCATACAGGGTTTGGTAGCCATAGCCATGATTGACGATAACATGATTGCCGTAGCCACTGTTATCGAAATTAGCCTCGCTCACTACGCCATCGCCCGTAGCATAGATGGGTGTGCCCATAGCGGCTGTAAAGTCGATACCGGTATGCATTTTAGGCGTTTTGTATATCGGGTCGATGCGGTAACCAAAGCCGGAGGCCACACGTTCCAGCGTTTTGTTGGAAACAGGCTGCACCGCCGGTATGGATGCCAGCATTTGCTTTTTGGCTTTTACCAGTTGCTCCAGCGTGTCGTACGATTGTTTCTGTACGATAATGCGATGTTTTAAAGCCGCTATCCCGTTTTCTATATTTTCAATCAGTTTGTCGGAAGGTGTGTAGGCAAACTGTTCGGGGGCAATAGTAGAATACTGTTTGCCGATGCGCACACTATCGGGCAGTGGTGCCGATTCAAATACGCCCCGATAGATACTGTTATCGCGCGTTTCCAGCTCGGCGAGCCCTTCGTTCATCTCATCTATCCGGGCTTGTAGCAGCGTAAACTGGTCGCGCAGCATGCGCATTTCGGTATGTATCTCTTTTTCTTTGGGCGAATCGACAAAGCGGAAGGCGATAGCGACAATGATGAGGGAAGTGACCAGGGCAGCAGAAACAAAGCCGAGGATACGTAAGGCTTTTACCTGCCACGATACTTCCAGCTTTTCGAACCGGTGTGTATCCGTATTATAGAAATATTTCCGTACCCGCTTCAGGAAGTGTGATTTGCCTCAAAAATAGCCTATTGGTTTTTAAAAACCCCCATATGCAGAAAATGCAGAAATGTTAAAAACATACGGGCCCCGACTTGCAGGGCCCGTTGCTTCGCAAAGGGGGTGATGCCGGGTGTATATTGACAAGCAAAGCTACAGGGGTCATTACTCCTGAACTATACCCAACAGCCTGTACATTCTTATCCGTGGCAGCACGGATTATTATAGAAATAATAATGTGAAAGGCAGAAGCCAGGGGAAGACTTGAAACCTTTGTATCATACATGAGCCCTGCCGGTAGGCAGCGACTGCGCTATCTGTTTTTTAACACAATGGCATGACGGATAAAGCCGTGTCATTTTGCTATATTTGCCCACTTCAATTGTTAATAACGGCATATATATGCGCAGTATTTTTATAAAAGAGCTCAGCTCTTTTTTCAGTTCCATAGTGGGCTATATAGCTATTATCGTCTTCCTGGTAGCCAGTGGTTTGTTTGTATGGGTATTGCCAGACTCTACCATTCTGCGCAGCGATAGCTATGCTACGCTCGATGTTTTCTTTGAACTGGCGCCGTGGTTCCTGATACTGCTGATACCCGCCATTACCATGCGCTCGTTTGCCGATGAGTTTCGCGGTGGTACTATAGAGTGGCTGGCGACAAAACCGCTGAGAGATACCGATGTGATACTGGGCAAATACTTTGCTGCATTGGTACTGGTAGTGTTTGCATTGCTGCCTACCCTCATTTATGTATATACCATCAGCAATCTTTCGGTAGCCGAGAACAGCATAGATACCGGCGGCATCATAGGTTCTTATGCGGGCCTGTTCCTGCTGGCATCGGGTTTTACCGCTATCGGCATCTTCTGCTCATCGCTGGCCAATAACCAGATAGTAGGCTTCCTGATATCCTTATTTGCCTGCTACCTGCTGTATAGCGGTTTTGAATCGCTGAGCAAGGTGCCTGCATTTGTAAATGGTATAGATTACTACCTGGGTATGGTAGGTATGTCATTTCACTACGATTCCATCAGCAGGGGACTGATAGATAGCCGTGATGTTATCTACTTCCTGTCTGTTATCATCCTGTTTATTTCACTTACCCGTTTATCGCTGCAAAGCCGTACCTGGGATACTGCTACACAAGACCAGATACACTAGATCGACGACATGGCAACGACCTCATCTAACAAAAGAAAGACTCAAAGAAGCCAGGCCATCGTGCGCCTGTTGATACTGGCTGCCATATTAGTAGGGGTGAACATACTGGCTGCCCGCTTTCATGCGGGGCTGGACCTTACTAAGGAAAAGCGTTTCACCTTATCGGCACCTACTAAAAAACTGCTGCGCAATATGGATGATGTGGCAGTGATAGAAGTGTACCTGAAAGGCGATTTTCCCGCAGGCTTTCAACGCCTGGCCACCGCTACCAGGGAAAGATTGCAAACACTGCGCAATGTAGCTGGCAATAAACTGGTGTATAAATTTACCAACCCGTTTGAAGGAAAGAGCGAAGAAGAGAAAGGCCCTATCTTTCAGCAAATGTCAGCAAAAGGCATTATGCCGCTGAACCTGCAAACCAAAAGTGAAGAAGAAGGTTATGCGGAAAAGATCATCTTTCCATATGCTATGGTAAGATATAAAGGCAAGGAAATGCCGGTGCGCCTGCTGGAAAATAACATGGGTTTCAACCCCCTGGAAAACCTGACCAATTCTGAAAACTTGCTGGAGTATAAATTTGCCAGTGCTATTAATACTCTGAGCAAGCCGGAGCAAACAGAGATAGCATATATAGTAGGCCATGGTGAAACACTGGGTTTCAATACCTATGATATGCTTACCACACTGGCCACACAGTACAAGGTAGACACCTTCGACCTGACGGCCAATATGTATATACCAAAGTATTACAAGGCCATCATCATCAACAGGCCAACTACCCCTATAGATGACCGTGAGAAATTTAAGATAGACCAGTATGTGATGAATGGCGGACAGATACTGTGGGTGGTAGACCAATTGTTTACCCCGATGGATAGCCTGCAAAAGAACGCACAGTTTGTAACACTGGACTACGGGCTGGAAATAGATGATATCCTGTTTAAATGGGGGGTGCGGGTGAACCTGGATGTAATAGAAGACCAGCAGCAATGCCTGCCCATACCCATCACGGTAGGTATGCAGGGCGACAGGCCACAAATACAATTGCGCCCATGGATATATTACCCGGTATTCACACCAAGTGCCGACCATCCCATTGTTAAGAACATTCCGGCTATCATGAGCCGCTTTGCCAATAGCATGGATACGATAGCAGCACCGGGCATTAAGAAAACAATATTGTTACAATCATCGAAATACAGCCGTGTATCTAACTTTCCGGCACGCATCAGCCTTAGTATGCTGAAGTTCCCGATGGGGCCGGAGATGTTTAATAAACCATACCGTACTGCTGCTGTATTACTGGAAGGTAAATTCAAATCGACATTTGAAAACAGGCTGGCACCTGCATTTTTGAGCATACTGCAAGATTCGCTGAAACGCCCTTACAAACCGGCACCGGATACAGCCACGCGCATGATCGTAATATCGGACGGCGAGATGTTTGAAAATGATTTTTCGCGCAGCGAAGGACCGATGGAAATGGGCTACTGGCGCTACACACAAACCAGGTTCTCTAATAAGGAGTTCCTGCTGAATTGCGTGCAGTACCTGACAGACAACAGTGGCCTGCTGGAAGCACGATCGAAAGAAGTAGTGTTGCGCAAGCTGGATGGGAAGCGCGTAATGAAAGAGAAAACTAAATGGCGCATCGTGAACATAGCAGTGCCGATAGCACTGGTATTGATATTTGCTTCTGCCTATATCTTCTTCCGCAAGCGTAAGTATGAGAAAATAAATTGAGAATAGAAAAAAGATTGGGATGCGTAAGACTTTAATTTATGTGGTATTGCTGGCGCTGGTAGGTGCAGCCGTTTACTATTTTGTTTTTGCTGAGAAAAGCACATTTGGTGCCGGCGAAGCAGACTTTGCCGTAAAAGATAGTGCGGATGTACACAAGATATTTCTTGCCGATAAAAAGGGGCAAACGGTAACGCTGGAACGTGATAAAAAAGGTGGCTGGACGGTAAATAAAGAATACAAAGCTTTATCTACTCCGGTCATATCCCTGCTTTCAACCTTGATAAGGCAAACGGCAACTACGCCTGTGCCGGAAGCAGGACATAACCATGTTATCAAAATGTTGGCAGGCAACAGTGTGAAGGTGGAGATATATAACCGACGCGATAAAAAAATGCGCGTGTTTTACGTAGGCGGCGAAGCGCATGATAATGCCGGGACCTATATGCTGATGGAAGGTGCAGATAAGCCTTACATCGTGCAGATACCGGGCTTTACAGGCTATATAGCCCCCCGCTATAGCGCCGTGTTGGCTGACTGGCGCGACAGAACTGTTTTCAATATTCCTGCAGAGCAGCTGAAAACAGCGAGCGTGCAATATGCTGATAGTAACGAAACACTCAATAGCTTCACCTTCAGGCAGGATGATAAGGGCAAAATGACTATTGATGCCGAGCCTGCATTGATAGCCGGTAAAAAACTGAATGAGCGCAGAACGCAAGTATTCAGTACGTTCTTTGAAAAGGTATATTGCGAAGGCTTTATAAATGGTACGATGAAGCTGGATTCCATTATAGCATCTGTGCCAAAGCGTTGTGTGATAGAAGTGGAATCGAAAGCAGGGGAGAAGCAAAAGGTAGATGTGTACTGGATGCCGGTAAACAGGCGCAGTAAGAACCTGCTGACACCCAATCCGGATGTAGATGATGCCTATGATGCAGATCGCTTTTATGCTATAGGAAATAATGCTAAAGACACGATGATCATTCAACGTGGTACTTTTGAAAAGATATTCAGGAAAGCCTACGAATTTTATGAGGCAGATAAAGCACGCGAACCTTTGAGGATGGAAGTGCCTAAAGGAAGTGGTGACGTAATAAAAATGGGATCCGGTAAATAACCGGATCTTTTTTATTAAATTTTGACTGACAAGCAGGAATATGAGATATGCGGTATTGATTTTAATGGCAATAATATTTATTTCCTGTAAAAATGGAAATATAACGACTGCAAAACAGCAATTAGCAGCTGCCGGTTTTGTATTGAAGGATACGCTGAAGGAGCTGGAATTATCTATGGGTGTAGGCGATGGCGGAAAAAAGACCACACATATTATTGCGGTTTCTCAGGAAGATTGCAAGCGTATAGCAGAGAATATCAAAAGCCGCTCTTGTTATAATACCAGCTACCTGAATGTTGCAGAGGTAATGGAAGTCAACACCCTGCACGGTTCAGGTAAAAAGGAAAATGCATGCCGCGTCAATAATGGTTATTTCTATGAGCGTAAAACGCCTGATGGCTATAGGTATAAGATATACATTGATACCATAGAGCAGAAGTTATACTATACCCGTATAAGTTATATTTTATAGTTGAGTAAAGAATGGATATGAAAAGGCCGGATAAAGAGCAATTAAGGAAATGGTGCAACGGTGTCTTACTGTCGGCAGGTAATGATGCATGGATAGAAGAGCTGGCTATAGATACCCGCAAGGTAGCACAGCCTGAAAATACACTGTTCATAGCGCTGCACACCCAGCGCCGCGATGGCCATAGCTTTATAAACGATGGCTATGAAAAAGGTATAAGAAACTTCCTGGTGTCGCAGGATGTGGATGTGGCAAAATACCCTGCAGCGAATTTTATAAAAGTCAATGATACACAAACGGCGCTGCAGCAGATAGCTGCGGCCTACCGCAAGCAGTTTAATATACCGGTGATAGGCATAACCGGCAGTAATGGTAAGACGATAGTGAAAGAATGGCTGTATCAACTGCTGAGCGAAGACTACAATGCTGTAAGGAATCCTAAAAGCTATAACTCGCAAATAGGTGTGCCGCTTTCTGTATGGCTGATGGAAGAGGGGCAGGAGCTGGGCATATTTGAAGCCGGCATATCGCAGCCCGATGAGATGGGCAAGCTGGAACGCATCATTCATCCCACCATAGGTGTGTTTACCAATATTGGCGAAGCACATAGCGAAGGTTTTCTGAATGTGCGGCAGAAGGTGAATGAAAAGCTGATGCTGTTTCGCCATGCGAAACAGTTGGTGTATTGTAAAGATTACCCAGAACTGAATGAGGCTATAGCCCACTATACATCGCAGGTGCGGGGGCATGGCGATGAAGCCCTGCAATTATTTACCTGGTCGCAAAGGCATGAGGCCGATCTGCAGATAACAGATACAGAAGTAAAAGCCGGCAAAACACATATCCGCGCCCTATATAAAGACAAGGAAGAAATAATAGTGATACCTTTTACCGATCCCGCATCGGTAGAGAATGCCGTGCACTGCTGGTGTGTAATGCTGCTATTGAATGTAGCGCAGGATGCAATAGCAGAACGCATGTTGCAATTGCAGCCTGTATCTATGCGGCTGGAGCTGAGGCATGGCATTAACGATTGTACCATCATCAACGACTCGTACAATTCAGACCTGACATCATTGCTGATTGCTATTGATTATTTAGAACAGCAAAAGCAACATCAGCAGCATACCGTTATACTATCGGACATGCTGCAGATAGCCAGGCCCGATAGGGAACTGTATGAAGAAGTAGCCGAACTGGTAAGCCGGAAAAATATACAACGCTTTATAGGCATTGGCCCGGCCTTGTATAAGCATAAGGATGCGTTCAAAAAGCATAAAAAACTGCGTAGTATTTTCTTTAAGTCGACAGACGCATTCCTTAAAAAGTTTCACCTCATCAATTTCGATAACGAGGCCATACTGCTGAAAGGTGCGCGCGCTTTTACTTTCGAGAAGATAGATATACTGCTGGAGCAGCAAGTGCATCAAACCGTATTATCCATCAACCTGTCATCGCTCACACACAATCTGAATGTTTTTCGCAGCAGGCTGAAACCAGGTGTGAAGGTGATGGCGATGGTGAAGGCATTTTCATATGGTAGCGGCAGCTACGAAATAGCACACCTGCTGCAATATTCTGGTGTCGACTATCTATCGGTTGCCTATACGGATGAAGGCATAGCACTACGCCGTGCGGGCATCACGATGCCTATTATGGTGATGAGCCCAGATGCCACATCGTTCGACAGGATGATAGCCTGGAAGCTGGAGCCGGAGATATTCAATATCCGTTCGCTGGAACTGTTTACAAGCATAGCGCAGACATTGCAGGTAAAAAACTACCCGGTGCATATAAAACTGGATACGGGTATGCACCGCCTGGGTTTTATGCCGCATGAACTGGATGCACTGATGGAGCATTTTGACAATAATCCACACGTAAGCATAGCCACCATATTCAGCCACCTGGCTGCAAGTGAAGACCCTACACTGGACGGTTTTACAGAGCACCAGCACCAGCAGTTTGAGCAAATGAGCCACGCCTTGCTGACAAGACTTAATAATAAACCGCTGCGCCATATCTGCAATTCGGCAGCCATAGCACGTCATCCTGAACTGCATTATGATATGGTGCGGTTAGGATTAGGTCTATATGGTATAGACGGCAGCAAAAACCTGCAAAAGGAACTGAAGCAGATAAGCACACTGAAAACCGTAATAGCGCAGGTAAAGACCATACCCGCAGGCGAAACGGTAGGCTATGGCCGAAGGGGGCATATAGACAGGGAAACACGCATAGCTACCATATGTATAGGCTATGCTGACGGCTACCCGCGTGCACTGGGCAATGGTGTAGCCCATGTGCTGATACATGGCAAACCCGCTAAGCTAGTGGGCATTATATGTATGGATATGTGCATGGTAGATGTGACGGATATACCGGAGGCAAAAGAAGGGGATGATGTAATTGTCTTCAGCCCTGAGCTGCCGTTGATAAAACTTTCAGAATGGGCGGGTACGATACCTTATGAAATGATGACGGGCATTTCGCAACGCGTGAAGCGTGTGTATGAGAATGAGGTGTAGCCCCTCCCTGCCTCCCCCAAGGGGAGGTGACATATTGTTATTATATAAAAAGAATAGAGCGATACACCAGTATCGCTCTATTCTTTTATTGCAAGCCCCTTTAGTGGTTGGGGTATTATGCTTCTCTTGCAGGGTCGAATGCTTCCAGTTCGTTAGCGATGGCTGTCAGGAAGCTGGCACCCAGTGAACCATCTACGATACGGTGGTCGTAGCTCAGCGACAGGTACATCATGTGGCGGATAGCGATTACATCACCTTGTTCAGTTTCCAGTACCATCGGGCGCTTTTTGATGCTGCCCACAGCCAGTATTGCTACCTGCGGCTGGCTGATGATAGGCGTGCCCATCAGGCTGCCGAAGGTACCTACGTTGGTCATAGTGAAAGTGCCACCTTGTGTATCATCTGCTTTCAGCTTGCCGCTGCGCGCTGCGTTGGCAAGGCCATTCACATCTTTAGTAAGGCCCAGCAGGTTTTTAGTGTCAGCGTTTCTGATAACAGGTACTATCAGGTTGCCGCTAGGCAGGGCAGTAGCCATACCTATATTGATGTCTTTTTTCACTATGATCTTATCGCCATCTACGCTGCTGTTTATCATCGGGTATTTGCGGATGCAATTCACGATAGCCTCGATGAATATCGGTGTGAAGGTGATCTTTTCGCCATATTTCTTTTCGAAAGAACCTTTTGCTTTATTCCTCCAGTTTACGATATTGGTCACATCGCACTCTGTAAAGCTGGTAACGTGCGGAGAAGTAGCCTTGCTGCGCACCATGTGGTCAGCTATCAGCTTGCGCATGCGGTCCATTTCTATTATTTCCACATTGCCACCGTAGTTGCCTGTTGATGCCGGGGTAGCGCTAACTACAGGTTGTGCGGCAGGTGCTGCCTGTTGTGGCGCAGGTTGCGCGGCAGGTGCAGGTTGTGCAGCAGGAGCCGCCTGTGGTTGTGCTACAGCACCATTGCCACGGTTGGCTACATATTGCAGAATGTCTTTTTTGGTTACGCGGCCTTCGTTGCCGGTACCCGGTATATTTTCCAGCTCGGCCATACCGATGCCTTCTTTGGCAGCAATATTCAGTACCAGCGGAGAGTAGAAACGGTTGCCATCGCCTGCCGACATAGCAGGTGCAGCGGCCTGTGGTTGTGGTGTGCTTACCGGTGCAGCAGCAACGGGTGCCGGCTGCGGTGCTGCTTGCTGCACGGGAGCTGCCGGTTGCGGTGCGGGTGCAGCAGCGCCAGCGCCTACCGTATCTATACGGGCTATAACGGTACCTACAGGTACTACGTCATTTTCCTTAAACAGTATCTCTGTAATGGTACCTTCGGCAGTAGAGGGTACTTCGCTATCTACCTTATCAGTAGCTATTTCCAGTACCGTTTCATCCATCTTTACTTTGTCACCAGCGTTCTTGTGCCATTTCAAAACGGTCGCCTCCATGATACTCTCACCCATCTTGGGCATTACCAGATCAACAATTGCCATAAATAGCTAATAATTATAATTTGTTAGGAATAATCGGTACAAAAATAATCAAATGAAGCTCAAAAGTAGAAAAAGCTTTTGCGGGCGTTCATATTATATTATAGTGCATCTCTGTAATCGCGCCTGCGTATCAGTTTCAGGTCGTTCAGCACCTGGGCTTTTACCTGCAGCGTGAAGTAGAAACTTTTTCTCTGGCCGAAAGGAATGGTGCTGAGCCTCATTTCCCAGCAGTGCATATCGCGGTATATATCGAATGAAGAAGTTTGCAGTTGCTTAGATATCAGGTCGTAATAAGTAGTGAAACCAAACTTCCACCTGGGGGTTATATTCACATCACCCGAAAGGTTGATACTGTGCTGTGATACATATAGAGAATCCTTTTTTTGTGTTTTTGAATACTGGTTGGTCAGGTTTAGCGAATAGCTAAATGTGAGGTTGTAGGGAACAGAAAAATCTACATAATCATTATACCTGCCATACTGCATCATACGGCTGAATTCATCTTCCTGTCCCGGCGGCGGTGTTTTCTTGTCCTTAGGTTTGCCATTGATGCTGCCACCAAGACTTACGTTAGCTGTTTGCAGCCTGGCGATACCGCGGTTTGATTCCAGCATGGTCTGTTTCAGCCTGCGGCCACTTTCATAGTCGAATACGTAGGGGTCGAACACAGCACCAGCAGATATATTGATGATATTGAACAGCAACGTACCGAAGCGCACATTGATATTCGACCAGTTGAACGAATCGGCGGCAATATCATAAGCGCTGCTGAGGGTAAAATTGTCTATCAGGCGTACATTCTTAAATCCCGTACTATCTTTTTCAGAACGCACTTTTACCTGCAGGTTATTATCCAGCGAGAAGGGTATAGCGCTACGGAAATCGCCAAACTGGCCCATGCCCGGCACACCCGGTATAGATCCTTCGTAAGTAGAGCGATACGCAGGCGCTTCATTCGGGCGCAAGCGTGTTTGGTACCCGTAGTAGAAAGGTGCTGCGGCATAGTTAGGTATATAGCCAAAACCTACGGATGGGGTAAGCACGTGGCGTATACCGGCAATCTTTCCTTTCTTAAACATTTTCACACCATAGATGCGGGTATTGAAATCAATAGACGCGCTGAAATCGCGCGATGTATAAAAGCCATTGTAGTCTATCGTATCTATCCTGTCGTAATTGGCATTATAATATTGATAGCGCTGGCGTGTAAGCCAGTATTCCTTATAAGCCACCCTGGGGGTCATATTAATGAAGCGGAAGATATTGTAAGATGCGCTGATAGGTATATCATGCACGATACCGTTATTGTATTCGAAATCGGGGATATTGCTGAAGCTGAAATTGCTATCGTAAAAAGAGGTCTGGTTGATAGCTTTAAGGGTATATTGGGTAGTTATCTTATCGTACCAATGCGTACCCACACTGTTCTTGCCCTGGAATGGGTTGAAGGTGTTCACAAAAAAATTGATTTCCGGCAGTGTTACATCTACGCGCCTGGTATTTGTGTTCTGGCTGTGTCGGGCAGCTACTGATAATGAATAAGGCTTATTAGCCCATGTTTTAGAATAGGTAATGTTCGACTGGTATTGGTTCTGCAATATCTGGCTGGCTGTAAAAGTATTGTTGGCATTGTAGGTAGAAGTACCGAAATCTACTGAAGCCGAGAAATTCGTACCCGGACGTGATTTAGGGTCGGAGCGGTGTGTCCACTGCACATTAAAGTCTTTGGTAATGGCCGCATTCGTTTCAAATTCCTCCCCGGTTTTATTGTAAGCATATTTAAAGGCAAGGCTGCCGTTGTACCGGTACCTGTTATTATAATTGCTCAGGAAGTTGGTGGCCCAGCTACCCTTTGAATACAAGTTGGTTTCTACCAGCAGGTCGGTCTTCTGGCTGAGGCTGAAGTAGTAGCCACCTCCTAAAAGCCCCAGGCCACGGTTCTGCTCTATAGTATAAGTAGGCAACTTGAACCCCGAACGCTGGCCCTGTGTGATGGGGAACAAGCCGAATGGCAAGAACAGCGGGGTAGGCACATTCTCGATAACGATATTAGCCGGCCCGGTAGCGGCTACACGCCCCGGTATTACCTTTATTTTTTTTGCACGGATACCATAGTGCGGTGTTCCCAGGGCGCAGGTGGTATATACATTATTAAGGCCATATATGGTTTGGTCGGGGTTGCGCTTTACCTGTTCACTATACACATAGCCTTCACCATATTGCGAGCGGGCATTACGCACAATAGCGCGTTTGCTTTTAAAGTTATACTGCAAGGAATCGTAGGTAAACTTTTCCTGCCCCTGCGAGAAGGTGGGCTTACCTTTGGACTGGATAGCCGTGTCTTCAGACAGGGCGGCAGTTACGATATTAGAAGATTGTTTGTAAGTAACCTTGTATGCATCCAGTTGCATATTCTCATAATTCACTTTGGCATTGCCATACAGTTCAAAATTATTATCTGTCATATCCAGCACAGCCGAATCAGATGCATTAGCGGTCACTTCCGAAGGAAGCGCATCGGAGGATATGCGGATGCCCAACCTGTCTTCCAGGCTTTGGTTCGATACAGAATCTATTGTGAGCGTATCGCCGCCCAGGCTATCAAGGGCCAGGCTATCGGCAATAACCAGGCTATCTTTTATTAATGTATCAGCAGATATGGTTAAAGATGTAGATGTGTCAACTGTTTTGCGCTGAGCAAAGGCTGTGTTTGTTAAAACAAATGTAAAAATGAGCCCCATGCAAATTGCAAGGCAGCGGCTGCATGAAATTTTTAAAATAATTTTACCGCACGGGCTCATGAACGGGCACAAAAATAGGTATTTGGTTCGGTACGTTTATGAATTTGTATATTTAACCCCATTTGCAAGTAGTCTTAATTATGTCGAAAAGGATTTTTCTCTTCATACTGTTCATTGGTTTCTCATCATTCATTGCTAATGCTGCAAACGGTAATAAGATAACAAAAATTGTGCTGGATGCCGGCCACGGTGGTAAGGATGCAGGTGCACGCGGACAGTTTTCAAGCGAAAAGGACGTGACACTGGCTATAGCCATGCGCCTGGGCAAGATGATAAATGACAGTATGAAGGGGGTGCAGGTGCTGTATACCCGTACTGCCGATGTATATCCTACCCTGCCTGAACGGCATGAAATAGCCAATAAGAACAAAGGGGATGTGTTTATATCTATACATATCAACTCGACACCCTATCGCAAAAACAGGGAGCTGGTAGGTTATAAAACGGTGAAGAAGGGGAAGAGGAAAGTGAAGCAACCCATATATAAAGTAACCTACGACCATGTAACCAAAGCTAGCGGTACGGAAAGCTACGTACTGGGTTTGCACCGAAATTCACAAAAAGAAGGTGCCATAGGTGAATATACCGAAGAAGTAGCAGAAGAACCGGGCCTGCTGAACGAGAACGACCCGATGACTGCCATTATCATAGCCCAATATTCACAGGCGTTTTTGAGCCGCAGCGTATCGTTGGGCAATCATATCCAAAGCCAGTTTGTGAACCAGGGCAGGGCCAGCCGCGGCGTAATGCAGAAGGGGCTGGAAGTGCTGGCAGGTAGTGCTATGCCGGGTGTGCTGGTAGAGTGTGGTTATATCAATAACCCGGAAGAAGAGGTGTACCTGAATTCGGAACGCGGTGTGTATGAAGTAGCGCAGGCCATCTACCGTGGCATCAAGGCATACAAGATGGAAACAGAACGCCAATAGTCATTTTTCAGGATATATCCGTCATTGAAATCATTAGCATTACGGGCTAAAATAAAAGACAAATAGAAATTGGCACGCCAGTTGCATTTTAAAATTGTTTCTTTTATCTTTAAGCTTCGTTAAAATTATATGTGCTAATGAAAGCCCGTTTTAAGACTATAATACTTTCTGCGCTCAGCGCCATTGCAGCATTCACAGCAGTTACTTATACATCTTGTAATAATGACAAATGTAAGGCGATCGTTTGCGCTTACGGTGGCGTATGTAAAGATGGCGCCTGTATATGCCCAACGGGTTATGAAGGCACGCAATGCGAGATCATTACCAGGGATAAGTATAAAGGTGTTTGGAATGTAATAGAAAAAGGTACGTATACCCTTACAAACCAATACCAGGTGAGCATTGAAGATGGTGCCAGCATGAATAAAATGGTTATCCGTGGTTTCTACAACAATGCTACTGCACCTGTAGATATGATCATAAATGGTGATGAGATTACGATACCGCTGCAAACAGTAGATAACAGGTACGAAATACAAGGCACCGGTACCCTGAAATACGAAGAGTTTTATGGCAAACACGGTACATTGACAGTTCGTTACACTATCAAAGACAAAACCAGCAATATGGTGAATGACTTTGGTGTGAACACCGGTGAGCCTTCTATCTGGTCTAAATAAACCAATAGTTAATAAAATATACAGCACCCTTGCATGCAAGGGTGTTTTTTATGCCTTGAGTAATAACATATCTGCCAGCGCTATGGCTGTAGCAGCTTCGGCCACTACGGGCACGCGCAGGGCTATGCATAAGTCGTGCCGGCCTTTTACGGTAAAAGTCTCTACCGACTGTGTTTCTTTATTCCAGGTCTGTTGCTCTTTGGGGGTGCTGCTGGTGGGTTTTACAGCAATACGGAAATGCAGTTCATTACCATTGGTAATACCACCATTGATGCCACCTGCATGATTGGTACGTGTTGTGCCGTTTTTATCTATAAAGGCATCATTGTGCTCACTGCCTTTCATCTTTGTTCCGGCAAAGCCGGCACCAAATTCAATACCCTTTATAGCAGGCACCGCAAATATCATATGGCTGATGAGTGATTCGGCACTATCAAAAAACGGTTCGCCCAGGCCTAAGGGTAGCCCCGTTGCGGAAACACTTACAATGCCACCTATACTATCTTGTTCGTCTACCGCTTTCTGTATTGCGGCTTCTATATCTGTATTGCCGCCGGCCTCTACCAGTTTGGCATTTACGATTGAGGGTGCTATTACTTTTTTGGCCACCACGCCCGCGGCTACCAAGCATACCGTGAGCCTGCCCGAAGAGTGGCCGCCGCCGCGGTAATCATTATACCCTTTAAATTTTTCATGTAGCACAAAATCGGCATGACCGGGGCGGGGTGTAGCTTTCAACGCATCATAGTCAGCAGAGCGGGTATTGTTGTTCCTGAAAATAATAGTGATGGGCGCACCGGTAGTATATCCATTAAACACACCACTTAATATTTCCGGTATATCATCTTCTTTTCGGGGCGTAGTGCCGGCAGCACCTGCTTTGCGCCGTTCAAGGTCTGCGGTAAAATCATCGATTGTCAATGCAATACCTGCCGGGCAGCCGTCAATGGTGATACCTACTGCCGGGCCGTGCGATTCGCCGAATATACTAACCCGGAATATGCGTCCGAAACTATTCATCTTTCAAAATACATTTAGCACCCAGTGAAGATAAGTGTTTAAAAAAATCGGGGTAAGATTTAGCTACCGCTTGTGCATCATTTATCGTAACATCACCTGCTGCACCCAGCGCAGCAATGGCTGCGGCCATTACTATACGGTGGTCGTTATAGCCATTTACTGTGCAGCTTTGCAATGGCTTGCCGCCGATGATCTCAAGCCTATCACCTTGCAAACTGTATGTAATGCCAAATGCATGCAACATGGCTGTAGTGCTTTCTACGCGGTTGCTTTCTTTATGCACCAATCGGTTCATACCTTGTATGGTACTTGTGCCGCTACAATAGGCAGCATATACTGATAGTATGGGTATCAAATCAGGACAGTCTGTTGCATCAAAGTTGAAGGTAGTTCTTTGTTCGTTTACTACCTGCAATATAGCCCTGTCTGCTTGTATGGAATCGGGGCTCAGGTTATTTATGGAAATAGCCTTCCCCATGGCTTTCGCTACTATAAAATTCGCAGCTGCACTCCAGTCGGCTTCTATGTTTATTTCAATATCCCCGCTCATTACTGTTTGCGGATTTATATAAAATTTGTGGTAATCATCATGATGTATTTGCTTGCCAAATCTTTGCAGCACATCCAGCGTCATATCTATATAAGGCTTGCTGTTAAGACCATTTACGGTAATGACTATAGGCGCTGTAGCGCTATACGCAAAAGCAAATAACAATCCGCTTAAAAATTGTGAACTAACACTGCCATCGATGGCAATGTCTTTGGCTTGCAATGGTCCGTTTACTGTCATAGGCAACTTGCTGCCGTTTACCTGCACACCCAGTTGCGGCAATACATCTGCATAAACATCAAAGGGACGTGTTAGCAAACTGCCATGTCCCGTTATCTGTATGGGGCTATGGTGCAGTGCGGCTATGGGGATGAAAAGTCTTGCCGACAGGCCGCTTTCACTACAGTCTATCGTGTTGGTGATGGGTTGTATGCCCCTGCTGTTGATGCCTATGCTATCACCTGCAAATGAAACCTGTGCACCCAACTGCTCTATGATGCGTAAGGCAGCTTTATCGTCTTGCGATGTGCCGTAATTATATATAGTAGTATGCCCATGATGCAATAAGGCAGCCGCGCAAGCCCGCTGCATCAGGCTTTTCGATGCAGGCGGTGTAAGCGTTCCGCTTATCTTTCCAGGGCTAACGATTGCCTGCATAGCTGAAATTATCTATTGCTTTCCGCACTACATCGAAACCAATCGTTTCAATAGCAGCATGGCCGATGTTCTTTAATACAATAAAATCTATTTTATCGTCATTCCGTTTCTTATCCATCGCCAATATATCCATTAGCCTGTCCGGATGCAGTGTCAGGGAGTATGGCAGTTTATATTGCTGCAGCACAGTAGTCAACCTATGGTAAACATGTCCGTCCAGTTGCGTTACCGTTTCCGATACTTTACAAGCTACCAGCATGCCCAATGCTACTGCCTGCCCGTGTGGCAATTGATATAAGGTTTCTATAGCATGCCCCACGGTATGCCCAAAGTTGAGCAGCTTGCGGTCGCCGCTTTCATGCTCATCTTCCTGCACGGTTTGGTTCTTCCATGTAGCGCAGCATTGTATCAGTTCTTTCAATGCTGTTTGCTGCTGCTGATAATAGGCCATATGGTTCACGGCCAGCTCATCAAACAGAGGTGCATCGAAAATGCAGGCATATTTTATAACCTCTGCAAAGCCATTGCTCCATTCTATTTCGGGTAACGTTTGCAGGAAGGTGGTATCAAATAATATGAACTGCGGTTGCCTTATAGTGCCCACCAGGTTTTTTTGCAGGCCAAAGTCCACCCCGTTCTTCCCCCCGATAGCAGCATCTACCATGGCCAATAGTGTAGTAGGTACAAAGCCACAGTTAATGCCACGCATGTACACTGCTGCTGCAAAGCCTGCTATGTCTGTTACTACACCGCCACCTACACCCACCAATACCGATTTCCGCTGCACCTGGTACTGCAATAACTGGCCTGTAATGCTTTCCAGTGTTTCCAGTGTTTTATAGCTTTCGCCGGCGGGTATGATGATGCTTGGGTATGCTTCCGTAAGGGAAGGGTATAGCGATGCAACGTGGCTATCGGTAAGGATGACCGGCTGTGGTGCCAATCGTTCAATGGCTTGCAGCCCTTTGCCGAAAATATACTGCACCTTGCCCGATGGGAATGCTACTTCGTATTGCATTGACATCAAAAGTACTACACCTGCCGTTATAATGCCACTATCAGCAGTGCTGATAAGGCGTAATCTAATATCTATCAGTACTAAAATGTCCATTTCTGCCGATTGCGTACCTTTGCCGTTCTTTTTAATAAACCAATGAGCAGGAACGGAAAAGTTTTGGTGGCGATGAGTGGCGGTATTGATAGTACCGTTGCAGCGCTGATGCTTCATAACCAGGGTTATGAAGTAGTGGGTATTACCATGAAAACATGGGACTATGCATCTGCCGGCGGTGGTAAAAAGGAAACAGGTTGCTGCAATCTCGATTCTTTCAACGATGCGCGCCAGGCGGCGGTAGACCACGGTTTTCCGCACTATGTGCTGGATATACGTGATGAGTTTGGCGACCATGTCATCAACAACTTTGTAGAAGAATATATGGCCGGCCGCACCCCCAATCCGTGTGTGCTGTGCAATACACATATCAAATGGTCGGCACTGCTGAAGCGTGCCGATGCGCTCAACTGCGATTTCATTGCTACGGGCCACTATGTAAAGGTGCGCGAGGAAAATAACCGCTTTGTAATGTCGAAAGCGAAAGACCTGACCAAAGACCAGAGCTATGTGCTATGGGGCCTGGGGCAGGACTGCCTGAGCCGCAGCATATACCCGTTGGGCGATTACCTGAAAACAGAGATACGCCAGATAGCGCTGGATATGGGCTACCCAGAGCTTTCTAAAAAAGCAGAAAGCTATGAGATATGCTTTGTGCCCGATAACGATTACCGTGGCTTTCTGAAACGCCAGATACCTACGCTGGAAGCAGAAGTAGCCGGCGGCAACTTTGTATTGGCAGATGGCAGCATCGTGGGCAAGCACAAAGGTTATCCCTTCTATACCATAGGTCAGCGCAAAGGCCTGGATATAGCATTGGGTAAACCGGTATTTGTTACCAAGATCATCCCCGAAACAAACACTATAGTACTGGGTGAAGCGCATGAACTGCAACAGAGCGAAATGATAGTAGGCGGGCTGAATATGATAAAGTATGACACCATGCCCGATGGTATAGAAGCCACTACCAAAATACGCTATAAAGATGCAGGCTCTATGAGCCGCATACATACCGAAGGCGATATGGTAAGGGTATCTTTCGACCATGTGGTGAATAGTATAGCGCCCGGCCAGTCTGCCGTGTTTTATGATGGCGATGATGTGATTGGTGGCGGTATCATCCGCAAAGGATTGAATTAATAACGACTCATACATATCGTAGGCCGGGTAGTTTTACCCGGCTTTTTCTTTTTAACATGGAAAATAATAGACACAGATTATCTTTGCACCCGAATTGAAAAATCATTAACATGAGTTTTATATCCAACATCGTTGCCCGCCAGATATTAGATAGCCGCGGCAACCCTACTGTAGAAGTTGACGTTCATACCAGCGATGGCCTGATGGGCCGTGCTGCTGTACCATCTGGTGCCAGCACCGGTAAGCACGAAGCGGTAGAGCTGCGCGATGGTAACAAAAAACAATATCTGGGTAAAGGTGTTCAGAAAGCTGTAGCTAATGTAAACGATAAGATAGCTGAAGAACTGTATGGCTGGGATGTAACCGACCAACGCGGCCTGGACCAGGCCATGCTGGAAATGGATGGTACGCCAAACAAAGCTAAACTGGGTGCCAATGCTATACTGGCTGTAAGTTTGGCCACTGCAAAAGCAGCTGCACAAGCTACAGGCCTCAGCCTGTACCGCTATGTTGGTGGTGCCAATGCTAAAACATTGCCTGTGCCAATGATGAACATCCTGAACGGTGGTGCGCATGCGGATAATAAAATAGACTTCCAGGAATTTATGGTAATGCCTATAGGTGCGTCCAGCTTTAGCGAAGGCCTGCGCTGGGGGGTTGAAATATTTCACAGTCTGAAAAACGTATTGAAGGAAAAAGGCTACAATACCAACGTAGGTGATGAAGGTGGTTTTGCCCCTGCAGAAATTAAGAGCAACGAAGAGGCGATTGAAACGGTGTTGAAAGCAATAGAAAAAGCAGGCTACAAACCGGGCGACCAGGTAGCGATAGCTATGGATGCGGCCATCAGCGAGCTGTATGATGCCAAAACAAAGAAATATATTTTCCACAAAAGCAGTGGTGCTAAGATGAGCAGCGAGGAAGTAGTGGAATACTGGGCTAAGTGGTGCAAAAAATACCCCATCGTGAGTATTGAAGATGGTATGGATGAAGATGACTGGAAGGGTTGGAAAATGCTTTCTGATAAAGTAGGTAATAAAGTACAGTTGGTAGGCGACGACCTGTTTGTTACCAATGTAAACCGTCTTGAAAAAGGTATTACGGAAGGTGTAGGTAATGGCTTGCTGGTAAAAGTAAACCAGATAGGTACGCTTACAGAAACGATAGAGGCCGTAACCATGGCGCAACGTGCACGTTATAACACCGTAATGAGCCACCGCAGTGGTGAAACCGAAGATGCAACAATAGCAGACCTGGCTGTAGCACTAAATTGCGGACAGATAAAAACCGGCTCGGCTTCGCGCAGCGACCGTATGGCGAAATACAACCAACTGTTGCGTATTGAAGAAGAACTGGGTGCAAGCGCATTCTATCCCGGCAAAACCCTGAAGTTTGGTTTTTAAGTTTTAAATTAGTGATGTAAAACACAGCGTGTATGAAACCTGTATTTCGTATTCTTACCAATAAGTTTTTGCTGACGGGCATTGCCTTCCTGGCATGGATGACCTTCTTCGACCAGAATGACCTGATGTCTATGAGGGAAAAGAAGCAAAACCTGCAGAATGTAAAGGATAATATCACATACCTGGATGCAGAGATAGCGAAGATGGAAAAAGAACACGAAGAAATGACGGGCAATCCGCAGCAACTGGAAAAATACGCCCGCGAAAACTTCAGGATGAAGCGCGATAATGAAGATGTTTACATCATTGAGAAATAATTAGAAAGCCCCGCAATGCGGGGCTTTCTACATTTATAGCTTTCTTCTTTTCAGTTCCTTATTTATCAGCGATAGTTCGCGGCCAGTTTGCCCGGCTACAGAGGTGTTTTCCTGTGCACGGCGCATCAGGTAGGGTATTACATCTTTAACGGGGCCATAAGGTAGGTATTTGGCTACATTATAGCCGGCATCTGCCAGGTTGAAAGATATATTGTCGCTCATGCCATATAGTTGAGAGAAATATACCGTTGGGGTATTGTGGGAGATGCCATGCTCTTCCATGTATTTGGCCGCCAGCATGTTGCTATGCTCATTGTGCGTGCCTATGAATAAAGCCATCTTGCCTTCTTTCAGATGCTCCAGGCAAAACAATACCCCCGCGTCATAATCCCTGTCAGTACTTTCCTTATTGGGCTGTATGGGTGATGGGTAACCTTTTTCAGCAGCACGGTTACGCTCCTTTTCCATATAGGCACCGCGTACCAGTTTTGCCCCCAATATATAGCCCGCTTTAAGGGCCGCTTCATATTCTTTTTTCAGGTGTGCCAGTGTAGCATGTGCATACATCTGGAAGGTGTTATATATGATAGCTTTTTTCAGGTTGTATCTGGCCATCATAGCATCGGCCAGTATATCTACCGGTTTCTGTATCCATGTTTCTTCGGCATCTATCAACACCATTACATTACTATCATATGCGGCCTTACATATAGTATCTATACGCTTCTCCACACGTTGCCATTCGGCTGTTTCACTTTCAGTTAATGTTTCTCCCGTGTGCACTTTTTCCAGCAGGGCAAAACGTGCAAAGCCCGTTACTTTAATGCTAATAAAAGGTATATTCTTCTTGGTAGCAGCGTATTGTATGGCTTTTACAAATTCCGGCACCGCATGGTCAAATTCTGCCTCGCCTTCCTTGCCTTCCACGCCATAGTCCATTATCACGCCTACATGGTATTTAGCCAGCACATCAGCTGTTTGTGCCGCTTCTTCCATGGTTTCGCCACCGCAAAATTGTTTGAATATCGTGCGTTTGATGATACCCTTTATAGGCAGGTTCCATGCCATGGCCAGTTTGGTAAAGCCCATGCCAATGCTGGTAAGCGTAGGGGAGCCCATAGAGGCGAAAAGGAACCTTGCTTGCTTTAAGTCCTTATCACTGCGGTAACGGAAAGCTATTTCTGTATTGTCAAATTCAGGAAGCATAGAATGATTTAGCGGCTGCAAAAATAGCAAGCATATGCGAGGGATTAAAATTTGCTGTTTTTTGTCATCGATTTGTATAATATAATAATCCGGTTGGCATTTTTTTCTTTTTTGGCAGATTTTTTGAAGGTTACTAAGCAGAATTAATTATTTTTACGTCAACTATTCAAAAAAATCATTGCGATGAAAAAATTATTTTTACTTATTGCAGGTAGCTGCGTCGCTTTCGGCGCGTCTGCACAATCTCAGCTGAAAGGCGTGCCTTTTAATAAGGCTACAGGCCTGATACACAAGCAAGAAGTGAAGGAAGGAAACCTGGTACTGCCTGCAACAACAGGTACTACTAACAAAACGACCAGTGCTACAGAACGTTGGTATTCTCCATTCGATGAATACGATCAACTGGCTGAACCTGGTGTATTGACTGACAACAGGATGATTTTCCCAATCTGGTTTGACTCTACTGTTCAACAGCGTTTTAATACAGGTCTGAGCCGTATCAACTATAGTTCAGTTGGTCAGGTGATTGATCCTATTTCTTCTGAAATCGTTAACGAACCAACTGCATTTAGCGGAGAAGTTAAAATAGGTGTGAATAACACTTATACAGTTGACTCTGTAAACATTATGGGTTCTTATGTGAAGGTTCCAAGCAGGCCAGACGGAATTGTAGATACCCTGATCTTCTCAGTGGTTCCTGCTCCGGGTCTTTATTATTACATGAGGAAAAACGATCCGAATTATGGTGCTAAAGTTGCACAGTATACAGATCTGGATACACTTCAGATGTTCTCATTCCTTACAGATAGCGTAAACCGTGCTGGTTTAGCTCCTGCTGGTGGCAACGCCATAACTTGGAAAGTACCTCTTACCGATGCAGATCGTGACACGGTTAATATCGTAAGTGGTCAAAGAAGCTGGACCCTGAAAGATTTCACATTCCCGGTTCCTAATGGTGGTCTTACTATACCAGCAGGTAACAGGTTCGGTATCACATGTACCTTTAAATCTGGTGATACATGGGCTGCTAATGTAGACTCTGTAACTTCTCGTCACCACTTCCTGGTAATGGCGGCTGCTACAGGCGATTCTAAAAACATGCCTAACGTGCTGAAAACTTTCAAGGACAGGAGCATGTCTCAACTGATGTTCTCTTTCGATACCAGCGCTTACATCCCTTCAATGATGATCGAAATCTGGAATGCAAATACATTCAACCAGGAATTCATCAGGATCGCTGGCCATGCTAAATGTACTGGCTGCTTCCAGGTAGGTATCAACGAAACTAACGGTGGTGTTATCTCTGCTGCTAATGCTTATCCTAACCCTGCTAACGAAAATGTTACAGTTAAATTCAGCCTGTACAATGCAGCTGATGCAACTGTTAGCATCATGAATGCAGTAGGTCAGGTAGTAGCTACACAAAACCTGAACAACGTTCGTGAAGGTAAAGCTACTTTCTCTACAGCTAACCTGAACAGCGGTGTATATTTCTACAACGTAGAAGCTAACGGTCAACGTACAACTAAACGTTTCGTAGTTGCACACTAATCTTTAGCGTCTTTAATATTAAGAAAAGGGTAACGTTTTGTTACCCTTTTTCTTTTTTTTCAAAACAATAGTTTATTATTGCACACGTCCGAAAACCGTGTGGCATTAGGCATTGTGTTTTAATATTTGAGTAAAAGAATTTCAGAGAATGGCTAAAAACCTGCTGATTGTAGAGTCCCCTGCAAAAGCGAAAACGATAGAAAAGATACTGGGTGAAGATTTTGAAGTAAGATCTTGCTACGGTCATATCCGCGACCTGGAGAAAGAGGATATGGGTATCGATATCAATAACGGCTTCAAACCTAAGTATACCGTTTCAGAAGATAAGCAGAAGGTAGTAAAGGAACTCAAATCATTAGCAAAGAAGGCAGAAGATGTGTGGTTAGCAACCGATGAGGACCGCGAGGGTGAGGCCATATCCTGGCATTTGTGCGAAGTATTGGGCCTGGACCCGGCTACTACCAAACGTATCGTTTTCCACGAGATCACAAAGCCGGCCATTAAGAAAGCAGTAGAGAAACCACGTACGGTAAATATGAACCTGGTGAATGCCCAGCAGGCACGCCGTGTGCTGGACCGTATCGTAGGGTTTGAAATATCGCCTATCCTGTGGCGCAAAATGAGCATGCGCAATAACCTTTCTGCCGGCCGTGTGCAATCGGTGGCAGTAAGGCTGATAGTAGAGCGCGAACGCGAGATAAATCGCTTTAAAGCAGAAAGCAGCTTTAAGGTAGAAGCGTTCTTCAATGCGGCAGATATTAATAATAAGAAAGTAACCTTTAAGGCAGATGGCCCCGATAAAATGAAGGGTTCTGCTACAGCGCGCACTTACCTGCAGCGCTGCATAAATGCTACCTATACTGTAAATGATGTACAGGTAAAACCGGGAAAGAAATCGCCGGCGGCACCATTTACTACGTCTACCCTGCAGCAGGAAGCCAGCCGCAAGCTGGGCTATTCGGTATCGAAAACCATGCTGCTGGCGCAGAAGCTTTACGAGAATGGTCACATCACCTATATGCGTACCGACTCGGTAAACCTTTCAGAAACCGCGCAGGATGCTATAAAAGCAGCTGTGGAAAATATGTATGGTGATAAATACTATCAGCATCGAAAATTCCAGAATAAGAACGAGTCAGCACAAGAGGCACACGAAGCTATTCGCCCTACAGAGATGGGTACCACATCTGTAGGCGATGCAGATACGCAACGGTTGTACGACCTGATATGGAAGCGCTCCATAGCATCGCAAATGGCAGATGCGCAATTGGAGCGTACCATTGCTAAAATAGGGGTATCATCTCAACCCGACCCATTGACCGCTACCGGTGAAGTGCTGCGTTTTGATGGCTTCCTGAAGGTATATACAGAAGGTAAGGACGAAGAAGATGGTGATGAAGAAAACAGCGGTATGCTGCCGCCATTAACCGTAGGCCAGCAACTGGACCTGCAGGAAATGCGTGCTACAGAACGTTTCTCGCGCCCTTCGCCAAGATATACAGAGGCATCGCTGGTTAAGAAGCTGGAAGAGCTGGGTATTGGCCGTCCATCTACATACGCACCTACCATCAGCACCGTGCAACAGCGTGGCTATGTAGAAAAACGCGATAAAGAAGGTGTGAAGCGTGAGTACGAAATACTGACGCTCAAGAACGATAACATTACCGAAGTAAAAGAAAGCGAGAATACCGGAGCAGAACGGAACAAATTATTCCCTACCGACCTGGGTATGGTTGTTACCGACTTCCTGAGCGAGCACTTCGACAAGGTAATGGACTATAGCTTCACGGCCAAGATAGAAGAAGAATTTGACGAGATAGCGCAAGGCAAGGAGCAGTGGAACAAAATGATAGAAGGATTTTATCAACCATTCCACCAAACGGTAGAACATACGCTGGAACATGCCGGCCGTGCCAAAGGCGAGCATGAACTGGGTACAGACCCTGTAAGCGGCAAGCCTGTAGTAGCCCGTCTAGGCCGCTTTGGCCCCATGGTGCAGATAGGCAGCACGGAAGATGAGGAAAAACCTCGCTTCGCGAAACTGCGTACCAACCAAAGTATCGAAACCATCACACTGGATGAAGCAATGGAGCTCTTCAAGCTGCCGCGTACACTGGGCAAGTTTGAAGGTGAAGATGTGGTGGTGAACATCGGCCGTTTTGGCCCGTATGCACAGCATACCGGCAAATTCTACTCGCTGAAAAAAGAGATGGACCCATATACGGTAGAGCTGGAAGAAGTAGCGCCGCTGATAGAAGAAAAGCGTAAAGCTGCCGCAGAAAGCACCATCAAGATATTCGAAAAAGAAAAGATCAAAATACTGAAAGGCCCTTATGGCCCGTACATAAAACAAGGCCTGAGGAACTACAAAATACCGAAAGACAAGATTGAAACTGCCGCCGACCTTACGATAGAAGAGGTGAAGGCAATCATAGAAGAAGTAAAGGCAAATCCGCCTAAAAAAACAGCGCGGAAGAAAAAATCATAAAGAAATTGGTGTAACTTAAGGTAGTGTAAACCGGTGTTTTGATGCAGGCAAATAAAGAAATATCTGCGCTGTTACAGCTTATAGACGACCCTGATAGTGAAGTGTTCGATACCGTTGCGGCTAAGTTGCTGCACTACGGCAAAGACATCATCCCTAACCTGGAACAGCTGTGGGAAGTAACGGTAGATGAAGATGTGCAGGAACGTATAGAAAGCCTCATTCACCGTGTACATTTTCAAGACCTGCAACAGGAATTCTTCGATTGGAGCCATTCTAAGAATCCGGAACTGCTGCGTGGCGCCATATTGGTGGCCAAGTATCAGTTCCCCGATCTGAATATACCATCCATCCTCAGCCAGTTCGACCAGATACGTCGTAATATATGGTTGGAGTTGAATAATTATCTGACCCCGCTGGAGCAGGTAAATATTTTCAACAGCATTCTTTACAATTATTACAAGCTACAGGGCCACGAGCTTACAGAGCGCGAGCCTAAATATTTTTTCATAAACCAAGTGCTGGAAAGCAAGCAGGGCAATGCCTATTCATTAGGTGTGCTATACCTCGCCCTTTGCGAACTGCTGGATATACCCATATTTGCAGTGGAACTGCCACGCCAGTTTGTATTTGCTTACATCGATACCCTGCACCATTTCTATAAGCAGGATGATGAAGGTGTGCAACAGGTGCAGTTTTATATAGACCCGCTGAACGGTATGGTGTACACGCAGAAAGATGTAGATACCTACCTGAAGAAGATAAATGCATCAGGCCGCGAAAACTATTTCACGCCTATACTTTCCAAGCGTATCATCTTTAAAATGCTGGAAGAACTGGCCCTTTGCTACCGGTATAAAAGGGACGACCAGCGTGCCGACGAAATACAGCAGCTAATGCGCATGCTTGTAGATGTAAATACAGATAATAATATAGATTAAAGATTACAGATCCTCATCGTCGGGATTGATGGTCAGCTTCACGCGCTGTATGCGCATCTTATCAATGTTCAAGACGGTGAAGTCATATTGCTTATAGCTCACCGTTTCATTAACTACAGGGAACTTACCTGAAATTTCCAGTATCAGCCCCGCCAGCGAATCGCTCTCGCCACGTACATGTTCAAAGGTGTCTGATGGTTCGCCTATCATGCGGCATACATCATTTATCAGGGTCTTGCCTTCAAAAATGTAGTTGCTGTCGTCTATCTTTTTGAAGTGCAGGTCTTCCTCGTCAAACTCATCTTTGATGTCGCCGATAATCTCTTCCATGATGTCTTCCAGCGTTACAATGCCTGAAGTGCCACCAAACTCATCTACCACTATGGCAAAGTGTATGCGCTTTTGCTGAAACTCTTTCAGCAGGTCTTCTATCAGCTTGCCTTCGTGCACAAAGTAAGCAGGGCGTATCAGTTTATGCCAGTCGAAATGGTCATCATCCGTATGCGGCAGAAAGTCTTTGGTATGTATCATACCCGCTACCTTATCCAGGCTCTCTTTGTATACCGGCAAGCGCGAATAGCCTACTTCTATGGCCAGCTTTTGCACTTCCGGGAACGTAAGCTCATTAGGAATACCACTCACATCCATACGCGTACGCATGATCTGGCGCACAGTAATATTGCTGAATTTCAGGATGCCTTTGAAGATATTTACCTCCTCGCGCGTGGCTGTATGCCCTACGGTCAGTTCTATGGCATGCTCAAAATCTTCATTACTGATGTTGTTCGATGGTTTGGTACCTATACGTTCTTCTATATAGTTGGTAGATGATACCAGTACACTGCTTACGGGTTTGAAGATGCCACTCATGATCTTCAGTACCGGTGCCGAAAACAGGGCCATGCGCAGGTTATTCTGTGTAGCATATACTTTGGGTAATACCTCGCCAAACAGTACCAGCAGAAAAGTCACTACCACTACCTGTATTAAGAATGATGCCACCTCGTTCATTTCGGGCGGCAGCAATTGCTTCACCAGCAGGTTGGTGGTAATAACAATGGCTATGTTGATGAAGTTATTGGTCACCAGTATAGTGGCCAGCAGCATTTTGGGCTGTTCAAGTAGTTGAATGGCTTGCGTTGCACTTTGCTCATCCTTTAGCTTCAGGTAATTAATGTCTTTGGCGCTCAGGGAAAAATAGGCGGTCTCTGCCCCTGCTGTAATGGCAGTAAGCAATAGCAATATCAAAATGATGATAATGAGTATGGTGACATTAGACGCGGAGAAAGCTTCCTGCGATGCTTGTAATAACAGGGCCAGCGTTGTCGTTTCCCCTTCAGTTGAGCTTCCCAAAATGTGTCGCTTGTTTGGTGACTACCAAAATTAAAAAAAGGAAAGAAATAAAGTGCTTCTTTCCTTATATAAATATAATAGGCTTGAATATTAAAAAGGCAGGTCGTCTTTAGTAGGCTCAATATTAGGGTCGTAGCTAATATCCTGGTGCGTGGTATCACCTGAATTCTGATAATCGCCGTTTTCCTTACGTTTATCCAGCATTACCAGGTTATCGCCCACTATTTCGGTACTGAAGCGTTTGTTTTTGTCCTTGTCTTCCCAATGGCGGGTGCGCAGGCGGCCTTCTATAAATACCAGGCTACCCTTGTGCAGGTACTTTTGTGCCAGCTCGGCTAGGCCGCGCCATAGCACTACGGTATGCCATTCTGTTTGCGATACCAGGTTGCCGTTCTTGTCTTTAAAGGTTTCGGTAGTAGCGAGGGGAAACTTTGCCACAGCTATATTTCCTTCCAGGTATTGTAAGTCCGGGTCGCGTCCAAGATTTCCAATCAACATGACTCTGTTTACGCCTCTCATAATTGTTTAATTTACCAATTAGTTTTTTTTATAAAGCCTTATCACTCTAAAAATAAAATATTTTTTCTAAAAAAGAAAGTACACTTTTAGGGAAGGCATAATTCTTTAAATCGCTGCTGTCAACCCATTCGCCGCCATCAGGGGTATGTATATCCATACTTTTCACGGGTAAGGTAAAGAAGGAGAAGGTGATGTGCTGGTGGGTCAGCTTTTGGCTCATGGTATCAGCAAAGGCAGGCGAGCGTGCGATGCCCAGAGCTTTGAATGCAGGTGTTTTCACCAGCTTTTCAGCCGTCAGGGTTTCATCTGCTTCTACCAGCAGTGGCTCGTACAGGTTTTGCCATATATCCTTGCCGGTGCGTTTGCGCAGCCATAGCTTGTTCTTATGTGTCAGCAGCAGGTAATGGAAGTAGCGTTTGCGCACTGCCTGCTTCTTACTACGCACCGGCAGCAGCTGTATCATATCCTGCCTATAGGCTACGCATTTCTTTTGCAGCGGGCAGGTATCGCATGCGGGGTTTTGCGGGGTGCATACGGTTGCCCCCAGGTCCATAATGGCCTGGTTGTAAGTGGCGCTGTTATGCACATCCAGCAATTGCTGCGCCAGTGCGGCAAACTGTTTTTTACCCTCGGTACTGTCAAATGATGTATCGATGCCAAAGTAGCGTGCCAGCACACGATACACATTTCCATCTACCACCGCATGTGGCAGGTTGTAGGCAAAAGAGGCAATGGCGGCTGCCGTGTATGGGCCTATGCCTTTCAGTGCTATGATGTCTTCATATGTACCGGGAAATTTCCCGTTTAACTCCTGCGCTACATAGCGGGCCGTAGCCAGCATATTCTTGCAACGATTGTAGTAACCCAGCCCCTGCCATATGCGAAAGGCAGCTTCATCGGTGCTATCGGCAAGATGGGTAATGGTAGGGTAGGTTTCTGTAAAGCGTAGGTAATAGGGTCGTCCCTGCTGCGCCCGTGTTTGCTGCAGTATTATTTCCGATAGCCATATTTTATAAGGGTCCTTTTCCGATTTCCACGGCAGGTCGCGGTCATTGTCGTTATGGTGCCAATCCATTAGCTGCCGGGTAAAATATTGCTGCTGTGCCTTTTGCATTTCCATCCACCTGCAATTTACAGAAGCAGGGCATTGTGCTATATTTTTTATCAAAAAAGTGCCGACTAAAAGCTACTTTTGCGGCACAATTTGCTTTTAAAATGGATTTGAACAAGCTGACACAAACAGCAACACAGGTGCGCAGGGATATCGTACGTATGGTACATGCTATGCAAAGCGGTCACCCCGGCGGTTCACTGGGCTGTACAGAGTACATGGTAGCCCTGTATTTTCATATCATGAAGCACAACCCCGCTTTCAATATGGATGGGCAAGGTGAAGACCTGTTTTTCTTATCCAACGGGCATATTTCCCCTGTATTCTATAGTGTGCTGGCACGTTCGGGTTATTTCCCTATCAGCGAGCTGAGCACCTTCCGTAAAATAGATTCGCGCCTGCAAGGCCACCCTACTACGCACGAACACCTGCCGGGTGTGCGCATAGCCAGTGGCTCACTAGGACAGGGTATGAGCGTAGCAGCAGGTGCAGCACTTACCAAAAAAATGAATGGCGATGACCGCATTGTGTATTCGCTGCACGGCGATGGCGAACTGCAGGAAGGCCAGAACTGGGAAGCCATCATGTTTGCAGCCCACCATAAAATAGACAACCTGATAGCTACGATAGATGTGAATGGCCAGCAAATAGATGGCCCTACTGATAAGGTAATGAACCTGGGCTCTCTGGGGGCTAAGTTTGAAGCCTTTGGCTGGCATGTTATCGTGCTGACGGATGGTAATGATATGGAGCAGGTGGTAAAAACACTGGAAGCTGCCAAAGCGCAAACAGGCAACGGTAAGCCTATCTGTGTGTTGATGAATACCATCATGGGCCGCGGTGTAGACTTTATGGAAGGTACACACGAATGGCACGGTATAGCGCCAAATGATGCGCAACTGGCATCGGCACTGAACCAACTGGTACCAGCTACGGTAGGCGATTACTAATACTACGCTCTTAATACGAATTAAAAAGCCCCGCATTGCGGGGCTTTTCTTATTGTGTCAGTATATCTCTCGATATTACCAGTTTCTGTATTTCAGATGTGCCTTCACCTATCGTGCATAGCTTGCTATCGCGGTAGAATTTCTCAACCGGGAAGTCTTTGGTATATCCATAGCCACCAAATATTTGTACTGCATCGGTAGATATCTGTACGCAGGCTTCAGATGCATAGTACTTAGCCATTGCCGATTCCTTGGTCATTTTCTCACCGCGGTTCTTCATGTCCGCAGCTTGGTATATCAGCATTTCGCTTACTTCTATCTTGGTAGCCATATCTGCCAGTTTAAAGGCGATAGCCTGGAAATTAGCAATTGGCTGATCGAACTGCTGGCGCTCCTTAGCATATTTCAAAGATGCCTCGTAAGCACCTTTAGATATACCCAGTGACAGGGCAGCAATAGAGATACGGCCACCATCCAGCACTTTCATTGCCTGGCGGAAACCATCACCTACTTCACCCATACGTTGCGCATCAGATATACGGCAGTTATCAAACACCAGTTCTGCAGTTTCAGATGCACGCATACCCAGTTTATTCTCTTTTTTGCCTGCGCTGAAGCCCGGTGTGCCGCGCTCTACTATAAAGGCAGTTACGTTGCTTTTAGCACGTGGTTCGCCCGTGCGTGCCAATACTACTGCTACATCACCGCTGATGCCGTGTGTTATCCAGTTCTTAGTACCGTTCAATATCCATTCATCGCCATCTTTTACGGCTGTGCAGCGCATATTGCCGGCATCGCTACCGGTGTTGGCTTCGGTAAGGCCCCATGCGCCTATCCATTCAGCAGTAGCCAGTTTAGGCAGGTATTTTTTCTTTTGTTCTTCATTGCCGAAGTATAGTATATGACCCGTGCAAAGCGAATTGTGTGCGGCTACAGAAAGGCCTACAGAGCTGCATACTTTTGCTATCTCGCTCACGGCGGTTACATATTCAAAATAACCAAGGCCGCTGCCGCCATATTCTGTAGGCACCAGTACGCCCATCAAGCCCAGTTCACCCAGTTTTTTAAATACTTCTACAGGAAATTTTTGAGTTTCATCCCATTCCATCATGTTGGGACGGATATGTTTGTTGGCAAAATCGCGTATCATATCTGCGATTTGCAGTTGGGTATCTGTGTACTTGAAATCCATGAAAGTCTATCTTAAACCGCAATTCAGGCTGCAAGTTTACGACAAATTTTCCCATCCATCAATCTTTGTATAGCTTTTTGGTGTTATGTATTGCTGAAACGTATCACTTAACTGTAATAAGCTGCTTCAAACGCCTGAACGTAGTATCGGGAAAACGATAAACTTCCATCAGTTGGTCTGCCGATGTATAGCGGCCTATCTCTTTGCGATATTCCAGTATGCGGTGTGCCAGCTTTGCGCCAATGCCGGGCAGTGCTACCAGTTCTGCAGAGTCGGCAGTATTCAGATTAACTAACCTAAATTGTTTACTGCTTTCTTTAGGATTATGGATAACAATATATGGTGCAAGCCTTTCGTATTCCTGCGGTGTTAGTGTGTATAATTTTTTAAAATCCTCCTTGCTGCGGAATACTTTGCCCTTACTGCGCCAGTTGAGGAAGATGGAAATGGTCTTGTCTTTCAGTCCCAGCTTTTTTAACCCTGTAGCATCTATCGTATTCGGGTCGAATTTGAAAAGCGTGGCAGGTGTGCCTGATGGTTCAAATGCATGCTGAGGCATAGTCACTGTGTTGCCACTTCTCTTTGCCTGCTCCCATTTTGCAGCCAGCTCTTTTTCCTTCATAGTATCTATCTGTGGCGATACCCATAGGTGCATACTTGCCTTTACGGCTATCAGCACTACCAGTATCAGCAGCAATGCTACGATGCCCATACGTTCGGTACGGGTATATTGCAGGTATGCTTTGAAAAAAGATTTCATGAGTGCTGCCCGAAAATACTAAGCACCAAACAATTATCGGCACTTTATTTATTCTTCCTAATATTACATCCATGAAATCTTTTGCCAGCGATAACTATGCCGGTGTATTGCCCGAAGTAATGCAAGCACTCACAGATGCTAACCAGCAACATGCCCGCTCTTATGGTGCCGATGATATTACCGAACGGGTTCGCAAGCAGTTTCGTGAAGTGCTGGATGCCGATGTAGATGTGTACTTCGTATTCAACGGTACGGGTGCTAATGTGCTGAGCATTAGCAGCGCTACACAGTCTTATAACTCTGTGTTGTGTGCCGATATATCGCATATCTATAACGATGAATCTTCCGCACCTGAAACTTTTACGGGTTGCCGCTTCTTTCCGCTGGCAAGTAATGAGAACGGTAAGCTGACTGCCGATGTTATCAAACAACGACTGATACGCAAAGGTGATATACACTATGCACAAACAAAGTTGCTATCGCTAACCCAGTCTACAGAATATGGTACAGTCTATACCCCCGATGAAATAAAAGAACTAACCACGCTTGCCAAAGCACATGGTTTATATACACATGTAGACGGTTCTCGCTTCTTCAATGCTGCTGCCGGCCTTGGCTGCCAACTGAAAGATCTAACGACCCACGCAGGTGTGGATATACTATCATTGGGTGGCACCAAAGCAGGTATGATGTTTGGTGAGGCAGTAGCGGTATTCAATAAGGATTTGAAAGAGCATATTGCCTACAAGCACAAGCAAAGCATGCAACTGGCATCTAAAACCCGCTTTATAGCTGCACAGTTTGAAGCCATGCTGCGCGATGACACCTGGCGTAAGCATGCACTGCATGCCAATGCTATGGCGCAGTTGCTTTCCCAATCCATATCGCAATATCCACAAGTGCGTGTTACCAAATCGGTGCAGGCCAATGCTGTATTTGCAGAGCTACCCGCTAGCTGGAATGAAACCTTGCAGGCAAAGTATCCATTCTATATATGGAAAGAAGCTACCAACGAGGCACGCCTCATGTGTAGCTTCGATACCGCGGATGAGGACATTATTTCGTTTGCGGCTATGATGAAAGACTTGGTGTAGCTTAAGGCCTCAATATACCTTCTACGCCCTGGTCTTGTTCTTGTCCTGTAATGGCAGCAACACCCATTTTTATCAGTGATATAACGGCGCCGTCTTTGGTATCCCAGTAATAGGCTTCCTGTGTGCGGATGCGTATCAGGGTTATTTCAGGGTCATCTTTACCTTCTGTGAACCATGCTTTTTCTACACCATCCCATAGCTTTCTTATCTTTTCCCTGTCCACCAACACATCTGCAAAGCCATACACAGAAAGATAGTGGCTATTGCGTATGTCGGCATACAGCAGTTGCACCTTATCATCCTGTTTTATCTCTTGGTTCTTATTGCTGGATACCCGGCTGAAAAACCAGATGTTTCCCTGCTCATCTACTTCTTGTGTAGACATAGGGCGGGTTGTCAAAGGCACTTCATCTATATGGGTGCAGAACATACATATATCTATACCCTCTGCCAGTTCTTTCAGTTTCCTGATGGCATCAGTTCCTGCCAGGTTTTTAACGTCGCTCATAGCAATTCAGTTTTTGCTTATAAGCTAAAAACTATGCCATGGCTTGTCTAACGCAGAATGTGTGAATTGGTCAACCTTAAATAATGCCTACCTGTATTTCAGTTATGTTATTTTCCGGATTTGTGAAGTCCATGTTCAGATACAGCTCCCGGGTTTCACCTGTTGTCTTCCTGCCTTGTGCAAATATTTCAGGCATAAATTTTCCATATACCTCCGGAAACCTTTCCCAGGAACCATAATGTATCGTGCTGGCGCATTTCAGGCCCGGTAGTTCTTTGGTTTGGAACTGAGGTGACTCTACGTTGCCATTGATGGGCAGCAGTATCTCTAATGTGAAAACAGTGTCAGGCTTGCCATCGGCACCCAGGTAGCGCCATGTGATGGGCCCTGTTGGTAATACCTGCAGCCTTGCTGCTTCCGCATATAGCTGTGCAGCTATTATGCCTGCAAATGATCCTAAGTCTTTAAGTGTAGTTTGTTTGGTTTCAAACAGTGTGGTAACGGCCGGTGATGTTTTGATTTCCATTGCTTGCAATTTTTTACAAAGCAACGATGGGGTAGTGACAACCTTATGTCAGCAGGGGCTCACTTATTTTCAAATTGTAGTGCGCTGCCAGTTCTGCTACACGCTCGGTCATTTTTTCGCGCAGCGTAAGCGGCGATATGATACGTATCTGGCTGCCAAAGGATAAGAGCCAGCTGGCAATATAATCGAGGCATGGTACCAGGAACGTGATCTCTACACGGTTACCTTTACTTTGCTCGCTGCTGAAACCGAAATAGAGCTTTTGCTGCTGAATATATCTGGTGGCCGATTTATCGAACGAGATCACTACTTCTTCCAGCTTGTTTTCAGCCGACCATTTGGTTAAGTATTCTTTCAACGTCAGCTCGCGCGGACGGAATACTTCATCTGAATGTATAATCTTATTGATTCTGTCGAGGCGGAAATTACGATAATCATTGCGCAGGCGGCACCATGCCACCATGTGCCAGTAATTGCTGATGTAGTAAATGCCCACAGGCTCTACCACGCGCTCCGTATCCTGATCGCGGTGGCCGCTGTAGTAATGCAACTGTATGGCTTTTTTACTACTAATGCTTTGCAGTATATCGTATATATGATTTGAATTGCCGGCGGGGTGGTGGTGATTGCGGCTTTTGAAAACGTGGATGGCATCATCAATATCTTCCGCAAATCCCTTTTCCGTACTGCGCAATACGGCCTTTACTTTATACAATGCTGCTTTGTATTGCTCTGCAGTGGCTTTATCCGTTAGTTTGTTGATGAGTTTTTCAGCAGTGATAAAAGCCGTTGCTTCTTCTTTGGTGAACATGACAGGTGGCAGCTTATACCCATCCATAATGCTATAGCCCACGCCTGCTTCTCCTATGATGGGTACACCGGCCTCTTCCAGCGACTTCACATCGCGATACACCGTGCGCAGGCTGATGCTGAAGCGGTCGGCTATTTCCTGCGCTTTCACCACCTTTTTCGATTGCAGTTGTATCAGGATGGCAGTAACTCTGTCTATGCGGTTCACGATGCTGTAGCTTGTGCTGTAAAAATAAGCCAACCGCGAGATACTGCCATCCAAAACTTACCACTTTTTAGGTGGTCTGCTCTTATTGAAACGTTTTTTGTTTGCGGCATTACCGCTATGCACGGCATCTGGTCGCTTTACTACCTGTTTGTTTTTAGGCAGGTTTATTTTTACCAGGCCACTATCACTTGGCGGGAAAGGATGGCCTTCTACTACAGGTATTTGTTTGCCAATCAGTTTCTGAATGGCTTTCAGGTTGTCTTTTTCTTCCTCATCGCAAAAAGAAAAAGCAATACCCGCCGCACCGGCGCGGCCCGTGCGGCCTATACGGTGTACATATGTTTCAGGTACTTCCGGCAGGTCGAAATTGATAACGTGCGATAGCAGGTCAATATCTATACCACGTGCAGCAATATCGGTAGCTACCAGTACACGAATCTCACCAGTTTTAAAATTATTCAGCGCACGTTGCCTGGCGTTCTGCGATTTGTTGCCGTGTATCGCTTCTGCTCTTACGCCGTCCTTGTACAGGTCTTTTACTACTTTATCAGCACCATGTTTGGTACGTGTAAATACCAGCGCGCGTTCTATCGATTTATCTTTCAATATAAACGCCAGCAGTTTTTTCTTATCCTTCTTGTCTACATATAGTATATGCTGGTCTATCTTTTCGGCGGTGCTCGATACCGGTGTTACTTCCACTTTTTCAGGCTTGGTAAGTATGGTGTCGGCCAGTTTCTGTATCTCCGGCGGCATGGTGGCCGAGAAGAACAGGGTTTGCCTTTTTACAGGCAGGCGTGCTATGGTCTTTTTTACATCGTGTATAAAGCCCATATCCAGCATACGGTCTGCCTCATCCAGCACAAATATCTGCAGGTCTTTCAGACTGATGTATTTCTGGTCTATCAGGTCCAGCAGCCTGCCGGGGGTTGCTACCAATATATCTATACCTGCATGCAGTGCTTTTACCTGTGCGCCCTGCGGCACGCCACCAAATATCACCAGGTGTTTCAGGCGCAGGTGTTTGCCATAAGCGGCAAAGCTATCGCCTATCTGTATCGCTAGTTCACGCGTAGGCGTCAGTATCAGTGCCTTTATGGTTTTATGGCTGTTATCAACAGGTGGTTTACTCAGCAGTTGCAGTATAGGTACGGCAAATGCCGCCGTTTTACCGGTGCCGGTCTGCGCACAGCCCAGCAGGTCTTTGCCTTGCAGTACTATTGGTATTGATTCTTCCTGTACGGGTGTGGGTTGGGTATATCCTTCAGCTTCCAGCGCTTCCAATATGGGCGCTATTAAATTCAATTCTTTAAATGTCATTATTAGTTATATAGCCGGGCTAATACAATGAGGTAGGAACTCAGCAGATGAACTGCAAAAGTAGTGCATATAATTTTAATAAGTCTTATAGGGCTATCAGCGCTTCTTTTTGAAATTGCGTTTTTTCTTATGGAAAGGCTTGTCTTCCCTTACCTCTGGTGCCGGGCCTAATGCTTCAGGCACCGGTAGTTTTGTTACAGGGTGGCCTAGTAGTTTTTCTATGCGATGAAACTTATACTGCTCTTTATCGCTGATAAAGGTATAAGCAGTGCCTTTGCTGGCTGCACGTGCCGTACGGCCTATGCGGTGAATATAATCTTCGCCTTCATGCGGCACATCGTAATTGATAACAAGGTCTATATCGTCTATATGGATGCCACGGCTAAGAATGTCTGTAGCTATCAGTATTTTTATTTTTTTGGTGCGGAAGTCTATCAACACCTGCTCGCGGGCTTCCTGTTCCAGGTCGGAGTGTATTTCGCCTACCGACATCTTCATACGTTTCAAATCTGCGGTAAGGCGCTTTACACTTAGCTTGCTCGAGCAGAATATCAATACACTTGCAAAGTCCTTTAACTGCAGTACGTGTTTTACCAATGGTATCTTCTGTTCATCAAAGCAAATGAAGGCACCCTGTTCCATCTTATCTGGCGGGCGGGATATCGCGATGTTTATTTCCGCTGGGTCTACCAGTATGGTATTGGCCAGCTTGCGGATGGCAGGTGGCATAGTGGCCGAAAACAGCAGGTTCTGCCGCTGCTTTGGCATAAAGGATATGATCTTTACGATATCTTCATAAAAACCCATATCCAGCATCCGGTCGGCTTCATCCAGCACCAGGTATTTCAGGTTTTGCAATTTTACATAGCCCATATTCAGGTGCGATATCATACGCCCCGGTGTGCACACTACTATGTCCACACCCGATGATAAAGCTTTCTTTTCCGTAGCAAAAGAATCGCCGCTGCCACCACCATATACGGCTATGCAACTGATGGAGGTATAATAGGAAATACCTTCCAGTGTTTGCACGATTTGTATAGCCAGCTCACGGGTGGGCACTATGATCATAGCATTTACACCGTGGTCGTTGTTCGTATGGTCTAGTATGTTCTGTATCAGCGGTAAAAGAAATGCTGCTGTCTTACCGGTACCCGTTTGTGCAGATGCTATAATGTCCCTGCCATCTAAAATGAGGGGTATTACCTGCTCTTGTACAGGTGTCGCATTTTCATACCCCATCGACTCTATGCCATCCAGCACATCGTTATCAAAATCAAAATCAGAAAATTTCAAAGCTGTAGTCCCTTTAATGTGAACGGGTATAAAGATAAGGACTTGCAGCTTACCGCATTATTTTTTGAAATTCTGCAATTGCTGCTGACATAGGGTTGTCACTACCCGGTTCTTTCTTTGCTGTGTAAACTAAAAAAACACGAACTATGTCACAGATCGAAGCACTTGTAAAAGAAATGGACCAGGAAGCAGCTACCACCCGCAAAATGCTGTCGCGCATACCTGATGATAAATATGACTGGAAACCGCATGAGAAGAGCATGACCATACGCCGGTTAGCATCGCATATAGCAGAGCTGCCATCGTGGGTCTCGATTACGTTGAACACAGATGAGTTGGACTTTGCTAGCAGCCCCTATGTGCCTTTTCAGGTAAATAATACGGCAGAACTGATGGCTTATTTTGAAAAAGAATATGCAGAAGGCAGGGCCCAACTGGAAAAAGCTACAGAAGCAGACTTGTTGCAAGAGTGGAAGCTACGTAGCGGCGATGTGATACATAAAACCACTACAAAAGGTGAAATGATCCGTTCATCTTACAGCCAGGTAGTGCACCACCGTGCACAGATGGGTGTGTACCTGCGCCTGCTGGATATTCCTATTCCCGGTAGCTACGGGCCAAGCGCAGATGAGATGAACTTCTGATAATGAGTGCTGCCGGTTATTTTTCCGGCAGCACTTTAAAATATTTTATAAGTAAGTGAACATTCACTTATATTTGCACGCAATGCGAACCCGTAATACCGACAAGGAGCAATTAGTGAAAAGCAAAGCTATAGACCTGCTGCTGCGCGATGGCCTGGAAGGTTTCAGTGTGAACAAACTGGCAAAAGAATGTGGTATATCTGTAGCTACCCTGTATATCTATTATAAGGATAAGGACGACCTTATAATGCAGATAGGACAGGAAGAGGTGAAAAACATGAGCACGCAGATGCTGGAAGGTTTTGACCCGGAAGCAAAATTTGAAGAAGGCCTGCGCGTGCAGTGGAAGAACCGTGCCAAATGTGTACTGAATAACCCGAAGATTGCGCAACTGTTTGAACAGCTGCGTACCTCTACCTATCATGAGGCTATTATGGATGCCTTCAAAAATGAGTTTAAAGAGCACATGGGCCGTTTTATGAAGAATGCAGTAGACAGGGGAGAGATATTGGCCATGCCGGTAGAAGTGTATTGGTCTATAGCCTATGCACCGCTCTACAACCTGTTGCGGTTTCATAACGAAGGCAGGAGCCTTGCCGGTAAAAAATTTGTAATAAATGACAAGATCATGTGGCAAACATTCGACCTGGTTTTGAGAGCGCTGAAGAAATAATTTTTTTCAACGACTTATAAATGAGCATTTATTTATTAACACTAACTGAAAACACACCACTATGCCTGCACAACCTAAAAGCGTACTGGTTTTTAAAACCAACCTGAAAGAACAAAAAGACATACATGCGGTAAAAGATGTGCTGGATGCGCACAGGCATATTACCAGGTGGAGCGTAGATACAGGGGACGAAGATTGTGTGCTGCGCCTGGAAACAACTGCAAACTGCACAAATGACATTATACAATTAATAGAACAGAATGGCTACAAATGTGCCGAACTGGAATAAGTCACTTTATGGAACAACAGAAACAAGCTATACCAACATTCAGTAATTACCAGAAATTCCTGGTAGCTATCCTCGCACTATTGCAGTTTACTGTGGTGCTCGATTTTATGGTCTTATCACCTCTTGGCGACATCCTGATGAAAACATTGGATATCACACCTTCCGGCTTCGGGCTGGTGGTGTCTGTCTATGCATTCAGTGCCGGTATATCCGGCATCCTGGCGGCAGGCTTTGCCGATAAGTATGACCGGAAAAAACTATTGATGTTTTTCTACACCGGCTTTATAGCAGGTACGCTGTTTTGCGCACTGGCGGCCAACTTTTGGATGCTTCTGGCTGCACGCATTGTTACCGGCCTTTTTGGTGGTGTAATAGGCTCTATCTCTATGGCTATTATTACCGATATGTTTGAAGTGCATCAGCGTGGCCGCGTGATGGGGATGGTGCAAATGGCATTTGCAGCCAGCCAGGTACTAGGCATACCTATCGGTATCTGGTTTGCCAACCAATGGGGCTGGCACTCTTCTTTCCTGATGATCGTAGTACTGGCTATAGGCATACTGGCAGCCGTATTTTTCAAAATGAAACCGGTAGACAAGCACCTGGCCTTGCAAACAGATAAAAACCCATTGCTGCACCTTTGGCATACACTTTCGGATAGTCATTACCGCGTAGGCTTTACCGCCATTGCTTTGCTATCTGTAGGTGGTTTTATGATGATGCCTTTTGGTAGTGCTTACCTGGTGAATAACATTGGTATCTCTCAGCAGCAATTGCCGCTGGTATTTATGTTCACCGGCATCTCTTCTATCGTCATTATGCCGCTGGTAGGTAAGCTTAGCGATAAGATGGATAAATTCATATTGTTTACAGCTGGCTCTTTACTGGCTATCACAATGGTTATTATTTATACCAATCTATCTGTTACACCACTATGGGAGGTAGTAGTTATAAACATGATCATGTTTATGGGTATCATGAGCCGTATGATACCGGCCACTACACTCAACACCAGCATACCTGAAATGAAAGACCGTGGCGCTTATATGAGTATCACCTCTTCGCTGCAACAGATAGCCGGTGGTTTTGCCGCGATACTGGCCGGTTTTATCATTACGCAGAAAACGAAAACAAGTCCGCTGGAGCATTATGATATTCTGGGTTATGTGGTATCGGGTGTTACACTGCTATGTATTGCATTGGTATATCGTGTCAGTGTAATGGTGAAAAACAAAGCCGCCGCACGCGAACTTGAAAAGATAAATGCCGCCCTTGCACAGAAGCATGAAGAGCGACTGGCCATACAGGTAATTGATAAATAAAAAATCCCCGCAGCACACGCGGGGATTTTTTTATTACGCTTGTGGAAACCATTAAGCGCGTGAAGCGAAGTATTCGTCCAGGTTGCCAAGTGCCATGGTGAAGCCTTCTTCGAAGCCCATAGTCATGATAGTTTCAAAATCAGCTTCATTTGCAAAGTGTATCTCTATAATTACTTTAGTCTTATCGTCGCCATCAGCATGAAAACTGTTGTGCCAGTTCATGCTGGGTAGCTCATTGGTAGGGTTGCCATGCTCATCGCAAAAAGCATCTGTAGCATTGTAGCTTTTTTGCGGGTTGATAGCCGAGTAGCTGATCTTCGCATATTGTTTGGTACCATCCGGCCCTACCATTGCGTATAGCCAGTAGCCACCATTACGAAAATCCATTTCTTTGGTTTCTGCTTTCCATGGTTTAGGCGCCCACCACAGGTCCAGCAGTTCGCTTTGTGTCCATGCAGCCCATACATCTGCCACATTCGCATCAAAATACCGTGTTACCGTTACCTTTTTATTCGGCAGGTCTTTTACCATTTCCATTTTGTTATTTGTCATGACGTTTAGATTTTATGTTAGCTAATACTTTATCCAGGTTATCAAATTTGCTTTCCCATATATTGCGGAATTGCTCCAGCCATTTATCTATCTCTTTCATCTTCTTAATATTCAGATGGTAATAAATTTCACGTCCATTTTGTTCCTGTTTCAATAGTTCGCATTCGGCCAGTATTTGTATATGTTTAGATACAGCCTGCCTGCTGCTGTCAAAATGTTCAGCTATTGCATTGGGGGTCATAGCTTGTAAGGCTATCAGGGCAAGTATAGCGCGCCTCGTAGGGTCTGCTATGGCTTGAAATACATCTCGTCTCATTGGTATTATTAGCAACTGTTCAGTTGCAAATATAAATGCAATTATTTGGTTGCGCAAAATTTATTTTTGGTACATAGCACATGATGTGCACGTAAATTGTCGTAAAACACCCCCGTAATTAGTCAGTCGACACCCTTTCTGGATAGTGCAGAGAAATTAATTTTGTTGCAAACAGAACTATGAGATACTTATTACCGATATTGATCATCACATTCTTATTTATGACAACCGCACAAGCTACAGGAAACTACGCTACCGTAAACGGCATGAAGATGTATTACGAGGAATATGGCAAAGGTACCCCGCTGGTATTGATACACGGTGGTGGTTCTACAATAGGCACAAACTGGGGACGTGTTATAAACGATTTTGCAAAGAACCACCGGGTGATAGCCGTAGAGCTGCAGGCGCACGGACATACTGAAGATAGAGGTACGCCCACCAGTTTTGAACAGGATGCAGATGATGTAGCTGCGCTGTTAAAACATTTGAAGATAGAAAAAGCCGATGTATTTGGTTTCAGCAATGGTGCATCTACTACATTACAACTGGCTATCCGTCATCCGCAATTGGTAAATAAAATAATTGTTGCATCTACCTTTTACAAGAAAACAGGTGCCCAGCCATGGTTTTGGGGTATGATGGAAAAGGCCTCTTTTGAGGGTATGCCGCAGCCATACAAAGATGCATTCAAAGCCATCAACCCCAGTGCAGATGCATTATACACGATGTATAAACGTGATACAGACAGGATGCTGAGCTTTAAAGACATCAGTGATGCTGATATGAAGCGCATACAAGCACAGGCATTGGTAATATCAGGTAATAATGATGTGGCAACTGTTGAACATACAGTTGAAATGTATCGTGTATTACCACATGCACAGCTTGCTATATTTCCCGGTGGCCACGGCGATTACATAGGCGAGCTGTTTACGCTAAAGCCTGATGCGCCAAAGCATTACCCTGCTGTAGATATTATTGAAGCTTTTTTAAAGAGTAAATAAACTATGTAGCAACATTGATTGAGATATGGTAATGGCAGTTTTTGTAATTTGTCGCTATGAAGCATATCTCCATTATGGTGCCTGTGGGAGCCGCACTTTCGGGCATAGAAGTGTCGCGACATATTCTTACCGAAGTAAACGATTACATGGAAAGTATGGGCAAGCGTCACTTGTTTCATATTCAACTGGTAGGCGCTACAGATACCGTAAAGCTGAATGGTAATTTGTTTACGATTCAGCCCGATGCTACTATACATACACTCAAGGAAACAGACCTCATCATTATACCTGCTATACATGTGAGTCTTGAAAAAAATGTGGCAGCTAATGCAGCATTGATATCTTGGATAACAGACCAGTATTATAAAGGTGCAGAGATAGCCAGCCTGTGCGTAGGTGCTTTTCTATTGGCAAAAACAGGGTTGCTGGATGGCCGCAAATGTACTACCCATTGGAAGGCTGCCGATATATTCAAAGATATGTATCCCGGTATAGAACTGGTGAAAGACAGGATCATTACAGACGAACAAGGTATATACTCTAGCGGTGGGGGCATGTCGCTGCTAAACCTGCTGCTATATATTATAGAGAAATATGCAGGACGGGAAACAGCTATTTATTGTGCTAAATTTTTCCAAGTAGATATAGACCGTACCGCTCAACTACCATTCATTATCTTCCAGGCACAGAAAAACCATGGTGATGAACACGTACGTAAAGCACAGGAGTATATAGAAATGAATTATCAGCAAAAGATGACTGCAGACCAGATAGCCAGTACGGTATCTATAGGTAAACGTAGCCTGGAACGCAGGTTTAAAAAAGCTACTGACAATACATTGAAAGAATACATCCAACGTGTAAAGATAGAAGCTGCGAAAAAACAATTGGAAACCGGCAATAAGAAGATAAACGATGTGATGTATGATGTGGGTTATGTGGACAATAAAACCTTTCGTAACTCATTTAAGACAGTAACAGGGTTATTGCCTAATGAGTATCGTAGTAAGTATAACAAGCAAGTAATAGCATAAATAATAAAGCCCGGGAATCACCGGGCTTTATTATTTCTATGCATTCGGTTATTAACCTTCAAATTTTTTGAAGATGGCTGTAGCAATGTGGCCGCCAAAGCCAAAGGTATTGCTCATGGCATATTTCACATCGGCTTTCACCGCCTTGCCTGTCACCAGGTTGAATTTACCTGCATATTCAGGCTCTACATTTTCCGTATTGATGGTAGGCGGTATCTGCCCTTCTGTAATGGCAGTGATACAGGCTATGGCTTCTACCGCACCTGCAGCACCCAGCAAGTGGCCGGTCATCGATTTGGTAGCACTGATGTACACTTTGGGATTAGCACCAAAAACACGCTCTACCGCTTTCAGTTCGCTGATATCACCCATAGGGGTAGATGTAGCATGCGGGTTCATATAGTCAATATCATCGGCTGTTATGCCGGCATCTTCCAGTGCTGCCAGCATACCCAGGTAGGCGCCTTCACCCTCAGGGTGCGTGCCTGTAAGGTGATACGCATCGGCTGCCATGCCACCGCCTACTACCTCGGCAATGATGGGGGCATTACGCGCTATGGCATGCTCGTAGCTTTCCAGTACCAGTGCGCCGGCACCTTCACCCATCACAAAGCCATCGCGAGCCACATCAAACGGGCGCGATGCTTTTTCAGGTGCTTCATTATGTGTAGACAGGGCTTTGGCAGAACTAAAGCCACCCACAGCACTGCGTGTAATAGCCGCTTCCGAACCGCCGGTGATGATCATATCGGCCTTGCCCCAGCGTATGTAGTTGAAGGCATCTATCAGTGCAGTATTAGAAGTAGCACAGGCAGAAACGGTAGTAAAGTTGACACCACGCAAGCCGTATTTAATAGAGATGACACCCGAAGCAATATCCACTATCATCTTAGGGATGAAGAATGGGTTGAAGCGTGGTGTACCATCGCCATTGGCAAATTCCATTACTTGCTCTTCAAAGGTGGTGATGCCACCATTCCCCGAACCCCATATAACGCCTATGCGGTTGCGGTTCAGTTGTTCAAAGTCTATTTGTGCATGTTCTACGGCTTCTTTTACAGCTATCAGTGCATACTGCGTATACAGGTCATATTTACGTGCTTCCGATTTTTCTATATGGTCCAGCGGGTTGAAGTCTTTCAGTTCGCAGGCAAATTTTGTCTTGAACTTGGAAGTATCAAACCTGGTTATCATGGCCGAACCACTTACGCCTTTCAGCAGGTTGGCCTGGAATTCCTTCGTCGTGTTGCCAATGGGGGTCAATGAACCTAACCCGGTTACCACCACTCTTTTCATAAGTCTGTTTTTCTTTTGAAATGGCAACAAAGGTACATCCATTATTTTAAATAATACCGATTGGTATATTTAAGAATGCAATATGATAAATAACCTGAATTACACCATATTTGTAATGCTAACTACCTGTAATATGTGGATATGCCCCGGTTGCAAGCAGAAATTTGTACGTGATAACCAATCACATTCCTGCAACGAGAAAACATTGTCCGATTTTCTGAACGGGAAATCGGAACATACCCGCATGCTGTTCGATTATTTCATTACCGAGTTTCGTAGCATGGGCAATTTCGACCTGCATCCGGCTAAAACCATGATCTCATTCGCGGCGGGCATCCGCTTTGGCCGCATACACCAGTTGGGCAAAAATTTTATTGACGTGTGCTTCTATTTCGATAAGGCATATGAAGACAACCTATGCTTTCATAAAATAGCACAGGTGCCGGGCGAGCAGCAATTCAATCATTACTTCCGTATGTATCAACCTGAAGATCTGAATGAAGAAGTACGCAGCTATATGCAACTAGCATTAAAGAATGCCCGCAAGCATTAACTATTATAGCTGCTGCACAAATTGTTCCAGCGCATCCAGTTCTACATGGTCCATCACCACTATTTTATACCACGATGGTGCGCCGGCATGGGTATCCGGTACCAGGCCGTATTTTATAGCTACATCGTGCGATATATGTTTCGCGCGTATGGTTACGATATTCATATCGGGATGTCTGTAGTATTGTACTTTTCGTTTGTCCAGTTGTTCGCAGAGCCATTCGGTACGATATAGCAGCTTGTTTATTTTTTCCAGCCATCCGTAAGGCCCGTAGGTAAATAGTATCATCCATATGGCAATAGCATTGGTGCCCGAGCGGCTGCCGCTTAGGGTGATGTCCATGCCATTCACATATTGCGCTTCTTTGGTAAATACATACTGCATCAATCCCTTTCGCACTATGAAGATGCCCGTTCCATAAGGGGCCTGCAGCATTTTATGCGCATCCAGTGTAATGGAAGATACATGCGGATTGCTGAATAAAGAGTTATTGCTGGGCTGGCTGATAGGGTAGATAAACCCGCCAAATGCGCCATCCACATGTATGCGGAAGTGCACATCATAAGCTGATAAATGTTTAGCATATTCATCAGGGTCGTCTACACTACCAAACATGGTAGTAGCCATGTTTGATATGACGATGAAGTATTTGATGCCATCTGCTATGGCTTGTTGTATAGTATGCTGCAGTGCTTCGTTGATGATGGTGCGTGTATTATCATCAACCGCTACTCTGTAGGATGCCAGGTTAAGCAGGTTCGCCGCTTTGTCTACAGAATAATGTGTATCGGCAGAACTCAGCAGTGCTATTTCATGATGCGCGGCACCATGTGTTTGCATGAATAAATTGCGGTATATCCATGCGGCCTGTATATTGGCCTCTGTACCGCCAGCGGCTACATAACCATCGCAGCTGTTTTCAGGCGCTTTCAATACATCTACGGCCAGCAGTTCTATCACTTCTTGCTCCAGTTGTTGGGTGCCTTTAAAGAACGATTCCGATTCGCCCAGTGTGTGGCAGCCTATATGATTGGGGTTCTGCACATAAGCCCGCAGCAGCGGGGTATCTTTAAGAAAAGATGCATGCTCGTAAAACACATGCTGGTCCAGCTTGGATACCGGTATACCCAGCGATATATTATTCTGGTAATCTACATTATGACTCAGTGCCCGTGTGATGATCTCGTCCTGCTCGCGCGGGGTATACTTTTTCCAATATTTCATTGCCGTAAAGTTCCATTGCTATTTATTATTGCTTCATGATAATAGTCAGTTTGAAAGCTGATGTACTATAGTTATTTATTTTAAATGGATAATTATTTATTGTTTATCAATAAATTTTAATAGCTTTACTATAATTAATCTTTTGCTATGAAACCAAAGACCACTACCCAGCGCATACTGAATGTATTGCAAGTGCTTTCCTGGATCATCTTCTTAGGATTATGTGTTGAAGCCGGAAGTATCATCTTTCATGTGATATACACTTATGCATATAACCCTGCTAATGATACCTATCCCTTCTGGAAAGGAACAGATTTATGGAGCCTTTACAATTATGGCTTCACTCATTTTGTTGCTATGGTTTCCCTGGTGGTTATTGTAATCGTCTTTAAGGCGCTGATGTTTTATCTTATTGTAAAACTGTTTACAGAGCGGCAATTGAATATGATACAGCCCTTCAATACAGGGTTACGGCAGTTCCTTTTACGCACGGCTTACCTATCTACGGCTATCGGGTTGTGCACGCATTTCGGATACAAGTATTATACATGGTTATCTGGGCAAAACATTGCATTACCCAATGTTGCTGCTATGCATCTGACGGGTGGGGATGTATGGCTGTTCATGGCGGTAATACTTTTTGTTATCGTACAGATTGTAACGAGGGGGGTAGAGATTCAAACTGAAAACGACTTAACTGTTTAGCATATGCCCATTATTGTCAACCTCGATGTAATGATGGCTAAACGAAAGATGTCGTTGAATGAGCTTTCTGAAAAAGTAGACATTACACTGTCCAATCTGTCTATTTTAAAAACAGGTAAAGCCAAAGCCATCCGTTTTAGCACGCTGGAAGCTATTTGCAAGGCGCTGGATTGCCAGCCGGGTGATATATTGGAACATCGACCGGAATGACCTGGTCTTATATTTTGGAGAGGTATTCTTGTCTATTGTATGCTAGACTGACTCTATCCTTTATCTCTTCTCCATGCACTACATCATACCGGTAAGAATATTCAACGTCTTCGCCATCATATGCATCAGATAGCAGCACTACAAAGCTGTGGGTATTAAATAGTATCACATGTGCATATAGTTGTCGTAGCAATGCGGTGCCTCTTACTATTATTACGTGAGCTACTTCACCCTCTTTGCAGATGCCATCGGGTAGGGGATAGGAGTGAACATAATTATGATTCTTTTCTACACCATCTATCACGTTGATGATCTTGTCAAGATGCTGCCTCCCCCTTGTTTTCATCATGTAATAGTTCACCGCTATTTTCGCTACCGACCTTACCAGCAAATCGCTGCCTACCGATACCTTGATAGAAATATGTTCGCGAATATCATCATTTTGCAAAGATGCTTCAATACTATCTGTATCGATGTAGGGAAATTTGCGTTTAAGCCCGGCAATTATCTGCATCACTTGCATATCGCTGCCGGAAATGTGCAGTTCCTCATCCTCCAGCCGTATGATAGGCGTGGCAGGATTGCGTACACTATCCGGCTTCGGCCTATCACGTTTGATGTGCAGCGCTGCTGCAAGTGCTGCAAATTCATTCGCCAGCGCCGCATCTATGGTCATGCCATATGCCCAGTTGCATTGCCTGCACAGTAACCGGTACGATTTTAAAACACCGCCTATCGAATTGGGAAGGATATGTTCCGCAGACTGGTTCTTTTTATTCAGTATGGTATGGCAACTGTAACAGGTACTCATGGCAGGAAGGTACGCAATAGTCGCACATAGCCATTACCTTTGCGCATGCAATATTTTGAGCGGCTGCTGGCATTGTTAAAGACCGAGCGCGAGGAGGACAGGAAAACCTATCAGAAACTTATTGAGACCACATCTGTAAACGAGCGCAGGGCTAGTGGATTTACATGGTACCCGGTAGTGATAAAAGGCACGGAGATAAGCAAGGGCGATTATATCACCGTTGAAATAGAACGCCCCACGCACCGCGATATCAACCACCAGCTACGCTTTGGTGCAGCTGCTATGCTCTTCTCAAACCATAATGCTAAAACAGATAATGTAGAAGGTGTTATTTCTTTTCAAAGTGGCGACAGGCTTAAAATAACATTGCGCACCGAAGAACTGCCCGAATGGACGAGTGGTGGCAAGATAGGTATCGACCTGCTGTTTGATGACAACAGCTATGATGAAATGCAAAGTGCACTGAAATTTGCAGATGCGAAGAGCGAGAATGATAAAGAGAACCACCTCATCAATATTCTTACAGGTAAAACATCGCCTAAGTTCAATACAAACCTTGCGCCTGTTGTAAACCCTAAGCTAAATGCCAAACAGCAGGAAGCTGTTAATAAAATACTTGCTGCCAATGAACTGGCCATTGTGCATGGCCCGCCCGGTACGGGCAAAACTACTACACTGGTACAAGCCATCAAAGCACTAATACAGAATGATAGCGGACAGATACTAGTGGTAGCACCCAGCAATACTGCTGTAGACCTGTTGAGCGAAAAGCTGTCGGATGAAGGGCTGAATGTGCTGCGTGTGGGTAACCCTGCACGTGTGTCTGAAAAGCTGATGTCGTTGACGCTGGATAGCAAGATGTCTCAGCACAGTGCTATGAAGGATATCAAGCGTCTGAAGAAGCAAGCTGCCGACTTTAAGAACATGGCGCATAAGTATAAGCGCAGCTTTGGCAAGGCGGAAAGGGATCAGCGTAAAGCTCTTTTCGATGAGGCGCACAAGATCATGAAAGAGGTGGGTAATACCGAGCAGTATATCACCAACGATTTGTTATCGAAGGCACAGGTGATAACGGCAACACTTGTAGGCGCGGCACACTATACGGTGCGCCATCTCAAGTATCATACCATAGTAATAGATGAGGCAGGGCAAGCACTGGAGCCCGCCTGCTGGATACCCATTGTAAAAGCACAAAAGGTCGTACTTGCAGGTGACCACTGCCAGCTGCCTCCTACTATAAAGTCGGATGAAGCAGCGCGTAATGGCCTGAGCAATACCTTGCTTGAAAAATGTGTAGCGCTGCATCCCGAAGCTGTTGTGCTGCTGGAAGAGCAATACCGCATGAATAAACTCATCATGGGTTATCCCTCACAGGTATTTTATCAAAGCTTGCTGAAAGCGCATGCATCCGTAGCAGATCATCTGTTGCATGCCGACGAAGCGGCGCTTAGCTTCATAGATACTGCCGGCTGTGGCTTTGATGAGAAGCAGGAAGGCACCAGCATCAGCAATCCTGAAGAAGCGGCTTTCCTGTTCCGGCATCTCACATCAATGGTTGCAGGCTTGCGCGATAATAATACATTTGATAGCTTCCCGTCTATAGCTATTATATCTCCGTATAAACAGCAGATACATGTGCTACGCGAACAATTAGCTCATGTGCCCGAACTGCAGCCATACCTGGCCAGCATAGCCATCAATACTATAGATAGTTTCCAGGGGCAGGAGCGCGACCTGGTTTACCTCAGTATGACCCGTAGCAACAACGATGGTGTTATTGGCTTCCTTTCAGATACACGCAGGATGAATGTAGCGATGACAAGGGCACGTAAAAAGCTGGTCGTTATCGGCGATAGTGCTACCTTAACACGGTTACCTTTTTACGATGATTTTATCAACTATGCCCAATCGCATGAAGCCTATCAAAGTGCGTGGGAGTTTGCAGAGTAGATAACTGCTTTCAGAAAGTTATTGTAAACGTTGTTAAAGAATTTTATACTCACTCACTATGGCAGATGCACCTCTTGTTGAAAAGCATATACAGTACGTAACCAGTTTTCAGGAGCTTGTTGCTACGCCATTCAGCGGAGCGGTAAATGCTATTTGCTGGAAGCGCGAACTAACAGGTGATTTTTCTGAGATCGTTCAAAAGATAACGCTAAGCGGGAACATAACAGAAGTAGAGCCGGAAGAGCTTCGCAAACTTCAATTGAGTGCGCAAGGACAGCTGGCACGCAATATTCTTTTAAACGACCTGGAGCTATTAAAAGCCCACGGTGCATCCCCGGTTCTTAATGTTATTAGCCATTATGATAGGGATGATACTTTCCCGTTTTTTCCTGCCGATGTGTATTCTTTTCATGTAGATCGCTCTCCCGTACCAACCGATACCATTTTGTGCACTTACCATGGTGCATCCAGTGAGATATTGCCGAATGCACAAGGCATACAGAAAATACTTATTTCGGAAATACGCAATGAACTCAGAAAACTATATGATGGAGCGGATGAAGGTTTCGAAGCTTTCTTAACAGAGCATTTCTTCGACTTGCACTACCAGGCTATGCCCGATGCACAGCCAATTAGTTTAGGCCTTGGCCATATGTGGAGGTTAGCGGTAGATCATCCTGAAAGCAAGGTGCCTCCTTGTCTCCATCGTGCACCGGAAGAAAACGTGCAGCTCAGGTTGCTATTGATATGCTAACCTTACTTGTTGCTCTTCAATCCCCTTAATATGTACACGTAATGCATTGGCACAAAATAAAAATACCACTCGATTTCTCAAGTGGTATTTGTGTCGGGAAGACAGGATTCGAACCTGCGACCCCCTGGTCCCAAACCAGATGCGCTACCGGCCTGCGCTACTTCCCGAACCCGGTTATTGACAGTAAACTGTCAATGTTTTTAAAGCGGTGAGGGCGGGATTCGAACCCGCGGTACGGTTTGACCCGTACGACAGTTTAGCAAACTGTTGGTTTCGGCCACTCACCCACCTCACCTGTATTTTTAGCCCGCAAAACGTAGCTTGCTGAGGCGTAAGAACTTATTATGGCCTTCTCTCAAAGGACTGCAAAGATAATAGTAATAACGGAATAACAAAACATTTTTGCCTCACAATTCGGGCTATAGCTGTATTATTTTTTATTTAATAAATGATGCTGCTAATACTACCTTATAATAGCATACTGTAGTTGTATCATAAAGTAATCGCGGTTGATGTATTTCACATTACTATTGCCCAGGTTCAGCATACTTTCCCTGTAGGCCACACCACAGCCTATTCTTTTGGTAAGCGAATAATTTATGTTCAGCACCACGCCCGGGTCCACCTCCGGTATCTTTTTCGATTCCAATGCCAGCCTTTCATTCCACGATGCCAGCGTGCTGTTGGCTACCAATATCTTCTGCACATCCAGTCCTATGCTGCTATTTATTTTCTTATGTAGCTTAATGTTCACAGCAGGGTTTAATTGCAGGTATGGTGTACTGCGGTTATGTTGTTCATACCATGTTTCTACCTGCCTGTCTATTTCCATCATACTGCCGGTATCTGTAGTTACTACACGCGGCACTTCTGTTATCTTCTCATTTTTAAAAGGTATCCCTTGTTGTCCCTGTATGTAGCGCAGGTTGGTTTCTATAGAAATGGTACGGCTTACACGGTTGCGTACCGTTACCCCTGCCGCAATGTTATTCCTGTTCTGGAAAGCAAAGCCTCCGTTAATGGAAAGGCTCATGCCTTTATCTGTTTTCGGTTCATAGTAGTCATTAACTGGTAATAGTTGCTGTTGCTTGTTGTTAGATTTTGGTACACTGTTAAGTGCCATATCATCGGCATTTTGCAGTGTTGGTGTGGGCAGCGCATGGTTAGGCGCATTGGTATCTGCATCAAGGCTACTGCTTTTGTGCAATAAGGCAGGGCTGTGCGGTATGTTTTGCTTACGGGCAACCACAGCGGTATTCGTAATGCTATTGTTAGTATCGTGTATTGTAACGACAGGTGCAGGCATGATTGATGGTACCTGTTTTTTCTCTGCCACAGTAACGACAGGCGCATTTGTTTTGTTGCCTGAAAAATGCCAGATGCCTGCGCCAAGGCTCAAAGCAAGGCATGCGGCGGTAGCCCACTGTTTAGCGCTGAAAGGTATTAGGAATAAAAGTGCTGTACGGTTAGGTTTTTCATCAAGCCGTGCCTTCAGCACTTCCCAGTTGTGTTCATCGAACGGCAGTATCTCCTCCGATGCTATTTTTTGTAACGAGGTATCAAATTCATTATTGGTCATAGCGCACCGTTTTTTGAAACGTTAGCCGATAGTCTCTGTTTTAGTAGTTCCCTTGCCTGGTTTACATACCAGTACGATGTGCCTTCTTTAATGTTCAACAGCTGCGCAATTTCTTTGTGCGAATAGCCGTCAAATACAAACAGGTTGAAAACGGTTTTATGCATGGCGGGCAATGCTTGTATGGTGTGAACCAATTCTTTAAATCCTATTTGCTGTATGGCATTGTCACTGTGTGCAGCCATCACTTGCTGGGCTTTTACGTCGTCTATTTCCATGTATCTGTCACCTTGCTTGCGCATCACATGCTTCACATTATCCAGGCAGGTATGCACCAATATGCGTTTCATCCATCCCTCAAAAGAACCATCACCCCTGTATTGTTCTATCCGTGTAAATATTTTGTAAAACCCGTCATTCATCCACTGCTCAGCATCTTGCTGGTTGGTAGCATAGCGCATGCATATCTTCAGAAAGTCGCTATAGTATTGCCTGTACAGGCCGGCTTGCACCTTCCTGTCCTGGACTTTACATCCTGCTATTATTTCCTGGTCTGTTAATACGGGCATTGGGGGCTACTTGCGCTTAATGTACAAAAACCGGCTGCATTTGCATGCTGCCGGTATGGTAGTTCTTCGTAGTACTACTATGGCAATACTACGCGGTCTTTACCGGATGTTTTAGATATATGGCAGCAGTCTGTACTGATGCTATAATCTTCCTGAACAACTTTTGTACCATTCTTAAAACCTACAAAGCGAACCGTGGTCGTGCTGTTTTGATGGCCGGGTGCCCAGTTGTCGTTAAATACTACATAAGATTTTGTATAATCATCGTATTCATACAAGCTCGTGGGCAATTTAGCACCCGTCATATCTTCGGTATGAAATGCATCCAATGTTACCGGTGCACCACTCGCATCTAAAACCTGCAGGCGCACTTGCTCAAATTGCATGGTGCATACAACGCCATCACATTCACCGTTAGGTGATAATACTACGCGATTTTTACCGGATGTTTTAGATATATGGCAGCAGTCTGTACTGATGTTATAATCTTCCTGAACAACTTTTGCACCGTTCTTAAAGCCTACAAAACGAACCGTAGTTGTGCTGTTTTGATGGCCGGGCACCCAGTTGTCGTTAAATACTACATAAGCCTTGGTATGGTTATCGTATTCATACAGGCTGGCCGGCAATGTAGTACCCGTCATATCTTCGGTATGAAATGCATCCAATATTACCGGTGCACCACTCGCATCTAAAACCTGCAGGTGCACTTGCTCAAACTGCATGGTGCAGGCAACGCTGTCACATGGGGTTGAATCATCGCCTTTAGGTGGCTTATTGTGGCTTTCCTTTTGTGAAGCAGGGTTTTTTAAATGTTGTGCTTTATCGCATCCTACCCATACGCTGGCTCCCAGCAGCAGTGCAAACAGAATCTTTGTTTTCATACAATCGTCGTTTTAAATAGTATTAAGAATGTGGTTTACTAATAAAGACGACGCATCTTCTCAAAGCCTTGGGCGCAGAATTGGATATTTTTTGAAAATAAAAATCCCCGGTTGTGTACCGGGGATGTATAATGTAGTAGAATCGTTCGTTTAGATGCTGGCAAGTTGCACTTTCTGCTGCAGTTCCAGCATATGTTCTTTATACTCTGTATCGGTATCCATCAGGTTTTCTACCGTTTGGCAAGAGTGGATAACCGTAGTATGGTCGAAGCCGCCAAAGTGTTCGCCAATGTTTTTCAGCGAGCTCTTCGTGAATTTCTTGGCCAGGTACATTGTTATCTGGCGGGCCTGTACTACTTCGCGCTTGCGGGTTTTAGCCAGCAGCCTGTCATATGGCAGGTGGAAGTAGTCGCACACCATTTTCTGTATATTCTCGATGGTCAGTTCGCGTGCCGATGTTTTCACAAAGTTCTTCATCACGCGCTTCGCCAGGTCGATGTCTATTTCTTTCTTGTTCAGCGTAGCCTGTGCAAACAGGGCTATCAGTGCGCCTTCCAGCTCACGTACGTTGCTTTGTACGTTGTAGGCCACATACTTCACCACATCTTCCGGTATATCCAGGCCTTCCTGCCTCATCTTCACCTGCAGTATCTGCTGGCGGGTTTCAAAGTCAGGTGCTTGTATATCCGTATTCAGTCCCCAGCGAAAACGGCTCAGCAGGCGTTCCTGCATACCTTCCATATCCTTTGGTGGGGTATCGCTGGTCAGTATTATTTGTTTACCGCTCTGGTGCAGGTGGTTGAAGATGGCAAAGAACACATCCTGTGTTTTTACCGCCGGTACCAGCAGGTGCACATCATCCACTATCAGCACATCTATCAGTTGGTAGAAGTGTATAAAGTCATTCACCTCGTTGTTCTTAGAGTGTTCTATGAACTGGTTGATGAATTTCTCTGCACTTACATACAGCACGGCTTTGTTAGGGTGCAGCCTGCGCACTTCATTGCCTATGGCCTGTATCAGGTGGGTTTTACCCCAGCCTACACCACCAAATATTACCAGCGGGTTGAAGGCCGTAGCGCCGGGCTTCTGTGCCACGTGCTGGCCTGCGCTGCGGGCCACACGGTTACAGTCGCCTTCTACATAGTTTTCAAATGTATAGTTGGCATTCAGCTGCGGGTCTATCTGCATGCGCTTCAAGCCCGGTATGGCATATGGTGTTTTAATATTGTGCGGATCGTCCCATTTCATGGGCATATCCACATAGTTGTTGTCTTTAGCTGGCTTGTTATAAGTGCTGCCGGGCATGTTGATAGATGCCGGGTTGCGCTGGTTCGAACTGCTTTCCATCAGTATGCGGTATTCCAGGCGTCCTTCTTTGCCCAGCACACGCTTGATGGTTTTACCCAGCAGTTCTACATAATGCTCTTCCAACCACTCGTAAAAGAACTGGCTGGGAACCTGCAGGGTAAGTATATTATTTTCAAGACCAACAGCCTTTATGGGTTCAAACCACGTCTGGAATGTGCGCCAGTTCACATTATCTTTGATAATGCTCAGGCACTTATCCCACGCAGCCTCCGCTTCATTGAATATTTTATTAGAAGTATCGTAAAGGTTGTTATCCATAGTTTGGCTACTCGTTCATCAAGTTAACACCAATTTTTTAAATACGGTAATCGTAGAGCGACGAATATTTAGCCCCGATAGCTTCACGCACAACGGGATATATATTTTTAACACCACATTACCAGTTTCAGTTAAGTATTCCGGCCCCTCTCAAATCATCTATCACAGGGTTATTGCTATGCTTTATTTTTCCTAAAGCAGGACGACGAAATTCCTAACATTTTGTTGAAAAAAAAAATCAATCCGCTATTGTTTGTTTGTTCGCAATTACAGATTGGCCTTTGAAAAGTTTGGCACTTTTTTCGTTGCTGAAAACATAATTCCCAACTTGCCTGGGTTACCGGCGTTTGCTTTCCGGCTTTGTTGGTCATCGCCACCGGATTATCTAAAAACGCATGTGTATGCCCGCCTATTATAAGGTCTATATAAGCGGTCTCTTTTGCTAATATCATATCGCTTACTTTATAACTCATAGCAACCGGCCGCAAAGATGCCTGTGTATGTATTGCGGCTTGTTAAACTTACATAACCTCTCTGATGCCATACTGCGTAGAAATACTGTTTTTTATTTCGGGTATATTTACGCCATGAACAGGATAGGGAATATTATTAGGAAGGGTATCATCTCTCCCGTTTTAGAATTCATTCATGACAGCCGTGCGGTAGGTATTACATTGATATGCTGTACACTTATATCACTCATTATCAGCAATACCGGTTGGGGGCCTTCTTATATACATTTCTGGGAGCGCGAGCTTCATATGCCTGTGCCTGAACTGCATTTGCCACATACTGTCCTGCATCTCATCAACGATGCCCTCATGGCGGTTTTCTTCTTCCTTGTAGGGCTTGAAATAAAACGTGAACTGCTGGTTGGCGAATTGAATACGACAAAGAAAGCTATGCTGCCGGCTATCGCAGCATTGGGCGGCATGGTAGTGCCGGCGCTTATATATACTATATGGTGTGGTGGTACACCTTTTGCACGCGGCTGGGGTATCCCTATGGCTACCGATATCGCTTTTTCTTTGGGTGTGTTGTCATTGCTGGGCAAACGTGCGCCGTTGTCGCTGCGCATCTTCCTCACCGCCCTTGCTATTATAGACGATCTCGGTGGTATCCTCACCATCGCCATCTTCTATGCGCAGGATATTCAATGGATATATCTATTTATTGCATTGGGCATCGTATTCCTGCTGGCATTGCTGAATGCTGCCAAGGTGAAGCACTATTACATCTTTTTCTTTTTCGGCATCGTGCTTTGGTATTTCGTATTCAATTCCGGCATACACGCTACCATTGCAGGGGTGCTATTGGCATTCACAATACCCATGCATAAAGTAGAGGAACTGGAGCATGCCCTGCACGACCCTGTCAATTTCATCATCCTGCCGCTCTTTGCATTAGCCAATACGGCCATCCTGCTACCTTCAGATTTTAGCAGTGTCTTTTCTTCGCTGGTGCATCACGGTATTTTTATGGGGCTCGTATTGGGCAAGCCCATAGGCATCTACCTCTTCAGCATACTGGCCATACGTATGAAAATGGCTACGCTTCCGGATGGTATCAATCATCGGCATGTGCTGGGTATGGGTATGATAGCCGGCATTGGTTTTACCATGTCTATCTTCATGGCCACGCTTGCCTTTAGCGATGCACCAACGCAAGTAGTAGCCAAGGTGGCTATTATCGGTGCTTCTGTAGTAGCCGGTGCTATCGGTTTTGCCTATCTTAAAACCAGGGCGCTTAAGACACTTCGTTAACACCAAACTGCCTCAGGTGGTGCCATGCGTGTTTGTATAGCAATTGCACCTGCATATCATAATCCAGGTGTCCGAAGAATGGATTGGTTACTACTTTCTCGGGGTTTTGTGCATATTCTTTAAAGAAGTGTTCTATCTCTCCCTGCAACTCGTTTAGCGAGTCTTGTATATTCTCATGCACAGGTGGGGCAGGCTCATCGGGTAGTAGCTTATTGGGTGTATTTTCTTTGAAAGGCTTATCGCTTTGCAGGAAGGCTTGCATGCGTGGCAGGTGTTCCTCCGGTGTTTCTAATATATACGGGTCTTTGCCACTTGCTTGTCGAAAGGAGTATGACATGTGCTCAATAGTCTGATGCAGGTTCATCTTGCCCCACAAGCCTTTAGTGGCAGGGTCGATGCTCGCCATCAGTTTTACAAAATCATTCCTTAAAAAAGTTGCTTTAGCACCCAGGTTTTCCATAGTTATCTATAGCACTAAATGTACTATGCTTTTAGTATTTAGAAATTAGCTCTTCGGATTTTTTAACCTTAGCATTCCGAAATTAAATCTTTAGGATTTAGTATTTAGAAATTAGAATTTCTACAGCAATTGTTTTATCAATTCTTCCTGCGTAATGCCTTCCGCCTCGGCCTTATAGTTGCGCACCACGCGGTGGCGTAGTACCGATAAGGCCATCGCCTGCACATCTTCTATATCGGGCGAATACTTGCCTTGCAACAGTGCATGACATTTGGCGCCGAGTATCAGGTATTGCGATGCACGTGGCCCCGCACCATAGGCTATATATTGTTTGGCCGCAGCAGGGGCATTGGCATTGGTAGGCCTTGTCTTATGCACCAGGCCCACTGCATATTCCAGCACATTATCGGGCACCGGCACACGGCGCACCAGCTCCTGGAAGTACAGTATATCTTCAGCGGTCATTACTTTAGGCAGCGCGGTTTCCAGCGCACCAGTAGTGTTCCGTACAATGGTCACTTCTTCTGCAAAGCTGGGATAGTCCAGCCATATCTGGAACATGAACCTGTCCAGTTGTGCTTCCGGCAGCGGGTAAGTACCTTCCTGTTCTATAGGGTTTTGCGTAGCCAGCACAAAGAAGGGCGCGGACAGTTTATACATCGTGCCGCCGGCAGTAATGTTGCGTTCCTGCATCGCTTCCAGCAGTGCCGATTGTGTTTTGGGTGGCGTACGGTTTATCTCGTCTGCCAGTATGATGTTGGCAAACACCGGGCCTTTCACAAAACGGAAATGCCTGCTTTCATCCAGTATCTCGGCGCCTACTATATCGCTGGGCATCAGGTCGGGGGTAAACTGTATGCGCTTGAAAGAAAGATCCAGTACATCCGATACCGTTTTTACCAGTAGCGTTTTTGCCAGCCCCGGCACACCCACCAGCAGGCTGTGGCCATTGCATAGTATGGATATGATCAGTTTATCCACCACTTCATGCTGTCCTACTATCACTTTGCTTATAGCGGTGCGTATGGCTTCGTATTTTTCTTTCAGGGCTTTAACTGCGTCAATATCCGTTGCGTATGGCATCTCGTGGTCTGTGGTTTGCTATTTTTAATACAGGTACGTAAAATAAGATAGTAAGTTCTATTATTTTGCTAAAATTGACAAATAACACTCAATTCCCGATTGCTAATTCCAAATTACCAATACGATGACCATACAAGAAGCACAGCAGCAGGTAGACGAATGGATAAAGACCATAGGCGTGCGCTATTACAGCGAACTGACCAACCTGGGTATACTGATGGAAGAAACCGGCGAACTGGCCCGCCTGATGGTGCGCCAATATGGGGAGCAGTCTTTCAAAGAAAGCGACAAAGGCAAAGAGTTGGCCGATGAAATGGCCGATGTGCTGTGGGTGCTGATATGCCTCGCCAATCAAACCGGGGTAGACCTCACTACCGCCCTGCAAAAGAATTTTGATAAAAAGACGAAACGCGATGCAGATAGGCATGCGGGGAATGATAAGCTAAAGTAACTGAATGTCATTCGGATGCAATCTTTTTGTCATTCATTTAATTGATGATTAAACATTGCTTCTTTTACACTGAAATCAGTGTCTGTTTTTTGTTATTTTTTCAAAAACTTTTCTATCTTTAGCGCTCACACAGAAAAAAACTCTTTATGAAGCGTATTTACTTATTAGTAGCACTTATGATCGGTATGGCTACCAGTGCTATGGCCCAAAGTACCGATCTCCGTCTTCTTAGCTCTTTGAGGGCTACCGATACTGTAAGGTGGAATGCATCCGGTACTTACGGTAAGATTATTGTTTGGGGTTTCGCAAACTTAGGCCCTACAGCCCTTACTTCAGCAGATACTATTAAGTTTAAGACACCATATATGAATCTTAGCTTATTGCTGCCTTCTGCAGGTCTTCCTGTAAATGATACTGTTTACTTCATTGATACAGTGTTCTTCAATGCAGCCCCTACAACTAATCCATACAACTGGTGCGATAGTGCTTATGTAAAACGCGGTTCTGCTGCAATGTCTGATCCTAATATCGGAAACAACAGGAATTGCGTTAGCATGAGGTTTATCGAAACAGCTACTTCAGTTAATACCGTAGCTGCTAACGAAGCCGGTTTGGCAATATTCCCTAATCCTGCTACACAAATCGTTAATATTAAATACAACTTCGCGTCAGAAACAGCTAACGTTACACTGCGCGACCTGATGGGCAAAGTTGTTTATACTAAAGAGCTGGGTAAAAACCTGTATGGTGAAAAGCAATTCCCACTGGATATTAGTGCTTTAACACCTGGCCTCTATATGATAGAGTTGAACGATGGTAAGAACAGGGTGGTTTCAAAGATCACTGTTGAATAGTTGTTCTTAAAATCTTTTAAATGGGCGGATGAATATCCGCCCATTTTTTATTGTAAGCAGGTCGTATTTTTGTGTATGGTTTTTTCGTCAAAACTAATAGAAGACGCAGTACAGGAATTTTCAAAACTCCCCGGCATTGGTAAGAAAACAGCTTTGCGCATGGTGCTGCAATTGCTGAAAATGGAGCAGCAGAGCGTAGCCAGTTTTACAGATGCTATTGCCCGTATGCGCAATGAGATATGCTTTTGTAAGCAATGCCATAATGTATCTGATGGTGATACCTGCGCTATATGCAGTAATCCCGGCCGCACCCGCACCCAGGTATGTGTGGTAGAGAACATCCGTGATGTGATAGCTATTGAAAGTACCCAACAGTATAATGGCCTGTATCATCTGCTGGGCGGCATTCTCTCCCCTTTAGATGGCATCGGCCCCGAACAACTGAATATAGCTTCCCTGCATGATAGGGTACGCAATAATGGGGTAGAAGAGCTTATCATGGCACTAAGCCCCACTATAGAGGGTGATACGACTGTGTACTACATAGCTCGCCAGGTAAAAGACTTGCCCGTTAAAATCACAACCATTGCCCGCGGCATAGCCTTTGGCGGTGAGCTGGAATATGCAGATGAAATGACACTGGCACGTAGTATAGCCAAGCGACTGCCGATAGACAATTATGTAAACATCAACAGTAAGTAATAGCTATTGTTGTTGAAGCGTAGTATTACTTTTGTCCTGATTCTTGATTTCAATATCTCCAGGCGTTACATTAGGTTTAGTAGTAGTTAGCTGCCTGGTAACAGTGGGAGTGCTTACTTCAGTAGCCCCGGCACCATGCCCTACTTCAGGTTGGTTAGCACTTGTACTAGCACCGCTTGTTATTTGCTGTGAGCAGCTATTCATAACTATCATTCCTGCACCTGCAATGGCTGCAATCAAAAGTTGTTTCTTCATTACACTTATTTTATTCTTCAATGCAATTTACGTTCCTGAATTGGATGCAGGCGTAGTTTTTATTTTAATTGTAGCTTTTCATTAACATTCACTACACCTTCATACACAAACACTGCCGGCCCTTTCAGATACACATCGGTGGCACTGTTGGCGCTGTCTTTTATAAAAGACACGGTCAAATCGCCGCCGGGTGTATGTATAGCGGTAGTAAAGCTTCCCGTCTTATCGCCCGATGCTGCAATGGCCGATGCTGTTACGCCCGTGCCGCAGCTCAATGTCTCATCTTCTACGCCACGCTCATAGGTGCGTACCCATATAGCATCTGCCAGTTTCTGCACAAAGTTTACGTTGATGCCTTTCTCACTATGCGCGGTTCTTATACTTCTGCCATTGTTAAATACATCGGTCGCCTGCACATCATCCACCCATTGCACATAGTGTGGCGAGCCGGTATTCATTATAGTTCGGTCACCCGTAGTATCTATATCTTTCACATCCTGCATCTGCAGGTTCACTATGCCATTTTCTATAGTAGCGGTATGTGCGCCATCTATGGCTATAAAGCGGGCTGCCTCTTTTACAACGCCTAAACTATGTGCAAACGCCGTAATGCACCTGCCACCATTGCCGCACATGGTGCTCTCATTACCGTCTGCATTATAATATACCATCCGGAAATCGTAGCCGGTTTCGTTTTCCAGCAGCATCAGGCCATCTGCCCCTATCCCAAAGCGGCGGTGGCACAACTGGGCTATTTGTTCAGTACTTAGCACAATGCTTTTATCCCGGTTGTCTATCAGTATAAAATCATTACCCGTGCCCTGGTATTTATAAAATGCAATGTTCATCTGTCAAAATTAAAACGCTTTTCTGTAGCGTGGCATATAGTGCTATACTGCTTATTTATTCCCCGGAAAATATTGTTCCGCGCGCGAGTTCAGGTTCTGGCTGCTCGATCCTGTTGCTATGTACAATATAGAGCGCCATGCGGTATTTCTGCGCTCTCCGCGTATGTTGCTATGCAGCAATTCAAAATCGCCTACCATTTGTGCCGGCCTGTAAAAAAGTAATACGGCCCCCTGCGGATGTCGCGGCAGCACATTATAGGTCCATATTTCATAAGGCCTGGCGCCGGGTTCGCTCTCTACAGTGATGCGCTCATTCGGTGCTCCATATTTCAGGTATATCTCGCCACGCTCTGTTTCATACCCCGGTTTGCCCGTACCGCGAAACAGGTTGTTCACTTCCTTTACTTTTTCAGTATACGCATCCCATGCTTTTTTAGGGTCTTGGTTGTTGCGCGATTTCCAAAAGTTATAAATGAAGTAGCGCATATAACTTTCATCCGGCTTATGCGCAAAATTATTAATCGTATTAACCTCTATCGGTGTGCTGATGGGGCGTATCATTTTCAGGATCGCCTTCAGTTGCGGCACGGTAAACTTGGCTACAAAAGTGGTACTGATATCCAGGTAGTTTACCTTTTCAAATACTACAGTGTCAGACTCGTCGCTGCTACCAGCCTTTTTATCATTCACCCGTTGAAAAAAAGCGCTGCTGCTGGCAAGTACTTCTTGCGTCCTGTCTTGCAATACTATGTTCAGGTAATAATTGCCCGATGGCAGGTCGCTGATGTTGAATTTACCCGATACAGGATGCACCACTGCAGCTTTCAGTGTATCCGTTGCCGACATTTTAAAGCCTGCATCCTGCAGTGGCCTGCGCGATATGTAGGTCTTCTGTATCAGCAGTGTGCTATCAGGCATGGTATTACTATCATACAGTTCACTATAGAAAAATAGTGTGTTGCGCCCGTTATCTATAAAGTTGGCACACAAGGGTATTTGTTGCCTGTTATTCTTGCTGAATACTGTCTGCGCGGCAGAATTATAAACAGTATCCAGCAGTTGCACTTCACTATACATAGGCTTGCCCGATGGCGGCGTTACCTGCACCGTGTCTACAGTATAAAACTGGCTGTTGGAGTCTATTACTTCTGTCAGCTTCAGTTCCATCCACATTTTACCGGCCGGTAGCTTATAGCGTTGCAGTTCGGTAATGTTTTGTGTAAAGGCTTGCTGCTGGGTAGCTACAGGGTTGGTCTGCATAATGTATTTATCTTGCAGCACTACGCCGGTTTCATTCCTGAAGGTGATTTCGGTCTTTACCTTAGCTATCAATTGCCCCGGGGTTACTTCCATAAACAGCAAGCTGCCGGGCGCTATTTGCCAATACACTTCGGCATAGGCACTGTAGCCGTTGTTGTCAGGCACATAAAACACTTTGTGCGATGCTACCACTTCTATCGCCCCTGCGCGAAAGAAGCAAAGCATACACAACAAACTAAGCCCGGGCCATCTCTTCATTTTTTGTATTTTTCGCAAATTACAGCAACATTTAGTTTTTGCAGGGCCACAGCGCCCATTTTATGATATTATTACCTAAGCATGGCGTTTATTGTTAGTTCTATTATCCCGTTTCCTAATATAGCATGGTGGTTGCAGGTATCCGGTACCGATAAAGTATTATTCGACGGGGCCGAACATTTCGAGAAAATGAGCTACCGCAACAAGTATTTTATTGCAGGTTCCAATGGCAGCATCCAGTTATCCATACCGCTGGAAAGCGGCCGCGAGCAGCGCACACCCATGAACGAGGTAGTGATATATAATAAAGAACGCTGGCAAACCCGCCACTGGCGCACACTGGTATCTGTTTACAAACGCTCGCCTTATTTCGATCATTACGAGTATGAACTGCAACCTTTGTTCGAACAGCCCTACACCTCGCTTACAGCCTTCAACATGGCCACCATACACTGGCTGAAAAAGCAATTGCACCTACAGTTTGAAGAAGCCTTCACGGAAAACTATGTAAGGCATTACGATGCTGCCACCGCCGACCTTCGCAGTATAAAACCGGGAATAGAACGAAGCCCTTTGCAAATACCGGAGCCATATTACCAGATGTTTGCCGACCGTAATGGCTTTGTGCCCAATCTCTCTATGCTCGATTTGTTATGCACCGAAGGGCCGCATGCTATGCAATGGCTAAGGGATAACCGCAGCATGGTGGAAAGCTGGATGGAGAAGAGAGGCTAATCGCCCTTGCGCATTTTCCATACACCGTACATGGCTTCCTGCACAATGCCTTTCGACATTTTCGACTGGCCTTCTTTACGGTCTATAAAGGTAATAGGTACTTCTTCTATTTTGAAGCCCAGCTTCCAGGCACGGTACTTCATTTCTATCTGGAAGGCATAACCTATGAACTGTACTTTATCCAGCGGTATCGTGCTCAGCACCTTACGCCTATAGCATATAAAGCCCGCCGTAGGGTCTTTCACGGGCATCCAGGTAATGATGCGGGTATATAAAGCGCCACCTTTCGATATGAATATCCGGTCCCACGGCCAGTTTACTACTTTGCCGCCACGGGTATAGCGGGAGCCTACTGCAACATCTGCACCATGCACACATGCCTGGTACAGGCGTATCAGGTCTTCAGGGTTGTGAGAAAAATCGGCATCCATCTCAAAGATGTATTCGTAGCCTTTATTCAGCCCCCATTTAAAACCTGCTATATAAGCGGTACCCAATCCCAGTTTGCCACTGCGTTCCAGCAGGTGCAGTTGTTCAGGGTACGATTGCTGTAATTTCTTTACGATTTGCGCTGTGCCGTCCGGAGATCCGTCATCCACTATCAGAATATGAAACCCACCTGCCAGTGACAGCACTTTCAGGATGATACGTTCAATATTCTCCTTTTCGTTATATGTTGGTATAATAACAAGTTTGTCCAAAACAGGGCAAATTATGAAAGGTCTAAAATAAACAAATTATGCATAAACGTTCGTTAAATAAACACTTATGCTTTCCCCGTCAGCTTCTTCAGCTTCATCTGGTTTAGTATTTCCGATATCTTCTGCTTTGTATGCAGTGAAAAATCAGCCTGCATCATCCAGTCGTAATACTGTGGCTCTCGGTTGAAAACGTCTTCCACACGCTGCCCTTTATACTTGCCGAAGTTGAATATCGGGTGGCCATCTTTCATCACCATCCGGCGCGCATAGTCCACCATCGGTTCGCCGCTGGTAAAGTCATGCAATTGTTTCACTTCAAGGCCCAGGTCATTATACCTGTCCAGTTGTGCTTCCAGTATCTCGATGGTAGCCAGTGTATCGGCTTCGGCACTATGTGCATTTTCCAGCAGCTTGTTGCAGTAAAACTTATATGCGGCAGCCAATGTGCGGGCTTCCATTTTAAAAAATATCTGCTGCACATCTATCATATGGCGGTCTGTAAAGTCTACATGTATATCTACACGCAGAAACTCTTCGGCCAGCATGGGTATGTCAAATTTATTAGAGTTGTAGCCCGCTAGGTCACAGCCTTTCATCCATTCGTATATATCATGGGCCACCATTTTAAATACCGGTGCATCTTTTACGTCTTCATCGCTGATGCCATGTATGGCGGTAGACGCTGGCGGTATGGGCATGCCGGGGTTCACACGTTTGGTCATGCTCATGCGTGTGCCGTCGGGCATCAGTTTTACCATGGCCAGGTCTATGATGCGGTCTTTTGCATGGTCGGTTCCGGTACTCTCAATATCAAAAAAGATGATGGGTTTCTTTAAGCTAAGCTGGGCCATTTATCTATGCTTTATCAATTTTGCTGCGAACATACGCCATTCCAGTCAATTCCGTCGAAAGTACCGGAGCTCATCAGCAGCAGGCACACGGGCTGTTCTGTTTTCAGCAGTTCTGAAACTGTTTTTTCTAATGTGGTTTTGTTATCGATAGCCTGCAGGTCACTCCGGTCAAAGTGCTGCTGCACGGTAGCAGTATCCAGGTTGGGCAGGCCTTTCAGTTGCAAGGCATGGTGGCTGAAGTACACAATGGCCGCATCTGCCGCATCCATACTGCCTTTATATTCACTTAGGAATTGCTCGTTCAGGCTGCTATATGTGTGCAGCTCAAAGCAGGCCACCAGCTTGTGTTTCGGGTACCCTTCGCGCACTGCTTCCAGCGTGGCTTTCAGCTTCGATGGCGCATGCGCAAAGTCGCGGTACGCCACCAGCCTGTCCGATGAATATATCTTCTCCAGCCTGCGCGCCGCGCCGCTAAAGTCGGCTATAGCTTTGTAGCAGTCTGCTTCACTTATGCCCAGTTGTTTACACACGGCTATCGCGCCCTGCATATTCAGCAAATTGTGGCGCCCGAATACTGATACCAGCACGTTGCCATGCGCTGTTTCCAGCACGGCTATGCCATCTTCATAATGGAAGGCAGGCATGCTATATGGCTGTGCATCTAAATGCTGTGCCGATGTAGTGATCACATCGCTTACTTCGGGGTCTGTATCGTTATAAAATACCGGTGAGCCTGCTGCTATGCCTTGCAGGTATTGTTCAAACTGGCTGCGGTATATCTCGTAAGTGGGAAATACATTGATATGGTCCCAGGCTATGCCGCTCAGCACGCTGATGTGTGGTTGGTAAAAGAATATCTTTGGCTTCTTTTCAATTACGGATGCGGGGTACTCATCCCCTTCCAGTACTATAATGGGTGCATCACTCAGCTTTACCGACTGGTCGAAACCTGATACTTTTGCCCCCACCATATAGTCAAAGTCCACGCCCTGGTGGCGCAGTATATGCATCACCATCGATGTGATGGTGGTCTTTCCGTGGCTGCCGGCTATCACCACGCGCTTTTTCTCCTTGCTCACTTCGTATATATATTCCGGGAAGGAGTAGATAGGGATGCCCAATTTCTGTGCTGCCAGCAATTCCGGGTTATCGGCTTTGGCATGCATGCCCAATACTATGGCATCCAGCTTATTGGTTATTTTTTCAGGAAACCAGCCATAGGCTGCCGGTAAAATGCCTGCCGCAGCCAGGTTGCTTTTGGCCGGGTCGTTTATTTCGTCGTCGCTGCCGGTTACTACATTTCCCTGCTTTTTTAGTGCCAGGGCCAGCTGGTGCATCACTGCACCGCCCACGGCAATAAAGTGTATATACTTCATTAAATTTTGTTATCTTCGTACAAATGTAAAATACCCTTTTAAACTATTTTTTCAAGTTTCATTGATTATGCAACATTTTTCTAAGATTCGTCGTGTAGTTCCGGTAATTGCGGTTATAGCTTTGGCGTTGTTGGCTTCCTGCAATAGTTCCAGCAGGAAGTATGGTTGCCCTAACAAGTTGCAGGCTTCCGTTTCTGTGCGCTAATTTTCTTTAGGTTTTATACAATGCAAAGGTTGACAGGTTTATGGCTTGTCAACCTATTGTTGTTTTAGTAGGGTAGCATATGCAGCTATCATTCAAGGCATTAAAAAAGGACGGTATCAAACCGTCCTTTTTTAATATAGTATATCCTTGTTCTACAGGAAAGAATAACCTAAATGCAGTTGAATAGTCCTTGTTTTCCATGAGCTGGAAATAGAAGAAGCATTCATGTCTGAAAGGCCGATGATATAACGTGCACCGGCACGCAAACCCATTGGCAGGTTGGCTTGCAGCCCCAGTACGCCCGATACATCGCCCGATTTAAAGATACTCTTCGTATCCTTCAGCAGGTTGTCTTTATCGTTGATGTTCAGCACACCACTATATTGCGGGCCTACCTGGAACCATACAGGCCCTGCTATTTTTATATTCAGTAATATCGGTATGTTCAGGTAGCTTACGGCAAAATTGCCTTCTTTAGCAGAGTCTGCAGCACTGTTAAACATTGCTTCACGGCCTTTGTAAAACTCCACGCCTTTACCTGTATATTTTACAGAGCTGAACAGCGCCTCACCGGTTACGCCAAAGCGCTTCCAGCTAACACCGCCAAACAAACCGGCCACAATACCGGGCTTATAACCATTCTTCCATACATCGCCGTCCAATGTAGCAAAGTTGGCACCTACTTTAATACCTAGGTCCACTTTCGTTGGCAATACTTTGGTTACGGGGTTTTGAGCCCACAGCACCATTGGCATTACCAATGCAATTGCTATTATTAATAAACCGATGCGTTTCATGTTATTCATATTATCTTTCTTTCGGATTAAATTTATTCTGATGCGCAAATTTATTAAAATTCTATTAAAACTTTAACAAAAACGCGTTTACATCAAATTTGTTGTTCTTCGATGACAATAAATTTTGCGTCCAATGGCTTTATTGCCTTATATATGGCATCAAAAAAATCATTCCCCTGCGCCGCATAGTAGCCCGAAAAATTATCGGTGCGCTCCTGCAGCCTGTTTCCGGGGAAGATGCTGGCTTTCAACGTGTATATCTTTTGCAGTTGTTCCTGCATTTTCCTCTTTTCAGCACGCAGCATTTTCTTTTCCAGCACCTGTAGTTGGTAGCGCACCTTGGCCAGCACGGCATCTGCCGATGAGCGCAGGGTGGGGTCCAGCACTTGCGCCTTATCTTTCAGTTGGATAATGATGCCTTCCATGGCTGCCGTTTCCTCTGTAGTATGCCAGTTGTCGTTGCCATTGCGGGTCAGGTATTCGCGCACCAGCGCCACTTCCGACCGGAACACATCTCCCACACTAAAGCCCAGTTGCCTGCGGTGCTTGCCCTGGTAGGCATTTATCCATTGCACCGACTGGCGTTGCAGTATCACGGGGTAAAATACTTTATAGGCTTCAAACAATGGCTTCAGTTCCAGCCAATAAGCCACTTCTGCACCACCACCTATAAAAGCCACATTGGGCAATATACTTTCCTGGAAGATGCCACGCAGTATCACGTTGGGGCTAAACCTTTCAGGGTGTGCAGTCAGCTCTGCCAGTATCTCTTCTTCGGTCCATGCTATCTCGGTATTCAACACTATCCATTTGCCGCCGCGTTTCTCAATGCGTTCGCGCAGGTTGTCTTTCAGGTAGAAAAGGTTGATGAGCCTGGGGTGTGCCTGTGCCCTGTAGTATTCTTCTATATTTTCTATCTGCTCCGATACCAGCCCGTATGCCAGGTGGTTTTGCAGGTCGTCCTGTAGCACGGGCAGTATCGCTTGTTTAAAGGCCGCCTCATCGGGGTCTAGTACCACCAGCCCATACCTGCCAAAGAGCATATGCACCAGGTACTGTGTAGCAGCGCCTACGGTCTTGTGTTTCAGGTAGGCATTGGTAACCATTTCCTTCAGTTCATCCGCATGCTTACCCGGCGGCCCCAGCAGCCTGAAGAATTCGTCCAGCACGGGTTTCAGGCTCTTGGTATCCATACGCCCTACAGCGCCCGTTTGCCCGTTGGCATCCCATACAAATTTGCGGTCGGCATACTTAAAGGTGCCCAGTTCTTCCAGGTCATTGTCCTCGCTGCCCATGTAGTATACCGGCACAAAGTGCTTATCGCTATGCTGCGTATTCAGCTCATCGGCCAGCTTTATGGCGTGCAGTATCTTATATATAAAATACAGGTAGCCCGTCATGAGGTTGGGCTGGTGCGCGGTGCATATCGTGTAGGTATTATCGTTGGCAAGGGCAGCTATATTGGCTGTCACCTTATCGTTAACAGGCAGGGCAGTATACTGCTTTTGCAGGGTACTTACCAGTGTTTGCCGGTTTACCGGGTATTGGCCCCGGTCGGCTATCGCCTGTTGCAGGCCGGCCGCATCGGGTGTGTATTTATAAAAGTCTTTAGTAGTGGGTGCGTTGCCTATATAATCAAGTACCAGGTCAGAGAAATAACCCGTTTCGCTATATGGCAGGTAAGTACAGTCAATATCCACTTATCTGATATTTAGTGTTAGCGAAGGTAAGGGTAGTGTTTTATAGTTCAGCTATCTATCAATAACTAAACTCAATCTCTTATTAATATCAATGCCTTAAATTGCTACGCATATAAATTACTATGACAACAAACGAAAACCGTACCCCCACACTATACGAATGGGCAGGCGGCATGCCTGTATTCGAAAAGCTTACAGAGGTGTTTTACGATAAGGTATTGCAGGATGCTTTGCTGGAGCCTGTCTTCAAGCATATGTCGCCATTGCACCGCTTGCACGTAGCGCATTTCATAGCCGAGGTATTTGGTGGCCCGCCTATGTATAGCACAGAAGAAGGCAATCATTTTAAGATGATACAAAAGCATTTGTCCAGGCATCTTACAGAACAGCATCGCCAGCGCTGGGTGGCATTATTGTTGCAGTCTGCTGATGAAATAGCACTGCCGGATGACCCCGAATTCCGTTCTGCTTTCATAGCGTATATGGAATGGGGTACTCGTATTGCCGTTATCAATTCTAACGAAGATAACCTGGCAATGAACCCCGATGAGCCGATGCCTAAATGGGGGTGGGGCGTGCCCGGTGGGCCATACCAGGGTTAGTTGTTTTAGCAGTTGCGCTACTACCTATTATTGAGGCGAAACTAATTTCTTGAGAAAATGAACTCTACAAATAACAAGAAGAAGGGAAGCACCAATGATGTCACAAAATATCCCGCAAATAGTTTTCCATTGTAATATTTATATCCACTCCTAATTATTTTCTCATAACGTTCTCCTCTGAAAATTAGCATGTAGTTTAAGAATAAAGGAGGTAATAAGAACAGTATAAAGAATTTGGCAAATGCATCTAGTTTCGTTCCCGGAAATACATCAAATTTTAGATAATAGAAGTTCGTATGCAATACATGTCTTTGTAAGATTACCATTATAACAATTATGTTGAAAGCCATGGCCATTGACATGTATATCATGGCATAGAATTTCCATAAACCACTATTTTGCGGACGTGAGCGCAGCTTTAATAATCCATCAGCCCAAATTTTATAATATAAACTCATGTTTTTTAATTAGAATCGAAATGGGCTAAGTAGCCCTGCTAAAAAGTAAACGCTACGGCTAATATCCATCAATTTGGGTAAGTTAATTACTTTAGATGCATATTATTTTTGAAACTCCCATGCAGTCCAATAGCATCAAAAACTGGTCGGAAGACGAACGCCCTCGCGAAAAAATGCAGCTGAAAGGCCCTGCATCCCTATCCGATGCCGAACTGCTGGCCATCCTCATTTCCAGCGGCACCAAAGAAAAGTCAGCACTCGATCTCGCACGTGATATTCTGGCACTGGCGCATAACAACCTCCACGAACTGGGCCGGCTGGGTATACTGGAGCTGCAAAAGACTAAAGGCATTGGCGAGGCACGCGCTATCACCATAGCTGCCGCACTGGAACTGGGCCGCCGCAGGCAGTTGGGAGAAGGGCTGCAACGCCCCACCATCACGCAAAGCGCCGATGCTGCAGAGATAGCCATACCCCTGTTGCGGGACCTGACGCACGAAGTGTTTTGTGTGCTCTATCTCAATCAGGCCAATCGTGTTATCCGCCATGAAATAATCAGCAGTGGCGGGCTCACCGGTACGGTGGCCGATATCCGCATCATCCTGAAAAATGCCTTGTTGCAAAATGCCAATAAGCTCATCATTGCCCACAATCACCCATCCGGCAACCTGCAGCCAAGTGCTGCCGATAAAGAACTGACACGCAAGCTGAAAGAAGCCGGTGAAAGTATGGATATTAAGCTTTTAGATCATCTGATAGTGGCGGAAACAAATTACCTCAGCATGGCAGATGAAGGCATTATATAGTGGGCTAATATTGCTATATTGCACTGCTCATAACCAATTGATATAAATAAAATTGCCATCTATAGATAAGCCATGTTAAAAATAGGCGTTTTCGGTGCAGGCCATCTTGGCAAAATACATATACAACAGTGGAAGGAAATACCCGGTATCGAACTGGTGGGTTTTTACGACCCCGATGATACCAATGCTGCATCTGCTATAGACCAGTACAATGTTACCCGTTTTACGGATGTTGACGAGCTGATAAAGGCAGCCGATGCTTTTGATATCGTATCCACCACTACTACCCACTATCCCATAGCCCGCAAATGCCTGCTGAATGGTAAGCATGTATTTATAGAAAAGCCACTGGCTAATACACTGGATGAAGCCCGTGAACTGGTGAAGCTGGTGAACGAAGCCAATGTAAAATGCCAGGTGGGGCATGTAGAGCGTTATAATCCTGCATTCCTGGCGCTGGGCGATGAAACGCTGCAGCCCATGTTTATAGAGGCACACCGCCTGGCACAGTTCAATCCCCGTGGTACCGATGTATCTGTGATACTCGACCTGATGATACATGATATTGATATTGTGATGCACCTGGTGAAATCGCCCGTGCGCCGCATATCTGCCAGTGGCGTATCTGTCATCAGTGAAACAGCCGATATTGCCAATGCCCGCATAGAGTTTGATAACGGTTGCGTGGCCAATCTTACCGCCAGCCGCATATCGTTGAAAAAAATGCGTAAGCTGCGCCTCTTTCAGCGCGATGCATATATCAGTATCGATTTCCTCGACAAGAAAACAGAGATCGTACGCCTGAAGGAACCGGGCATGAGTAAAGGTATGTTCGACTTCCCGGTCGATTTACCAAGCGGCGATACCAAGATCATTTCTATGAATATGCCCGAGGTAACACCATCCAATGCCATTCGCAGCGAATTGGCAGAATTTGCAGAGGCCATCAAAAATGACAATAGTGTGAGAGTGAGTGTGTATGATGGCTACAATGCTATGGATGTAGCGCACCAGGTGCTCAAAAAAATGAGCCTTCACAACGAATTGCATAATGTTTAGCACAATTATTGCGTATTGATTATAGGGTTACACTGATAGTTTAATAATGAGAATACTTACTTCTGTGGCGGCAGTGTTGGCTTGCTGCCTTTGGCAAAGCTGCGATATCATCAATCCTGCTGAAATCGTGCCTACTTATGTGCAGATCGATTCATTTGTTGTAACAACAGATAACCCCACTACTACCGGTACGGTAAATCATAAAATAACCACGGCCTGGGTATATTTCAATAGCACACCGTTAGGCGTATATAATATTCCCGGTCGCATACCCATACCTACTGATAAGCCCGGCACAGTGCAGATAGGTGCAGGCATTACCTTCAATGGTTTAGCAGACTACCAGATAATGTATCCTTTCTTTACGTTTGATACTTTTTACCTGCAGCCCCAACCCGGTAAGGTCATAAATCACACACCCAAAATCCGGTATTCAGATGCCTCGGTCTTTCAATGGAAGGAAGACTTTGAAACAGGTAATACATTTATAAAAGCAAATGCAGATAATACACAGGATACTTCTATAGTACGTACATCTGATAAATCGATGGTGTTTGAGGGCGGTGGCTCCGGCTATATCTACATGGATAGTAACCATCCGACATCTATATGTATCAATAACACCAATTTCCCCTGCAAGTCGGGAGATGCCTATCTGGAGTTTAATTACAAATGCAGTGTGCCTTTTGAATTGCACCTGCAAACTACCAAGAATGGCAGCATTGTATTGGAGCCGCTGGCAGGTGTCAAAGCCAATGATAAGTGGAACAAATTTTATGTAAGCCTGCAAAAGGTTGTAGGTACCTATAATACTAATGCCTACAGGGTAGTGATAAAGACAAGCTTACCTGATGGACAATCTAATGGATATGTATTGTTAGACAATTTTAAAGTGGTTTCCTATTAGCAAGGGCTATGCTTACCCCTGAAAAGAGAAAAGCTATCCGTCAACTTCTTGTATTCGATTACATAACGGCGGCAGTGTCCTGGGTCATCTTCTGGGCATACCGCCATACATTGCTCGATAATACCGGCTTCTTCACTACGCTGGAAACTATGAAGCCGCGCGATTATCTTGCAGCTTTCATTTGGGTGCCGGGTGGTTGGTTGTTGCTATACCTGTTGTCAGGCACATATTTCGACCTGTATCGCAAATCGAGGCTGAATGAAATAAACCGTACCCTTATATCCTGCATACTGGGCAGCATCTTCATCTCGCTGTTCATCTTTGCCAACGATGCCAAAGATTATTCCTACTTCATACGTATGACAGGGCGCTACCTGCTCATACATACGGCTATTACCCTTACGGTACGCATGCTCTTGCTCAATAGGGTGAAGTACAATATCATTCGTGGCAAGGTAGGCTTCAATACACTCATTATCGGTGGCAACCAGAAGGCTATTGACATTTACAAACAAATGAAGGATAGCCCCAAAGCATTGGGCAACATCTTTAAGGGCTTTATTTATTCCAATAAAGAGGCGAGCAATGGTATGAGCAAATACCTGACGCAACTGGGCCATCTTTCAGAACTGGAAGCCATCATAGACAACCACCAGATAGAAGAAGTAGTAGTAGCAGTAGATTCATCAGAGCACCACTTGCTCGAGAATATACTTACCCGCCTTAGTTATCGGCCCGTGGTAGTAAAGGTATTGCCGGACTTGTATGACATCATTTCGGGTTCGGTAAAGACCAGCAATGTATATGATGCCGTACTCATCCACATACACCCCGACCTGATGCCCGACTGGCAAAGGGTATGTAAAAGAACGATAGACATTGTTGCATCCCTTTTTGCTTTGATCATACTGTCGCCTGTATATCTCTTTGCAGCTATCAAGGTGATGCTGTCTTCGCAAGGGCCTATCATCTATAAGCAACAGCGCATAGGGCTGTTTGGCAGGCCATTCTACATCTATAAGTTCCGCTCTATGTACACCGATGCAGAGAAAGGCGGGCCTGCACTATCGAGCAAAGATGATAGCCGTATAACACCCTGGGGCCGCGTAATGCGCAAGTGGCGTATAGATGAGCTACCGCAGTTTGTGAACATACTGAAAGGTGATATGTCACTTGTTGGGCCAAGGCCGGAACGCAAGCACTTTATAGACATCATCAGCAGTACCCACCCGCACTATAAGTACCTGCACAAAGTAAAGCCGGGCCTTACATCGTGGGGCATGGTACAGTTTGGCTATGCCGAAAATGTAAGCGAGATGATGGAACGTATGAAGTACGACCTGCTGTATATAGAGAACTGCTCTCTCGCCCTCGACCTGAAAATAATGCTCTATACCTTAATGGTAATTTTCCAGGGTCGTGGGAAATAACATACCGTTATTTACATTCAGGTATTCAATAGCTTCACCCACTACAAAGAAACTACCCGTTATCAATACCGCATCGTGCTGGCTGATGGCCAGCTTGGCGGCTGCAATAGCCTCTGCTACCGTTGGGTATATATTTCCTTCCAGTCCATGAGCACCTGCTATCTTCTTCAGTTCCGATGCCGGTAAAGCCCTTGGTATGCCTGCGTTGCAGAAGTAGTAGATGCTATCTTTAGGAAACAGCGATAAGGCCACATCTACATCTTTATCCTTTACAAAGCCTACTATGATGTGTTTGCTTTGTGCCGATACCTTGGCCCATTGCTGCATTACTTCTTTAATGCCTGCAGGATTGTGGGCTACATCGGCCACCATCAACGGAGTGTCCTGCAATACATCCCAGCGGCCATGCAGGCCGGTCAGTTTCTTGGTTCTGCTGAGTGCATGCTGCACTACTGAGAATGGTATCTGTATGCCCTGTGCCGCCTGCAGTATATCTATAGCAGCCAGTACGGTCTTGATATTGTGATATTGATAATTGCCCGGCAGGTCGGTAGTAATATCCTGCATCTGGCGCATAGCACGGTTCACGGCCTTGTAGTATTGATGCTTTACATCTTCGCGGGTCTTTACAAGGTCCCACATCGCATCGGCATAATACACAGTGCTTTGCTTATGCACGGCATGTTCAAAGAACACACGTTCTGTTTCTGCATGTTGCTGGCCTATTACTACAGGTACTTTGGGCTTTATGATGCCTGCTTTCTCACCGGCTATCTCTGCCAGTGTATCGCCTAGTATATCTGTATGGTCGTAGCTGATGTTGGTAATGATGGAAAGTACGGGTGTTATTACATTGGTACTATCCAGCCGTCCGCCAAGCCCGGTTTCTATAATGGCATATTCCACCTCGTGCTCTGCAAAAGCAGCAAATGCCATAGCTACGGTTATCTCGAAGAAAGATGGGTACAGCGTTTCAATGGTCTGCTTATTCTGCGCTACAAAATCCACCACCCATTCTTTGCTTACCGGCTTGCCATTGATACGGATGCGCTCCCTGAAATCGACCAGGTGTGGCGATGTATATAAGCCTACTTTATAACCGGCCTCCTGCAATATAGCTGCCAACATATGGCTGACACTGCCTTTGCCATTGGTACCTGCTACATGTATCGATTTGAACTTCTCCTGCGGGTTGCCCAGCTTCTCACAAAAGGCTAATGTATTTGTGAGGTCTTTCGTCATGGCAGTGCGGCCTATTTTAGAGAACATAGGCGACTGTTCATAGAGATAGTGGAGCGTCTTTTCGTAGGCCGGGGAGTCCATCTGTTTTGCTTAAGAGCGTGTTTTGAATACAAAGGTGACATCGCCAAACTGTTCCTCAGGGGCATCGTCACTTTTGTTGAACTTTATCTTATCTACTTTTCTCAGGGCTATGGCACGTATCTCTGCATTGCTGGCAGATTTTACCTGCTTGTTCACAATAGCGCCTGCTTTATTTACGGTTATGCGTATCACTACGCGGCCACCTTCACGAAAATCGGCATCGGGTGGTGGGAAAGCTATGATATTCCGGCCGGACAGATTGTGGCTGATGCCACCTGTGCCCCTGCCGGGTGTGCCTGTATAATTGTTTGCACCGGGTGTACCACCGGGTACGCCACGGTCGCCGGGGCCTTGTGTATTACCTTCTCCCGTGCCGGGCCTGTTCTCACTGGCGCTGTTGCCACCACGTCCATTGCTGCCTGCATATACATAGCGGGGGCGCTGTGGCTGCGGGCGCTGCGTGGTATTGGTAGTAGGGCGCGGCTGTGTATTGCGCACATTGGTAGGCCTTTCAGCGGGCTTGTCTGTGCGTATCGGTTTGGGTTTATCACTGGTGCGGATGGCCGGTGCATCATTATCATTGGCAGATGCAATGTCCTGCTTTACGCCTTCATCCTTTACGCGCGATGGTGCTTCTTTCACTGCAGCTTCAGGTGCCGGGTCTTCCATATCCATAGGCTGGTCGGTACCGCTGCCATCATCGCTGGTGCCCAGGTTCACTTCCATACCCAGTTCCTGCACCGGTGTTTCATTGGCAGGTGCCGAGTACTTTACCAGCAGGAACAATAGCAGCAATACCACATGCACCCCTGCGGTCCATGCGGTAGCTTTTATATTGATTCCCTTTGTTTCGTTCTCCTTCATCTGCTCTAAAATAAAGAAACTAATGCAAGAATACTGTTAATGTGCGAAATCGGTATCGTAGTTGCGCATGCGTTCTATCGGCGGGTTGTAGTAGCCATATTTCAGGTTGGGAAACTCCTCCTGTATCAGCTCCATCATCTGCTTGATACCCATGCATTCGCCCGTATCGGTAACGCCTATCTTACCCAGGTACCAATCGGGGTCGATATTGAAATTGCGCCACTGTATCATGCTGATATCTGTATAGCGAATGAATTCCCGCAGGGCTTCATACTCTTCTATACTATCCGTCATGCCGGGGAATACGAAGTAGTTGATAGATGCCCAGCCACCACTCTGGCGAACGATGCGCGCGCTTTCGCGGATGTCTTCAAACTTATAATTGTTTGGCAGGTAGTAGCGGTTATATATCTCGGGGCGAACCGAGTTGAGGCTCACCCGGATGCTATCGAGCCCTACTTCTACCAGTTTCTTTACCGCATCGGGCTTGCTGCCATTGGTATTTATGTTGATGCTGCCTTTAGGCGTATGCTTACGTATCTCGATAATAGATTCGCGGATGGTTTCCCACATCAGCAAAGGTTCGCCTTCGCAACCCTGGCCAAAGCTAACGATAGGGTAAGGCGCGGTTTCCAAATGCGGAACGGTGTATTCTACGATCTCTGCAGCAGTAGGCTTGAACGTCAGCCTATCCTGCGAAGAGCCTATCTCTTCTGTTTCCGGCTGGAAGGATATGCAACCAATGCAGTTGGCGTTACACGCCGGTGAAGAAGGTATCGGGCATTCCCAGCGGCCCATAAAATAGTTGCGTGCAGCAGGGCAATGGTAGGTGAGTGCACAGTTATTGGCAATGTGGGCTACCAGCCTGTTGTGCGGGTATGCCTGCAGCATGGCCTCTACACCCTGCTTCACGGTTTCATCGTTATAGCCACTGCACTCCTGGCGTATGTCGCGTTCTATGCGCGTAGCCGTAACGTAGAACTTATTATCGAACCAGCCTACTGCCGTATAGCAGAACAGTGGCAGTGTTTGCGCATCGGGTATGGCCTCGAAAGCGGCTAAGTAAAAACCGGTATGGGCAGGTGGTATGAAAGCCGCTACTGCCCAGCCTTTTTCGCAGAGGCGCATTTCGCCCGTCTTTACATCTATGCCTATACCGCGGCGGTCGGGCAGCTCGTACAGCGACCCACCATCGGGTAGTTCTATCCATGCATCTTCTTCTACCGGCATGGCATCCCAGCCGGTACGACCTATTGCATACAGCGTCGTATCTTCAAATATGTTTCCCTTCCCGTCAGAGTACAGCAAATAAGGCGTCATCTATTACGATTGTTTCTTTTATTAAATAGGCAACTGTATTACCAGTCGCTTTTATCTCTTTTATCTTTTGCCAGGTCTATCTGGCGGATGCAATACACATCGAATAACTCTTTCTCGAAATTGACATTGCCAACGGTCCATTGATACATACGATTGTCGTAGCAATTGACCGTAAGCGTACCGAATCGGAATACTACATGCGCTACTTCTTTCCAATCGAGAAAGCGGCGGCGTGAAGTAACCGGTGGCTTGATGCCTGTTTTATCTACATGTATGACCAATGGTATATTGTTCATACGTTCCCAATAAATAGCGAAGATGATGGTAACTGCCAGCAAACCGAAAATAATAGCCGGTGTGCCATAGTTGTTGATAAGTGCGAACACGGTGAGCCCCAGCATAATGATGAGTTCCAGCATCCGCAACAGTATATTGTTCACCATATTGCCCACCAGCCATTTATTGCGCAGCGTAACTATCAGTATCAATGCCAGGCTGACAGCGAATAGTGCTATACCGAATGCCTGGCCATAGTACAGTACATTGCGGTATTTGAGTGCCTTATCAACAGGCAGGTGCGATACGGCATAGTAGCTTACCATCACCACCGATGCGGTAATGATAAGCACCAGTGCTACAAACAGGTGCAGCGCTGTTACCTGGTGTGGTTTTACCCTTTTTTCTGTTAATGGCAGTTCAAATTCCATATATAGATAAATACTAAATGCTAAACTCTAAATCCTAAATCCGAAACTATACTGTTGTTGTGTTATAAAGTTAGTTAGTGGCCGGAGGGGTATCGCCGCCGGGGAGTTTTACATCGAAATCTTTTAATGTTTTGGTGGCATCGCCCTGCAGCAGCAGCTTGCCACCGGCGGCCATATGGCGCAGGCGGTAGCCCAGGTAGGTATCGCCTGTAGGCACATTGTACTTGCTGATGGCCTGGTTGACCACCTTGTGTGCCTTCTGAAACTGTTGCGAGCAAAAGCTGGTGAGGATATTGTCGTAATGGTCCTCTGCGCGGGCTGCTATCTTTTTACCACCCTCGTGGGTGCGGATAGGGGCATTTTCCTGTTCCATTTTGTTCCATTCTTCGCCATCTATCTCATACTCGGCGGGGGTAACCTGGCGTGCCAGGCGGCGTGCCTTTACCAGTTCCTTAGGCTGTATATCGCTGATATTCTTCGGGAAGAAGACCTTGCCATTTTCATCAAGGAACGGCAGGCCGGCGATATTGACCAGATAGAAACGACCCATATGCTTGCCCAGGTAGGGCAGCATCCAGTGGTAGGCCATTACATCGGCCGGCCAGGGGGCCATCCACAGCCATGCCTGCACATCGGGGTTTTGAAACATCTGCTTTGAAACCTCCAGCAGGCGCTCCATATCATCTACTTCCACCTGCTTATCGGTGCCCAGCACCTCTTGCCAAAAGGCCGTGCGCAAAGCACTGAACCCGCTACCGGCTTCTTTTTTCAATGGCCCTACATGCAGGATATCCTTCAGCACAATAACTTCCCCCTGCAAAGAAGGTTCGAGCTGAATAGCTTCCTGCAAGGGTTGGGCTGCCATATCGCCCACTACAAAATGGTAGATCATAGGTGCAAAAATAGCCACGATTTATGGATTTTCCCCCAAACGCCCTAAAGGAGGCTTTCTTTGTGCCCGGCGGGGTGTTGGTAACCTTTATACAGGGGGCGTATGTATGTATTTATGCGCGCAATGATATGTTACTAAAGGATTGCGTCTGTTTTTTGAGCAGTTCGCGGGCAGTGATGAGGGGCTGCAAAACCAATTGCTGCTGGCGGGGCGATAGTTTTTCAAATGCTGTGCGCTTGATAGCCAGGGCCTCCAGCGGCAGGTGGCGCAGGTTGGCATCGAGCGAGAGGTATAGCTGCCAGCGCTCGCCACCCTGTTTGGTGGCAGTGGTGGTAGGTGCATCACTATTGTATACCTGCACGGCATGTGCGGGCAGGTAATCGAGCACGGGGCGTTCGGGCTGTGCTGTTGTGGCAGGCTGTAGCTTGCCAGGTGTTTCTATAAGTGGTGGGGTGGAAGGTATAGCGGGCACCTGCGTTGCCTCAGGCAGGGGTGGCGCTATGGCAGGTTTGGGTTTAGCAGCAGGTGGTGCGGGTTCCTTATACTTACCGGTTGCCAGCTTGCAGTCGAGCTCGATAGCGCGCAGCAGTGCTGATGGCGTGATGTCATTCTCTACAGCGTGCAAGGTATCCTTCAGTTTGATATGTTTTACCTGTTTCCACTGGCCGCGTATCATGCGGGCGAGGATGAGGCGCTTTTCATGAAGGCTTACCATTTGTGCGGCTTCTTTTTCGGCGGCCTGCTGTATGTGTTGTTGCAATCGGGCCTCGGCACGGTGGTGTACCTCAGCCAACCTTCCGGCGATAACCCGGTGTCTTAGTAAACGATTGGCAGCCGTGCGCATGGCCTCGCCGGATGCGGAGGGGTAGGCTGCCTGATAAGCACGGAGCTTATCGCCATGGCTTAGCATTTCGATAAGGAAAGTTTGATGAGCGGGTTTCATAAGGATAGGTTTTATTATAGCAAAAATACTACTTTTTATTATTTTTATCTTATTAAAATATTTTTTGGTTTGTTATTTTTTTAAATAGTATATTTATATACCTTTTTGAAAACGCCGTACACCATTATATAAAACACCAGACTATGAAAACAACCAGCCACGCAGCGCAACGCAAGCTGCCTTAATACTACTCTACAGTTATATTCCCTAAGTCTTTTTCGCCGACAGAGATGCATTCTGAAGGCGCAGCTATTTTATTGTTTCACCTTTAATGATATTGCCTATGGATAGATAAGAAAGCAATAATCCCGACCATTAAAAACAAATCTGAAACACTTAATCAAACACATCAATGAAAACAATTAAAGCTTTTGGTGCTGCTGCCAAGCACTGCTGCCTGCGCGCTTTTGCCGCATTATTGCTCCTCGTTACATCGTATAGTGTGCAAGCACAATGTACCCTTGTTTCATCGCTCAGCATCACATCGGGCTGGGATGGTACTACACTGCTGGCACCTGTACAAAACGACCCGCACTGGATGATCACCGACCGCTCGCCTGTATTTGGGGGTACTACCGGGCTACCTATGAGTGCGCTTATTGTAAACCCGGTGTCCGGATGGGGCACGGGCCTGGGTGCAAGGTGGCTATGCGATGCTTCAAGCCACGCAACGCCGGGAGCCGTAGCTTACGCAGGTGATTATATATTATACAGTCGCAGTTTCAGGCTTTGCGAAGATGGAGACATCACATTTGACATGAATTTTTACGATGACAACCTGATAAGCGCTGTGTACGTAGATGGCGTAGCGGTACCCGGTTTTTCGCAACCCTTCAGCGGAACTAACTATTTTACTGCATGGCCGGTAGTTTTTACGCAAACGCTGAGTGCGGGTACGCATACATTTGAAGTACGGGTAGAAGAAACGAATACGAGCCCTGTAGGTGGCAACAACCCGATAGGTATGTGCGTGAACGGAACTATCAGCGCGATAGGCAATATCATTGTAGACGATTTTAACCCTGACTGTGTGGGCTATGAATGCAAGCCGGACAACTGTAGTGATGAATGCTACTGGAAAGTGAAAGGCAATACGATACTGAATGGCAATCACATTTTTGGTACGAAAAATCAATTCAGTGTAGACATAAAAACCGAAAACAGCTACCGCGGTATACTGACACCGGGTGGCCCTAATAATATAGACCCGAATGCCGGCCGCATGGGGTGGAATACCATGAACCCGACTGCACGCCTGCACGTAGATTGCCAATACGGCAACAACTGGGATAATGCGCCTAATGCCACATCTGACATCCGGTTTGAAAACCTGGAGCCGGGCAGTGGTACGATACTGGTGATAGATGACATGGGCTATGTGTATAACAGCCGCGTGCCACTGCAGGGTGCAGACGGTGCTATGAAAACGGAGATAGAGCAACTGAAAACTGAAGTAGCTGAGCTGAAAGCACAGATAGCCAGTTATCGTGGTGGCATGACCCAAACGGGCAATGTGCTGTACCAGAATGCGCCGAACCCCTTTGGTAAGGAAACGGTGATAGGGTATGACCTGCAAACCATGCAGCAAGCGGCCTACATTATTATCTACGACCTGACCGGCAGGGAACTGATGAAATACCCTGCTGCAAAAGGTAAAGGACAGGTAACCATAAGCGGTGAAAAACTGCAGCCGGGTATGTACCTGTATTCACTGATAGTAGATGGAAAAGAAGCGGATACGAAACGTATGGTGGTTTCTAAATAATGCATCTGCCGTTATAAAAAAATGGGAGCTATCATAGCTCCCATTTTTGTTTATGACAAATATTGCAATGCGGTGACAATGTAATAGCTGTGCAATAGGGCATCTTTATAGCTTTGCTATCAAATAGGTGTTTGCTTGCTCTACTTTCTGCCACTGGCTACAACGCTTTTCTGTGTTTTCTTTTTCATAGAGCTATACCAGCACTGGAGAAAAAATACGGCCTCGCTGCACATTATGTGGTGGACGATAGGCGTGTTCTTTTACGGTGCCGGCACGGTGAGCGAAAGCATACATGCCCTGAGCGGGTATTCGCCCGTTAACTTTAAAGCCTGGTATATTTTTGGTGCGCTGCTGGGTGGTGCGCCACTGGCGCAGGGCACGGTGTACCTGCTATTTAAACGCAAGACAGCCCACCGCCTGTCTGTAGCATTGGTGAGCGTAATAGTGACGACTACACTGCTGGTGATATTATCGCCACTGGAGCCGGTAACGCGGGGTGCGGATGTGAAACTGAGTGGCAGGCTGCTGGAATGGAGCTTTATACGTGCGCTGACACCAATTATCAACCTGTATGCTTTTGTGTTCCTGGTAGGTGGTGCCATATATTCTGCGGTGTTATACTATCGCACGGTGATAGACAAGAGCAAATTTTGGGGGAATGTATTGATTGCCGCGGGGGGCTTGCTGCCGGGCATCGGCGGGTCGGCATCGAAGTTTGGCTATATAGAGGTGCTGTATGTGACGGAATTCATTGGCATATGCCTGATACATGCAGGTTACCAACGGATGAAGGGTAGTGGGGTGCCTTCGGTGCATGCGAACCAGGGGTAGTTTTTTTCTTTTGTGTTTTCTTTGGTTGGTCTTTTGTGTGGTGTTTTTTCCATCGTTACGTGGTTGTTCTTTTTTTGCTTCTCCAAAAAAAGAACCAAAAAAAGGAGTCGACGAATTAATTACTGCGTAATTCGTCGTGTGTCTCCGATGAGGCTGTGGTGCTACTGTTGTGCCGGGCGGTGGGGCCTTGATGGTGTGTAGTGCTTTCGTTTTTTTTGACGGACGTTCTTTTCTTCATTGTGTGATTGTCGGTGGCTGCCGACGGGGGCTGTGGTGCTAATGTTGTGCCGGGCTGTGGAGCCTTGATGGTGTGTGTATCGT
>CABHOP010000090.1 GCA_902168085.1 uncultured Bacteroides sp.
GGAGCGTATGTACCGCTGGTGTATCTGTTGTGCCGCCAGGTGCAGTGCAGAGTAGCTATGTACAGCCAGGATAAGCGCTGAAAGCATCTAAGCGCGAAACCTTCCTCAAGATGAGTTTACTTTTAAGGGTCGTCAGAGACGATGACGTTGATAGGCTACAGGTGTAAAGGTGGTAACATCAAAGCCGAGTAGTACTAATTGCCCGTAAGCTTTAACTTTATTAAACTACTTCTGAAAAATTGCTTTCTTAATATGTCACCTTATTGTTAGTTGACTTGTTGAATAGTTGATTGGTTCTACCAATGACTAATCAACGGATAAACAAATCAACGGACGAACCATCTTATGGTGGTATTGCCGAGGGTGTTCACCTCTTCCCATTCCGAACAGAGAAGTTAAGCCCCTCATGGCCGATGGTACTGCACCACAATGCGGGAGAGTAGGTAGCTGCCATATTTATTACAACACGCCTCAACTTTTGTTGAGGCGTGTTTTTTTATGTACATACCTGAAGAAATATCTAGCTTGCCCTGATGAACAGCAACCACTACGCATAATTAAAGCCGGACAAAGCCGGCCTTAAGTCTATATAGACACCTTGAAGGTCTGCAATCATTTCTAAAATTTATTCTTCCTGAAATCCCCTCGCTTCCACGCTTCAAAGAATTCTGCCCAGGCAAGCGGGCTAAATACATTCATCGGCTTTTGCTGGCCATAGTAAACAGCATTTTGAGACTGGATATTTTGATAGGCCGACTGATTCTCGCGCCCGTCTCTCGGTAAAGTATAGGCTAATGCACGTAACATTAAAGCATTGGTGTTTTTACGTGCTATTTCATACTTATCATCGGGTATGCGCCAATGCTTAAAAGCATAATCAAACTGCTCTCTCGATGGTAATGGACGGATAATGGTTTCCGGCAGGTAAAAAGTATCCTGCACCATTAATTGAATCAATGAGAAATAGTGGCCTTTAATATCTTTGGGTATCACGTACTCTTTGCCCCTAAAACCTAATTGAGAAAATTGCAGGGTATCACCTTTATAAGCAACAATAGAAAAAACACCCAGATTGCTCGATTCTACACCACGGTTCTTATTTTTCACAAGCACTGTAACATTGGGTACAGCACGCAGGCTATCAGCCGTCATAGTAACACCATTTATCTGCACAATATTCTCATATGGGTCTTGCGCCGATGCTGTTTTTGCCAGGGCTATACAACACATGGTTGCGATACAGAGGGAACGGAATTTACTATGCATGTTGCTCAAAGTTAAGCTCTTTGCACAATACTCTTTGTGCATGGCTTCAATCAATATTACCAATAAAACTATTAATAGCTCTATCAGTATTTAGTTTCACAAAGAAAGCAGGTATAACGTATTTTTGCGGCACTTTACAGTCACTTTAACAAAGGTTTAGTATGATAACAAAAGAAGCGGTAATAAAGGCATTGAGCAATGTTCAGGAGCCAGATCTGGGTAAAGACCTTGTTACGCTGAATATGGTGCATGATGTAGTAGTTGAGGGTAAAAATATTTCGTTCACAGTTGTGCTTACCACACCTGCATGCCCACTAAAAGACATGATAGAAAAGGCATGTATCAATGCGGTAAAACTACTGGTGGATAAAGAAGCTGCGGTAACTGTGAACCTGACGGCCAATGTAAATACTAATCGTACAGATAGCAAATCGGTATTGCCAGGTGTTAAGAATATCATTATGGTAGCATCGGGTAAGGGTGGGGTAGGCAAGTCTACGGTAGCCGTAAACCTGGCATTAGGCCTTGCGCAGGAAGGTGCGGCTGTTGGATTACTGGATGCCGATATATACGGGCCGTCTATTCCCATCATGCTGGGCATGCGCGATGAGCGCCCGATGATGACACAGGTAGATGGCAAGGGTAAAATAGTACCTATGGAGCGCTTTGGTATCAAGGCGATGTCTATAGGCTTGCTGATAGATGAAAAACAAGCTGTGATATGGCGCGGTCCGATGGCCAGCTCTGCTTTAAAGCAATTTATTACAGACGTACACTGGCAAGAACTGGATTACCTGGTGATAGACCTGCCACCGGGCACGGGCGATGTGCACCTTACACTGGTACAGGCAGTGCCGGTAACAGGCGCGGTTATCGTATCTACACCTCAGGCAGTAGCAGCAGCCGATGCCAGGAAAGCTATCATGATGTTCAAGCAGGAAAATATAAAAATACCTATACTGGGTATTGTTGAAAACATGGCCTACTTCACACCTGCTGAATTGCCGGAGAATAAGTATTACCTCTTTGGTAAAGGTGGTGCTAAGCAAATGGCGGAACAATTTGAATTACCATTCCTGGGCGAAATACCATTGGTGCAAAGCATACGCGAAGGTGGCGACAAAGGTATTCCTGCCATTCTTGATGATGAATCTATCACACAGGAAATATTCAAGGAACTGGCACAGAATGTAGCACGCAACGTATCTATACGCAATGCCAACCTGGAACCAACCAAAGTACTGCAGGTAAGCTAAGCTTCAGGAAAGTTATAACGAACACCATTACTGCTGATATAGTCGCCTATAGTTTGTGTGATTATATCAGCATTGTTTTTCAGGTTATGTGCGATGATCAGCACATCGTAAATGTCTCCTTTATATTGTTGTAGTGCATCAGCGGGGTTGCCGCTTTCTTTGTACGATTGCATAAAGGTGTATTTATCCTCTTCTGCATAGGGCACTATCACTACATGTTCTATTACACAATCTATCAGCTCGTCGTTAGATAATATGCGAAGGTCTGTATCAACGAGGTCTTCAAAATCTTCACAAATTTCAGATGCCTGTTCGTATGTAAATCCGGTATTCATAGCGCAAAACTAATACTAATCTAAAGACAACGTATACAGCCAATACCGCATGCCAAACCTGGGTGATATTTCTTTCTGTATGCTAAAGCCGTATTGTACATATAAATGCCGCGCAGCGTCCATGAATTCAGATGTATGAAGCGCTATCGTATGTTCACCACTATCTCGTGCTTGCATTATACATTGTTCTATCAGATGTTTGGCTATTCCTTTACCATTATATTCAGGGTGAACGCCCAGCATACGTATCTGGCACCAGTCTGCACGGTATATTTCGGTGGCAGTACCGCTGGGTACAAAATATATCATACCCACTATCTGCCCTCCATCTTTGCACACAAATACATTCGCACTTTCTATCAGGCTACGTGTTATTTCCTCGCGTTCCAGTATTTGTTTTAGTTCCTGCCATCCTTCTGCCGGTAGCACAGGCGCATATACACTGTAGCAAAGAACACCCAAAAGGTTTAATTCCCGCAGGTCATCAACACTGGCTTTTGTATATGTCAGCATTTTAGTTGGTGCTACGTTTAATAAGAGTTAAAAGGCTGATGAATACAACCAGCAATGCCCCTATCACATTCAGCCACAGAAAGGATATAATATCCATATTGTAGATAAGCACCACAATAGCTTCTGTAATAATAGCCGCGAAGAAAACGCCCGTACCATTTACACGTTTTATATAAAAAGCCACAAGGAAAATACCCAATATGGTTCCGTAAAATAAAGAGCCCAATATATTCACCGCTTCTATCAAAGAGCCCATACGTGTAGCAAACATGGCGACTGCAATACAAAAGATACCCCAGCCAAGCGTATGCAGCCTGCAAAGCCTCAACTCCTGTTTTTCATTTACTTCTTTTTTGCTGTTCAATAGCTGTATATCCATCAGCGAAGAAGATGCCAGAGAATTCAGTGCAGCTGATATAGAACCCCATGATGCCAGGAATATCACGGCAAACAAAAGGCCTACCAAACCTTTAGGTAGATTGTGTTTTACAAAATATAGAAAGATATAGTTGGTGTCGTTATTATCGCTGCTGTAGCCGTATGTCACTATACGTTTCTTTACCGTATCGTGCAGTGCATCTAGTTGTTTCTGGTTGGCTTTAAATGTTTGTACCAGGGCATCGGGCACTGTTTGTGATGAACCTCTATAACCGGCAATGCTATTGGCCGACTGCATATGAATAGCATGCAGCGAATCATACTGCGTTTGTATCTCAGCTACTTCCTGCGGGCGGGCATTTTTATACTTTTCATAGGCCGCATCATTAAAGTAAACCGGCGCAGGCTGATAACAATAAAACGCAAATAGCAATGCACCTAATAGCAGTATGGCAAACTGCATCGGTACTTTCACCAGTCCGTTCATTAACAGGCCCAGCCTGCTTTCAGTAGTGTCTTTCGCGGTAATGTACCTGCCTACCTGGCTTTGGTCGGTGCCAAAATAAGAGAGTGCCAGGAAGAAACCACCTATCACACCACTCCATATATTATAGCGGTCTTTCCAGTTAAATTCGGTGGTTATCACATTCAGTTTACCCGATTTTCCTGCTACATACAATGCATCGCCCAAGCCTATACCATTGGGTAGTTCATCTACCACAAGATAGCCGGCTATCAGCATGGCGCCCAATATTATCAGGAACTGCAGTTTTTGAGTATGTGCTACAGCCTTTGCCCCGCCCGTATAGGTATATATTATAAGTAGCCCACCGGTTATAATGTTGGTGAAATAAATATTCCAACCCATAATGGATGATAGGATAATAGATGGCGCATATATACTGATACCGGTAGATAGCCCCCGCGATAGTAGGAATAACACAGAGGTCAGCAACCGGGTTTTCCTGTCAAATCTTGTTTCCAGGTATTCGTAAGCGGTATAAACATTCAGCCTTTGGAAGATAGGAATGAAGGTGATACTAATAACCACCATGGCTATAGGCAGGCCAAAATAGTATTGCACAAAGCGCATACCATCTGTATAGGCCTGCCCCGGTGCAGATAAAAAGGTAATAGCGCTGGCCTGTGTAGCCATTATACCCAGCAGCACTACATACCATGGCATATTCTTACCCGCCAGCAGGTACGTGTCAGACCCATGTTGGCCACGCCCTTTATACACGCCATAGGCTATGACGCCCGCAAGTGTTGCAAATAATATGATCCAGTCTAGCGTACTCATTTCCAGTATTGGGTAAACAGGTAATACAATACTATCTGTAGCAGCAGTACTATCAGCACTACTGCATACCATGTATTCCAGTTATGTTTCTTGCTGTTATCCATTATGGCTTTCCTACGTTCAGCATGTTTATCAGTAATCGTATTGCACCTTTATTGCCGGCCGGTAGCTGCCTGAAAAATGCCAGCGGTGTATATACGTAATGGCCCTTGCCATATTGGGCATACAATGTTCCACCTTCCAACGGTTGCTCTCCGGTGTCGTTCATCCTGAATAAGGGTGTGTATTTACTATCCCATTTTGACGGAAAGTACAGGCCACGTTCCTGTACCCAGTCTTTCAGGTCTTCCTGGGTTATTTTGTTGGGGCTGTTCAGTATTTTATGGCCAGGTTGCAAAAAGGTGATGGCAGCATCTTCTTCCGTTACACGTTGGCTCGATAGCGTGATAGGATATGGGCCGATGTTCGTGGTAGCCATATCCTGCAGCGTATTGTACTGCATTACCAATGTTCCGCCGTTCTGCACATATTGTAGTAATACATGCATCCAGTAATTCATCCGCTTTTCTGTATTGATGGCACGTATACCTGTTAGTACGGCATCGTATTTCTTCAGTTTTTCGGTAGTGATATCCTCTGCTTTCAATATATCTACCTGCAATCCTGCAAGGCGCAATATGCTTGCTACATGGTCACCCGCACCTTCTATATAGCCTATGCGTTTAGCCGTGCTCTTCCAGTTACGTTGCAAAATTTTAGTATAAGCTTCTGAGAAATATTGAAGGGTAGGCAAATGCTCATATTGTATCAGGTGCTGCGTACGCATGTTGTGTGCCTTATCGGTCATCAAAGCGCCCAGCAGGTAAAAATCTTTTCCTTTTACTTTTTCCAGTTCTTTAACCGTAAAGCTCAGTTCAATTACTGTATCTATACCTTTTTTAAAGCTCAATGCGAACACCTGTGTAGAAACATCATCATTAAAAACGGTAAGGGCTGCTTTCTTAATATCTGTAAACGGATGAATACGCACTGCTGTTTTAAGGCTGCCATCTGCATTCATGATGCCCAGCCCGGCTACAAACTCAATAGATGCTTCAGGCACTATGCGCAGTTGCTCTATCATATCTCCATGCGTAGGGTCCAGTTTTTTAAAAGAAAGTGGCACCGGTATCGTAAAAGGCACATCGCCTATGCTTACGGCCACATTTGCATTCAATGTATTGGGTGTTTCTGGATAGCCTAACACGGTATCGTTCGGTATGTTGAACTGACCGGCATTCGTATTAGGGTACTTCATCCAGTAAGGCTCTGTATACTCGGCAGAGTCAGGTATTTTCACCGTATGCGTCAGCGATAATAGGGTGTCGCGTTTCAGTGCAATGCTGGTGCTGCTGTCTGCATCCGGCCATTGTATATTCGATATTTGCACGGGTATGCCAGAACGCGATATAACACGCAATGTAAATGGCAACTTGCTGCCGCGCGTAGCTTCTGGGTGCGCTGTATAAGCTTCCAGCATCAGTCCGCTGCAGTGCAGTATTACCTGGTCCAGCTCTTGCAGCTTTTGGGTGCGCCAGTATTTATTCTTTACAGTTTCTATTTCCTTGCGCAGTTCCAGCAAAGCAGGCAGGCTTTTCTCCGGATGGTTGAACTGGAATCGTTTTAGTATTTGCTCTATTCTATCGCCTATCTCCGGCCTGTCCACACGTCCCCATGTTATATCTATACCATCGAATAAAGAGGCAGATAAACTATCGCCCGCCACTAGCTTGAAATATTCTGTTTGTATGCCCGGCGTGCTGGGCGTACCGGCACCCTGGCTGCGGTGTATACTGCGGCTGATGCCCGCCAGCTCACCATAACCCATACCTATACCGGCACTGTATTGTCCTACTGCCAGTTTAAACTGGTCTTCCGATGTGGTATTCCTGTCACCAAAGCGGAAAGAGTTGAACAGTACCCGTTTAGGCTGCCATGCTTTATAGTATTGCAGTTGCTCAGGGTATTTCGATTTATCGCCGCTCACTTTGTAAGCTTCTTCAGCCAGTATGGCCGATGCGGCATGCTGCCCGTGCCCCGCATTGGCATTCGGCGGAAAGCGGCATATCACTACATCGGGGCGAAACTTGCGATATATCCATACCACATCGCCTGTTAGCCTGTCTTTATCCCAGTGCTTAAAGGTTTCATCATAGTTTTTGGAAAAACCAAAGTCTATAGCACGGCTAAAGTATTGCCTTGCACCGTCCAGCTTACGTGCTTCCAGCAATTCATGGGTACGTATCAGCCCCAGTGCTGCACCTTGTTCCGTGCCCAGTATGTTTTGTCCGCCATCACCACGCGTCAGCGAGAGGTATGCGGTGTTGATGTGTTGGTCATTCACCAGCCATGCCAGCAGGCGTGTATTCTCATCGTCCGGATGCGCAGCTAGGTATAGCACATTGGCCAGGTTCTTCAGTTGCGATATTTCGTGGTATATCTGTGTAGATGTAGCAGGGCGCACCTGTTGTGCAGATATGTTATAAACGCAGCCTGCTAAGGCCAGCGACAGTAATAGTTTTTTCATAAAGTAAGGAAAATAAATAGCCCACGGTGTGGGCACCGTGGGCTGAAATTAAGTAAAGAACTACTAACAGCGTATTGCATCTGTTTATAGCACTTAAAAACTTATGATTTTTTGTTATAAGAATTGATGATGCGGGTCATGTTGTTTACATACTCCGCTTCAAAGGCCGAACCTTTTGCAGCATCCATCGATTTTTGAGCAGCTTCAATAGCTACTGCCTTGTTATTTTGTTTTTGAGCTATGCGTGCTTTCAGGCTCCACATCCAGAAGGCTTTAGGGTTTGATTCCAGCGCCTTGTCTACATAGGTCATAGCTTTATCCAGGTGCTGGTCTGTTTCGTAATAGTAGTTAGCTGCCTGGAAGTAAGGAATGTTCGGGTTGTTGATAGCTTTATCGATAGAAGCGCTCAGGCGTTCTTCGTTATTAGCTTTTACAGGGATGATAACTTTGGTTTTCTCCCACATCATTTCCAGGTTGCAGCTGTTGAAAGTGATGTTGCCGATGTTCATCGTGAAGGTATTCACGTTTTTATCCAGTGCCTTAGGAGCTACTTTAAAACGTGCTACATCGTCTGCTTTGTCATAACCTGCAGTACCCCAGTTGCCCAGGCCTTTGTTCAGGATGATTTCCCACTCTGTAGCGCCGGGTATCGTGTATATAGCATACTCGCCTGCTTTTACTGGTTGGCCGCCTATGGTTACATCTTCACCAAATTTTACTTTGGTAGCAGAGTTGGCACCCGTGCGCCATACATTGCCATAAGCCACCAGCTCACCAAATATTTTACGGCCACGCATAGATGGACGGCTGTAAGTGATCTCAATGCTCGAAGTAGAGAAGTCTTGAGAAATTTTAGCATTGGGGCTCAATGCAGGCAATTTCAGGTCTTGTGCAAATACGCTTGTGCTCAGCGCCGCAGCGAACAGAAGAAGTGAAAGTTTTTTCATATGAATGTTGTTTTCCGAATTGCAAAAGTACAGGTATTCATTTAGGCACAAAAACTAATTATCTATAGGCACTTAAGCATTTTTAGCTTTTACTTTGCACCCCAAATACAGTTACATATATGAGTCATCAAGTCAATCTTGCCATACAAGTACTACCATTGCACCTGCCGCAACCGGAAGCCTATGCTATAGTAGATGCTGCTATAGAGCGTATTAAGGCATCGGGCCTGCACTATGTAGTATGCCCTTTTGAAACGGTAATAGAAGGCCCCTACGAGCAGGTAATGCAATTGATAACAGATATACAGGATGCCTGCCATGCTGCCGGTGCCGATGCGATGCTTATCAATATGAAGCTGCACCGCTCTTTTGCCAAAGACCTGGCTATTGATGATAAGATAGGCAAATACAAATAATGTAATTTTACGGCCCAATAATTAAGATATATGGATCGCGCGCAACTTGTTAGTGAAATAAAGAAGAAGAAATCTCTTTTGTGTGTAGGGTTGGATACGGATACGGAAAAGATACCCAAACATCTATTCTCAACAGAAGATCCGGTGTTTGAATTCAATAAAGCAATTATCGATGCTACCAAAGACTATACAGTTGCGTATAAAATAAACACGGCCTTCTACGAAGCTCAAGGCATTAAAGGCTGGCTCAGCATGGCCAAGACGCTCGATTATATTCCTAAAGATATCTTTACCATTGCAGATGCCAAGCGTGGCGATATAGGCAATACAGCAGAGCAATACGCCCGCACTTTCTTCCATACGTATCCTTTCGATAGCGTGACGGTTGCGCCCTATATGGGTAAAGACAGCGTAGCACCTTTCCTTCAGTTTGAAGGTAGCTGGGCTATCGTGTTAGGACTTACTTCTAATGCAGGCAGTGCCGACTTCCAGCTACAACCCAGTGGTGATGAGTTGATGTATGAAAAAGTACTGAAGACAGTAGCCACATGGGGCACGCCCGAAAACCTGATGTTTGTAATAGGTGCAACACGCAAAGAGCAATTGCAGCATGTACGCAAAATGCTACCCGACCATTTCTTCCTGATACCCGGCGTAGGTGCGCAGGGTGGTGATGTGCCTACCGTGTGCAGCAATGCTATGAATAAAGATGGTGGCATCCTCATCAATGTGTCTCGTGGCGTAATATATGCGGGTACCGATATGGACTTTGCCGAAAAAGCAGGCGAAGCAGCCAAAGAATACCAGCAGCAAATGGCCGCTTATTTGTAATTTGTTTACAGATAAAACCTTGCCCGCGCATGAATGAAAATCTATTGCAGTTTATCTGGCAATACAGCCTGTATCAACCTGCCGGCCTTATCACTGCCGATGGCCAGCCGGTAACGGTGGTGCATCCCGGTATGCGCAATACACATGCAGGCCCCGATTTTCTGCAGGCAAAGGTGAGGGTAGGCGATACGCTATTGGCAGGCCATGTAGAGCTGCACGTAAATGGCAGCGACTGGCACCGCCACGGCCATCAGCATGACGATGCGTATGGCAATGTGATACTGCATGTGGTGTATAACGATGATGATAAAATAGGCTTGCCCAATATCCCCGTTCTTGAATTAGCGAAAGCCATTCCTGCAAATGTATTGACCAAATACGATAGCCTGATGCAGGCATCTTATACCATACCCTGCGCTTCGCAATTGGGTTCGGTATCAGGTATCACAAAAGAAAGCTGGCTAAGTCGATTGTTGGCCGAAAGATGGGAAGAGAAACAAGCTGGCTGGCAATCTTTACTGGATGATTCCAAAGGCGATTGGCGCAATGTGTTGTATTGGCGTATGGCTGCCAATTTCGGCTTCAAGGTAAATGCTGATGCCTTCCTGCAACTGGCTCGCTCCATACCGCTGAATGTATTTACCAAAGGTGGTAGCCTCTTGCAGATAGAAGCCATCCTTTTCGGACAAGCCGGTATGCTGGATGCTGACTTTACAGATGACTATCCCAATCAGTTAAAACAGGAATACAATTACCTGCGCGGGAAGTATAAGCTGCAACCGATGCCTGTCCACCTATGGAAATTCCTGCGCATGCGCCCGGCCAATTTTCCTACGATACGCATAGCACAGTTTGCGGCGCTTATTCATAAGTCATTCCACCTTTTTTCGCAGATAACAGAAACGCATACAGTAAAGGAAATAATACCCTTGCTAGATGTAACGGCTAGCAGTTATTGGGACGACCATTATCGTTTCGATGAACCATCGGACGTAAGCAGTCCTAAGCATTTAGGCAAGTCTTCTATCCAGAACATTATTATCAATACCATTGCCCCGGTACAGTTTCTCTACGCCAGCCTGCAGGGCACAGCTACCCAGCAGGAACGTGCCTTGCAATGGCTCGATACCATCCCTGCCGAGCGCAATAATATCATCAGCATATGGGAATCCTGCGGCTGGAAGCCCGCCAATGCCGGACAGTCGCAGGCTATGATACAGTTATACAACAACTACTGCACAGGTAAGCAATGTCTTTCCTGCGCCATAGGCCTCAAGCTGCTCAAATCAGTTCCACAGGAATGATACTGTCTTTTTAATATCCGGGTGCAGGCTTTCTATTACCGGGCAGGTCATAGCTGCATGTTCCAGTATCTTCTTTTCCTTATCGGTATAGTTTTCCGTCTTGGGGAAGTGCATGTTTATCTTCACCTCGCCTATGCGCCTCGGGTCGACCACCATTATCTTTTCCACCTCGCACTCCGTGCCGGTAATATTAATGTTGTGTGTGCGTGCTGCTATCCCCATGATAGTCAGCATGCAGCTGGCCAGTGCTGTAGCTACCAGGTCGCTGGGCGAAAAGCGTTCGCCTTTGCCGTTATTATCCAGCGGTGCATCCGTTTCTATCACGGTTCCACTGCGCAAATGGGTAGCTTCTGTCCTTAATTCGCCTTTATATATAACTTTCGATGTCACGTATCAGATTTTGTGTTAAATTTACGATGATTTCACTATTTTATTCATGAAAGGAATATTTCATATATGCCTATGCTGTATGCTGTCGCTGTTAGCTTCAGATGCAGTTGCCCAATCGGGAGCTAATAGCGTTAACCCCGCTACTCCGCAACTCAAAACAGTACAGAAGCCTAAAATTAAAAAACCTAAGCCGCTACGCACAGAGCTGAGCGGTGGTTTGCGCCTGAATACCGATGGCTGGAGCATATTTGTTGATAAAGGGTGGGTGCGCAGCGAAGAGCGCTATAGCGACCTGTTTTATAACGTGCGCCTGCTGCAGGTAGAGTTTACAGAGAAAAAACATCCGCAGGAGATCAAAAGAACAAACACACTTGGCGCTTATACGGAGGATAAACCGCGACCTTTTATTTATGGTAAGATAAATAACTTCTATGCGTTGAAGATAGGTTACGGTGGCCGCAAAATGCTGGCCGGTAAGCCCGAACCAACGAATATTTCATTGCATTGGGTATATGTAGGTGGCTTATCTATTGGCTTTCAGAAGCCTTACTACATAGATGCATACGTGGTGCAAGACCAGAATGGCACTATCGTGCAGGAAACCATTAAGTATACAGACTCAACCAAGCAACCATTTCTTACCAAGTCGCAAATCATAGGTAGCGCAGGCTTTTCAAAAGGTATAGGCGAGGTGAAAATAATACCCGGTATACACGCCAAAACGGGCCTCCACTTCGACTTTGCAGCTACCAAGCATGGCAAGGTAGCTATAGAAACAGGGGTAGGCTTTGAATACTATACAAGCAAGGTAGAACTGATGGCCAATAAGGAGGGTAAACCTATGTTTGTAAATGTATATGCGTCTATACAATTTGGGAAACGTTGGTGATGGTTGTAATTTGCAGGCATTATGCAGGAATTACCGGTAATTAGTTCAGTAGCAAACAGTACGGAAACAAGGGTAAAAAAGCCAAACTGGCTTAGGGTAAAGCTGCCTACCGGCGAGGGCTACCGCCATGTGCGCAACCTGGTTGATACACACAAACTTCATACGATATGCGAGAGTGGCAACTGTCCGAACATGGGAGAATGTTGGGGCGAGGGTACTGCTACTTTCATGATATTGGGCAATATATGCACGCGCTCCTGCGGCTTCTGCGCTGTAGCTACGGGCCGTCCCGAACCGGTGGATTGGGATGAACCGCAACGTGTAGCAGAGGCGATACACCTGATGAGTGTAAAGCATGCCGTTATCACTTCCGTTGACCGCGATGAACTGAAAGACGGTGGTTCTATCATTTGGGCTAATACGATTAAAGCCGTTCGCGCTTTAAACCCTGATACTACTTTAGAAACGCTGATACCGGACTTCCGCGGCCAGTGGGAAAACCTGGAGCGCATTATAGAAGTAGCGCCCGAGGTAGTTTCTCATAACTTGGAAACAGTAGAACGAATGACGCGCAAAGTGCGCATACAAGCTAAATACCACCGCAGCCTTGAAGTAATACGCCGCCTGAAGGACGGTGGCATGCGTACCAAGAGCGGCATCATGCTGGGCATTGGTGAAGAAAAAGAAGAAGTGCTGCAGTCTATGCACGACCTGGTAGAAAATGGTTGCGATGTGCTGACACTGGGCCAATACCTGCAGCCTACACAAAAACACTTACCGGTAATGCGCTTTGTGCATCCCGATGAGTTTGCATTTTACCGTGAAGAAGGTTATAAAATGGGCTTCGACTATGTGGAAAGTGGCCCGTTGGTTCGCTCTTCTTACCACAGCGAGCGCCACCTGATAAAAGGTGAAGGCCGCAAGGTCTGGGAAGCACAACAATTACAAGCTTAATTTAAGAAGGGACAATCACAATGTCCCTTTTTTAGTGCGTATACTCATACTCTATCTGTATGATTTCCTCTCGTTGTATATCACTGACAAAATAACGTTCCGTAAAATATTCGTTTAGGGTAACTGCTAACTCTGTGTCATTTTTATCTGCGACTTTAATATAATAGCTCTCGCAAATTTTGGCAAAATCAGAAGGTCTTATGTAGAATAATATCTGTTGTTTCTTTTTGGGCTCATCATATTGTATAGCGGGTGCTGCTAAAACCAGTTCATTTTTCGCTTTGCGGGTTTGCTTATCCAAATACCAATCTTCAAAATGATTAAAGTATTAATGGTCTTTGCGTTAAAATCTGTACCTGTTAAGGCTTTGGTATCTGTTAGGATTTGTGTTACCTGTTCCTTGCTCAGGAATGCATTACTATCTTTCATGTGATAGTACGCCTGAATAGAATGTTCAGCGACAGCATTTAAAACAAGTGTAATAATACTCACGTTACTATCCGTGCTATTATATAAGTTGGTCAGATTTTTATTCTCAATATTATCTAGATGTATTGCCCGCTGAAATCTGCGCTTAAAAAGTATGCTTGGAAGTGTTTCTTTCTTTGGTCTATTACTTTGAGACGTTTGGGCAATGCATAGATATGCACTAAGCAATAAAATGGCTGCAAGACAGATATGTTTCATTGAAGGATAATATCGCTACAAAATAATATTTTATTTATAGCTCTGGCAGGTGATAGCACCCTTAAAATAATCTATATGCAACCCCAATGCCTGTATTGCGCATGCGGAGGGTAGAAGGGCCTGCTTCATCTGTTTTTACGCGCATATCATACAGGCTGTGTTCATGATACACGCTTACAGTATACCTGTCTTTCCATATATAACGGAGTTGAAACTTACACGCCACATCCAAAGCATCCACATCATACACATCAATGGCAGGGCCATACTTTGATGGAGCTATACGTCCTTTCACTCGATAGGTAATGGTTGTCCGTTCTACCAGCACATCCCCTTTGTAGTTTGAATAATCATGCACTGTTTTGCCCCCTACGAATATGCTATAGTTCATACCGCCATCTATCCACAGCTTGCTTTTGCCCCATTCCATGGCTTTAAACGATAACATCAGTGGCATCGATAAATACTGCAAACGCGTTTTGGTATCGTAGCTGTATTTAGTATCCCCATAATCTTCACCTTCCGTTGTATTATAACCTCTGAATGAATAGCCGATGCCGCTTTGTATAGAAAAGCGTTTGGCAATAGGTGCTTCCAAATATACTATGGCATTGGGAACGATAATGGGATGATATGAGGAACGGATGTGGCGGCTTTGCACATAAGAAACACTGCTTCCGGCACCCGCATTCAGGCTTATCTGCGCCCATGATAACATGGGCAGGATAGCGTTTAATAGTATCAGCAACAGTCTTTTCATTTACGTCGGGCACTTCCGTTTCGTCTATACAATATTAAAACGATGCCAACACAATAATCTGTATATGTCTAAAAGCAACAATTATTTTACATTCATCAGACAGTTTAGCTGACATCATACAATCCACCGTAAACGCGCAATATATCCATCAGGTCTGCCTTTGTATTAGCTTCTTTCGCCGGCTTATCCTTCCGCCATCTTAGTATGCGCGGAAACCGCAGTGCTACCCCCGATTTATGCCGCGACGAGGCATTGATCCCCTCAAACCCTATCTCGAATACCAGTTCTGGCGTTACGCTCCTTACAGGGCCAAATTTATCTGTGGTGTGCTTTTTTATCCATCTGTCCACCTCCAGCAGTTCTTTGTCTGTTAATCCCGAATATGCTTTAGCAAATGGCACCAGTTCATCACCATCCCACACGGCAAATGTAAAATCGGTATACAGGTCGGCACGCCTGCCATGCCCGCGTTGTCCGTATATCAGCACGCCGTCTATCGATAGTGGATCTACTTTCCATTTCCACCAGTCACCGCGTCGCCTGCCTGTTTTATATTCGCTGTCTTTACGTTTCAGCATCAGCCCTTCGCAATTATATTCGCGCGACTTCAGCCTTTGCTCCGCTACTTCTTCCCAGTTTTGACATATCAGTACGGGTGATAGCCATAGCGGAATATTGGCTTCTTTTTCTTTCACCGTTTCAATCAATTGCACCAGCAATTCTCTGCGCTGCATCAGCGATAGGTGCCTGATGTCCACCCCATCATGCTCCAGCAGGTCGTAGCATACCATAACAAGCGGTGCTTCCATAAGCGATTTTTTGGTCACATTCTTTCGCCCTATCCGTGTTTGCATTACATGGAAGGGCAGAAAGTTTTCATCTTTTGCCGGGATGATTTCTCCGTCTATTACGGTGCCACTTGGTAGCAGCTTTGCCAATGGTTCAAATTCAATGAATTTCTCTGTTAGCAAGTCTTCACCGCGGCTCCATACAAAAAGCTGGTGATCCCGTACGATGATTTGCCCGCGTATCCCATCCATCTTCCGTTCTATCTGCCAGTCTTTTACATCGCCCAGCTCCTCGGGTGCAGTTTCCAATGCATAGGCCAGGTAAAAAGGGTAGGGCCGCGATATATCTGCCGCATCATCTGTTGCGCTCATCAGGCTATCCAACACGGTTTCATTGGCCTGCCAGTTGCCTGTCAGCCTGTGCGCTACTATGTTTTCGTCTATGCTGTATCGTTTCGCCAGTGCCTTTATGGTTATCTTGTCCGATACACCCATGCGGAAGCCACCGGTTATCAGCTTATTGAAAACAAACAATTCCTGCCGGCCCAGTTGTCGCCACATTCCGGTGATGTATGCTTTGCGTTGTTCATCTGTTTTATTTTCAAGGGCTACCAGGCTATTGATAACTTCATGAAGCGCATGCGATGTCTCGCCATCACTACCTTTTAGCAGCAGGCTGATGGTTTCGGCCAGGTCGCCTACTACATGGTACGATTCTTCCAGCAGCCACACCGGTGTGCCACTCACCTCTGCACACCAGTCTCTTAACTCACCCGATTTTATGGTGCGCTTAGGTGTTTTACCCGTTAATAGCGCAACGCACCATATGGCATCTTTAGGGTCTGCATGTTCAAAATAATCAGCCAGTGCATCTATCTTCTCGTTGGTAGATGTCGTTTGATCTATTCTTGTAAACAGTTCACTAAATGCCCGCATCTTCCCCTCCTGTTGTTTCCGGTTCGTCCAGTTGCTCGCCTGTATATAGTGTTTCTACCTCCGTAGCATTCAGCCCATAGGCATCTTGCAGCCATTTAGCGTATACCGATTTATAGCCGTGGGTTACATAAATATGCTCTGCTCCTGTCTGCTTTATCGCCGTGTTCAGTTGCCCCCAGTCTGCGTGGTCCGATAATACAAACCCCCTGTCTGCACCACGCCTGCGGCGTGTGCCGCGTAGCTGCATCCAGCCGCTGCAAATGCCCAGCTTATAAGGCTGCAGTTTGCGCAGCCACGGCGTGTTTTCTGCCGATGGAGGGGCAATGATGATATCGCCTTTTATATCTTTCGGGTTGATGCTGCTGTCAATGCGTCTTGCATAGGGCAACGGCTCAATGGCCGCCTCATACAGTTTGTTTACATTATCTACGGCTCCATGCGTGTAGATGTTGCCGATACTTGGGTCCAGGTGTTTATGTATGCGTTGGGCTTTACCTAGTGCATATCCCAGTATCACAGAGTTCTTGCCTTCTTCCCTGTTTTTTCGCCACCAGTCATTAATATCATGGTGCACGGTTGCCGGGTCAGGAAAGTTATATACCGGTAGCCCAAAGGTGCTTTCAGTTATAAAATGATGACATCGTATTGGTTCAAATGGCACAGAAATGCCATCTTCCCCCAATTTATAGTCACCGCTTACTACCCATATCTCTCCCTTGTATTCCAGCCTTACCTGTGCGCTGCCCCATATATGGCCGGCAGGGTGCAGGCTTATTTGCACACCGTTTATTGTAATGGGCTGATTATAATCTACCGTTTGCACATTTATATCCTGTCCCAGGCGGTAGCGCATTACTGGTGCTGCGTGTATATGTGCCAGGTACTTCTTCATGCCCCATCGGGCATGGTCGCTGTGTGCATGGGTAATAATGGCATTATCCACCGGCTTCCACGGGTCTATATACACATCCGCCTGCGCGCAATAAATACCGTTCTGGTTAAAAGTGAGCATGTTATCGTCTCTTGGTTTATGCTATAAAAAAGCCTGCCGCCATACAACAAGAAAAATATTGAAAAGTTTATCATTCCTGCTGACACAGGGCTGTCACTACCTGCATGTTTCTTTGTATCATAAAACCACATACATATGCAAAACGTACTTTCCAACACCGCACAGGAAACACTCCATGGCTTAGCTAAAGATTATGCGGCCTATAACCTTTGGGCTGTCAATCAAATGGTTAACTGGCTGCGTACGCACCCGCAAGACCTGATGGACACTGCTGTTCTTTCCAGCTTTAAGGGCATCAGGCAAACCATTACGCATATCATGAATACCCAGGACTGGTGGCAGGGCGTGCTGCAGCACAATGCCGACGATAGTTTATATGGCCGCGAGCACACCGGTAGCATGGAAGATTTGTATAACGATATAATTGGCCATTCACAGGCGTTTTTAGAAGATGTTAATGCTCTCACAGAAGAAGAATTGAACGAAGTAGTGCCTTTCAGCATACCCTATGTGGGCGATTTTAAAGCGCCGCGCTACCAGATGATACAGCATGCCGTTACGCATGGTACTTATCATCGCGGGCAGGTTGTTACGATCGCACATCATCTCGACATACACGATGCGCCGATGACCGATTATATGTTTTATCTATTGATGGCAAAGTAAAGCAGCGTCTTTTTGATATAAAAACACTGGTGTTTTCACCGGTGCTTTTATGTTGGTTATTATCGTAATTTTATAAGACAAAGGGGAAAGCGGGCGAAACCATATTTTAAAACACTTGAATAATGGACAAGCCGGCACACGATTATTCTTATCTTAAAATGACCGAAGAGGCCTATACCCGGGCTTTGGTCGATGCCTTATCGGGTGATATATGCCTTGTAGATGGCAATGGTGTTTTCTTAGGTGCCGTGGCCGATTTTAATAACGAAATATGCGCACCCCGCTATGTCAAATCCATAAAAGACCTGTACCCTGATGACCCTGAACTGGTTAAGTCCTTCCTTGAGAATATTAAGACCACGCTTGAAACAAAGAATACCCACGTTTACCAGTACGAGGTAAAAACACCACTCAAAACCCGGCACAACGAAGCCCAGTTTTCATACCTGGGCGATGATAAGGTGCTGATAGTAAACAGGAATATCACGCCTATTATGGAATTGTCCTCTCGTGTATATGCCAACCAGGCTATCCTGAAGGCTATCATCGAGAATAACAACGATATGATCTTTGCGCTCGACCTGGAGATGCGTTATATCCTTTTCAACCCTGCACACAAACGCTCTATGAAGACAAGGTATGGTGTCGATATAAAAATAGGGACGCCTATGACCCGCTATGTGCGTGTTAATGAAGATGTAGGGTTAGGCATGAGTGTTTTTCAAAGGGTTATAAAAGGAGAAAGGGTCATTTTTGAAAGCGATTTCGGCACAGAGAGTATGTTTCGCGGGCATACACAATTGCATGTCTTCCCCCTGCTGGATGAAAGCAAAAAGATATTCGGTATCGCCGTATTTGCCAAAGATGTAACTGCACAGCATGAGTTGCAGCAGCAGAAGGAGAATTATATAAAAATGATGGAATATCTCGTTTCCGACCTCTCGCACAAACTGAGGAAACCGGTAGCCACTATACTGGGTCTCGTGCAATTGGTGGATGAAGAGAAAAATATAAAAGACCTGCAGAAAATACTCTCTTACCTGCACGAATCTACTGCCGAATTGGATGAATGCATCCGGCAGATGACGCAGTTTCTTGAAGATCACACCCGTACAGACGATACGAAATAGCTACATTCCTTATCTTAGGGCTATGGAAACAACAACCTTAGGAATAGGCTCCCGTGTAGAACATCCGCACTTTGGCAAAGGCGTGGTGGTAGATGTATCAAGCGAAACATATACTATCTGGTTCAAATCGCAGAATGCAGCCAAAAGCATCAATAAAGATTACGAACTGAAAATAATACAGGCCACCGAAGCTACTGCCGAAGGCCAGGCGGCGGGCATTACGTTATCTGATATTGAACAGGCACTGGATAATATCTTGGAGCGCCGCCTGCACGAAATGCAGATAGTGCCTATGGGCAACCGCTGGAACAATGGTACGCTGATACTGAAGCCCGGTGATGATACCCAAAGCAAAGAAGTGCCGCTCGAAACCTTCTTTCACAAAATAGTAATGGTACGCGACCGCATGCGCCTGATAGAGCAAAAGATAAATGCGCATAAGGTGCTGACACCTGAAGAAAAGGTAGACTTGCAGCAGTACGTCAGTGGCGTATATGGGTCGCTCACTACTTTTAATGTGCTATTCAAAGAAACACACCACCAGTTCAAAGGCGCAGGTGCAAAAGAATAAAAAACAGCCTATCCAAAACGGGTAGGCTGTTTCCGGTGACCCCTTATACAGGCTATCCTAAAGATTTAAGCCATGTTACCACTTCATCGCGTGTTTTTCCAAGCTTCTGTTGAAGGCGGCCCAGCAGTTCGTCATCTTTACCTTCTTCATATCGCAAGTCATCGTCCGTCAGGTCGGCATGGGCTTGTTTTACCTTTCCTTTCAGTTCGTTCCATTTTCCTTTTAATTCCAGCTTGTCCATAGCAGTTAGTTTTCCCTATACTTTAAAATACTGTGCCACTACCCGTTATCAATATTGTTATAACCTTGTTAATACATGTTTACGTCATTTAGCTATGGCATACTTGTTGCCTTATCTGTTTAACAAGATGACGACGATGAAACAACTTAAGACATTAGCACTGGTATTGGCAGGTAGCCTGTTACTTACTTCCTGTATAAAAAATGAATATTACGAAACCAACCCTAATACCCAGCAACCGATAGGGTATCAGAATATATTTGATGATAATTTCGATTACGATGCGCACAACTGGTCTTTCAGTGATGCATCGAACGATGCTTATGTAAGTGTAGGTGGTGGCCGGCTGAAGTATGAATACAACCCTCCCGGTGAGGGTACCAATACGGTAGCCATCAATACGGGCGTGAATGTGAACCGCGATTTTTTAATACAATCGCGCATCAGTTCCAATAATGCTATGGGTATTGCCTTTGGTGTATCCAACAGCGACTACGGTTACTCTTTCTTTATAGATGACCAGGGATACTTTGCGGTGTATAGGGAAGGCAATGCCAGCACGCCTGTAAAGACCATTATCGACTGGCAGTATAATGCTGCCATCCTCACCGGTTGGAATAATATAGAGTTTGAACAAGTGGGTAATTATTGGCTGGGATATGTAAACGGTACCAAACTTTTTGAAATACCCGCACAGAATTTATACGGCTCAAAGACAGGATTTATAACACTGGCAGGCACTACCGGCTATGCCGATTACCTGACAGTGCAATGGTAATCATAGCATATTAGAAAGTTTTAGTTTAGTACAATGACAAAATCCCTTGTATCTTAGATATTAAGGGATTTTTTATGGACAAAGAATTAAATGGCAAGAATTTTACCCCGGTAGGCTCAAAACAGGAAGCGGTTTTTTTAGATGGTCCCAGTTCGCGGTGGAAAGAGTTGATGTTCCTTTTCAAGGTAATGAAGCAGTTTATCCATGGTTTCAGGAAGCTGCATTTTGTGGGGCCGTGTGTCACCGTGTTCGGTTCCGCCCGTTTCGACGAGTCGCACCCTTATTATCAATTGGCACGCGAGGTAGGGGCCGAGGTTTCTAAAATCGGTTTTGCTGTAATGACGGGTGGCGGCCCCGGTATTATGGAAGCGGCCAACCGTGGCGCGCAGGAAGCCGGTGGTTTTTCATTGGGCTGCAATATTGTGCTGCCTAAAGAGCAAAAACCAAACCCATACCTCGATCATTGGGTCGATTTCGAATACTTCTTTGTGCGCAAAACACTGCTCAGCAAATATTCCTACGCCTTCATCGTAATGCCCGGTGGTTATGGTACACTCGATGAGTTTTTTGAAGCGATCACCCTGATACAAACAGGCAAGTTTCAGAAGTTTCCCATTGTGCTGATGGGTAAAGAATATCACCGCGACTTGTATGTGCATGTGCAGAACATGGTAAAGAATAAAACGATTGCAGATAAGGATCCGGAGCTATTCCTGTTTACCGATTCGGTTGAAGAGGCTATAGCGCATATTCAGAAGCATGCGATAGAGGGCTTTGGTCTTAAAAAGACCAAACGCTACAGGCCGGTACGCATACTGGGCGAACGCAGAATGTGGAGATAAAAACAAGGCTTGCATATACAAGCCTTGTATGGATGGTTTGGAAATGTTTTAAGGCAAATGGGCTATACGGAATGAGTGATATGATTCTCTGTATGCTACACAAAGGTGCCGGCTGAATATTAAGGCGCTGTTACGGGAATATTAATTCAGCATTTTCATATAGCAATAATTCGATTTTCTCTGCGTTTTTAAAGGGTATGAAAATTCTTAAAAGTATTACGCTGATTGCAGGGGTTGTATTTGTGTTGGCTATAGCCTTGCTGTTCACCAGCTTTGCTACTTCCATGATTCCCGGCAAAAGCAAGCGTGAACGCTCCATTAAAGTCACCGGTATACTCCATCATGCCTTTGGCGGCGAATCAACTCATGATATATCTCTGTACACATCAGTCGATAGCGGCAATAGTTATTATATCAATCGGGGCTTAGAGTATATCGCCTTAGCCGATATAACAGCATGTAAAGGTAAACCTGTAGATATCTATTACTACAGGCATGGTTTTAGCCTGCTCGATTTTAATAACAAGCTGCGTCATGTTACGGAGATTCGTGTGGGTGATAAAGTGATTTACACTGAACTGGTAGATTAATTCTCTATTTCGATATGATATTTGAATAGCAGTCCCGGTAAGCCATACATCGAAAACTTAGCATGGCGTATGCGGTTTATTTCCGGGTCTATCATATAGTTCGCGGCCGTTCTCAGGTCGGCATTTTCAAGCAGGGTATTTTCAAATACGGCGCCATTCAGGTTGCACCCTTCAAAGCTGGCATCTTTCAATTCTGCCGATACAAAATCTACTTCTTCCAGGTTGCAGTTGATAAAATGGGTGCCATGTATTTTTAGCTGGTAGAAGGAAGAGAAATTCAATTGGCAATTTGTAAAACGAAAGGATAAAAGGAAATCATTACAGTTGCTGAATTGTAATCCCAATAGTTTACACCCGTTGAATTGTATATTGCTCAATGTAGTTTTCACCAGCTTGCAATTACTCAAGTCGCAATTCTCAAAGCTGCAATCGCGAAACAGGTAACCAGAAAGGTCTGTACCGGAAAACTGGCAATCGGTAAAGCTACAGCCCTCATATTCGCCCTTAGGCAATGGTTCTGTCCTGTAGTCGGTACCGGTAAATGTTTCATTTTCTGTGAATACGTCCTTCATATAGTTGCTTTCCGCATAAAGCTAACAATTTACATACAATGCTAAAGGCAGGATATTTCCTGCCTTTAGCTTACGAGGGTTAAACGAATTATTATTATTGTTTATTAACCGCAAGGGCATCACGTTGTTTCTGTTTTTTTAGTATTTCCTGCTTGTGCGTACTTACCAGTTGCGCTATTGTTTCCTTGCTGATGTCTAATGCCTCGGGATTAGTGGCCAATGTATACCAGGGCTTCGGCCCGCCAAAGGGGTAGCTGCCGAATACGATAACAGGTGTTCCATATGCTTTAATATGATCATTGCCTTCCAGCTTCCATTCATCGGCCCAGTCATACAGGTATTTCGCATCATCTATCAGCAGGCGCAGGCAAGAGTGCGATGCCGGGTAGCCCGGCATATCATACAGGTGCCAGCCTACACCTTCTTTATTAGCTATGTTGAAATTCCATTTTAGTATCCACTCATCATCCACTGTGCTCACGGTTTCCTCTGCCTTCCAGTTGGTAAAGAAAAGCCCCGTAGGTGTCTGGTCTCTTTCGCGGCCCATATTGGTAGGCCCCCAGCGCACCATCTTGCCGTTTTCATATGCACCAAATGCCTGTGCCGGATAAGAAAAGAATACGATCTTATGAATATCGCTTAGTTCCGCTACATAGTAAGGGAAAGGGGAGTAATGGTTCAGGTTGCTCTCAAATTTATCAGGCACCACCAGGCTATCTACCCTTAGCATATGGTTCTTATCCACGCGGTTCACGGCCATGATTATCGGCAGTTGCGCATCGGTAAATAATTGCTTTATGCTATCCGGTGCTACTCCTTTCACCGGCTGCATATGATACCGGATGGCTATCTTCTCAAACTTTGGTTCTTGTTCCGTTTGTTGCTGCGCGCTGTTCTCAATACAGCTCATAGCTGTCATCGATAAAGCAGCAACAAGGGCTAATGTTCTTATCTGCATGATTTACATGCATATAAATTCATGCCAGCAGTTGTTATGGAAAACATTAGGTAGCAGCTACATAGCCATTCCTGCGTATGCGCAGGTAGCTATATACCAGCATTAAAAGCAACAATACATCTTTGCCTTCTGTATAGTTATCATCGGTTGCTATATCATATTCAAAGCTCATGTTCGACCAGCTGAAGTCCGACTGCAGGGTGATGATGCCAAACTCTTCGCGCGTGTAAAGTGTGTATTTGGTATGCCAGAAATTGGGGCGCAGTAAGTACTGCCTGCCATCTGTCATTTCTATAATGATATTGCCTGCCCAGTTAAATTTCAATTCGGCACATACTACATCCTCACGGCTCACTTCTATTTTGTTCTGCCAAAAGTTTACAGGGTGTATTTCATAGTGCGCATCGGCTATATTGATGCTTACTTTTTTCCTGAAAAAACCATCAAAGTCCAGCCGTCCTAATACGTTTTCCTGCTCATCAAAAAGCTCAAAATACTCCATGCGTTTTCCCCTTGCTACATATCTCATTGGTCTGTGGTTTGGCCAAATGTATTAATTTGTATCAATAATCTACCTTATGCCATCACAAACCATAGATGAAGTAATTGCCGAACTGGAAGGTATCATTCAGCAATGCATAGATACCAATAATAGGGCAGGGTATTTTGCTGCATTGTATCATCGCGTTACCTGCCGCATAAAGGATGGCATTGCGAATAATGAGTTTGAAGATGGCACACGTATAGAGCGGCTCGATGTATTGTTTGCCAATCGCTACATAGATGCATGGAAACAATGGTGCGCGGGGCAACAGCCAACAGCATCCTGGCGCATCGCTTTTGAGGCCGCGCAAAACAAAGGCATCATAATGCAGCACCTGCTGCTGGGTATTAATGCACACATCAACCTCGATCTTGGTATTGCGACTGCAGAAACGATGTATGGGTATCCCATTGCCGGCATTCAAAAAGACTTCAATACCATTAATGCAGTACTCGCTTCATTGATAAGCGTGGTGGAACAGGAAATATTTAAACTGTCGCCACTGATGTTCCTGCTCGATACCGTTGGCAAAAATTTTGATGAAATGCTGGTGGAATTCAGTATCAACACAGCCCGGCAGGGTGCATGGCAGTTTGCGGTAGAATTATCGGGTAAAACAGGTGTAGATTACACCACCTGCATATCCGTGCGCGATGCAGCAATAGCCAACCTCGCCACCAATCTTGCTACACCCAAAGGAAAGTTTTTCGCATTCATCATAAAGGTCATTGGCTGGTTTGAATGGAAACAACCGGGTAAATGTATAGAAACACTACGCTACGTAACAAAGAAAGCTGCAGAAGATATAGCGCCCGCTACAATAGCAAAAGCCGTCACATCATGACGGCTTTTTGTACTAAATAATAAATATATCATAAACATAACCCCAAACACACCTCCTCCCCTTGGGGGAGGCCGGGAGGGGCCCCTTAAGCTGTCAGCTCTTCCGCCAGATCTTTTTCCACCCTCAGCCCGGCAATAATATCCTGCTGGCGTTGTGGGGTGTTCTTACCCATAAAGTATTCCAGCAGTTCTTTTATTTTCGTTTCCTGTCCCAGCAATACCGGTTCTTTGCGCATATCGTCGCCTATAAACTGTGCAAACTCTTCCGGGCTTATCTCGCCCAATCCTTTAAAGCGTGTTATCTCCGGTTTGCTGCCCAGTTCGGCTATGGCGTTCCTGCGTTCTTCATCCGTATAGCAGTATATGGTCTTCTGCTTATTCCGCACACGGAATAGTGGTGTTTCCAGTATATACACATGCCCGTTCTTCACCAGGTCGGGGAAGAATTGCAGGAAGAAGGTCATGATAAGCAAGCGGATGTGCATACCATCCACATCGGCATCGGTGGCAATTACTATGTTATTGTAGCGTAGGCCATCCAAGCCTTCTTCTATATTCAGCGCATGTTGCAGCAGGTTGAACTCTTCATTCTCGTACACTATTTTCTTTGTCAGCCCGTAGCAGTTCAGCGGCTTACCCCGCAGGCTGAATACTGCTTGTAGTTCCACATTACGGCTCTTGGTAATGCTACCACTCGCACTATCACCCTCGGTTATGAAGATGGTACTTTCCAGTTGCTTCTGCTGAAATTCTTCTTTGCCTTTGTTGGGTGGTTCTGCATTCAGGTGTATGCGGCAGTCGCGCAGTTTCTTATTGTGCAGGTTGGCTTTCTTCGCGCGTTCATTGGCCAGCTTGCGTATGCCCGATAGTTCTTTGCGCTCACGCTCACTTTGTTCTATACGTTTCTTCAGCGCATCTGCCACGCTGCTGTTTTTGTGCAGGTAGTTATCCAGCTCTTTGGCCAGGAAGTCCAGCACAAAAGACTTCATGCTCGGCCCGCCTTCCGATACATATTGCGAACCCAGCTTGGTTTTCGTTTGCGATTCAAACACCGGTTCTTGTACCCGTACAGATATCGCCGCGCAGATGCTCTGGCGGATGTCTGTAGCATCATAGTCTTTCTTGTAGAAATCACGTACTACTTTCACAAAGGCCTCTCGAAATGCTGCCTGGTGGGTACCACCTTGCGTGGTATGCTGGCCATTCACAAATGAGTACAGGTCTTCGCCATAGTCGCCCGTGTGGGTGATGGCTACTTCTATATCATTCCCTTTCAGGTGGATGATAGGGTAGCGGCATGTTTCGAGATTGGTTTTGCGTTGCAGCAGGTCCAGCAGCCCGTTTTTCGATACATAGTTCCGGCCGTTCAGGTTTATCTGTAGTCCTGCATTCAGAAAACAGTAGTTCCATACCTGGTTTTCTATGTAGTCATTTATAAAATGATAATGCTTGAAGACGCTGTCATCGGGCGTAAAGGTCACCAGCGTACCGTTGTTTTCGGTAGTGGTGGTTTCTTTATGCTCTTTTATCAGTACACCTTTTTCAAACTCCGCTTCTTTCATCTTGCCATCCCTGAAGGCCGCCACTTTAAAATAGCTGCTCAGCGCATTCACCGCCTTCGTACCCACACCGTTCAAGCCTACCGATTTCTGGAAGGCTTTACTGTCATACTTCGCACCGGTGTTTATCTTGCTCACCACGTCCACCACTTTACCCAGCGGTATGCCGCGTCCATAGTCGCGTATGGTAACACTGCCTTTGTCTATTTTTACCTCTACACGTTTGCCATAGCCCATCGTGTATTCATCAATACAGTTGTCTATCACCTCCTTTATCAGTATGTAGATGCCATCATCCATACTGCTGCCATCCCCCAGCTTGCCTATATACATACCGGGGCGCAGCCTGATGTGCTCACGCCAGTCCAGCGACCGTATACTATCTTCCGTGTATTGATTCAATTGTTCTGCCATCTCTGTTCCTGCTTTGGCTGCAAAGATAGCCGCTGCAATCAAAATCAGGTACTTAACTTCTCTAAACCCAATCGGGAATGTGGATATGTAGAAAAAATAGAATGGGTATTACCCGCAGGAAACCCGCTCAAATAACTGGTTATAATATGTGACGGTCATATCACTATCCACCGTTATGTCTGCCATAAAGCTGCCATCTTCGGTGCTAAAGCGGTAGGTGTCTTCCGTCAGCCGGGTGTAATGCTGGCGGGTAGCATATAGCTTATATGCCTGTATATCTGCATATAATACTTTTATTTCACCTGTTTCTCCCGGTTGTAAGGCTAGTTTGCGGATGGCCAGCGTATTGGTAAAAGGCGTCAGCGATATATCTATAGCTTCGCAGCCTTCTGCTACCATGGTGTTATCGGCACTATTATACCAGTTACCGTTATCATCGGTTACAAATGTTTGCAGGTCCAGCTGCGGCGAAAGGTTGTTTTGAATACTGAAGGAACCTATCTGCCAGCTGGCTTGCAGGTCTATGGCATAATCTATGTTAAAGGGCCGTCCTTCATCGCAACCCACAATGGTGCCCCGCACTGTAATGCCACTTTCGCCATAGGCAATACAGCAACACTCCATTGATGGATATATCAATCCCTTCCAGACGATTGTTTGTGTCATTTATGATTTGTTTCTCGCCCCGAGTATCAGCAGGCCCACACCTGCTACGGCCACTACACCACCTATATACATAGGCCAGTTTACGCTGTGCTCTTTTTCTTTGTTTATTTCTATGGGGCCAAGCTGGGCCACTTCTTCTTTCGTCGTGAAGTTGAATCCATTAATTATCAGCATCAAAATGCCTATTGCCAATAGTATACCGCCTAAAATTTTCATTATAACTTCTTTTTATAATGCCTCAATAAAATAGTGCCATGATGCTGCGCACCTGTTTGGCATCAAGTTTTTAACGAACTTTAAGTATTATGAAGTTGATAGTAACAGGAGCTACGGGAACTGCGGGTTCAGAGGTGATAAGGCAGGCGTTGAAGGATGATACGGTCACGGCCGTTACTGCTATCTGCCGGCGACAGTCCGATGTGGCACACCCCAAGCTCACTACGGTCATTCATAAAGACTTTCTCGATTATACAGGGCTCGATAGTATTTTCAAATCGCACGATGCCTGCATCTGGTGCCTGGGTGTTTCTTCACAGCAGGTAAATGAAGAACAGTATGAGGTAATTACACACATGTACACAGTAAAGGCAGCACAGGCTATGTTGCATGCCAACCCCGGTATCGACTTTATATTCCTTAGCGGCGAGGGTGCCGATGTATTAGAGAAAAGCCGGCAAATATTTGCCCGTATAAAAGGTAAAACCGAGAACGACCTGTCTAAACTATCATTTGGCAGCCTGCATATGGCAAGACCGGGCGCCATATGGCCCGTACACGATAATCCCGGCCAGCATTTTCTCTACAAATTATTTCGTCCGTTATTACCTATTATTGGCTTCCTTTCCCCATCCGGTGTCATCCGGGCCGATGTATTGGCACGGGCCATGATACACCTGGCAAAGAATGGCCACACGCAAAGGGTACTCGACAATGAAGATTTAAAAAAGCTGGGTGCGGAATAGCTGTTTATTTCTGTTTATAGTAGATGGTCATTACAATAATGGCACTATTCGTAACCAGTGAAAAAGCATTTGTGATGATGATAGGCCAGTCTTCCTGCAATATGCCATACCATACCCAGCAGGCCAGCCCGCAGAGCAGGCATAACAGCATCACGATGGAAATATCGCCGCCTTTCTTCTCTTTCAATATTTTAACGAGTTGTGGCAGCAACGATGACCCGGTAAGTACCCCGGCAATTATACCTATCAGTTTTGCAAATACAATCAGCAACATAATAGCTAAGTACTTAAAACTTAAGCCAAGCGCAGTATTATGTGTTTTTTGGTATTGCACGTGTTATTTATTCTTGTTATTTTGTTCAGGAAGATCAACACTTAATGCAAAGTAAAAGACCGCGTAGATAAGAGATGAATACAAAGATCCTTTTACTTGAAAACGACGAAGATGCATTCGCGCGTTTAGCGAACTATTTGGAAACGGCCGGGTATCCGCCGGATAATATCATCCGTGTTACGAACGTTACGGATATACACCGTTATGGGCGGGAGCCATTGTATCTCATACTTGCCGATATTAATAATTGCCCGGTTTCTAAAGAAGAATGCCTTAAAACCATACAGGACGTTTTTCCATATACACCCATTATTGTGCTTACGGCATACGATGATGGGGCTACGGCTACCTACGCTATAAAACAAGGTGCGCAAGATTGCCTGGTAAAAGAAGAGATAGATGCGCGCAGCCTGCGCAAGGCAATCACATTTGCTGTCGAAAGGCAACGCGTGGCCGCAAACTACTCGCGTTTGTTCAGTGAAAACCCCGTGCCGATATACATATATGAAACCGAAACTTTCCGTTTCCTGGCTGTGAACAATGCAGCCCTGAGTCAATACATGTACACCCGCGATGAAATGCTGTCAAAGACTGCGCTGGATATACGCCCTGAAGAAGATTGGGAAAGATTCAAATTCCTGTCCGGCAGCCTGCCCGATTCTTATTTCGATGCCGGCACCTGGCGACACATCCGTAAGAATGGGGAGATATTCCATGTGCATATCTACGCCCATTCCACTACGTTTGAAGGAAAGAATGCAAGCATGGTAATGGCCATAGATGTAGAGAATAAAGTAAGGGCAGAAGCGGAGGCAAGTCGTAAAGCCAGGCAGATGCAGAAAGTTTGGGAAAGCATTACCGATGGCTTGTATGTATTGAATAGTAATTGGGAATTTACTTTTGTAAATAAAGAATCGGAACGCATATTAAGGCATCCCAAAGAAGAGCTGCTGGGGAAAAAAGCCTGGGACTTATTCCCCAATGCGAAAAGCCTGAAATTATATCATGAGTATCATCGTGCGGTTGCCGAAAAAGTAAGTGTGCATTTTGAAGAATACGTCCCTACTTATGATCTTTGGGCTTCTATCAATGCCTATCCCACCAGCGAAGGTTTAGTCGTTTATTTACTGGATATTACAGCACAGAAAATAGCAAGTGAAAAACTTCAGAACGAGCAGGAAAAGCTGCGTGCTATCATTAACAATACACAAGATATCATATGGTCGATAGATAAAAACATGCAGATCATTGATGCTAATAAGCCCTTTTGGGATTACATATATGCCATGACAGGCAAAACACAGCAGGAAGTGACGGAAAGCGATTTTAGTAAAGACCTGATGAAATCGTGGGAAAGCTATCTCCAACCTGCATTTGAAGGAAAGGCATACCGTAGCACTATCAAAAATGAAACGCACGGCCATATCACGTATTCTGAGATCAATTTCAGCCCTATATACGATAAGGATAAAAATATAGTGGGTGTCAGTTGCTTCTCTCGCGATATTACAGAGGAACGGCAGCACCAGGAAATGGTAGAACATCAGAACAGGCAGCTAAAAGAAATAGCCTGGCTGCAATCGCACAAGGTGCGCAATCACGTCACAACCATACAGGGGCTGGCACAGTTGTTCAATCATAATGACCCTAACGACCCTACCAACAAGCAAATACTGGACGGCATACAAGCCACCACTGCCGAGCTGGACCATGTGATAAAAGAAATAAACAGTAAAGCACAAAAGCTGGGCGAATAAAAGAACGTCCCTAAATATAGGGGCGGGCAAGTGCACGCTACTGCCTCAAAGACGGATGCAGTGTAATCACTTAATGGCACGCGTAATAGCCCTGCTTACGAAGGCTATCAAAACAAGTGCACTCACACCCAGTGCTGCCCACACCTGCCATCCGGGCACATGCGGCAACGTTAAATTCATCTTCTTTAGCTTATCGGCAGCCATATACTGCGCTATCATCACCAGCCACATAGCCAGTGCCAGTGCAGCCAGCATCAGTGGCAGAAAACGGCGCAGCATAAAGCGCCCCAGGTAGCGCGGGCTATAGCCCAGTTGCATCAGCAGTGCCATCGATTCCTGCGCGCGGGCAATGGTTAATTCTATGAATAGGATGAATACCAGCGTGCCAATACCCATTAGCAATATAGCCAGCAATCCCGTTGCCGATGCTACGGCATCCACCACGGTGCGCAGCTTGTTCCAGCGCAGTTGCTCGGCATTAGTGGTATAGTCGCGCGTTTCTAAATAGTTGATGAATAATTTATCCGACGGATCTTTTACTTTCAGTATCAGCCTCGATGGCGGAAAGCTTTCGCGGCCTGTAAACAGTTTATTGCCATAGTCTACAAATGCTTGCGGCACCAGTACCGATGTGATGCGGTCTGAAAAACCTACTACACGCGCGCTATAGGTTTCCTCCAATTGGCCGCGGCCTATCTTCAAATCAAATGCCAGCGATTGTATGGATGCCTGCGATAGTTGCGGCAATCCCTGGCTCAGGGCAAAACCATAGTTATACAGGTTCAGAAATTCAGATGATACAATGATAGGTACCGTCCGGTTCCCCGGTGTCCATATCCAATCTACAGGTCGGTTGTCGATAAACCTGTCGGGCACTGCTTCCAGGAACATTTCGGTTGAAAATGCCACGGTCGTATTCAGTGTAGCCCATACGGGAAAACGGTTCGATGTCAGCACACCCACATCTTGCACCTGTGGTGCGCCTTGCATGGCATCTATTTCCTGTGGACTGAACAAGGTCATTTCCGGCCGCCCCATCTTTTCATTGGTTACTTTCTTACCCACTGTAAGAAAAGTGCTGCCAAGGCTATCGTTACTGCCACGTCCGCTTAATATCTCTCTGAAGTTCCACCAAATCAGTACAGATAACAATAGCAGGGTAGTGCCTATGCATAGCGCTATCAGTGCCGCCCACAGCCGGTTGTTGCTGCGGTGGCGTAATAATAGCTTTCGTAATAATGTCTTTTGTTGTAATGATTTCACAGCAGTAGTTTCCGGCTATAGGTGAAAAAATCATTGTCTTCCAGGTCGGCAAGGATGATGCCCGCCCTGTGACGGTCGGCCACTTCGCGTATCAGCGCTATGGCCCGCTGGCGGTTGGCATGGTCCAGGTGGCTGAAAGGTTCATCCATTATCAGCCATTCAAAGGGTTGCAGCAATGCCCGTACTATAGCCACACGCTGCTGCTCACCGTACGATAGGGTGCGCGCCGGCCTGTCCAGCTTATCTTTCAACCCCAGCCGTTCTATCCATTTCTCTGCATCATATTCCGATACCGTATTGGTCAGCCTGCGTTTCACTTCCAGGTTCTCCCATGCCGTCAGTTCGGGAAACAGGCGCATATCCTGGAATATCACACTCACATACGATGCGCGTATCTGCGATAGCTGCTCTGCATTAATGGCCGACATGTTAAAGGCGCTCCAGTATATCTTGCCCTCGTAGTCTTTTCGCAGCCCGTACAGGAAGTGTATCAGCGTGGTCTTCCCTGTTCCTGATGGTGCCTGTATACTTATACGCTCACCGCTATTAAATACCAGCTCCTGGTTCCATATCCACGAGTTGTATTCGTTTATGCGGTCTTTAAGTGGTACGGGTATCAGCTTCTCTAAGCTTAAACGCATAGTTGTTTCAAAATTCTAATTCTGCAGCATGCCACAATTCAATTCCTCCATCATCGCAACAAGGATGCCAAAAACAAATATAATTGTATAAAACAGGAATTAACATTCCGATGATGCACTAATCGCTAAATTTTATTAAATTTAGTATATGGT
>CABHOP010000091.1 GCA_902168085.1 uncultured Bacteroides sp.
GATAACCCCATATCATATCTGCCGGCCCATAGTAATTGATAACACCTTTTATAGATAGGTCTTGCAGTGTATAACCGGCTATCATGGCTATCTGCGCACCAGCCGAACGGCCGAGTAATACGATGCGGTTGGTATCTATATATAGCTCTGTACTTTTCGATTTCAGGTAGCGTATAGCAGCAGCTACATCTTCTATAGGTGCGGGGAAATGTTTTTGAGACGCCAGCCTGTAATTGATACTGGCCACATGATAACCTTGCTTGGCAAGATGCGTATTCAGTTCGGGTAGCTGTTTGTTATCACCCCCACTCCACGAGCCGCCGTGTATCACTATTACCAATGAATGAGTACCCGATGACTGTGCTGCATAGAAATCGAGGCTGAGTGCCTTATCATCGTAGCTGGTATAGGTATGTGCTACGGGTGTTATCTGCTTATCGCTTAATCCATTGAAAGTGCGCCATATACTGTATGGGTTCGATGGCTTATCGCTTGTGGTATTGTATGCGCTGTTGAAATCCGTATCTATCGTTTTGGCTACCAGCATTGCCCTGACTACGGTAGATAGAAACACCAGCATTGCCACAATACTTACTACCGTGCCGGCTGTGTAATAAGCAGGATTCCCCCATTTCACCATCACCAATACTAATGACACACCTGCAAACATCCACCAGAATTCTGTAACCAATATGGCCATATACCACAAGTACAGCATAGGTGCCCGCCAGAAGCATAGCAGTGATAATAATAACAAAACAATGGATAAGACCAACCGCAACATGATGCGCGAAGGTATAGCATGCGATTGAGAATATTATTGCCCTATATTTGAAGCCAATGTACACCGCGCTTTACAATCATATACGCAAGTATGTAGCCTTTGCCGATGCCGATGCAGCGGCACTGGAGCCCTACCTGTATAAGAAAGAAGTGAAGCGCAAAGAGATACTGCTGAAACCAGGGCAGGTATGCAAGGACCATTATTTTGTAAAGAAGGGATTGGTGCGTATGTATCTTATGGATGAAAAGGATACTGAAAAAATAACCACTTTTGCCATAGAGAACTGGTGGGTGACGGATAACGATAGCTTTATAACCGGGCAGCCTACCGAATACTATATGCAGGCTATAGAAGCCTGCGAACTTATATATATAAAGGCTGCAGAACGCGATGCGTTATTTAAAACCGTACCTGCCTACGAAAGCTATACCCGCATGATAGCAGAGCGTGCATTGGTGGCTTACCAACGACGTGTCAACTTCATCAATATGATGAGTGATGAAGAGCGCTATCGTTTCTTTGTCGAATCATTTCCCGGCTTTTTGCAACGGGTGCCCCAATATATGCTGGCATCTTACCTGGGTTTCACACCACAGTTTATGAGTAAGATAAGGGCGAAGCGATAGCCGATTTCTTAAACTGGTTTCATTTTTTGAGAGTATTACTTACTGCACCTTTGTGCTATCAAAAACAAATAACAATGAGCAACAGAGTTAACATCGCAACGATAGCACCGGAAGCTTACATGGCCATGATGAGCTTAGAGAAGTACCTGCATAGTTCAGGCTTGTCGCCTATTCATAAGCACTTAGTAAAAATAAGGGCATCGCAAATAAACGGCTGTGCATTTTGTATAGATATGCATACTAAGGAAGCGCGCAAGGATGGCGAAACCGAGCAACGTATATACTTGCTGAATGCATGGCGCGAAGTGAAGGGTTTATATACACCCGAAGAGAAAGCCATATTAGCACTAACTGAAGAAGTAACGCACATAAGCAATACAGTATCAGATGCCACCTATGATGAACTTACTAAATACTTCGATGGAAACTATATAGCTGCGCTGTTGATGGCGGCCGTCACCATCAATGCATGGAATAGGATAGCTATTAGTACGGAAATGCAACCGGCTTAGAACTTGTTTGTTTTAGGTAAGTATGTTTAATACCCGGCACCACAGCCGGGTATTTTTAAATAAAGGAAACGTTAAACATAGATATTGCTGATGCTGGTTAGCAGCACCATATTGAAAAATAGCTATCTTAGTTATCAACAATATTAGAGGTACACTTATGAAATACACGATACCATCTGCTGCTGTACTGGCAATAAGCCTGATGTCAATGGGCTGTGTGAGCCAGAAAAAATACAAAGAACTGCAATCGCGCTACAATGGCCTGCAAAAAACTTCTCAGAACAAGAATGATGAGCTGAACCAGTGCCAAGGTGACCTGACTGCTGCACGCACACGCGTAACAGGATTAGAAGAGCAATTGGCGGCTGAACGTACTAACCTAAAACAACTGCAGGACGCGTTGGATAAATGCCTTACCGCATCCAGCCAGGGAAGCGTGAACATTTCTAAGCTGGTGGATGAAATAAATGCATCGAACAAATACATACAGCACCTGGTGAACCTTAAGAACAAGAGCGATTCACTAAATATGGTGCTAACGAATAACCTGACACGCTCTTTAAGCCGTGATGAAATGAAAGACGTGGATGTAAAAGTGCTGAAAGGTGTGGTATATATATCCTTGTCAGACAATATGCTATATAAAACCGGAGATTACCAGATATCTGACAGAGCCGGGGAAACGCTAAGCAAAATAGCAAAAATCATAAAAGACTATAAGGATTATGAGGTGCTGGTAGAAGGCAATACGGACAATGTGCCTATCAGTCGCCCTAATATACGCAACAACTGGGACCTGAGTACTTTGCGTGCTTCATCGGTCGTTATGGCATTGCAGGAGCAATATGGTGTTGACCCTAAGCGCCTGACTGCCGGTGGCCGGGGTGAGTATAACCCGGTTGCGGGTAATGACAATGAGGCCGGCAAAACGAAGAACAGGCGTACAGAAATTATTGTAACACCCAAGCTGGATCAGTTTATGGACCTGATAGAGAAAGCGCCGGATAATAACTAGGTTAAGTCACATGAATTTATAAAGCCGCATCGTTATGCGGCTTTATTTTTTATAATATTTTGAGTACCAAACCCTTTAGAGAAAAATATTTATTTTTCCACTAACTTTTTATCTTGTATCCACGTCAGAATCTTGAATTTACTTATAACCAATGAATAGCCGAAAACTATTATTGCTAGCCGCTGGAATCCTCGTTATAACTATTTATTTTAAGCTGGATTTTTATAACTCATGGATGGATGAACGCATACTGGCATTTAACGAGGAAATTTATGACCACATGGACCGTATGAGCTATGAGGAACGGAAGAAAATAAGATGGGGCGGCATCTACACTGCTACAACCGGTATCCGGGAACATATAAAGTCGTTAAAAATAAAAGACCCGCTTATACTATTACCACCACCCTCATATTATCAGCGTTTCGGGCAGTCTATTTCAATACCGGAACCTGTTGTATTCTATTACTATTCAGGATTAAAAACCACGACTGTTGATTCCAAAGACAAGTATAAAGCGAATTGCTGTATCATATTTGAAGGAAAGAATTTTGTATTTGAGAAATTGAAAGACAGTGCAGATGTTGCCAGGGTTCTAAATATCTATAAATCGATTGCCAAATAAATAATATGAATTTACCAGGTTTATTATTTCTTATCGTTACGCAGTTTTTAGCGGGTCGTGGTATATTGGCCATGTTTAAGGTAAAACTGCGTCCGCTAATAAGTTTTGCTGTGTCGTCTATCATTGGCATTGTAGTGTTTTCATTGTTGCCAATGCTGATTGAAATGTTTCACATGCCCATTACAAAAAGCAATGTGATCATTTTTATATGTGCTGCTACCCTACTGCTAAATATATTCGTAATAAAGCGTTATGATTTTGGGGTATTCAAGCAAATGAAAATAAAGTTTCCGCCAATCTATGAATTGCTTTTTATTGTACTGTTCATAGCATTAGCGGTTCCCAGTTTATGGCGTTGCTACTATTATCCGCCCAATGCCCGTGATGTAATGTCCGGCCCGGAAGCATTGGCTGAATATGCTGTTAAGGAGCATACCATCAATAATTCTGTATGGAGCGTAAACCTGCTGGAAAGTACGCCCAACCTCCTGAAACCACCATTCATTACCGATCTTCAGATAATATATAAGTTACTGGTACATCCATTTGGCCAGGTATGGCTTAGTATAATGTATATCTGTTTTTCTGTATGGCTTTACAGCCTCGTAAGGGAAAAACTGCACCCTTTCCTTACCGGTATCGTTATGCTATTCTTCCTGACAATACCGGAGGTGTACGGTTATACGTATATCATTCTTTGGGACTATAGTAATATGATACTCTTCTTCATAGGTTTTTACTATATATACCAATATATCGTGACAAAAGAGTACAACTTATTTCTTTTCAGTTGCCTCATGTATGGCCTCGCTACCTTTATAAGGTTGGATACGCTGGTATTTATTGCCTTATCGGCACCGCTACTGGCCTACCATATGTGGAAAGGAAAAGAACCATTCCTACGAATAGGATATAGTGTTGTGTTGATGGGTGCTATTCCTTTTATTTTTTACTATGTATGGGTAAATATCTTCGTGAAAAATTATTTACCGGTAGGTATTGATGTAGGAGAACAATTGAATCCCCAACCACTGTCGATATATTTTGATTGGCTGAGCGGGATGAATTCTCAGCTTTTGTTTGGAGGAGATAATATAGCACTCTATGGCTACTTTATTTATATCTTCCTGCTTATCCTTGTTATTGATATTATATTTTTCAGACGTTTCAGTAAAGAAGCTATATTCATGTTGTTCGGCATTGCCATTATATACTTTGGCATGCCATTGCTTAGCTACCTAACCACATGGTTTAATATCACTACTGCTAAAAGGGGCTTCTTCAAGATGTTTCCTATGATGATATTGTATATGCGCAGCAGTGCATTGTTTACAAAGTTGTCTCAATTGATAACAACATTTGAATTTCATACGCTGCAGGAGGCCACCATAAAACCTAAACCGCAACCCGTAAAGCACGCGAATACCATTAAAAAGAAGAAATAATAATTGTGCGTATCATTGCACAAACCATTGCAATGATACGCTATTTCATATCTGCCTTATTTTTTACACTCGTTAGCACATTTGCTGCGGCCCAGCGTCCTTTTGTATTGGGCGTTATTGATTCTTTACATTCAGACATACTGAAAGAAACAAGAACACTGAATATATACCTTCCAGAAGGATATGCTCCTGACTCAACCACCTTGTATCCTGTTATATACCTGCTGGATGGTGGTGCCGATGAGGACTTTATACATGTAGCCGGTTTGGTGCAATACAACACCTTTCCGTGGGTCAACAAAATACCTAAATCGATAGTAGTGGGAATAGCTAATACAAACAGGTTGAGAGACTTTACATTTCCTACCACTGTAGAAGATGATAAAAAGAAATATCCGGCGGCAGGGCATTCTGATAAGTTTATAGCATTTATTGAGAAAGAACTGCAACCGTACATAAAAAGGGCATATAAGACAAATAATGAACGTACGCTTATTGGCCAATCATTAGGTGGATTGCTGGCTACAGAAATGCTATTTAAAAAACCAGGCCTGTTTAATAAATACATTATTATAAGCCCCAGCTTGTGGTGGGATAATGGTTCTTTGCTAAATAAGGCTGTGCCGGCGGTATCGCAAACCACAAGTATATATGTTGGTGTAGGTAAAGAAGGTATAACACCCGGTAGCCCACCACGTGTGATGGAAGTAGATGCAAATGTGCTGGCTGACAAACTGAAACAATCAAACAACAAGCATATCCAATGCTATTTTGATTATCTGCCTGATGAAGATCATGCAACTATAGGCCATCAGGCCGTAATGAATGCCTTTAAAATGTTGAAGTAGAATCAATCTTTTAATTCTATCCATACAGGTGCATGATCACTGGTTTTTTCCCAGCCACGTACATGCTTATCCACACCTGCGGCTGTCAATTTTTTTGCCACTTTGGGGCTCAATAAAAAATGGTCTATTCGCAGTCCGGCATCACGGCCATAGGCATTCCGGAAGTAATCCCAGAAGGTGTATATTTTTTCATCAGGGTAAAGGGTGCGGATGGCATCAGTCCAGCCTTGAGACATTAACTTTTGAAATGCGTCTCTTGTTTCAGGTCGAAATAAGGCATCGTTCACCCATTTCTCAGGTTTGTATACATCCAGTTCGGTAGGCATCACATTATAATCGCCGGTAAGTATTACAGGCTTTTTAGACTCCATAAGCTCTGCTGCATGTACTTGTAACCGTTCAAACCATTTCAGTTTATAATCAAACTTAGGTCCTGGTGCCGGGTTTCCATTGGGCAAGTAAAGACAACCAATAATAAGCCCGTTTACCTCAGCTTCTATATACCTGCTATGAGTATCTTCGGTGTCCCCCGGCAATACCTTACGTATTTCTGTTATGTCAGCATCTTTTGTCAATATAGCTACCCCATTCCAGCTTTTTTGTCCATGCCACAGGGCGTTATACCCCAATTCTGCAATGGCCTGTTCTGGAAATTTTTCCTGTGGAGCTTTCAATTCCTGAAGGCATACTATATCGGGTGTTGTTTCTTGTAACCAACGTAATAATACCGGCAGCCTACCATTTACCCCATTTACATTGTATGTAGCGATTCTCATAGACAATAGTATTATAAAAATAAAGCCAACGTATGCAGTGTTACACTATGTTTTCAAAAGAATACTTAGCGTTGCTCCAAAATGCATCAAGCGCCACAATCCTGGGTTTCAGGAAAGATATAATTGCCGGCCAATCCTCACTTCTGTGAATAGAAACCCCCGAAAGCTGCATACCTATGGTACTGACTATTCTGCCATCTTCATTAGCAGTCATAGGTTGCCATTGCCATTCTTCATTCAGTTCCGATTGTAGCATTGATTTCAGTTGCAAAAACTGGTTATAGTGTTTCTTTTGTAAGGTGGTATCTACCTGCGATAAGCGTATCTGAATGGTTGCTTGCCTGTTATCTACATCCATTTTAAACGTTATGCCACTTATGCCGGTTTTATAATTTACCCAGTTTATTTCTTCCCCATCGGCAGATAAAACAGGCTGCATGTATTTTCCGAATGTTGTCCAGAATACCTGTTTTTGTTTTGATATCTCTTGCTTGGAGTACATATAGCGGTAAAGTTAGTGCATGAAGTATTTTCTTTTTTTATCTTTGCGGCCAATTAGTACAAATGTTATGAAACTTGAAGAAAGATTACTTGCGCGTAGTGAAGGTAAATGTGAGTTGTGTGCTGCTGAAGCTAAACTCAGTGCATACGAAGTGCCACCTCAAACAGGAGGATATGAAGAAAATACTATACTTATATGCAATAAGTGTTTGGCACAAATAGAAAAGAAAGAGGAGCTGGATAATAAACATTGGAATGGATTAACGACCAGCATGTGGAGCGAAGTGCCGGGTGTACAAGTAGTAACATGGCGTATGCTAAACAGGTTGAAAAATGAAACATGGGCAGCAGAAAGCCTGGATATGATGTACTTGGATGATGAAAGACTTGCATGGGCAAAAGCTACAGGTGATCATGAAAATGATGCCAGCGTTGATTTGCACAAAGATACCAACGGGGCTATATTGCAAAATGGTGATACAGTAGTTCTTACTAAATCGCTGGATGTAAAGGGTACAACTTTAAATGCTAAAATAGGGACTGTAGTAAAGAATATAAGGCTTGTGGAAAATAACACCGAGCAGATAGAAGGACGGATAGAAGGGCAACTGATTGTTATTCTAACGAAGTATGTAAGAAAGCAAAATGCTAAACTATAATAAAAGAGCCACTCATTCAAGTGGCTCTTTTATTATTATATCTATAAGGCATTTTTACCAATAACTGTCCAGTCGTCATTGCCGTGGCCTTTTTCTACCCATTTGTCCATTTCTTCCGCTATCGCCGGCATTATAGCCAGTTGGCGTCCTGCTTTTTGTGCAGCCTCTATAAATAGTCCGGTATCTTTTCTTGCCATTGATAGTTCCCACGATGGTTTGTTATATACACCTGATGTCATCCTGTTCATACGTGCAGATAGCATTGTGGCGGGATTCCATTGCTCGAAAAGTGATGCAACATCATCGGCGGGTATATCCAGCGAAGCAGCCAGTGTTAAGGAATCGGCCAAACCGGCTGAAAAACCTACGAGAAAACAATTGCCTATCAGCTTGATACCTGCAGCTTTACCCACCTCTGTGCCAAAGTTGATGAGCTTACCTGTCATTTGAGATAAGGAAGGTTCCAAATCTGCAATTACCTGCTGATCTCCGGAAATAAGCATGAAACCGGTGCCATCCAATGCGTTGGCCGGACCCATGAAAACCGGTGCATGCTGATAAATAAAACCCTTGGCCCTCCATTCCTCGGTGCGTTTCTTCGCCCCGTCTACAGATGTGGTGGTATGGTCAACAATAGTTGCACCTTGTTTGATGCCCGGTAATGCTGCTGCCAATACTTCATCTACGGAAGTATCATCTTTCAGTGTTAGGTGTATAGTGTCAGCGCCCATTACGGCATCTGCTACATTTTTGAATGCCTTTGCTCCATATTGTTCCAGTGCCGTAGCTTTTGATTCGGTACGGTTCCAAACCTGTACTTGCCTGCTATTTCGCAGCATGGCCCTTACAAAGTTGCTGCCAAGTAATCCTGTGCCTAAGTATGCTATCATGAAAATTGTTTTAAGGTCATTTCATAAACGCGGAGTACATCCATACCAGTTTTTCCTGTTCGCGGATGTAATCGCTCATCAGAGCGGTAGTACCTTCATCTTCAGCATCACCTGCAAGTGATAATACTTCACGTTGTTTGACTAGCACCAGTTCAAAAGCGGAGAGAATTGACTTAACGCCTTCTTTCCCATCAGATACGTCTTTCACTACCTTTATTTCTGAATTGCTCTTATAATCAGCAAATGTGTGCAGCGGTGTGCCACCTACAGTAAGGATGCGCTCTGCCAGTTCATCTACTTTTAAAAGCAGGTTAGTATAAAGTTCTTCAAATTTTAAGTGTAGTTCAAAGAATTTTTCACCCTTGATATTCCAGTGCAACCCACGTGTGTTCTGATAGAAAATCATATAGTTGGCCAGAAGATTGTTCAGCTTATCTGCCAATAATTTACTTTTTTGCTTATCGAGGCCTATTTGATTTTTTGCCATAAGGAAAAGATTATAGAAACGAAATTAGCAAATTGAATGGCTGAATACTAATAAGTATTAATAACATTACTATAAAGAAAACGCCACCTGGATGGTGGCGTTTTATCTAATAATGTGTGAGAAGGTTACTTCCAACCACCACCTAAGGCATGGTATATATTAACCAGCGCATTCATTTGCTGCTTTTTGGTCTCAATCAATTCAAACTTTGATTCCAGCGCATCGCGCTGCGTCATCAGTACTTCCATATAATCGGCTCGTGCTGATTTAAACAGGTCGTTTGAGATACTGATAGACTGGTTGAGCGCTTGCACTTGTTTTGCGCGCAGGTCATAGCTTTTTTCCAGGTTGTTGATCTTTGCCAGTTGGTTAGCTACCTCTACATAAGCATTCAGTATGGTGCGTTCATAGTTGTAAACACTTTGCACCTGCCTGGCGTTGGCACTATAGTAAGTGGCTTTTATAGCATTACGGTTTATCAGTGGTGCCATCAGGTCGCCGGCCAAAGAATACAAAATGGACTCAGGAGATTTCAAAAGGTATGAAGGATTGAAAGCCTGATACCCTACGGAAGCAGATATACCAATAGAAGGATAGAATCTTGCTTTGGCTACTTTCACATCCAGCTTTGCAGCGGCCAGGTCTTGCTCTGCCTGTTTAATATCCGGTCGATTGGCCAGCAATTGTGATGGAATACCCGCATGAATATTTTGTGGCAGCAGGTGCTCAAACTCTTTACTATTCCTGGCTATGGGCTGCGGGAAGCGGCCGAGCAGAAAGTTCAAGCGATTCTCGGTTTCTGTTATCCTTTGCTGAATATCGTATTGTAGGCTCCTCGTTTTCAACACTTCCGCTTCAAATTTGCGAACGGCCAGTTCTGTAACGCGTGTAGCTTCCTTTTGTAGCTTCACTATCTGCAGGGCATTGTTCTGAATGTCTATATTCTTCTTTACAATGTCCAGCTGATTATCCAGCGCCAGTAGTTCATAATATGAATTAGCTACTTCGGCTACCAGGTTGGTCACAACAAAGTTCTTACCTTCTACACTGGATAGGTAGCGGGACACGGCTGCCTTCTTAGCATTGCGCAGCTTCTTCCATATATCTATTTCCCAGGTAGCCTGCGCAGCTAACATATAATCGGGCAATGGTTCGGGCATTTCTTTGCCGGGCTTTATTTCCGTGTTTGCCTCCATAGCACCTATATTGGTATAGCGTGCTACTTTGTCGAGCCCGGCCCCACCCCGCAGGCCTATAAAAGGTAAGTACTCCCCTTTTCTGGCTCTTATTTCGTTACGACTTATTTCAATTTCCTGCAGCGTGATATTCAGCTCCTGATTATTCTTTATAGCAGTATCTATCAATTCACTCAGGTAAGGATCGGTAAAGTAATCGCTCCACCTGATGGTAGCAGTGTTAGTAGTATCCTGCGAGTCATTATAGCTCGCTGGTACGTTTTTATTTTCTGTTCGCCTTGCCAGTCCCGGTGTTTTGCAGGCCGTGTAGGTAAGCGACAGGAATGCGATACCGATACATTTATATGCGGTGCTTTTAAGCATTGTCGTTATTTTTTTCAATTAATGAATCGTCCTCTTCCATTGGGTTTTGCTTTGCCGACTTTTTGAAGAAACCCAGCTTTTTCTTTTTGCGTTTGTTACTTGTAAAGTCTTCCGTCAGCGGGTTCTCATCTTCATCGCGTATCAATTGGCGGCCATCGGCCCAGGTAGCAAATATGTAGTATAGGCCCGGAACGATGATAACGCCGAAGATGGTACCGAACAGCATTCCGCCCAATGCAGAAGAACCAATGGTACGGTTGCCGATAGCACCGGGGCCGTGGGCAAATACCAGAGGTATCAAACCAGCGATAAATGCAAAGGAGGTCATGAGTATGGGACGGAAACGCACTTTGGCACCCTCTATCGCAGCATCCAGTACTGTAGCACCTTGCAAGTGTTTCTGCGCGGCAAACTCTACTATCAGTACCGCATTTTTACCCAGCAAGCCCACAAGCATTACGAGGCCCACCTGCGCGTAGATGTCATTCGCTAGTCCCATGGACTTAATGAGCAGGAAAGCACCGAACACACCCGCGGGTAAGGAGCAGATAACCGATAATGGCAGTATAAAACTTTCGTATTGCGCTGCCAATACCAGGTACACAAACCCCAGTACGATAAGGAAGATGTAAAGTGCTTCGTTACCACGCCCAACTTCATCTTTCGAAAGTCCTTCCCAATCTATATCATAGCCACGTGGCAATGTTTTTGCTACTTCCTCTATTGCCTTGATGGCTTCACCACTACTATAGCCGGGTGCAGGTTCGCCCCTGATGGCAGAAGAGGTGTACATGTTATACCTTGTTATCTCGTTCAGGCCATGCGATTTCTTTATTTTCATGAATGCCGAATAAGGCACCATTTCATCGCGGTCGTTTTTTACATATAACTTCAGTATATCTTCAGGCAGCCTGCGGTATTCGGGGGATGCCTGTACATATACCTTGAAAAAGTTGCCAAACCGGATGAAGCCTTGTTCGTAGGTACTACCTATCATGATAGAAAGGTTATCCATAGCCTTACCAATAGATACACCCTTCTGCATGGCAGCCTGGTTATCTATTTCAAGATCGTACTGCGGATAGTTGGCGCTGAAGAAAGTGAAAAGACCTGTTAGTTCTTTGCGCTTATGCAGCGCAGCCATAAATTCATCATTCACTTTTTCAAGGTCGCGATAGTCGTCACTATTGGTCTTATCCAGCAAACGTAGCGCGAAGCCACCTGCTGCACCATAACCGGGTACGGCCGGGGGGCCAAAGAACTCAATAGTAGCACCGGGTATCTCTTTCGATTTTTCTTCCAATTCGTGTATGATTTCACTTACCGTGTGCTTGCGCTTCGACCAGTTTTTCAGGTTTATCAAACAAGTACCTGCATTGGAACCGCGGCCTTCTGTTAATACCTCGTAGCCCGCCAGTGCAGATACTGACTGGATACCTTCTACATGTTCTGCTATTTCCTGCAGTTCACGCGAAATAGCGTTTGTCCTTTCCAGCGTAGACCCCGGAGGTGTTTGAATAATAGCGTATATCATACCCTGGTCTTCATTGGGAATGAAGCCGGATGGCAGGCCGCGGGATATTCCCAATATACCTAAACCAAACACGATAAGGATACCAAAGGTTATTACGCGTCTGTTCACTATCAGTGTAAGCAGGCTTGCATATTTACCCGTCAGCTTATCGAACAAGCGGTTGAAGCCATCGAGAAACCTGTTCATGGGTGATTTCTTTCTTGGCTTGCCATGATTGTTTTTCAATATCATAGCACATAGTACCGGGGTAAGGGTAAGTGCCACAATACCCGAAAGCACGATGGAACAGGCCATTGTAATGGAGAACTGCCTATAAAAAATACCTACCGGGCCCGACATAAAGGCAACCGGCACGAATACCGCTGTCATCAACAAAGTGATGGCTATAACCGCACCGCTTATTTCGCGTAATACTTTCTTCACGGCCTTGTATGGCGATAGATGCTCTTCTTCCATCTTAGCATGCACGGCTTCTACCACTACTATCGCATCGTCTACCACAATACCGATGGCCAGCACCAGTGCAAAGAGAGTGATAAGGTTGATATTCAGCCCGAATAGCTGCATAAAAAAGAACGCACCTATCAGTGATACGGGTACTGCCAGCGTGGGGATAAGCGTAGAGCGCCAATCGCCCAGGAACAGGAACACCACGATAGCTACCAGTATGAAAGCTTCGCCCAGCGTATGTACCACTTTCTCAATAGAGGCATCGAGGAAGCTGGAAACATCGTAGCTAATTTCATAATCCATTCCGGGAGGAAAGGATGTGGCTTTTATCTCATCCAGTTTCGATTTGATGTTCTTGATAACCTCGTTGGCATTACTACCGTAGGTTTGCTTCAGCACGATGGCCGCAGATGGGTGGCCGTTCAGGTTAGAATAGATATCATAAAACTCGCTACCCAACTCTATATCTGCAACATCTTTGAGATGTAGTATCTCACCATTTGGATTTGCACGGACAATAACGTTTGCATACTGTTCCGGTTGATTGTATCTACCCTGGTAGGTAAGTACATACTCCAATGCCTCGGAACGCTTGCCATCACTACGCCCTATCCTGCCGGGAGAACCTATTACGCTCTGGTTGGCCAGCGCTTCCATTACCTCTTCGGTAGAGATATTGTAGGCACGCATACGGTCGGGCTTCAGCCATACACGCATAGCATATTGGCGGCTACCCAATATCTGTGCGCTACCTACACCGGTTACACGGCTCAGTTCGCGAAGGATATTTACATTGGCAAAGTTGTAAAGAAAGTTTTCGTTTGCCTTAGGGTCTTTACTATATACGTTCACATACATCAGCATGTTTGGCTGCAGTATGTTTACAATGATACCCTCGCGTTGTACTAGTATCGGTAGCCTGTTGGTTACCTGTTCTATACGGTTCTTTACGTTAACTACCGCCTGGTTGGGGTCGGTACCCAGGTCGAATACCACTTGTATATTGGCTTCGCCTGCACTTACGGCATCAGATGTCATGTACTTCATACCCGGTACGCCGTTCACAGCTTTTTCCATAGGTATGAGCACCGATTTTACCAATACATCGGCGCTGGCGCCGGGATAAGCCACACTCACTATCACCCTTGGCGGGGCAATGGAGGGGAACTGCGATGTAGGCAGCGTATTGATGGCCAGTACGCCCATGAAGATAATGACAAGAGATATCACTATCGCAAGGACCGGCCTCTTGATAAATATGTTGAACATTGTGTTTCTTTCAGTTATTGAATACTAGATTTATTCAGATGGAAGTTTCAGGTGTGCTATTACAGATTTAGGCTCCTCATATTTGAAAGATATCTTGTCATTGTTCTGCACCTTGCGCAGGCCTTCCAATAATATCTTATCATTCTCGGCAAGGCCTTCTGTTATTACATACAGGTCGGGCATTTCAGCACCTATAGTGATAGCCCTTAGCTGCACTACATTGTTCTTATCTACCACATATACGTACTTCTTATCCATTATTTCCAATGTAGCCTTCTGAGGTATAATGAGTGCATGATTAAATGGCTGCTTTACGAGGATGTTACCCGTTTCGCCATGCCTGAGCAAGCCCTTTGGATTGGGGAATGTGGCCCTAAAAGCGATGTTACCTGTTTCATTATTGAAATCGGCTTCGATGGTTTCAACTATGCCAGGATATTCAAATTGCTGGTTGTTGGCCATCTTCAGGTGCACTTTCATAAGGCTATCATTTTTTGCATTTGCCTTGAAGTTGAGGTATTCAGCCTCAGGTACATTGAAATACACCCACATGTGCCGGTTGTCGGAAAGTGTAGTGAGTAGTTGGCCTTCATCTATCAGGCTGCCCAGCCTTGCCTGGAAGCGGTCGATGATACCATCGAAAGGCGCGCGTATCTCTGTAAATTGCAGGTGCACTTTAGATAGAGCCAATTCTGCTTTTGCTTTATCCAATTTGGCCTTTGCCATCGCCAGTTCGTTGGGCGATACTACGTTGCTATCGGCTAGGCGTTTGGTATTCTGGTATTCTATTTCTGCAAAATGAACTTCAGCCTGTGCTTTCTGCATTTCAGCCTGGTATAGGTTGGGCATTATCTGAAATAAGAGCTGGCCTTGTTTCACAAACTGGCCTTCATCTACATATATCTTTTGCAGATACCCCCTTTCCTGGGCCCTGAGTTCTATATGGCTGATGGAGTGTATCTGGCACACATATTCCTGTGTGATAGATGTATCCATCCTAACAGGACTGGTAACAATGAACTTGGTTTCAGGTTCTTTTTCTTCGTTGTGAGATTGGCAGCTTGTGTATAAGAATACAGCACACAAGCCCATGAGCATGAGATTTCTCTTCATATTATTTGCTTTGAAGCAGACGATTTACTTGATGTTTTTAAGAGGAGGTGCGTTGGAACGCGAGGACACATGGCTTAACAGCATGCATCGATGACATGCACAAGCATGTATGGTACAAAATAACAGGTAACTAAGTGCCTGTTATACACTGAATCAAATACGGATAACGCAGAGTAACAAATACCTACCTGCCGAAATGCATAATTGCTTACTGTGAAATAAGCTACTTTGGATATTTTGGAAAAGATGCCAGCTTGCGTGGCTATAGAAGAGATTGGAAAAGTAATTTAAAGATGCAGGAAGCTTTTTAGCGGATGCGAAATTGTTCTCATCATTTTCGTCCTCACTATTGGTAACTTCCAGTACATCTATCGCTGTCTCAGCTTCAGGTATTGAAGAATGATAATGTATCTCCGGAATGTGCTGTACAAAACTGCTGCCACCATCGGAGCTCTCCAGTAATTTTACCGGGGAGTTGAATATATACTCCTGGTGGGCATAGGTATAAAGATTACCATATCCGCTAAGCAGAAAGCACAGGGTCAGGAAAAATCTTATGAACAGTTTCATTCCGGGGCTCAAAATTATATAAAGAACACGAAGGAAACCAATATGAAAAATGTTAAATATTGAGAATGTGCGAAATAAGCGGGTTCACTAAAGAATATTCCTACCTGTTTATACCGCCTTCAGCATCCAGGTAGCCTGTATCTTAGGTGGTGGTTCTTTGCTGTTGCGTACCTGTTCAGGCATTATTTTTAGCAGGTGGGGCATCACACTAAGCCCCGCATAGTTTATCGTAGCTTCTTTTACCAATTCAAAACCTTGTTCTTTAAAGAAAGCTTCTGCAGCCGGATAGCTATCAAATTTATTTTCTTCAATATTATGCTGCTGGAAGAAGGTGGCTTCGCTTTTACTTTGGGGCAGTTCTGCTGTCATTTCAGCAGAGCGTTTTACATATACATCCGCCGTTATCCAATATCCACCATGTTTTTTTAATGTACTGTGTATGCTTTTGCAGAGTTGCTTTTTCTCATCTATGTTCAGGTACATCAGCAAGCCTTCATTTACAATGGCTAAGGGTTTTGCATTGAATCTACTTGCCGTGTTTTCAAAAGCTGTAGCATCCATGGCGTTCAATGGCAATAGTTCAAATTTACCTTTGGCTTCGTTTGCCAGTTGCAGGTGGTTTATCATATCCTGCTTGGTAGCTATTACTTCAGGCAGGTCGGTATCTATATAATGAATGGTGTCGTCCGTGATGCACAGGTCTAAGCCACGCAATGAATAGCCCGAAGACAGTTCCAGAATATTTTTACAGTCTGTTTGCTTCAGCAATTGGTCGATGCTCCAGTAACGGGCTTCAAAATGCATAACCCGTATCCAGAACCAGAAATCCTGCTCATCGAAGCTGAGGCCAAAAACCTCGCTGCCTTGCATCAATGCTGCTGTTTCCTTTGCATATGGTATATCGGTATACCCCTTCATCAGCAATAATGATTTTGCTGAGGGGCTAATGCTGCTGTAATCTTTTTGTGATTGTGCCATGCTATTTCAAAGCATAATAATTATGCCTTAAAAGTACGGAGAAAGCTTTTGTGGTGCAGCTACACTTTCAGCATACCACGGAACCCCCTGGCTGCGTAGTAAGATTCTGCACCGTTGTGATAGGTGAAAACGGTATTATAACGACGATCGCAAAACAATGCACCGCCCAGCTTGCGGATGGGTGCCGGTGTGGCTATCCAACTGGATGTTTTGGTGTCGAATATGTCCAGTTCTTGCAGTTCCCGATATTGTTCTTCGGTTAGTAGCTCTATACCCATATCTGCAGCCATGTTTTCTGCACTGTCTTTGGGTTTATGTTCTTTGCGTGATTCCAGAGCATCATGATCGAAACAAATGCTCCTGCGCCCTTTGGGGCTTTCTGCCGAGCAATCCATAAAGATATACTCTCCTGTTTTTTTATCCTGGCCTACTACATCGGGTTCGCCATCGGTTATTTCCATTTCGTTCAGCGACCATAGTTTTGATGGATGTTTTTCCAGCCGCTCCTGCACACTGGCCCACTCTATACCCTTATGGCGTTTCATGTTCTTGATAAAACGGCTCTCTAATATTTTAAGCAGCTCTGCACTTTGTTCAGATGTCAGTTTCTTGTTAATGCTCTTCATGTGCTGTAGTTTATTTTATAATATTAGGTTGTTAATCATCCAGTCCTTTACCATCCAGTATTTGCGGGATGGCTTTTTCTACCCTTGCTTCTCTTGTTTTAGCTTGTTTGGCCGATGAGAAATGAAGCAGGTATGCTCGTTGCCTGCCCGGTGTTAAGGCTTCAAAAGCTTTTTCAAGGTTACGGTCGTTGTCCAGCTTTGCACGGAATTCATCTGCCATTGTGAACTCCGCAGGCGTTTTCAGTTCCACTTTCAGGCCGGCTTTTTCTATGCGGATGGCTTCCTGTATGTAGGTTTTTAAAACTGCTGCCTGCTTTGTTACCTGTTTGGCATCGGTAAAGCGTATTTGCCGTGCTGCCTGCACATTTTCCGTTTGCTGAATGAGTATGCCATCAGGGTCGTTCAATAAAGCACCTTTGAAGAAAAGCAAAGCACAGTATTCTTTAAAGACATGTATCAAAACAATATTGCTCTTACCCTGCATATAACACGGGCAACCCCACTTCAATTCTTCCGTAAGGCCACAACTCAACACTATCTTCCGCAGTTTCTCTGTAACCTCCTGCCACTTCCCGGCTTTATCGAAATAAAAATCGACCTTAGTATTCATCTTGTTTCATTATTTATGTGCAAATACAAGCTTCCTGCTTGCAGGCCTGAAATACCACGACACGACCGTTAATGCCAAAAGTAGCAAAGCCGGTGCTATTTCGGCTATACCATTATGCATGGCTATGTGTGAAAAGATAGCCCCCGACATCATAAAGAAGAACCCCGCATAAGCCCACTCTTTCACCAGCCAGAACCTGGGCAGTAGGATAGCTACAACACCCAGTAGTTTCCAAACACCGATGATGGTTAGGAAATATTCAGGATAACCGAGTTGCAGGATGAAGGCTACATCTTCCTTTCTTTTTAGTATCTGTACCAGGCCGGTAGATACCATACCTAATGACAGCCAGATGGTAGCTACCCAATAAATGATTTTGTTAGCTTTACTCATACCTTTCTATTTTAGTTTACTTAGTATTTCTTCCAGTCTGTTGTGTGCCATGTTTACACCATATGCAAATGGTAGTTTTAAGTTTTCATCCCTTGCCTGTGCAGAACGGTAGATGACTTGCATAGTTAGCTTGCTGGTATCTTCTGTCAGTTTCTCAAATTCCAGAAATTCAAGCTGCACATCAAATGTGGCATTCTCCATTTCGAAAGTGCGTACTATCTTCTGGTTGGGCAGGTACTCGTGTATAGTGCCATTAGCTTTGAATAATACATTACCTTGCGGGTCTGCTGTTTCAAATTGATAACTACCGTGTTTCCTGCTTTCCAGCTTCAGTACTTTAGTTCCCATCCATTGTTCTACAAGCTCAGCTTCTGCATAGGCGCGGAACAGTAGTTCTACCGGTAAATCAAACGCCCGCATGATGGTTAAATACGGCTTATCTTCTTCAGCACTTACTTTTGTCTTTCTTTCCATAGTTCTGTTATTTAGTTTTGTATGTTTTCATAATTGTTTCCAGTTTGTTGAAGCGGTCATCCCACATGTTTCGGAATGGTTCTATGAAGTCGGCTATCTCTTTCATTTTTTGCGGGTTTAAATGATAATATATCTCTCTGCCGTTTTGCTCCTGTGTCAATAACTCACATTCGGTAAGTATCTGCAGGTGCCTGGAAACCGTAGGGCGAGCCGTATCAAAATTGGCAGCTATGGCCCCTGCCGTCATAGCATGTGCGGCTACCAGCATTAGGATAGCCCTCCTGGTTGGGTCTGCTATGGCTTGAAAAACATCTCTTCTCAGGTTCATATGTAGCTATTTGGCTACAAATATATATGTAGTTAATTAGCTACGCAAATTTTTTATAGAAAATTTACTAGCGGGAAGCTGTGTGTTACAAAATATCTAACTCGGGGTTTAAGTATATCTTAGCATTAATCTATTTGAGATGGGCGTACTACAATTGACTGCCGAAAACAGAACTACTATTAACTGGGCTAGTGGAACCAGTACTGAAATATTTATCTATCCTTCGAATGCTACTTTTGCTGAACGCAATTTCCTATTTCGCATCAGCACTGCAACGGTGGAAGCAGAAACATCCACTTTCACTTTCTTTGAAGGAATAACACGGCACTTAATGGTATTAAAAGGAGAATTAGAACTAATACACGAAGGGCGTTATACCAAACACCTGAAACTCTATGAGCAGGATATTTTTTCAGGTGAATGGGATACACGCAGCAAAGGCAAGGTGACCGACTTTAACCTGATGCTGAAAGATGGGGCAACGGGTGCACTAATTCATCATCTCATAGCTGCACATGCCAGTGCTACCTATGTGGCAGGTAGCGATTACTACTTCCTTTATCTGGCCTCAGGAAAGGCAACATTAAGTAACGGAAATACTGCAAATGCCAAAGATTTACTTTGGATTGGAAAGGGAGCGGATATAGTTGTTTATGCACAAGAACCTTGCGATATTATAGCAATTGAGGTATTTGTGTATCCGGATGACAGAAGTTAATCAGTTATTCAGTCAGTAGATACAATTGGCATCGTATAAAACCATTCGATTTTATCAGTTTTTGCCATCATTTTTGCGCATAAACTCCAGTATGTGTCGAGCTTCATCATCTGTGAGGTTTTGATTCGGCATGCGAACCATACATACTTCCATCATTGCTTTCGCTTCCGGATCTTTATCGAGCATCTCGTCAACATTCGTTACGAAATTCATGATCCACTCCGGTTGTCTTCTGTCAGTAACGCCTTTCCAACCCGGGCCAACCAGTTTTTCATCAGTAAGTTTGTGGCAAGACGCACATTTTACATCATATACACTGCTCCCTGCTGCAATCATCTTTTCATCTAAAGGGTGTGTTAATTCAACATTTGTGAATTTGCCTATCCCTTTAGGATTTGAATTAGGATCAACATATTCATTTTGGCCAGGATCAGGAGTTTCATCTTTCACCGATTTCTCTTCTGAATTTCCACATCCGTAAAAAGCAATAAACGCCGCGAAACATGTTACATATAACTGTTTAAGTTTCATAAATTGGATTTTTATTGTGAATAAATGACAGAATAGTGGATAAGGTTAAGCACTTTTCATTTCGAATTACAATTAAGAAAAAATCATACCACGATATTAATAATTTAATTTCAGGAGAATGGTATGGAGTACCTGTTTTATACTGCCTTGTAAAAAATAATAAAAGCCGCTACATCAGCGGCTTTTACTTTTCTGCGTAGCATGTAAATGCTCTCTAAGTAGCATCTTTTTACAAAATGTCAAGGTCGCGTGCTACATAATAACTGGGCACAAGTGGCCGGAAGCCGGTTTTACTTCTCAATTTGGAAGTATCCAGAATGCCAGCAAATGGATCGAGAAGCGGTGGTTCTTCTGCCTCAAAAGTTTTCGCAACTTTCCCGAAAGAATCAGCCAGTTCATACAGGGTGATTGGCGCATCATCGGCAACGTTGAATATCTCTCCATCAAGCCCCTCTGTATGCAACAGCAGCAGCAATGCTTGTGCTACATCCAGGTGATGCACCATATGCATTCTTGACCCCGAAAGATATTTCATCTTCTTTAACAGCGGTAGTATCTCTGCTATATGCGGGTCTTTATCACCGTACACAAAAGCCAGGCGGAGTATCCGCACATCAAAACCGTTGTTTTGCTGCATCAACATTAACTCCTTTTCAGCCGCTATCTTACTGGATGCGTAGGCACGCAGGTCGTTAACATCAACCTGTTCATCTTCCCTGGCAGGGCGGCCGTAGCCAGACGCATAAACATTGCTGGTGCTGGCAAAAACAAAGCGTTTAACACCGGCTGCCATAGCTGCATTGGCGAGCCCGATAGTACCCTCGCGATTGGTTTTTACAATGCCTTCATCATCGGTGAAGGTGCGAAACAATGCGGCAAGATGTATGACAGCATCCATGCCAGTTACGGCAGCAGGTATGGTGCCGGGTTCATACAGGTCCCCGATAATTACTTTGGCGCCAAGCGCTGCCAATGCAGATGCTTTGGCAGCATCACGCACAAAAACAGATACATCGTATCCTTTAGCTAACAGTCGTGGCACAAGGCGGCTGCCCACTTTTCCTGTAGCTCCCGTCACTAAAATTTTCATAAAATAATGATTGAATATTTCAGTGCAAAGTTCTGTTTAAGGTGCGGGGCCAGCGAATAAGAATCAAACCAATAACTATGATTTTCAAACTTTCCGGAAACCATTGGGCGTAGTGCCGGTCAGGCGCTTGAAATAGTTATTGAAGTAAGCCGGGTATTCAAAACCAAGCGCATAGGCGATATCGGCAACGCTCCATTCACTATGCTGCAACAGTGCTTTGGCCTCTGCAATAATACGTGTGGCTATGTGGGTAGAGGTTGTTTTGCCGGTTACTTCTTTTACTACACGGTTCAAATAGTTTACATGAACGGCAAGATGTGTGGCAAAATCTTGCGCAGTTCTCAATTGCAGCGGCTCAGTGCTGCGTTCGATAGGAAACTGGCGCTCCAATAGATCTGTAAATAAATGTGTGAGCCGGGTTGCACTGTTTTTAAAGGGTGCTATTGTTTCGGATGGTTGTATTCTTAATGCTTCATGAATAACCAGGGCAATATAATTGCGTATAAGATCGGCTTTGTAAGGATAATCTGCATTATACACGTCCAGCATTTTCTGAAAAATACCGGTCATAAATGCAGCCTGGTCGGTATTTAGCGGAACAACGGGATTATCGCCCACCCTGAATAATGGAGAGTCTTGTAAATCCCTGTTGAGAAGAAAAGATTCGGTAAAAATGCAGGCATAGCCGCCTCTCCTATTAATATGTTGGACTAAAGAATGAGGAATTTTGGGGTTTACAAAAAAAAGTGCAGTCCCTTTTATTTCCACCAGCCGACCACCATAACCGATGGTCATATCACCGTTTACCAGTCCCATTTTATAGAAGTCTCGCCGCCCGTGCCTGACCGGTGGTGCTACTGATGGTGAAAGCTCATGAACCTTGAAACCCTTCAGCCGCAGGTCTTGCATATTTACACCGGGGATGACTGCCGTCTCTTCATATGACATGCGACAAAGTTAATAAAATCAAACTTTGATGCGATTTGAGATAAGAGGTGTTGTAGTAAGTGGCTAAAGGTTGTTGTAAGCAACACATTCCTGACTTGATCGTTGAAGCATTTTCCTGATTTACACGTGACTCAACCCAGCATTTTAATGGTGCCATCAACCCGGCATTTCATTCTCACGTAAATGATTAATGCTGAAATGAATGTAAGAATGCCGATAAAAATGATTGCGGAATTGATGCTTAACAAGTCAGCAATTATTCCTGTAAGGATGGCACCTATTGCATATCCCAAATCTCTCCATAATCTGAAGATGCCTATGCTCTTGGCTCTATCTTGCGGATTGGTATTTTCAGCCACAGTAGCCAGGAAGGTAGGATATACCATAGCAGTACCCCAACCAAGAACAGCCGATAGCAGGACGTAAGATGACATTGAGTTTGCCCAAACCAGGGCTATCAAGGCGATAGCTTGCAAGAGCATTCCTGTGTAGAGCATATTCTTTTTACAAAATGTGTCGGCCATCTTCCCTGTAAATAGTTGCCCTATGCCCCACACCGCAGGATAAACAGCTGTTATTATGCCAATCTGTTCAATTGAAAAACCCTTTGAAGCAAGTAATATCGGAAAAATGCCCCAGGCCATACCATCATTCAGGTTATTGATAAGGCCAGCTTGCGTAACACTGCCTAAATTTTTATCCCTCCATGTGGTATCCCAAAATACATTCTTCAGTTTAGGAACATTATTGGAGGCAGATTCTTTTGCTACATGATGCCTTGTGTCTTTTATAAGGAAAATGCTGCCAGACAAACCAAGCGCAACCAGGACAATGCCTATATAAAACGGATAGGGCCTTACTTCATATTCACTAGCTATCCATCCTGTAAGAAAAGCTACAATTGCAACAGCAAGGTAGCCAGCAAATTCATTCAATCCCATAGCAAAACCACGCTGTTTTTCTCCAACAAGGTCTATTTTCATTACCACCGTGCTTGACCATGCCAAACCCTGATTGATACCTAAAAGTATGTTTGCTGCTATTACCCAATTCCAATTGGGGGCATACATCAGTATAAATGGTATCGGGATTCCTACCATCCATCCTGCTATGAGAAGGTTTTTTCTGCCAAACCTGTTTGCTAAGGTTCCTGTATAATAATTTGTAATTGCCTTAACGATGCCAAATACAACAATAAAAGAAAGTATGGCTGTTTTTGCTGCTATTGCAAACTCTTTTTCCGCTATCTGCGGCAGAATAGACCTTTCCAGCCCGACCATACCCCCGACAAAGGCATTGATAAGTACCAATAAAAAGAACTGATACCAATTCTCCTTTAATCCTAGTTTTACGTCATTAGCCATAGAACTTGTTTAAAAGGTAAGCAGTTATCTATAACCACGAGCTTTTACACAACGTCATAAGGCATACTTTTACTCTCGACGGATGGTGTTAGTTGTCTAACTGCTATATGCAAAGTTTCGTAAGGTGCATTTATCAGTTTTGCATGGGATAACCCTTATCAATCCAGTTAACCTTCAAATTCTTTGGTATGTTCAGCAGCCTGGCATTTGTGAACTTCATTTCATTTAACAGTTCAAACGCCGGACGAATGTTAGGGCAATTTTCAAACGGACAACAACCGCAGTAAATAACAATTTCTGATCCTTTTGGTATTTTAGCCAGTTGCTTTTTTAGGCGTGCCATGTTTTCTGCTTCCTGTGTAGGGCCTATCGTTATGGAATTTTTTATCTTTCCCGAAGGGCCAATATTAAAAATATAGGTCCCCGTGGTCATCCCACTGTTCAATTTTTCTGCTAGTTCAGCAGTAGCCATTAATTGTTTTTCCGTCCAGGGTTCTTTTTGTCCATTCTTTTGAAAGCTGGATAGGAATATAACGGCAGCTATGAATATGATAGCGCCAAATATTAATCTTGATTTCATAATTCAGATTTGATTTTAGAGAGAATTGTATTCTGTTTTTCCAGATTATAAATTAAAACTTCGCGCATCAACTGGCAGGCTTTGTAAACTTTCGGAGAAGTTAAAGAATAGTAGTTGCATCTGCTGTCTTTCCTAACCTTCAATATACCGGCATTCACCATGATTGAAAGGTTTTGCGACAAAGTAGATTTCAAGCCCCCTACTTTTTCCAGAATATCGGAAAAGCAGAGTTCACCATTCCTCAAAATTTCGATTGCTTCAATACGTATCGGATTGCCTAAAGCTTTACAAATATCTGCATGCAGACTGTATATGTATTTTTCGTCCATGTTCAATAGTTCACAAAACTATGAACTGTTGAATAGCTTTCCAAATTAGTTATATATTTGATGTGTTTTTTTGTGAGGGACTCGAACAAAGTGTATTTGATAATCGATCAAATAGAAGGTAGTAAATTGCAGAGATAGTAAGGCCACTGAAATTCAGTGGCCTTACTACTAGTGAACCCGTTGATTGGCGTTGCGTCAATCTGAATGGTATTTGGCATTTAAAAACGACATGATGAGCAACTTTTCAAACATAGGATTTAACGTTACTACACAAGAAAAATTTCAACGACTCCTCAACAAAGCATACAGGACAAGTAATACTATAAAGGTTGACGAAGGTGCGTATTCTATATACACAGACAATTCTGGAGCAGAACTATATTTTCAGTTTGACAAAGCAAATACTTGTATTGGAGTAAATCCTCATTTCAAAGGAATAAGTAAGAGAACAGTTTGTTTGATAAACTCACTTGAAAGACCTGAAAGCGAATTTGATGGGGCTTTTCATTGTTGGGCAGCCCCATTAGAGGTAAACAACCCGGATAGCGGTGCTTACCCATTTATTTTTGACTTGCCCGACTTCAGAACAATTGGACAAATAGGCTTTCCGAAAAATTATGACATTCAATTAACAGCATTTGCACAAGAGTTAAGTATTTACAACAGTGAAAAAGAATATAATGACAGCCAAAAAACTGAACTAAGATGGGCAATTCAATCTTTTGTTCCTGGCGGACTTTTTTCATTTGAAGAAAAAGACTCTAATCCACCACAAGCGACAGGCATGTTTACAGGTGTTATTAAGCAATTTGAAAGAAAACGCAATGAATTGACGAAGGAAGAATTTTATTGGTTACTTGTTGATACATTGGGCGGAGAAACTGACGTTGTTGCTGATATTAGATTTTTTGAGAGGGCCCCTGTTGTAAAAGGAATTGTGCAAGGAGTATTTTGGTTGTCGGGGCAACTAATAAACGCACCAAAAAGAGGATTAAACGGCAACAAAACATTCTTTCAAAAACTATTCGGGCGATGAGAAGAAAAACACCACATAACATCATCTTGGTAATAAGGGGCTGACACTACAAACAACCTTTTAGTACTACGCAATTGAAAACAAGCAGTTTATATAGGTACCAAATTGAAGACAAAACAAAAGCCACTGAAAATCAGTGGCTTTCATATTCAGTGATCCGGATTGGATTCGAACCAATGACCACCAGCTTAGAAGGCTGATGCTCTATCCAACTGAGCTACCGGACCATAATGTGCGGTGCAAAGCTACATAAAAATGTGTTGATTATGAAAGGCTATTGCTCGCGCAGTTTAGCCGGAACAGGAGCCGGGGCTTCTCCATCTTTCAACAGGTCCAGCGGTATCAGGTCTTTTACAAAGTTCCAGTAGCCATCTACCCATCTGAAGCCATCATACTGGCCGGTAGGCACATAGGTATATTTACGGTTCGGATCGTTCACCTCCGACTCCAACCTGTCAAAATAAATGGCATTCATTTCCTTGTCGAGGTTCATTGACACCTGTACGCTTTTTTTGTACTCGATTATAAAACGCTTGATGCGTTCCTGCGGATTGTTTTGAGAACGAATATTAAATATCGGCGCCCCGAATACCACTCCCTGTGGCGTGAAAAACATGGGGTCCAGCACTTTTTTATTAGATATAGGGCTTGAAGCATTCAGGCCAAACATGGTATATACCTTTTCTCCATCCTTTTCCATCGTCATGATGCGATAGTACAGGGCACCATACCATTTGCCACCTTGCAGTACGCTATCTTCTGCCCCTTTACCCAGTTGTGCGGTATAATCTATCAAGGGGTATAGCTTTAGTTGCTCACCGGCCATTTGTATGGCACCATAATATCTCCTTGTTACTTCGGTATTGGCTACCGACCAGTTGAACATGCGGAAGCTGTTATCATCAGGCGCTATGATATTGATACGTGTGGCCAGGCTATCGAACCTATAGTTATAAGACCCCGGGATTTTTAATGCTCTTACCAGTTGTTTTACAAAAAGCTCTGTATGTATCTGTCGTATCTCCGGCAAAAATGCATTGGCCATAGAGTCGGCGGTTATCATCAGCGAGTCTTCTATAGCCTTTATCTGGCGCATGTTATCTTGCGCAAAACCGTGTTGGGCATTGCAAATCAAAGACAGGCAAAAAATAAGGGCTGCTTTTTTCAACATGTAACGGTAAACATTTACATCAAACCTAAACAATTTCCTTCAAACCTTCGAACATAGGGTGTTAAACTATGTTTTTAGCATAAAAGCTGTTAATTTCGAGGCGTCAAAAGTTTGTTACATGCAGGTTATTCAGCAGATATTTTTCATATTATGTGTAGGTGTTGCCGTGTACTTTTTCAGTAAAAAAGTAGGTGAAATACGCAGAAACATAAAACTGGGAAAAGATGAAGACCTGAGTAATGAACCGGGTGCGCGCTGGCGTAATATGGTACTGATGGCTTTGGGACAGAAGAAAATGTTTAAAAAACCTATCCCTGCGGTGCTTCACTTTGCAGTATACGCCGGTTTCATCATCATTAATATTGAAATACTAGAGATTATACTGGATGGTGTGCTAGGAAAACATCGCCTGTTTGCACCCATGTTGGGTGGTTTATATTCATTCCTCGTTGGCTTCTTCGAGGTATTGGCCGTATTGGTATGGCTGGCTTGCGCTGTATTTTTGGTTCGCAGGAATGTATTAAAAGTAAAACGCCTGAATCAACATGAACTGGATGGATGGCCAAAGAACGATGCCAATCTTATCCTTTCTACAGAGATCGTGTTGATGACCCTGTTCCTGATGATGAATACCGCCGACTTGGTATTACAAACTCGCGGTGTAGCGCATTATACTATTACAGAACCTTTCTGGATATCTCAAAATTTCACAGGTTTATTTGAAGGGTTATCTACCGGCACATTGATAGCTATAGAGCGTACAGGCTGGTGGCTACACATTATCGGCGTATTAGGGTTTATGGTTTACCTGCCCTACTCCAAGCACCTGCATATCGTACTGGCCTTTCCCAATGCATATTATACACGCCTGCAACCCAAAGGCGAAATGGATAATATGAAGGCAATACAGAATGAAGTACTGTATATGATGCAGCCCGAACTGGCACCACCTGCCGATGCTGCTGCAGCTCCGCAAGGTTTCGGTGCGAAGGATGTAAAAGACCTGAGCTGGAAAAACCTGCTGGATGCTTATTCTTGTACAGAATGTGGCCGCTGTACTGCTGCGTGTCCTGCAAATATTACAGGTAAGAAACTATCGCCTCGTAAGATAATGATGGATACCCGCGACAGGCTGGAAGAAGTAGGCAGGAACATCAATAAAAACAAAGGTCAATTTGTAGACGATGGTAAAACACTGGTACACGACTATATCACTACTGAAGAATTGCGTGCATGTACCACCTGCCAGGCTTGTGTAGAAGCTTGCCCTGTAGGGATAGAACCGCTGGATATTATACATGAACTGCGCCGTTACCTGGTGATGGAAGAAAGTAATAGCCCGCAAGAATGGAACATGATGTTTGGCAATATAGAGAACAACATGGCACCATGGAAATTTAGCCCTGATGAACGTGATAAATGGGCGGAAGAAATGGCAAATGCTTAGAATGACGATTGGATCAATTATTTAACTACAGAAATTACAACTATGCATATAAAATCAATGGCCGAATATGCTGCGAATGGCGAATCTCCTGAAGTATTGTTTTGGGTAGGGTGCGCCGGCAGTTTTGACCAGAGAGCACAGAGAATAACCAAAGCCTTTGCACAGATACTGGATAAAGTAGGTGTGAAGTTTGCCATCCTCGGCAAGGAAGAAATGTGTACCGGAGACCCTGCAAGACGTGCCGGTAATGAGTTCCTTTTCCAGATGATGGCTTATAACAATATACAAACCCTGAATATGTATGGTGTGCAGAAAATAGTTACAGCCTGCCCGCACTGTTTCAACATATTGAAGAATGAGTATCCCCCACTCGGCGGAACTTACGAAGTAATACACCATACTACCTTTCTGCAGCAACTGATAAATGATGGTCGTGTGCGCCTGAAAGAAGGCGGCGATTTCAAAGGCAAAAAAATAACATATCACGATAGCTGCTATTTAGGCCGTGGTAATAACATTTATGAAGCGCCACGCGAAGTATTAAAGGCATTGGATGTAGAACTCGTAGAGATGAAGCGTTGCCGTACCAATGGCTTGTGCTGTGGTGCAGGCGGTGCGCAAATGTTTAAAGAAGATGAGCCGGGCAATACACGTATCAATTTTGAGCGTTCATCAGAAGCTTTGGAAACCGGTGCTACGGTAATAGCAGCCAATTGTCCTTTTTGCACTACCATGCTGATGGATGGCGTGAAAAATAAAGAGAAGGAAGATAGTGTGATGGTGCTGGATATTGCAGAAATGGTAGCTCGTTCATTGGCAGATTAATACATGAAATTATTATCAGGTAATAATACTAAAGCAGGTTGGGAAAACAGGTTACTGAAAGACCTGGCCTTTATTAAAAGAAAGGGGCGTTACCCGCTTAGTAAGCGTACGCTGATGCCATCTGCATTTATCCTGTTTATGTGTTTTTTCTTTCTCAGGATGGCATGGCCAATGTTCTTTCTTACCAATAAGTTTGGCATAACAGCACTTGTAGTAATAATGGCCGCTTTGGGCATAGGCATTAGCATCTACCAGTACTACAGTGTACTTTCCTTTAAAAAGATAGCCGCACCCTTTCATTTACAGCGAAACCAGGAACTATTGCAACAGTTCTTTCAATCACAAAGACTGGCATATACGCAGCATCCGGAAGCACCGGAGGTGTTTATGATACTTAGTAAAAACCTGAGTATGCGTGGCGACTATCGTGAGGTGATGATATTTATTTCTGACGACCATCAGATATTGGTAAATAGCCATTTTAGTGGCGATAAGTTTACTGTTACCTCCCCCTCCCGGCAATACAAACAAATGGCAGGCAGGCTTAATAGCTGGATAAATATCCATATAAAGAATGGAGATAAGCCCACTACTGCTGTCAGCCACATATAACGTAACTTTGCACACTATGCATTTAGAAGAATTGAAATCACTGATACCCGCAGATTTTGCAGATGAGGCACGTGTATGGATATACCAGAGCAGCAGGGCATTTATCGAAAAGGAAGAAAAAGAAATAAATGAGCAGTTGGAGCAGTTTTACACCCAATGGCAATCGCATGGCGACCCTGTAAAAGGATGGGCAAAGTTACTGTTCAGGCAGTTCATAGTAGTAATTGCAGATGAAACGGATATTAAAGTGGGTGGTTGTAGCACAGACAGTTCTGTGCGTATTATAAAGAGCATTGGAAGACAATATGATGTAAATATGTTTGACAGGCTGATGCTTACCTTTTTGGTAAAGGGCAAAGCAGAAATGCTGCCCTTAAACCAAGTGAGCTATGCTTTGGAAAAAGGCTATATCAGTATGGAAACACCACTTTTTAATAACGTGGTAACTACAAAGAAAGATTTGATGACCAGTTGGCTGGTTCCAATAAAGGATTCGTGGTTGGCAACAAGGCTAAACCTTGCTCAACAAGCTTAATAAAAAAGCGCCTAAGCAGGCGCTTTTTTATTACTTAACTTCTTTATCTATGAATTTACCCAGTCCCTTACCGGCTACCGCATAAGATTCTTGTATACGTGTACCAGTGTCATAGTCGTTACCGCCAAATGTGCGCCCGGGACAATTTTGCACAGATATCCTGGCTAAAGGTGTACCCGGGTTTGCTGTTTCAACTATCCATGCCTCACCATCTATCTCGGCATTCTTGCGCGTCACATATACATTATAACCGGGTTCTGTATAGGTTGTTTTGAATATAAGGGTGTACTTTTCATTAGGATATTCGCCAATGTTTATATCGCTGTGTTTTGCGAACAACTCTTTGAACTGCGGTTCGAACCTGTTCTTACGGTCCGCCTTCCAAGATTTCACCCATTCATCGCCTTTTCCCGCTTCTTTTTTATTGTAATCATCTTTTTTCTTCGATAGATATTCTTCTTCCGTTTCGAATTTTCCTACACCCATTTTGCTGTAATCAAATTGTACATTCAGTTTGGTTACACCTTTCAGAGCATCCATGTTACCATCCAGAATACGCACCTTTTGCGCAAATGCACTGGCAGATACTAATAATGCAGCGGATAATAAGCTAATGTGTATTGCTTTCATTTAAATAGATTTTGAGTATCAAAAATAGGCATATAGTGCTAATAACAAGAATGTCAGGGTATTATTACATCTTTACAAACAGAAATGGATATTGAATGAGATATTATTCAATATTTACTTTTACCGGCTAAGGAATATTTTTGCAGACTAATTTAAAGAGGAAGGATAATGCCCGAAATGGAAAATCACGCAGAGCAAAACTCGGTATTGCTGAATGAGATGTACCAGAACTGGTTTCTTGATTACGCCAGTTATGTAATATTAGAGCGCGCTGTGCCTGCGGTAGAGGATGGACTGAAACCTGTACAACGCCGGATCCTGCACGCCATGAAGGAAATGGATGATGGCAGGTATAATAAAATAGCCAATGTGATAGGGCAAACCATGCAGTATCACCCACATGGGGATGCATCTATTGGGGATGCTATCATTAATATGGGGCAAAAAGACCTGATGATAGATACCCAGGGTAACTGGGGAGATGTCCGTACGGGTGACAGTGCAGCTGCACCGCGATATATAGAAGGTCGGCTGTCAAAATTTGCCCTTGATGTAGCATTTAATGGTAAGACGACGAAGTGGCAATTGAGTTATGATGGACGTAAGAATGAACCTGTAACGCTGCCAATGAAGTTTCCCATGCTGCTGGCACAGGGTGCAGAAGGTATTGCCGTGGGGCTTTCTACCAAAATTTTACCGCACAACTTTTGCGAACTGCTGGAAGCTGCTATCAAATACCTGAAAGGCCGGAAGTTTGAATTATATCCGGATTTTGGTACAGGCGGGATGATAGATGTGAGCAATTACAACGATGGTGCCCGTGGTGGTAAAGTACGCGTAAGGGCGCATATAGAGGAAGTAGATAAAAAAACACTGGCTATTAAAGATGTGCCGTATAATACCACCACCACCCAGTTGGTAGATAGCATCCTGAAAGCCAATGATAACGGTAAGATCAAAATAAAGAGCGTAACAGATAATACAGCTAAAGATGTAGAGCTATTGGTGCAACTGGCCCCCGGCGTTACTACCGACCAGACCATTGATGCCCTATATGCATTTACCGACTGTGAAATAAGTATATCGCCCAATGCTTGTGTTATCATTAATGATAAACCGCATTTTGTAGGTGTAAGTGAACTGCTGAAAAACTCGGCAGAACATACGAAAGCTTTATTGCTGAAGGAACTGGAAATAAAGCTGGGAGAGCTGGAAGAAGACTGGCACTACTCATCGCTGGAGAAGATATTTATCGAGAAACGCATCTATCGAGATATAGAAGAGCAAACTACCTGGGAAGGCGTACTGGAAGCTATTGATAATGGTTTAAAACCCTATAAAAAGAAGCTACGCCGTGCCGTGACGCAGGAAGATATCATCAAGCTGACTGAAATACGCATTAAGCGTATATCTAAGTTCGATACCTTCAAAGCTGATGAACACATCAAAGGTGTGGAAGCGGGCATAGACGAGGTGAAATACAATATTGAACACCTGAACGATTATGCTATAGCCTACTACGAAGGCTTGCTGAAAAAGCATGGTAAAGGAAAAGAGCGTAAAACAGAAATAAGGCCATTTGAAACCATACAGGCACAAACGGTAGCCATAGCTAATGCTAAGCTGTACGTAAACTATAAAGAAGGCTTTATAGGTACGGGGCTTAAAAAGGATGAGTTTGCTTTTGACTGTTCTGACCTTGATAATATCATTGTTTTCAAGCGAGATGGCAAAATGGTGATTACTAAAGTGGCCGATAAAACCTTTGTGGGTAAAGACATCATATACCTGGCCATATTTGTAAAGAATGATGAACGTACTACTTACAACATGATGTATGTAGATGGCAAAACAGGTATTGCTTACGCAAAGCGTTTTAATGTGACCGGTATCACTCGTGATAAGGAATATGACCTTACCAAGGGAAATCCAAACAGCAAAGTGCTATATTTTACAGCTAATCCTAATGGTGAAGCAGAAGTTGTAGCCATAACACTTTCTCCCGGCAGCAAAGCAAGGAATAAGAGCCTTGACTTCTACTTTGAAGAACTGGAAATAAAAGGCCGGAGCTCACAAGGCAATCAGGTAACTAAATACCCTATCAAAAGTGTTAAGTTCAAGGAAAAAGGCCGTACTACCCTATCGGGGCAAAAGCTATGGTACGATGAAACGGTTGGAAGGTTGAACAAAGACTCCATCGGACAATTTTTAGGCAGCTTTGAAGAAAGCGATCGCATAATAGCATTCTATGCCGATGGCACTTATGAGCTAACAGATTTCGAATTAACAAACAGGTTTGATACCGACACTTTATTGCATATCGAGAAATTCTCACATGAGAAAGTCGTATCTGCTATTTATTATGATGCAAAGAGTGCCCAATATTATGCTAAACGCTTTGTAATAGAGAGCCAGGCACTTAAAAATAAATACAGCTTTATAAAAGAAGGAGAAGGAAACTATCTCTCATTAGTCACTACAAAAGCCGAGCCGATTATAGTCCTGAAATCAGGAAAGAAAAAATCGGAACTTACGGAGGAAACGGTTGCCCTACATGAAACAATTGATGTAACAGGTTGGAAAACAGTTGGTTCTAAAATTGCAGGTAGCGACTTGAAAGAGGTGTATGTGCAAGAAGATGAGAAGGCTAATAACGGAGAGCTGGAGGCCCCGACCCTCTTCTGATGAACACCTTTTTTGACAGAAATTCAGTACCTTCACGCACCTTTTTCATAAAAGGCAGATCCATACGTAATGAAAAAAATAGAACTGGAAATTGTAGCCCTTTCTCATAGCATCACACAGACGCATTCTTACGCAGTAGTATTAGGAGAAGTAAATGGCCTTCGTCGTTTACCTATCGTAATTGGTGGATTTGAAGCCCAGGCTATTGCAGTAGCGTTGGAGCGTATGCAACCCAGCCGTCCCCTTACACACGATCTTTTTGCCAATTTCATGACAACATTTGGCATAGATCTGGTAGAAGTAATCATATATAAACTTGAAGAAGGCATATTTTTTGCCAAATTGGTATGCCAGAATAACGATGAAACGATTGAAATTGATTCCCGCACCTCTGATGCCTTAGCACTGGCAGTGAGGGCTAATTGCCGTATTTACACTTATGAAAACATCCTGGAATCTGCAGGCCTTTTCCTGGAAAATACAGAGGAAGGACAAGCAGGTGCTGCTGCTTCAGGCAAGCCTACGGTTACCAGCCAGGGCGCTGCTTCAGGGTTTGAAAAAGACCTTAAAAGTATGTCGCTTGAAGATCTGAACACTTTATTACAACAGGTATTGGAACAGGAAGATTATGTACGCGCCATCACCATTCGTGATGAGATCAATAGCAGGGAGAATAATAAATAATCGTTAACACTTAAAACATTTTCACAAGTTTAATGAAGAAGTCACTGGCAGCCGTATTTTGCGGCATAGTAGGGTTAGGGTTACAACAAGCGCAGGCGCAAAAATGTGGCACAGATCTCATAACAGAAAAACTGATAGCACAGCGGCCGGAAGCAAAAGAAGCTTTCTTACGCTACCAGGAAGAAGTAAGAGAAAGAGCAGAAAAGTTTGAGGCCCAAATGGCCAACAGTTCAAATAAAACTACAGGTAAGTATACTGTACCTTTGGTATTTCACGTAATACTTCGTCAGTCACAAATAGATTCTATAGGCGGCATACAAGGTATTTATAATCGTATTGCCAGCCAGGTAGCTGTATTGAATACCGATTTCAATGCTGAGAATGCAGATAGTTCTACCATTCCTGCTGTCTTCAAGCCTTTATTTGGTAAAGCCGATATATCATTCGGCGTAGCGCATAAGAAACCAGATGGTACCGCAACAACGGGTGTGGAGATAAAGGTAGCCGGCAGCAATTATAATGGCTATGATTTTGGTTCTGCATTCCTGGTTAGTACTGCAGGAGGGGGCCTTGATGCCTGGGACAATAAAAAGTACCTCAACATCTGGATAACAGATATTACCAATGGCAATCAACCGGGTCAGATATTAGGTTATGCTATCAGCCCCAGCTTCGGAAAGAATGTACTGCAAAATGAACAGGCCATAGGCGTGGTTATCGATTTTTTGGCATTTGGTAAACGTAATCCGTCATCTATCCAAATATTTACCCCCAAGGCTGATAACGGACGCACAATGGTACACGAAATTGGCCACTTCTTTACACTGAACCATATTTGGGGCAATACTGCTGTTGGCTCCGGAGTGTGTAGCGATGATGATGGTGTTGCAGATACTCCGCCGCAACAAGATGCCAATCAATCCACATGCCCTACTTACCCAAAAGCAAACTGTACTAACAGCCCCGGCGGTGAAATGTTTATGAACTTCATGGACTATGTGCATGATGATTGTATGCGTATGTTCACTAAAGGACAGGTAGCCCGTATGCAATCTGAGTTTACTCCAACGGGCGGTTCATATCAACTACAGTTTAACGTGGCTGCAATGAGCTACCCAACCGATGTAACTTCTTTAGAGTCTGAAAACACCTTTGATCTGGTACCCAATCCTACCTCAGGTGTCTTTACAGTATCATTTTCTGATGTTAATACGAAGCTGAAAGGTATATCAGTAGTGAATATGGTAGGACAGACTATAAAACAGATAACTTCAGGATTACAAAATCAAGGCTTTTCTGTAGACCTTACGGGTATGCAGAAGGGTATCTATATGGTGCAGTGTCATTTTGAAACAGGTACCGTAACACGGAAAATAGTATTACAATAGTTGATTACTTTATAGTTATGACAGGGATTTTAAGTGTAGAAGAAGCTATTAAGCACCAGTCTAAAGAACTGCAAAGCATTGCAGAGAAAGTAATAAATAAGCAACGCCTTACCCACGAGGAAGGCGTTTTGCTTTTTGAAAAAGGCGAATTGGGTTTTGTTGGTGCTTTGGCTAACCATATTAACACCTCATTGCACGGTAATAAGGTATACTTCAACCGCAATTTCCACATAGAGCCTACTAATGTATGTGTATTCACATGCAACTTCTGTTCATATTCCCGTCAATACAAACATCGTGATGAGGGTTGGGAGCTAAGCATAGAACAGATGATGGATATAGTACGTAAGTATGATGGCCAACCAGTTACGGAAGTACACATAGTAGGTGGTGTGCATCCCAAAATGAACCTTGAGTTCTTTTGCGAACTTGTAAGTAAGATAAAAGCGCATCGTCCGGATTTGCATATAAAAGGATTTACAGCAGTAGAGCTTGATTATATGTTCCGCAAAGCAAAACTGAGTGTAGAAGAAGGGATGAAAGCATTGAATGATGCAGGCTTGCAATCTATGCCCGGTGGTGGTGCTGAAATATTCCATCCGGATGTGCGAAACCAGATATGTGCCGATAAAGTGGATGGTACCGGCTGGCTTTATATCCATGAAACAGCTCATAAACTGGGCATGCAGAGCAATGCTACCATGCTATATGGGCATATTGAGTCTTATGAGCATCGTGTGGACCATATGAGCAGGCTGCGTGACTTGCAGGATAAAACAGGTGGGTTTAATTGCTTCATACCTCTAAAGTTCAGGAATAAGGATAATGATATGTCGAACGTGCCTGAAACTTCCATAATAGAAGACATGCGCCTGTATGCTATAGCGCGCATCTATATGGACAATTTCCGCAACCTGAAAGCTTACTGGCCAATGCTGGGGCGTCAATCGGCACAGCTTACCCTTTCATTTGGTGTGAATGACCTGGACGGTACGATAGACGATACCACTAAAATATACTCGATGGCCGGTTCTGAAGAACAAACACCATCAATGAGCACAGAAGATTTATGCGACCTTATTACTGCTGTAGGTAAACTTCCTGTAGAAAGAGATACGCTGTACAATGAGATTAAGATATACGATGAAGCGGTAGCTTAATAATCGATTGTTCTTAAATAAGAAAAGGTAGTGCTATACAGTACTACCTTTCTTTTTGCAATAACTGTAATACTAATGCTCCAGGAAATTCAGGTCTTTGCCAAATGTTTCTTCGGTCATTAAGCCAGCCACAATACTTATCGTCATAACTATAGCACCGGTAATAGCTGCAGCGTTCACAAACCCATATGCAGGCTGCAATGCCTGAAATAACATTACGATTAGCGGTAAAGCCCCTCTAACTACGTTAGGTACTGTAGTAGCCGCAGTGGCACGTAGATTGGTGCCAAAATGCTCAGCGGCCATGGTAACAAAAATGGCCCAAAAACCAGTCCCGAAACCCATCAATGCACAAATAGCATACATACGCGTAGCACTGCTGCTACCTTGCGTAAAGTATAGCACAATGCCAACTACTGTAATGCCATAGAATATAAAAAGTGCTCTTTTCCTGCTTTTCAAATATTGGCTCAGTAGCCCTATAGCTATATCTCCTATGGATATAGCAACATATGCAAACATGATGCCCTTGCCCGGATTGATCTCCTCTTCTATGCCAAATGCTTTACCGAATTCTTTAGAAAAGCTAACCAATATGCCAATAACATACCATGTGGGTAACCCAATCAATATGCTAAGTATATACTTTTTGAAACGCGGACCATTGGTGAAAAACATCAGGACATTGCCTTTTTGCACATCTGCATGTTGAATGTTCTTGAACATACCAGATTCAAAGACAGAGATACGAAGCAATAGCAACAGTAAGCCTAAGCCACCACCAATAAAGTAGCAAACACGCCAGTCAAATATTTGGGCAATAAAATATGCTACCACAGCGCCTGTCAACCCTATGCCTGCAACAAGAGAAGTAGCTACCCCACGCTTTTCTTTAGGGATAAGCTCGCTAACCAATGTTATCCCGGCCCCCAGTTCTCCGGCAAGGCCAATACCGGCAATGAAACGGGCAAGGCTATACTGGTCTACCGTTTGTACAAAACCATTGGCAATGTTAGCAAGAGAATAAAGTAGTATAGAACCAAACAAAACACTGAGCCGCCCTTTCTTATCGCCCATCATACCCCACAGTATGCCACCTAGTAAAAGCCCCCACATTTGGTGCCCAATGATAGCCATACCATCGCTGGCAATAAGCTCATCAGACAAACCTAAGCTTTTAAGGCTTTTTACACGGACAATGCTAAAAAGTAAGAGGTCGTATATATCTACAAAGTAACCTAAAGAGGCTACTATTACAGGGACACTTAATAAAGAGGCAGCCTTTTTATTTTGCTCCATTTGACTGATCGGAAGATTTGTTGTCCATAGTTTCCTCCAACATATCTTTCGTCACTTCAAGTATGGGTGATTTCTTTTTCCCAAAGAACATTTTAAACAGTACCGGAGCAGTTGTAACGAGGATCAACCCAATTACTATTTTTTCAAAATTGTGTTTTACCCATTCATTTTCTCCAAGAAAATAACCGGCAAGGGTCATACTTCCTACCCAGGAAATACAGCCTACGACATTAAAGAAGAAGAATTTTTTCCTATCCATAGCTACTACACCAGCCACAATCGGGGCAAATGTGCGTACGATAGGCAGGAAGCGGGCAAGGATAACAGCGCTGCCCCCACGTTTATCATAAAACTCTTTGGCCTGCAGCACATGCTTTCGTTTAAAGAGCAGTGTATCCCGCTTTTCAAATAATAATGGCCCTGTTTTGCGACCGAACCAATAACCTACAGCATTGCCAATAATGCCCGCTACTGTTATCAGGGATATCCAATAGGCAAGATTGGCAAAGTCGTTATTGAACGGACTTTTAGAGTTGGCAATCATTAAACCTGTAACAAACAGCAACGAGTCACCGGGTAGGAAGAAACCTACAAACAAGCCGGTTTCAGCAAAAATGATAAAAGCAACGAGGTATAAACCTCCATATAGGGTCACCAGATGCGCCAGTTTTTCGGCGTTCATCAATTCTTTCAGCAAATCGATAATATCGTTCATTATTATTTGTTGGAGGCGTGAAAATAGGTAATTCTGTACAAATCAGGTGCGTAGATCAAGTATATATTGTAAAAGCATACCATTAATCCACCAGCGCGCCTTCCCATTTGCTTACAACCGCCGTTGCCACGCTATTACCTACCACATTGGTAGCGCTGCGGCCCATATCCAGCAGCGGATCTATGCCCAGCAAAAGAGCAAGCCCTGCTTCCGGTATATTAAACGTTGCCAATGTTCCGGCAATGACAACTAATGAAGCCCTGGGGACACCTGCTATACCCTTACTGGTAAGCATCAATACTAATAACATACTCATTTGTGTACCAAAATCAAGATGAATACCGTAAGACTGGGCTATAAATAAAGATGCAAACGTCATATACATCATGGAGCCATCCAGGTTAAACGAATACCCAAGTGGCAAAACGAAACTTACAATACGATTATTACAGCCAAAGCGTTCCAGTTCCAGCATGGTTTTCGGAAAGGCTGCTTCACTGCTGCTGGTACTGAAAGCCAGCAAAGTAGGCTCTTTTATTCTTTTAACGAGTGTTACTACTCTCTTACCTAAAAACAACCCACCTGCAAGTATCAATACAAGCCATAGCAGCAGCAATCCCAAATAAAACTCGCCAATGAATATGGAATAAGTACCAAGTATACCTAAGCCTTGCTTGGCGATTATCGCTGTCATAGCACCAAATACTGCTACCGGGGCAAAGTTCATGACATAAGCGGTTATTTTCAGAATAACATGAGAGAATGCGTCCATGGCTTTGATTACTATTTCCCCCTTCTCCCCTATTGCAGCAGTTGCTACTCCGAAGAATAATGAAAAGACCACTATCTGAAGTATCTCGTTTCGAGCCATCGATTCGAATACGCTGGATGGAAAAACGTGATATAAAAATTCTTTCAAGGTAAGTGCAGTTTTCTTAATACCGGTATCCATACCAACATCGGGCAATGGCAGATGCATGGCCATACCTGGTTTGAAAAAGTTTACAAGCATCATACCTAATAACAGGCTCATAAAAGATGCAGAGAAAAACCATAGTAAGGTTTTACCTCCTATTCTGCCTACAGCTTTCATATCCCCCAGTTTGGCAACACCTACTACCAGTGTGGTAAATACCAATGGAGCCACTATCATTTTTATCAACCGGAGAAAGATATCGGCTAGCAAAGAGAATGGTTCTAATTTGCTATCTCTTTCTGCCAAAGCTTCCGCTTTCGCTTTTACCAGCGCTGCACGCTCAGTTGATAATTGCAGATAGGCATTCGTGGTAGTATCTGTGATAGCAGCCAAATCACTTTGCATCTTTTTAATAGCGGTTTCTGCACTTGCTATGGTTACATTCTGATTTTTTACATATCCGTTATTCAGAATAAAACCTAATGCAATACCTGCCACTAATGCTATAACAATATATAAGGTTAGCCGGCTCTTTTTATTACTACTTTGTATTACTGCCATTAGTATTTATTAGGGCGCTAAGATAATGTTTGATAGGTTAATAGTGCAGTTTATCGGCAACAGATACATTGCCTTGTAAGCCACCGGTGTGTATACAGAGTATGCGCGCATTGGTATCAAAAAAGCCGTTGTGTAACTGCTCTTCAAGCCCCATCATCATTTTGGCTGTGTAAACAAGGTCAAGGGGAATATTATTCATTTCGTTAAAAGTATTCATGAACGATAACTGTTCTTCAGTCCACTTCCCAAAACCGCCATTATGCCAATCATCAAATAGCTGCCAATGGGTGTTGTTTTCTAAATACAGATATTTTGCAACTTCTTCCTGTAGATATTTGCCGCCTTTCATAGGTACATAGCCCAATAAGGAAATATCTGCATTCAATGCATTTCTTAATCCGATGAAAGTAGTACCCGTACCTAAAGAAAGGCAAACGTGTGTATAGCCTGCCGGAATATATTGAGCAATCTCCTCACAGCCCAACCTACCCTGCTCATTTGCACCGCCTTCGGGTATGATGAACGGTGCATTGTAGGTTATAGATAGCTGTTGCAAATAATCCGGCTCTGCTTTAAGATTGTATTCTTCATAGGATATGGGCACCAGTTGCATGCCATAGGATTGACATGCTTTCAGTGTTTCGGTATTTGTATTATATCCTCGTACAATGCCAATAGCAGTTATTCCGTAATAATGTGCAGCGGCGGCGGTAGCTATCAGGTGATTGGAGTAAGCACCACCAAATGTCAAAACAGAACTAAATTGATGCGCTTTTGCATAGGCAATATTATGCTTCAACTTATACCATTTATTTCCCGAAACAATGGGGTGAACCATATCCAGCCGGAGCATGTCTATAGCACTTACTCTGTTATTGTACCAGGTTTTATTAAGATGCTGTATTGGCGGCACCTTAAGAATTGTATCCATATTCTTTCAGGTAATTATCATTGTCCCGCCATTTGGGACGCACTTTTATAAACAGCTCCAGGTGCACCTTTGCTTGCAGAAACTCTTCAATATGCTTACGTGCATTAATACCCAGCTGTTTTATCATACTACCACCCTTGCCTATCATTATCACCTTTTGGGTTTCGCGGCTTACAATGATTTCTGCCTTGATGACATTCAGCGTTGGCTTTTCCTCAAAAGACTGGATGATAACTGCTGTATGATATGGTATCTCCTCATGATATAGTTCATATATCTGCTGACGTATCAACTCACTTACGAAAAAGCGAACCGGCCTGTCAGACATGCTATCTTCCGGGTAAAATGGTGGAGCCTCCGGTAGATGCTTTAATATAGTAGGTACTATTCTGTCCACATATCTTTTATCCTTGGCCGATACGGCAAATACCTCAAACTTGGGAAACCTTTCCTTGTAGCTTCTTACTACTTCTTCTACTTCTTTATTATTCTTTAAAAGGTCTGCTTTATTAAGTATCAATAATACAGGCACCTTCAATTTCAGCGTACTTAATACTTGTTCGAAATCTTCTACAGGTTGTGTAATGTCATGTAATAATATCGCTACATCGGCATCTTCAAGGGCACTTTTTACATGTTGCATCATTTTTTGATGAAGCTTATATTTAGGCTCAATGATGCCGGGTGTATCAGAAAAAATGATCTGATATTCAGGCTCAGTAAGAATCCCCAATATCCTGTGCCTTGTTGTTTGTACTTTGGCAGATGTGATTACTAATTGCTCGCCCAAAAGAGCATTTAACAAGGTTGATTTACCGGCATTAGGAGCACCAAAAATGTTTACAAATCCTGCCTTGTGTGTAGTTTGTGCCGGTTCTTTCATATAAACGATTGCCGTAGATTAATTGCCCCGAAATTACACAGTTTTTTCGACGACTATAATACTGCATTTGGTTACATATATTCCGGTTTGCATTTTTCATTATTAATTAAACTGTAAGTAACTTAGCACGCAATACATTATTTATGTATAATATTTAAATGTGGCATCTTCTACATTCGTGCACGATATTTTTAGCCCGTTAAATACCCCATTATCCCTATCTTAGTTTAACGAAATAAAGTGGACTGTAATTATGGACAAAGTAGACAATGAAAATATGGAGGTATTGCTTGCTGAAGATGACCAGGACGATGTATTATTATTTCAGTTGGCATTGAAAGAAATGACCTTCCCCACGCATTTAAGACATGCTGAAAACGGAGAGGTTCTATTTACTTTATTGAAACAATACATTCCAGACCTATTATTTCTAGATATTCATATGCCGTGCAAGGATGGTGTATCCTGCATAATAGAAATAAGAAAAAATAAAGAATACGATAATCTACCGGTTGTAATGTATACTTCTCATAGCACAGAGAACTATATTGATGATTGTTTTAGAAATGGCGCTAATCTTTACCTTATCAAGAATAAAACGTTCAGAGAACTGGTAGAAAACTTGCGTACCATATTTTCTTTCGATTGGAAAAAACAGATGTTTTATCCACCTAAACAACAATTCGTATTGAGCTAAGACATAGGCCAGGCAAGTAGCCTGGCTTTTTTATGTTTATAAGCAACGAATTTAAAATAATAGCAATAAGATGATAATTTGTTAAAATAAAAAAGAAAAACTTTGTTTATTAAATATCGTTCCCTACCTTTGCATCCTCATCGCGAGGTAGAGCAGCGGTAGCTCGTCGGGCTCATAACCCGAAGGTCACAGGTTCGATCCCTGTCCTCGCTACTTCAGAAAAGCCACATTGTACATCAATGTGGCTTTTGTTTTCATTCAATTATTCAGATCCATTCAATAAAGGGTATTTTTCACATTGTTGTTTCACTGCTAAGTGCTTAGTTTTGTTTAGCATGCATATCATGTGCACATGCACATGTTACCTATGTTTTTAAATAGGCCATCTGAATGCCGAAACGCAATGTGGAGATAATGAAAAATAGCACCCCTACTGCAAATATTAAAAATTACAAAACCGCTAAGCGTGCTCTTGATATTAAACTTGCTCCAGAGCAAAGCTTTAAAGACTTGTTGCGCATATGCAATGATTTCAAAAGCTCTATAAATATATTGCTTGCAGATGTAGAAGAGAATAGCGTAGTGGATACTTTATCTTTCGACGATAAAAAAATATGGATGACCATAACAGTTGATAGTTTATCCAGTATCAAGTTTATAGATATCATTACTACTGCCGCTATAAACTCCAAAGCTCACAACCATTTGGAGCATACTGCTTTTCTCGCCAGCTATATTGCGGAACGTTTTCATGAAAAGGCCAATACCCGTAAAATAGAACGATTATTATCAGTAATACAGTTATTATCCAATGTTTTCGAGTCGGGCACAAAGGTGACGTTGTATGAGGTAGAACCGTTTAAAATATTACAACAGCCTAAATATAAAGAAGTATACATCCTGCGTATTGCAAGGTAACCTGCTTAGCCGCCACTAACAATTGATTAACTAACTAAAAACATCCGGATAACAACACACATAAGCATATCCACCATATCTTTACAAAAAATATAAAGCACAATACACAATGAAACATCTTTTATTCCTTGCACTGATCACTGTAATGGCATTAGGTGCCTGCAAAAAAAGGTCGAATGTAAATGGTGATATAAAAAACCGTCGTGAAATCCTTGTTTCACGCAACTGGCAAATGATTAGCAGGCTGGACAATGGTGAGTATTCAGAGATCAAGAATTGCCAGAAAGACAACTACTTCGTATTTGAAGCTAATGGCTTAGGCCGCTGGGAAGAAGGCGCTAATAACTGTTTTGACACAGCATCTGGTGGTGGTGAAAACCCTACACCTCCCACTTACACGTCTTTCACATGGTCTATGTCGGGCGATCAACGCGATCTCCATCTTAAAGATTTTGAAAAAGACGGACGTGATCCTGAATGGATGATCGTTAATATGGACTATAACAGCATGGATATACGCTGGTCAGAATTTGATAGTACCGGCTATCTTCATACATTTAATATGAAGTTTAAGGCGTTTTAACTTAACATATACCATAATTGAAACATGCTATAGACACTGATAGACAGTGTCTATAGTCGCTTATTTTAACTTATATGTTAAAATAAAGCTGGTTAGCATTGTGTGCATTAAGATTCGAGGTATAATTTTTAGATTTGTGCATCCAAATTTTATACACTCAATGAGAAATCTGAAGACTGTATGCGTATGCATTTGCATAGCAGCCTCCACCTCACTTATTGGATGTAGCAGTAGTGAGCAATTGAAAAAACCTTCCTATTCAAAAAATACAAAGCATAAACCCGGTTTTATAGATAGTGTGTCAATACAAGGGAATGCTACAACCTTAAAAACAGATGTAAATGGCTCTTCACGCTTCGTGAAGAAGCAGCCGTCGTACAATATCGTTTCTAATGAAATTCAGGCTAAATATGCAGATATGCTGGGCGTATTGCCACAGTATGTAAAGAGCCTGAGCCTATATGGTTTTATAGAAGATTGGTACGGTGTACGCTACCGTTTTGGGGGTAATGATAAAGATGGTATCGATTGCTCTGCTTTCGTACAGAGGTTGTATGATAGTGTTTTTGGTATCAATTTGCTTCGCACAGCATATGAACAATTCAGCAATGTAAAATTTGTAGATGGCAAACATGACCTTCAGGAAGGCGACCTGGTGTTCTTCCGCAAGGGTAAACATATTGGGCATGTTGGCGTTTACCTGATGAATAACTATTTTGTACACGCATCATCATCAGGCGGTGTAATGATAAGCAGCCTGAATGAGAGCTATTGGCAACGCAGGTATGCCGGTGCCGGCTACATTGCCAGCAAGGCTAAAACAAAATATAACGCAGGTTTATAAAATACTAATCAGTTATTTCTGTTATTACATGCCCGACACAACCGTTGGGCATTTGTATTTTAAGCAATGCCGAAAGTGTGGCTGCTATATCTGTCATGTATATGGTACGATTGGTTTTCCCTTTAGGTATACCCCATCCATACCATAGTAACGGCAAGTGCGAGTCGTATGGGTTCCAACTGCCATGCGTGGTGCCTGTAGAAGGGCCATAACCACTATACCATGCCGGGTTTAATATAATTTGTATCACACCGCTGCGCTTGCGGTTATAGCCGTTCATCACCATCGTTTTAATAGGCTCCGGTACTACTGCATCATCCATATCCTCCATGTCTATCACAAATGATACGCCTTCCTGTTTTTTATACCACTCTACTATTGCATGCTTTAAAGCATCCTTGTCTATTTTTGCTTTTTCAATTTGTTTCTCATTCAGATAAACCTGGTAATTACTCAGGTCGCGTATCAAGCTATCCTTACCAAATTTGTTCTTTACAAAATCGTACAAACCTGTTATCGCTGCTTGTTCAGGAGTGCTTCCGGCAGGTATTTTAATGTCCTGCATATATTGGGCATTATGCGCGCCACCATGATCGGCAGTTAAGAATACAGTATATGCCCCCTTCCCAACATGTCTGTCCAGGTATCTGAAGAATGATGCTAATTCGTTATCAAGTCTTAAATACATATCTTCTACTTCTATTGCATTTGGAGCGAAGAGGTGTCCGGCATAATCTGTTGACGACAGGCTTACGCATAAGAAATCTGTACTACTACCCTGTCCTAATGCTTCTCCCTTTATACATGCTTTTGCGGCTTTCAGCGTAATAGTATTTCCTCCGGGCGTATAACGCAGCGCGCCATAGCCTTTCCTGGTATCAATGGCTTTATGTGGAAATACAGGTTCCTTTTCACCTTTCAAAACACCTTCGTAAGGGTTCTTATCAGCCAGGCTTTGCGTATAAGTTGCTATCGGGTACAAGGTGTTCCACTCTATCGCCGAAAGGGTATCAGCATAGCGCTTATTATTGAAAGCAACCAGCCATCCCGGTAACGTATTACTGTAGTAAGTACTGCTAATGAAATTGCCTGTACTATCATCAAACCAATAAGCACCATTTGCCAGGTGGCCGGCAGGTAATATACCACCACGGTCTTTCAGGGCTATACCAAATACTTTTGAACGCATATTGGTTGCTAACCGCAATTCGTCTGTAATAGTAGTCGTTAGCATGTTCCTGGGGCTCATTTTACCTGCCCGCACGCTGCCACCTACAGATTGTACCATATTATCATCCGTACAATACATGGCTTCGCCGGTTGCATTTTCTATCCAGTCGTTACCCGCTATACCGTGTATAGCAGGTACGCTACCCGTATAAACGCATGTATGCCCGGGGGCTGTAAAAGTGGGTGTGTAATTAATAGAAGTAGCCTCGCAATTAAAACCGCTATTCATCAGGCGTTTAAACCCACCTTCTCCATATCGGTCATAATACCTGTATAAATAATCCCACCGCATTTGGTCTACCACTATACCTACTACCAATGCAGGACGTTTTAGACCGGATTGTTGCGCATTTGTAGCAGAAAATATCAATAATGATAGAACAATACAATATATGTACCTCATGAGCTAAAATAAAGTATACGGCAAAATTGGGTAATATCCACTAATACTTAGGCGATAATTCTTTATTTTTGCATGATTAATTAGTTATTGACAAAAAACAACTAACTGTATACTATGGATTTATTTGCCAAATTTGAGAATAAACTAGGTCCGATAGGTGATTACGCAGAAAAAGCACCAGGTTATTTTGCATTCCCAAAACTTGAAGGTGAAATAGGCAACCGTATGATGTTCCAGGGTAAAGAGCGTATCGTTTGGAGCCTGAACAATTACCTGGGTCTTGCCAATCACCCGGAAGTACGTAAGGCAGATAAAGAAGCAGCTGAAAAATTTGGATTAGCTTATCCAATGGGTGCCCGTATGATGAGCGGCAACTCAAACAATCATGAAAAACTGGAAAAAGACCTGGCCGAATTTGTAGGTAAAGAAGAAGCTATGCTATTCAATTACGGTTACCAGGGTATGGTTTCCGCTATCGATAGTCTGTGCAGCCGTCGCGATGTGATTGTTTACGATGCGGAATCGCACGCATGTATCATAGATGGACTGCGTATGCATCCCGGTCATCGCTATGTTTTCAAACACAATAATGTAGAAGATTGCGAAAAGCAACTGCAACGCGCCACCGAAATGGCAGCACAAACCGGTGGTGGTATACTGGTAATAACTGAAGGCGTATTTGGTATGAGTGGTAACCAGGGCCGTTGTAAAGAAATAGCTGCCTTGAAGAGCAAATACGAATTCCGCTTATTTGTAGATGATGCGCATGGCTTTGGTACTATGGGAAAAACAGGTGCCGGCATTGGAGAAGAGCAAGACTGCATAGATGAAATAGATATCTACTTCTCTACTTTTGCCAAGTCTATGGCCAGCATCGGCGGTTTCATAGCAGCTGATAAGAAAGTGCTTACTTTCCTGCGCTATAATATGCGTTCACAGGTGTTTGCAAAATCGCTGCCAATGGCAATAGTGGTGGGCAACCAAAAACGCCTGGACTTGTTGCGCAGTCAGCCGGAGTTGAAAGAAAAACTATGGCACAATGTAAACCGCCTGCAAAACGGTTTGCGCGAGCGTGGCTTTGAGATAGGTACTACCAACACACCGGTAACGCCTGTGCATATGAAAGGTGGTTTGTTTGATGCTACACAATTGATATTTGACATGCGTGAGAACTATAACATCTTCTGCTCTGTAGTAGTATATCCAGTTATACCTAAAGGACAAATCATCCTGCGACTGATACCTACAGCTGCACATACAGATGAAGATATAGACCTGACACTACAAGCCTTCAGCGAACTGCGTGATAAAGTAGAACAAAAACTATATCCGCAGGAAATGCCTAACATAGGCGCTACAGCTGCTGCTACCGTTTAATACTATTTCAACAGATAAAGATTTGAAAGCCACCTATTATTACAGGTGGCTTTTGTATTTTAGCACGCATAATTCATACTAGTCTAATGAAAGTTTTCATAGCAGGTGCATCGGGTCTTGTAGGTAGCAATTGCCTCAAACACTTTACAGAACAGGGATGGGATGTGAAGGGTTCTTATTTTTCTTATGAAGTGCCCGGTACGGTATTCTATAATACACTGGATATTCAAGACACCAATAACTTTGATGTAGTGAGCTGGAACCCTGATGTAGTAGTGCATTGTGGGGCCATGACCCATGTGGATAAATGTGAAACGGAACCAGATGAAAGCTATAAACAAACTGTACAAAGCACCATCAACCTGTTGGCAGTAGCTAAGCAATGCGGTGCCAAGTTTGTATATATATCTACCGACTATGTATTTGATGGCGTAGATGGTCCATACAAGGAAACTGCACCTGTTAATCCGCTAAGTGTATATGCACGTCACAAATTAGAAGCGGAACAATTATCATTAAGTGAACTGGAACATACTTTGGTATTGCGCGTGACAAATGTGTATGGTGACGAAGCACGAGGTAAAAACTTTATAGCCCGCATTATAGATCAATGCAAGAATAACCAGAAGCTTACATTGAAGCTGCCTTATGATCAATACGCAACACCTGCCAATGCATGGGATATAGCACGTGCTATGTACTTACTATTGCGTGATAAAAAAGAAGGGATTTATCACATAGGCAGTACCGATTATCTGAACCGTGTGGAGCTGGCACTTCGTGTACTAAAATATTTTCCCGATGCAGAATATGATTTGTTGCCTATGAGCACAAGCGAATTGAATCAACCTGCTGCTCGTCCTTTGCTGGGAGGTTTTATTACATTGAAGTTCAGCAGTGAATATCCTACTTTCTTATATAGCAATGTTGATGATTATATGAAGCAAAAAGTATAATAGCTTCATTCTTAGTATACGTTCCACATTATTTACAGCCAAAAAAAATCCCGACTTATCGTAATAAGTCGGGATAGGACTGTACTTACTAACCCATCGTAAGCAGAACAAATATCTGAAAAAGGTTCCGGAATTGAAAATTATTTTTCAGCAAACGCCACCAATACCCTCCTCTTTTAATCCACAAGTATTGTAGTTGTCTTTTTGCCACTAAAACCAGTAATAAATTCATTAAAAATAGACATTTTGTCATTAAAAACTTAAAATAGGTGACATTTTTTCATTAAAATTTCATTGGTATTGAGTTTGCATAAGTATTCTCGTAACATTTTACTAAAAACAAAAAACGAATAGACTTATGTACAACTACAGAAAAGCTTACGGAATGGTACCCAAAATGGTTGATGACATGAACCGTTTCTTTTATGATGATAACTGGAGTAACATCAGCGCGCCGGTAAACATTAAGGAAACAGACAACACATATGAGATACATGTAGTAGCTCCGGGATTAAATAAAGAAGATTTTAAGATTACGGTAGACGAGAATAAACTCAAGATCTCTTACGAACACAAAGAAGAAAATAAAGAACAACAAGATAAATGGTTGCGCAATGAATACCGCCACCGCTCTTTCAAGCGCAGCTTTACGCTTAGCGATAAGGTAAGTGCTGAAGGCGTTCATGCAAAATATACAGATGGTATACTGAACGTTATACTGCCTAAAAAAGAGCAAACAGCACCTGCAACCAAAGAAATTAGCGTAGCATAAGGCTGATAGATTGACAGATAGACGAGTGAATGAAGCGGTGTTTTTACACCGCTTTCTTTTTAAATGCAAATGCCGCCAATGATGGCGGCATCCGTATAGTTATATGTGGTGAATATTACTTCTTTATAAAATCGCCCGCATAGATAAGAATGATCTTATCAGGCGTTAAATATTTCTTCATCACAGTATTTATCTCATTTACTTTTAGTGCTTTGGCTTTTGTTTCCATTTCTGTGTAGAAATTCAGGTCTTTGTCATTGTACATATAAGTATTCAGCATATTTACCAGGGCATTATTATTATCCAGGTATATTTTGCGTTGTTGCAACCAGCTATCCAATGAGCTTTTCCATTCCTGATCAGTGAAGCCATTAGCCAGTGCTTTCTTTATTTCTTCATTCAATGCAGTATTCAATTTGTCTTTATACAGCGGGTTGAAGATAGCATATACACCCCATGAACCGGAAGGGTATTTATAGTCGGCACTGTAATAAGAACCGGCACCATAACTCATACCTTCTGCTTCCCTAAGCCTTTGTGGTATGCGGGAAGAAAGGAAGGCACCACCCCCCAGCATTTCATTAGCCATTGTCAATGCAACAAAATCAGGGTCTTTTTGGGTCATGTTGATATTCAGTCCGCCTTGCATCGTAGCGTTGGTCTTGTCATTTATCTGTACGGTTTCCACACCACCTTTCACATCAAAGTATTTCTCTTCAATATCTTTATATGGCGTTTTAGCTGTCCAATTGCTATACGATTTAGCCAGTTCACTCTTTACTTGTTCTGCGTCCAGGCCACCAACAAAGGTTGTATATCCTGCGCTACTGCCATAAAAGTCTTTGTAAAACGATTTGATATCTCCTAATGTTACATTTTTAATAGCTGCCAGTTGCTCTTCAGATGTTTGCGGATAGAACGGGTGGCCCTTAGGGTACAGGTTCATACGTTTCATCAATACTTCTGATGATACATTGCCGGGATCAGACATATATGCTTCCAGGTCGGCTTTTGCATCCAATACCAGTTTATCAAATTCATTCTCATCAAATGATGGGTGTAGTAACATATCCTGCAGCAAATCCATTGCAGCAGCAAAGTTTTCTTTATCTGTATTTATAGACGCGTACAGCGTGTTCGTAGTACCATAAAAGTTGATGCTGGTTTTTATTTTGTCCAGCTGATCGTTAATATCTTTCCGGCTGCGGGTTTTTGTGCCATACTTCAGCATGCGCGATGTGAGGTAAGCCACACTACCCTTGCCTGACAGGTTTTTTTCATCACCCATCTTCAGCATTACCGTACCGAATATTTTATCACCCTTTGTAGGTTTGCGTAAAATGGCATATTTCATGCCGTTGGAAAGCGTGCCATACACCGTTTTAGCTTTAATATTAGCTATGGTAGGCTCAAAGGTTTCAGTAATTTCTTTTACTTCTTTGCCTTTATAATCTTTCGTTACAGCAGCTATGTCTGGTGTTACTGCTACTTCACTACGCTGTGGTGCTTTATCCGGCACAAAGGTTCCGTATGTACGGTTACTCTTCTTATAATATTTCTTAGCTACGGCCTGTACATCGGCCAGCTTCAGGTTTTCTATACGGTCGCGGTTTATGTACCATAGCTTATAGCTGCCCGTGCTTATGATGTTAGCAAGGTTTACCCCAAAGTAAATCGTATTATTATACAGGTTTTCGTATTGCTTCAACAAGCCATTCTTGGCACGGTCAAGATCTTCCTGCGTAATCGTTAATGTATCTACCCCATCCATAGATGACAGGAATTCTTTACGCACAGCGGAAATGCTTTTATCCATCGGCACTTCTGCATTATAATAGCTGAAGCCCGGGTCTTGTAATGGCATGGTATAACCATATACCTTCGTGGCCATTTTGCTTTCAATAAGCTTTTTGTACAAGTATCCAGATGGTTCGTTAGTTAATATTTCTATCAGCGCTTCATTAGCAGCATAGTCTTTATCTGCAAAGCTGGGGGTATGATACCCCATTGCCACATATTGGATATCTCCGTTACGACGTAGCTGCACCATACGTTCACCATCCTGTGTGGGTTCTACCGTATAGGTAGCAGGTATCACGCGGCTTGGTTTAGGAATGGGTGCAAAGTATTGCTGTATCCATTGCAGGGTTTTCTCTTTATCAAACTTACCGGCTACTATCAGTGTAGCATTATCGGGCTGATAATATTTCTTATAAAATGCCCTTAGGTTCTCTATGGGTACTTTCTCTATATCTTCTTTACTACCAATGGTAGACTTACCATAGTTGTGCCACAAGTACATGGTAGAAACGATACGCTCCATCAATATACTTTCAGGATAGTTCTCGCCTGCTTCAAACTCATTACGCACCACCGAAAACTCTTTATCCAGTTCTTCTTTCGCTATCAGCGAGTTTACCATGCGGTCGGCTTCCATATCCAATGCCCATTTCAGGTTGTCATCTGTAGCGGGCAATATTTCGTAATAGTTCGTACGGTCGTACCAGGTAGTACCGTTGGCTTGTGCCCCCTTATCGGCTATTGCCTTTTTTATGTCTTTGATGCGTTTGGTGCCTTTAAAGAGCATATGCTCCAGTAAGTGCGCCATTCCTGTTTCACCATATCCTTCATGACGCGAACCTACATTATACACGATATTTACCAATACATTGTTTTGTGTAGCATCGGGCAGCAGCAGTACCTGCATGCCATTTGCCATTTTGTATTCCTGTACGTTCTCTACCTTTCCAACATAGGTAGGTGCGCCCCCGGTGGCGGCTTTTTTGGCTTGGGCATAAGACAGCAATGTACTGCCGGCCAGCGCCAAACTAAGGATGGTGCGTTTCATATGTAAATAGTTTGAAAGTTTAAATATAAACGATATGATAGGTAAAGTCAAGTATAAAGCTCATATTCTATATGTCTTTGGCAGATGTTTAACACCCTTACAATAAAGGTAGCCGAACGGTATACATACCATTTTCCTCGCCATAGGCTATGCTGCGCTTAGATGCCACAGCATAACGCTTACTGATGTTTGCCAATCCTAACCCACTGCTTTTCTCCTTACTCATCTTTGGCTGTACCGGATTTCGTACGATTAGCTCGTCACCCAATACCGTAACGGTGATAACCAAAGGTTGGGTACGTGATACGATGTTATGCTTAATGGCATTTTCTATCAATAACTGCAGTGCTAACGGCACAATTTTCTTGGTACGGAGCACTTCTTCGGGTATGTCTGTATGCAATTGTAATGCTTCACCAAAACGACTCTTCTGTATATGTATGTAGTTGTTCAGTATATCCAGTTCTTCGCTAAGCAATACCAGATCGCGGCTACGATGGGTAAGCATGTTGCGGTACAAATCAGAAAGGTTCTCCGTATATACAATTGCTTTCTGCGGGTTGTCTTCTATAAGGCTGGTAAGCGTATTCAGGCTATTGAACAGGAAGTGCGGGTTTACCTGGCTCTTCAGGTGCTCATATTCATATACAATGCGTTCCTGCTGCAGGTTGGCTACATCCTTCAGCCGGCGCTCCCTGCCCGACATATATAAGAGTACTATTACTACACCGGCAATTATCATTAAGGTAATAAACCAACCTCTACGCCATATAGGTGCCGCTATGCTAAAATCATAGGTTTCTTCAACCGCATTGCTGAAATCGGGGAATATGGAAGCCTGTACCCGGAACACATAACTACCCGGTGGCAGGTTAGGAAATGTGACTACCTGCTCGGTGCTATATATCCATTTATCGTAATAGCCTTCCAACTTGTACCTGTAATGGATACCCTTGGCATTTATAAAGCTCACTGCCGTGTATCGAAAACTGAAATAGTTTTCAGAAGGCTTGAATTCATGTTTATCGCTGGGTGGTTTTAAATGCAGGTAGGTATTAATTACACCTTTCGATGTATCATATAACGATGCCAGCTTATTATCTTCCCTTATACGCAACAACATATCCATATAATCGCTGCGACGAATCGTTTTGTTCTTTTCATAGAAATCAAGCACACTATTCACAGCTGCTTTGCTGCAACCAAACCTGGTAGTGTCTCCCGTTGTAAGTGCGTGCTTTATCCAGCCGCCGGTATAGATGAAATAGAACTCGCCATGTACATTTTGAAAATTGATAAGAAAGTCGGGCATATTAACCACCACTTCATCATTCTTTTGCAACCAATACATCAGGAAGTTATCCAGCCTGCGACGTTGCGTTAAATCCTTTTCCAGGGGGGTGTTTTGTAACCAGTCTATGGTAGGGACAACCAGGTGTGTGTATTCGTTATAGCTCAACCGCTGATCTAATACCAAATCTCTGGGCAGGACATCATCCTGTGCCTTAATGGGTGCAGCATAGCACAACGCTAATAGCATTGCACAAAAAGCATACAGGCGTAGGGATAGGCACATACGTAAATATATCTTTTTTATGAAATGCTAATCAAACTTTTACGACGAACCGAGGTATTCGATAAATGAAACATTATCCGTGTTTATATTTAGTCATTTTATAACATACCGTAGTGTCTATATTCAGCAACCGTGCAGCTTTCGACTTATTGTATTTAACCTCTTCCAGCGTTTCTATAATCAATATTACTTCTTTACTATGTAATAGTATCACAACGGCGGTTACTTTATGCATGTAGTCTTGTTCACGCTTTGTTCACGGTGTTTCATTACGCTGTGGCGTGAACACGTGAACACTTAGATTTAATATGTTCACCTGTTCGCAGAAAGTACTAACCGGGAATCGTGAACAGCATGAAAAATTCTCAAAACAAATAGTCATGTCAATAATTATCTATGTCTATATAATATAGTACACTCAATACATATATATACTAACATTGAAATAATATAATATTAGTGTTGAGTATTCATAACTTGAGATAGTCTTCTTTTGAGTCATTTCATGTTCACACTTTTCTTTGACAGTGTTTCATGAACAACTGAATATTGTTCACGTGTTCACGCTATAGCGTCATGAAACATGGTGAACATACCTGTGAACATTTATAATATAACTGTGTGAGTCCGATAAAGTGTTCACGTGTTCAAGCCATGGTTACTGTGAATACCGTGAACATATGAACAGACTATTTCTTACCCCTGAAGAGAAATAAGGAAAGGTACGTAAGTACATAAGCTGTGATACCAGCTGCAATACTTAGTATAGTACCACCCAGGAAGAAAGCGAGCCCCTCGTGCATAAAACGTTCCAGTGTAAAGTCGCGCCAATTGACAATCCATGTATTATTGCCCAGTACCCATTTACCGGTTATCAGGCTGGCCATCCATATAAAGGGCGTGAACGGAAAGATACTGATATTGGCAGCTATAAGGAACAGTGTTTTATTGAGCCGGAACAGGATAGATAACGGTATGCCAATGGCTAACTGAAACCCCCATACGGGCACTATACCCATAAACACGCCAAACCCTACGCTGCCTGCCTTAGTATGGTTACTCTCTTCAGGATGAACGAACAGGGCTTTCCATATCTTATGCCAACCCTCTCTTTTGGTGAGCAGCTTCAAAAAATCCCGGGGCTTTACATACAGCAGCGCTATCAACACCAATACCGTATTTAATATACTGATGCGGGTAAAATCTTTCAACGGGCGAAAGTGGCTGACCCTTTCTTCAGGCTTGGGATAATAAACGCCCACCGGTATGCTGATGACGGGGATACCACTCCACGATGCACGTACAATAACTTCTATCTCAAACTCATACTTGGTAGTAAACCATGCTTTCTTAGCCAGTGGTTGCACGGGGTACAGCCTGTAGCCGCTTTGTGTATCGGGAAGCGTTGTGCCGGTATTCACCCAAAACCAAAAATTGCTAAAGCGATTGCCAAAGCTGCTTTTTAGCTGCACATTCTCCTGTTGCAGGTTGCGGGCACCTATTATCAGCGCACCGGGTGCTTTCTCTATCTGCTGCAGGAATAGTACCAGGTCGGTAGGGAAATGCTGACCATCGCTATCTATGGTAATGGCATATTCGTACCCACGCTCTGCCGCAGCCTTTATACCGGTACGCAGTGCAAAGCCCTTACCTCGGTTGGGCATATAATTTACCGCATGCACCTGCGGAAACTGTGCCAGTATCTCTGCGGTGTTATCGGTACTGCCATCGTTCACCACTATCACGTCGTCGGTATATTCCAATACACCTTTTATCACATCGGCCAGCGTACCTGCATTGTTGTAGGTAGGCATCAATACACAGGCTTTGTGTTGTTTAAAAAGCTGTTTGGTTTCGGAAGACATGCTATCGGTAGAAACGGGGCGTGAAATTACTACTTAGGTTCCAGATATTGCTATTTATCAGCCATGCGTTTCTTACACTGTTTTATCTTGTGCTGTATAGCATCGCGCTCGGTAGTAGTGGCTATTTCTTTGGTCAATGCCATATTATAATAAGCTATAGCGGCACTATCCCATCCTTTCTCCGCACTATAATCGCCGGCTATACGATAGGCATCGTAATAATTAGGGTTACTATGCACAACAGCAGCGGTATCTACCGGCTGGTGCAGCATCAGTGCCATCTTATTCTTCCGAAACTCCATAAAACCCTTGTAAGACGCAGAGTACAGGAAGCTATCGGGTGCAATGTTCAGGTCGTTATCGGCTACCTCTACATCGTGCTGCATACCCTTCATGGCAAATATCTTGCGCAGGTCGTAGCATACATAGGTACCCAATTGCCAGGGCGATGTACTTACCCATACCCTTAAACTATCCGGCTGGAATATTACCGAATGGTGGGCTATCAGTTGGTTTACGGCTTTCTCATTACCCTCGCCGATGTTGGTATTACCCAGTCCGCGCCTGTCGCGCAGTATATTGGCTACCTTTTGTGGAGTAAGGGGATAATTATTATTCATCAGCTCTTGTAGCCTTTTATACCGATATACAGATGCACTGGTGCGCTGCTGTTCGCGGTTCAGCTTCTGGGTTTCAAATAGCTTGCTCTGGTAGTGATTGGTACATTCTATATTATCGCCATTCGGGTCGTATATATCCAGCTCCTTCGGTGTCTTTTCTATAACCACAGCCTTATGGTCGGCAACACTACCCACCAGGAAGCTTTCACTTACAAACATCTTACGCCTCTTGGCTATCGCTATCGCTTCTTTTATGTTGGATGCGTATTGCAGTACTTCCCTCGCTACCAGCGATACCGGTGTGGCCGATGCAAAAGGGATATCAGAACGGGCAGCATTGATAGTAACGGTAAGGCCTTTATCATTCATACCACTTACCACACCTGTAAACCCACCCCATGTTACGAACATGAACTTATGTCCTTTATCAGGCGCATAAAAGGTCACCATCTTGTGCTCTGCAAACTGGTCGCCCACCCAAAAGTCGAAATTGCGGCCTATCAGTAGTGAGCCATCTGCGGTCTTGGTGTCCCAGGCACCAAAGGAGGTACAGCCCACCAGCATCATATTCTGCAAAGCATGGCCTACATCGTGTGCCGAATGGTAATTGAGGATGCGTGCGTAGTTATTACCTATCCACTGGAAGGAATCGGAAGCGGCATGAGATACCCCGTATATTTCCTGCTGGTACTCGGGCAGTACATGTTCGGGCAGGTCTCGGTTGATGTACCCAATGATGTATTTCAGGAATTTTAGGTAGCCCTCTGCAGGTATCATCTGCTTTATCTGTGCCGTAAATGCTTCTTCCTGCACTACTATCAGTTCTTGTGATAGTTTACCATTCTTCACCCCACGTTCAAACGGTGTGCCTGACACATACATTTCGTAGAGGCCGTTGCGGTTTTTACGTATCCAGTTATCGCCTATGGTGTACAGGGTGCTTTCTGTATGGGTTCTGCTCAGGGCAAAAGATGAAGTATCTGCCACCTGTGGCGGTACAATATCATCAGATACATTATAAACGTAAATGCTAAAAGCTGCAATAATCAACAGGAGTATGCCAGTAAATATGGCAAGGCACCTCAATAACCAGCGAAAAAAACGCATAAGGTTGCAAAGATAATCAGTCTGTTTTACGTCACCATCTATTTAACTTTATGTATGCATAGGTACATTTCCTATCTCCGCGAAACAAACTACTTTTGGTACAGTTTTAATGACTTACAACTTATTGTTTATTACTCACTACTAATAACATGCATCACTTACTTCTTACCAATATCAAACAACTTTGCCAGGTAGAAACAGGCGAAATCTATAAAAACCGTGTGAGTGGTGCAGATATGAAGACCCTGCCCTCTATAGAAAATGCATGGCTATATATAGAGGAAGGTAAAATCCACAGCTTCGGCCGTATGGATGATGTGCAACCCGTACCGGCTACCGATGTAATAGATGTAAGTGATAAGCTGGTACTACCCGCCTGGGTCGATTCTCATACGCATCTCGTATTTGCCGGTTCGCGGGAAAAAGAATTTGTTGACCGCATCAATGGGCTTAGTTATGAAGAAATAGCCCGTCGTGGTGGTGGTATTCTTAATTCTGCTGCCCGCCTCAACGAGATGGATGAAAATGAGCTGTATGAGCAAAGCCTGAAGCGCCTGCATGAGGTAATAGCCCAGGGTACAGGTGCTATAGAGATAAAAAGCGGTTACGGGCTAACACTGGATGGTGAGCTTAAAATGCTCCGTGTTATTCGCAAACTGAAGGAAAATAGCCCCATACCTATAAAAGCATCATTTCTGGCAGCACATACATATCCTACTGATTATAAGCAGAATCATGATGGGTATTTGAACTTAATTATCAATACAATGCTGCCCCTAGTA
>CABHOP010000092.1 GCA_902168085.1 uncultured Bacteroides sp.
TTTTTTTTTTCAAGCAGAAGACGGCATACGAGATTTCTGCCTGTCTCGTGGGCTCGGAGATGTGTATAAGAGACAGTAATTATTGTGTCCCAATACTGATACCTTATAATGCCATCTTTGGGCATATATATAAATTGACCGTCATTGCGCACTTGAAAAACAGTAAAATCCCCTAATACTTTATCATTGAATATGTACAGAATGCCATACTTATCAATCAAACGTTCCAGAGAATCACCCTTCCTGCGTATAAATTCGTGTATAGCATTGCTATCAATATGGAACAACGTTGCATATTCATAACAGTCAGCAATATCTTTTCCTTTAGTGGTATCATGCGGATAGTTCGGGAATGGAAAAACAAAATCTCTATGAAGTTGCCTTATCTGAAACTTCACTAGGCTATCCCCTCTCTTTCGAAAAATAACATTATTACATATTGCAATTTCCTTTTCAGATAAGGAAGTAATTAAAGTCCTATCTGCTTCAGTCTTCTTATTATTAAGATTGCATGAGATAAGTACAACAAATAGTATAAACCATGCCGACTTCATAATATCTTGGTGTTAACAATTCATTTTTTGAATTCTTCTTGCAATCCTTCTGTTACATTACACCATTCAGCCAATTCTTAAAATCCGCCGCGCGTTCTGAGCTGACGACGGGTGGTTCTTTTACCGCGGGCCGTAGGGTAACGATGACGCGGGCTTTGGTATGTGCCTTCATGTCCTCTATCGCCTTCAGGTTGATGAGGTACTGGCGGTTGATGCGGAAGAACAGGTGCGGGTCGAGCATGCCTTGCAGGGCATCCAGGTTATGGTCCATAGGGAAGGTGCGGCCTTCAAAGGTGCGCGCCAGCGTGGCTTTGTTCTCGCTATAGCAATAGGCTATCTCATCGGCCATCAGGGTTTTGATATGCTCGCCAAAGCGGATGATGAAACGCGTTTTATATTCGGAAACAGGGGCTGCCACATTCGCCTCTTCATCGGTGAACAGCTTTTTAAAGCCATCCAGCTTTTGCAGGGCTGCGCGCATATCGTCTTTCTTCAGCGGCTTCAGCAGATAATCGATGCTCGATGCTTTGAAGGCATCTATGGCATACTGGTCGTAAGCGGTAGTGAAAATGATGGGGGCATCTATCTTCACCAGCTTCAGCAGGTCGAAGGCCGAACCATCGGCCAGGTGCACATCCATAAAGATGAGGCCGGGCATGGGGTGGTTCTCAAACCATATTTTAGCATCGGCCACGCTATCCAGGTGCGCCGCTATTTCGGCGCCGGGCATTGTTTCTTCTACCAGCTTTGCCAGTCGTTTGTACGCTGGCGTTTCGTCTTCAATAATTACTATGTTCATAACAACGGCAAGGTTACTATATACTCGTTATGCACTACCCCAAAGCTAATATGCCTGTCGGTAATGAGTGCATACCGTTTCTTAATATTTATGAGCCCCAGCCCAGCACCTTTTTCCTTACTCAGCTTCGGGTTGATGGCATTGCGCACGGCCAGCCTGTCGCCCTGTGCTTCTATAATGATGGTAAGCGGGCGCGAGCGGGAAGCTACATTGTGCTTTATAGCATTTTCTACCAGCAATTGCAGTGCCAAAGGCACAATGCGGCGCGTGTTCATGATGGTTTCGGGTACGCGCAGTTCTACCTGCAGGGCATCGCCAAAGCGGCTTTGCTGTATGTAGAGGTAGTGCTGCAGTATGTTCCACTCCTCGGCCAGCGGCACCAGGTCTTTATTGCGGTAGGTAAGCATATTGCGGTACAGGTCCGACAGTTCGTTGGTGTACTGCACGGCAGCATCCCTGTCTTCTTCTATCAGGTTGGCCAGCGTGTTGAGGCTGTTGAAAAGGAAGTGCGGGTTTACCTGGCTCTTCAGGTGTTCATATTCAAACAGCAGGCGTTCGCGCTGCAGCGATGACAGCCTGCGCAGCGATTTTTCGCGCGCACGGATGTAGGCATATATCAGCCCTATTATCAACGCTGCTACCAGCCCTATAAACCATAATGCCTGCCAGAAAGGCCTGGTGATGGTGAAGGTATAGCGCACCTCGTTGCTCTTGCTGAATACATTATTGAGCGATGCCTGCACACGAAAGGTGTAGGTGCCCGGCGATAGCTGCGGAAAGGTGGCCGATTCATCATTGGTAACTATCCAGCTATTGCTGTAACCATCCAGCGTGTAGCGGTAGTGCAGCTTATCGGGGTTGGCAAAGTTGATGCCCTCGTAGCGAAAGCTGATATGGTTCTGGCTATGATTGAATGTATTGCGGCCAATGGGTACGGGCCTGAAGAATACACTCAACCCATCTATATGCACCCGCGGGCGTATATCGTATGCCGCATTGATGTTTTTAAATATCAGCAGGCCCTGCTCAAAAGGTATATATACATTGCCCGACACATCGCGCGCCGATAGTTTCAGTACCGATGATGTGGTATCGATGCTGAAGCCTTTGCGGTAATTGTAATTGCGAAACTGCCCGCTGGCCGGGTACCATACATCTATACCCGTGTTGTGCACCGCTACCAGTTGTCCGCTGTTGTTAGCGGCAATGGTATGTACATTCACATCTTGCAGTCCCTGTGCCAGCGACAGGTGCTGCCATTGCTTGCCATTGTAACAATACAACCCATCGCCCAATGTATTCACCCATATGCGGCCAATGGCATCTTCGGTAACACCATATATTACTTTAGGCAGGCTGCTATCCGCAGCACCCCAGTTGGTAAATTTTCCACCGGCATACATGCTGATGCCGCCACCATCGGTAGCCATCCATACGCGGCCTTTGCTATCGGGGTATACCTGGTATATATAATCGCTGCCGGCACCGCTTTCTTTATTATGAATGCGCAGCAGCTTTGCATCGGCAGGGGTGTTATTACATTCCAGTTCGGCCACGCCATTCAGCCCTGCTACCCATAGCTGGTTATCGCAGCCCGATACATCCAGCACGGTTTCATTTTGCAGGGAAGGTATATGGCTGATGGCGGTTACCTTACCGTTGGCTTCGCGGCAGTACAGGCCTTTACCAAAAGTGCCTATCCACAATCGCTGCTGCGCATCGGCATACAGGCCGGTGATATTGGCAGGTGCCGTGTATTGCAAAGCAGGCACTGCACTGCGCGCATGCAGCGATACGGCATACAGCTTATCGCCCAGGGCATACCACAGGGTATTGGCCCTGTCGCACACCATGGCCCGTATATCGGCTATGCGGTAGGGGCGCGGCAATGGCAGGTATTGCATATACTCATCGGCCAGCATGGTGATGCCGGTATTGGTAGCCATCCATATCACGCCCGAACGGCCCAGCATCAGGCGGTTTATCTTACGCCCTTCCAGGTGGCGGATGGTGCGTATCTGCAGGTGCTGCATATCGGGCGTATATACTTCCAGCGCATAGCCGTCATCGGTGGCTATCCAGGCGCGGTTTCTGCCTATAGGCAATATATCATTGACAGCACCCCAGTGCCAGGTGGTATCCATAGCCGGTGCCCACACCTTACGTGTTTTGCGGCAGTAGAACGCCACCCCACCCGCCTGCGTGCCTACCCAGCAAACTGTGTTATCGGGCATAGGCTGTATGGTGCGCACTATATTATCGGGCAGGCCGTTAACGGTGGTGAAAGTATGCACCACCAGCTTACCCTTATCAAAATATACTTCGTTGATGCCCTGGTCGGTACTGGCTACGATTCGTTTACCCGGTACGGGAAAGAGGTTGTACACATAATCGTCCGACAGCCCTTTATCTGTATTGCAGGCTATGGCGGTATTATTTATCACGGCATAGAAGCCCTTGCCTTCCGTGCTTATCCACAGTGTGCCGCTGCCATCGGCATACATAGATGAGATAGCCGTTTGCGGGGAAAAATTGCGGATGGGGAGCCGGTGCACAGAATCGGCACGGATGATACCCACCGTACCATCGGCATAGCCTGCCACCACACGTCTGCCGTTGAAAGCCAGCGCAGTAGCGGGTTTGTGTATCACATCGGGCACATGCACGGTTTCACGGCCATTGAAGCGGTACACACCGGCTTCGGTAGCCAGCCATATAAAGCCATCGGCATCCTGCAGCACCGCATTCACACGCACGGGCAGACTGGCATCATTCAGCCAGAAATCGCGTATGAAGGGCTGCTGCGCCACTGCAGGCACACCACCCCATAGTAATATGACCAGTGCTATGATACGGTGCATTTATAAAAGCATTATTTGCGCAGGGGCACCATCGATGCACCTACGGTAACGTGTATTTCCGGTGCCAGTTTATCATATACCACCTTGGGTATCTTAATATTATGATCGCCCAGCAATATGGGGAACTCTGCATGTACCACCAGCTTGCCTGCTTTATTTTTTACCTCTACATCTATAATGCGTTCCTGCTCTACACCGTGTATCTTCAGTCTGCCTTTGGCGCGCACCTTATGCGTGCCTTCCACACCCAGGTCTGTATCTTCTATTATTTTACCAGAAAAGGTAGCCTCCGGGTATTGCGTTGTTTCCATATAGTTCTCATTAAAATGCTCGCGCTGCAGGGGGCTGTTAAACCCCATGAACGAAACGATAGCTACTTTGAAAGCGAATGTTTTTCTTTTGAGGTCAATAGCGCCTTTCAGCTCTTGTGTGGAGGCGCGAATGAGCTCGTGGGGAGCATCGGAGTAAAAGCGTATCAAGCCTTTGTTCACCTCGTACACAGTTTGTGCCCGGGCAGCCTGCAGCATAGATACGGTTAGTATCATTAAGATGAAACTACGCATAACGGCTCTTAAAGATAAAAGATTAATCGGAATCTAATGTGGTGTTTCAAAGCCACATACAGGTTTTTCGTATCTTAGATATATTACCCTATAGTATAATGATGCGATTTTTACGGCAAAGGAACATATTATTGTTATTGATTATAATGGGTGCGTTACCCATGCGTGCGCAGGATATTGAAATAAGCCCCATCAGCAAACTGAGCATATGCCAGCACGATACGGTATATATACCGTACACGGTAAGCGCCCCTTTCCCATCGGGAAATATATTTACGGCAGAAATGTCGGATGCGGCGGGGAGCTTTGCTGCACCTACAGTGGTGGGCAGCAAAGCGGCTACGGGCAGTAGCTATATTGTATGCACCATACCCAAGTCGATAACGGCGGCCACAGGCTATGCTATACGCATAGCATCCAGCGCGCTGCCTGTCTATTCCAGCAATACTACGCCGCCGCTTTCCATACGCCCGGTATCTGCTATATCCATCGTTACCAATAGCCCCCTGTGCGCTACCGATACGCTCCACTTCAAAGCCAATACAGTACCCCGCCCCGATACGATAAAATGGTATTTCCCCAACGGGATGGTAGTATCCGGGCAATTGGTAGATGAATGGCGCGATGTGCCGGACTATGCCGGTATGACCATGGCGGTATCGACACTGGCCGGCTGCAAGGATACGGCCTATACTACCGTAACTGTGAAGCCTGCACCCGATACGGCCGCCATTACCAGCAACAGCCCGCTGTGCGAAGGCGATACGCTGAAACTGGCAGCCACGCCGCCTGCCGGTGCCTTACCTGTGTTTAAATGGTATGGGCAAGGCGGGTTTACCACCACGCTTCAAAACCCCGAAGTACCCAATGTGCCGCTTTCCTATAGTGGGGAAATGATAGTGTACACGGTAGCCAACGGGTGCCGTTCGTTTCCGGCGAAGCACCATATCACCGTAATGCCCAGGCCGCAAAAGCCGGTAGCCACCAGCAATTCGCCCATATGCGAGGGCGAAAACCTGAACCTGGATGCTACAGATATACCCGGCGCGCGCTATATATGGCACGGCCCGTTTGGTGTAGAGGCCAATTTCCGCAATCCATCGATACCCAGCCTGCCGGTGAGTGCTACGGGCAATTATATAATAATAGATTCTGTAGGCAGTTGCTGGAATAGTGATACCATTTTTGCAGAAATAAAAGCATACCCGCAGAAGCCGGTGGTAAGCTACGAGCCCGCCTGCGTGGGCGATACCCTGCGCCTGCATACGGGCGATAATACACCGGGCATCATCTACAACTGGATGGGGCCTAACGGTTACAGGCAGGTAATGCAACACCCTGAAATATACAATGCCTCCACTGCCAATAATGGCAAGTATATCGTATATGCTGCCAATGGCAGGTGTGTAACATGGGGCGATAACACTGATGTAGCCATTACCCCATCGCCCGATGTGCCGGTGGCGGGCAATAACGGCCCTGTAACCGAAGGCGACCTGCTGCGGCTGAATGCCAGCAGCACTACGCCGGGCGTGAGCTATAGCTGGACGGGCCCCAACAACTTTAGCAGTAATGAACCAAACACCGATGTAGGCTTTGCTGAAATATATAATGCGGGTACCTATATAGTAACCGTTACAAAAGACGGCTGCAGCGCTTCGGCCATTACCAATGTGGTAGTGAATGCAGGCATTACGAAGAATGATTTTAAGCTATACCCATCGCCCAACAACGGAACATTTACCATAGCTGCCCACCTGGAAATGAACCAGGCCATGCCGCTGGAAATAGTAAATGCAGCAGGACAAAGCGTGTATAAGGCGGAAATAAACAGTGATAACCGTAAATTGCTGCATACCATCGACCTGAAGGACAGGCTGGCGGGTGGTGTGTATTACATAAAAATAAAAATGGACGGAAGAACGTGGAAACGACCGTTTACAGTAGTGCGATAATTGCAGAAATAGACAAAAACAGAGGGCCCCTTTACGAAGGGGCTTTTTTTTGTTAAGGCACTTTAACAGCCCGGCGTGTACATTTGGCATACGGGTTGATATATGAATAAGGGTATGAAACAATGGCTGGCAACGGTGGCGATGATGGTGTGCGCACATGCAATGTATGCGCAAAGCGGGCATGCCCAAAATAATGATACCATGCTGATGGTGCGGCTGAAACAGGTGGATGTGCAGGCGGGCCGCAACTGGGATAATGACACCGTGCGCTATAAATACAACCAGATGCGGTATTATGTGACTACCGTACTACCCTACCTCAACGAAGCTACCAAACTATTCAACGAACTGAATACCAAGGTAAATGACCCCGCCATCGGCAAGAAAGAACGTAAGGCATTTGTAAACAGCAAGGAAACGGAACTGCGCACCAAGTTTGAAAACGAGGTGAACAAGCTGAACGAAACACAAGGCGTGCTATTGGTGAAACTGATAGGCCGCCAGACAGGCGTGAACATCTACAGCATGCTGGAAGAATTTAAAAACCCCTTTACCGCTGTGAAATGGCAAACCTGGGCACGCCTGCATGGCTTCAACCTCAACCGCAGGTACGACCCGAATACCGAACCCATGCTGGAACATATCATGGAAGGGCTGAATTACCCCCTGCCGCCCCTTTATGGCGAAAGCAATACACCGGTGCTTACCAAAGAGATGATACGCTATTAATCTTCCCTTTTATATAGGCTTTTTCTTACCGTCCGTTGGATGAAATGGTATAAAAACATGCTTTTTTCTGCCATTCGTCGGATAAGTTGGCATAATAAAAAAGCTTATATTACTTTCGTCGCCAACATAACCTCAGCGTATGAAATTTATGAAGTTTACCCTTATAGCATTTTTATTAACCACCGGCCTGCAAGGCATGGCACAAGGCCCCATTGCCCATTGGAACTTTAATGGCAATGCCAATGACATAACCGGCAATGGCCATAACGGCGTGACCAATAACGTGACATTAGCCCCCGGTAAAGCGGGAGTAGCAAATACTGCTTACTATTTTAACGGCAACAGCAGCTACATTGGCGCACCTTACAGGAGCGACCTGAACTTAAGCCAGTTTAGTATATGCGCCATAGTAAAACCCATGAGCTATTATAGTGGTTTGTGCGAAGGTAACATCATTGTAACGCGCGGCCATGATAACAATACAGGCAACTACGCACTTGTATTCAGCGATGCACCATACAACACCTGCGGCATTCAAGACACTACGCTGAATGTGTTTTATGCCACTTCAGGTTCTACATGGGGTAATAATACGCAATGGCAATCTTCATCGAAGGTTTTGACGAATACATGGTACAAAGTAGTGCTCACATTTGATGGCAGCACTTTTAAAACTTATGTCAACGATACAAATACAAGCACGTACATTATAGGCGGAGGCAGCATAGGCACCAGCACCGATAGCCTGTGGATAGGCGGCCACTATGGCGATATGAACTATCCCTACTGGCTGAATGGCTACCTGGATGACCTGCAAATATATAATCGCGTACTGGCCGATAGTGAAATCACTGCTTATGGCAGCAATATCATCCTCTCTACATTTACCACAGCTTTATGTGCAGACAAGACCTTCAACCTGCCATATGTTATAGATGGCACCATACATAGCGGCAATGTATTTACAGTGCAGCTATCCGGCGCTACAGGCAGCTTTGCATCGCCAACTGTAATAGGTACAGCTTCAGGCACTGCTTCCGGCAGCATCAGTTGCACCATACCTTCGTCAGTAACACCGGGAGCGGGCTACAAAATACGTGTAGTGTCATCAAACCCGGCCATTATATCGGATGAGGTGGCAGTGACGGTAAACAGCAGCGCTACACCAAGTGTTGCCCTGGCTGCTACACCATCTGTATCGCTTGGGAAATCGGCAACAGTGGGCATGGGCAGCAGCATTACTTTTAAGGCTACGGGCGTGAATAATGCGGCGGCTACATATACCTGGTATAAAAACAGGATGCCGATAGCAGGCGCGCCGAATACAGATACCTATACGGCTATTGCTGGTGTCAACTTCATGAACAATGACACTATATCTGTAAAGATGAAAACCAACCATACCTGTGCCACCCCCGATAGTGCAATGGATTTTTTACAGATGATAGTGAATGTAGGCATCAACGACATCAGCCAACAAATGAATATTGGCTTGTATCCTAACCCCAACAACGGTAGCTTCAGCGTAAAAGGTTATGTGCCTGTAAACGGCAACCTGCAAGTGATGGTGTATAATACGATAGGCCAGGTGATATATAGAAAACAGGTAACAGTAACTACCCACGAGCTGAATGAAACCATCTTGCTGAACAATGCCGCACCGGGCATTTACCAGGTAAAAATAGGCAATGAAGCCTGCAGCAAAACCATGCGCGTAACGGTGCAATAAGAAAACAACTAAATATATATTAAAAGAGAAGCCCTGCAATAAGCGGGGCTTCTTTTTATTAGTAGTGCATGGCCATTATTTATATAGTATAGCCTGGCCGCTATAATAGGTGCCATTTACGGTAGCACCATCTACTACGCGGAAGGTTTCTGTCTTCTTCCAGATGCATTTGCCGCAGGATGCTTCGCGGTAGGTGCATCTGGAAAAATTTAAAATACCCATCATTGCAGTGAAATGGCAAACCTAGGCATGCCTGCATAGCTTCAACCTCAACCGCTAACTCCCTCTTTTATACAGCGTTCTTTTACCGTCCGTTGGATGAAACGGTATAAAAACTTGCTTTTTTTTGCCATTCGTCGAATGAGCTGGCATGATAAAAAATCTTATGTTACTTTCGCGGTGAATATAACCAAAGCATATGAAATTTATAAAATTTACCCTTATTACAACCTTATTAATCAGCAGCTTAGGTAGCTTTGCCCAATCATCGGCCGGCCTTATTGCCCACTGGAATTTTAACGGCAATAGTAATGATATAACGGGCAACGGGCACAGTGGCACCGACCACAATACCACTAATGCCGCAGGAAAAAGCGGGGTACCCAATACCGCCTACCGTTTCAATGGTACATCCAGCTATATTACTACCCCATACCGAAGCGACCTGAACATGACACAATATTCCATATGCGCAGTTGTAAAACCAATGGGATATTATACAGGGCTTTGCCAGGCAAATTTCATATTACATCGCGGGTATCAGTATGCAAGCAGCAGTTATGGCATGCATTACTTCGATAACGCTTACGATGGCAACAACTGCAGCAATGTAGATACAGCGCACAACGTGTTTACAGGCCTGACCGGCGATGGAAATTATCAAGCCCTTGACGCATATTATACTCCCCCCATTGTCAGCAATACATGGTATAATGTAGTTGTTACTTTTGATGGTACTCATCTGAAAACCTATGTAGATGGTGTATTGAAATCCGATGCCTCGCCACAATGGGGAGGTATAAGCGGTACATCTACCGATAGCCTGTTTATCGGCGCCAGCTATAATGGTACGGGAAGCAGCTACCCATACTGGATAAATGCCTACCTGGATGACCTGCGCCTCTACAACCGTGTGCTGGCCGATACGGAAATAGCCGAATACTATACCAATGTTACGATACCTGCTTTCAACACTTCTCTGTGTATGGATAAGACTTTCAACCTGGCCTATAATATTGAAGGTACCTTTAAGGCCGGCAATAGCTTCACAGCAGAGCTTTCAAATGCAACGGGCAGCTTTGCATCGCCCACTGTAATAGGTACTGCCACTGCTACTGCAGGCGGTGTTATCGCTTGCACCATACCTACATCGCTGACACCGGGCAGTGGCTACCTGCTGCGTGTAAAAGCATCTAACCCGGCCAAAATATCAGATGCCGTGGGTGTAACTATCAACAGCTCGGCCACACCAGCCGTGACGCTGGCCGCTACCCCTTCTGCCAGTGTGGGGGGCATTACACTGGTAGGCATGGGCAATACGATTACGTTTAAAGCTACACCGTCTACTCCTACCACTTCATATATATGGAAGAAAAACAGCACTGTGATAACAGGTGTTATTACCGATACGTATACTGCCATAGCAGGCATCAACTTTGTAACCAACGACACTATAAGCGTAACCTATAAAACCGGACATGCCTGTGCCACACCGGACAGTGCCGTTGCAAAATTGACAATGGAGATAAGCACCGGTATAGATGATATAAACAATAGCTTCAATACCGCTATATACCCCAATCCTAATAATGGCAATTTTACACTGAAAGGGTATGTACCGGTAAACGGCGACGTACAGGTAATCATACAGAACACGGTAGGCCAAACCGTATATACAAAACAAGTAACTGTATCTGACAACAGCATAAATGAACCCGTATCACTGAACGGATTTGGTGCAGGCGTTTACCATGTAAAACTGCAAACAACCGGTGGCAGCAAAACCATGCTTGTAACCGTGCAATAAGAAACAACAGAAGTATATTAATAAAAAGAAGCCCCGCTATATGCGGGGCTTTATATTTTTAGAAAGAACTAAGATCGGCAATAATAATCTTATCGTTTATAAGACTGATGGTTTTATCACCTATCACCTTGTTGGGTATCTTCTCCAGTATCATCAGTTGCTTGTCTTTCTTCGCTATAAAGACGGGGCTATTTTTAATGCCTGTATAAATGACAGACAGCTTATCATTCAGTTGCATTTTACCATACATATCTTTTGCCGCCAGTGTACCGGCAGGCTTCAGGTTGGCAGCCAGCCTCAATACATCTCCATATTGGCTTTGCAAGAAATATTGACCGGGGTAAATATCGGAGAGCGTACGGCCTTCTGCTAATGACGTTTTCAGGTAGCAGTGTTTCCCATCTTTCCATTCTGTATAATCTTTCAGGTAGTCTTCTTCCTTACCAAAACGATAAGCCGCTAATATCTTGCCCGATTGCAGGTTTATTCTATAGAACGATGCACTGCCTATCAGTACCACATCGCCATCCACCAGGTCGGCATCGTATATCACATTATTTTCTTCAACAGGTGTGGTATAATAAAAAGTACCATCGTCGATGTTGATGGCCGAGAGATACCCCTGCCCGAACGTTACAGCTTTACCATTCCTTTTAGCAAAACCGCGCGCGAGGATATAAAGTGTATCGCCCTGCTGCCAGATAGTAGATGCACCTGTGGGCACAGGTAACGGTTGCCGCCATAGCAGGCTGCCATCGGGTGCTACGTGTATCACCTCTTCCATACCTGCCAGTGCATAGCCATTGGTGGTTTCCAATATGGCAGAATGTGCGCCATGCACTACATCTGGCTCCGTAACATAAGTACCTGCGCCCAATAGCACAGCTGCTGCAGTGCCCAGCACATTGGTAACCACCATAGATGTGTAGTCTTTGCTACCCGTAGTCAGTTCGTGGTGCCAGCCACTACCATTCCGCAGGTCAATATATTGCAGTCCGCCGGCAGCTATCAGCATGCTATGTGTATCGGGTGTTATCACATCTCCCCAGCCAAAGCGCTTGTCTATCTTTGCATCCCAAAGGGCTGCACCTGTGCGCATATCATAACCAACACCATCAGCAGCTATACCTACATGCAATGCATCATTGGTCGACAACACCCCTTTTACCGACCAGGCCTTTTTACCGGTGGCGGTATTGTATACATCTGTTATTTTACCATCGTATCGGGTAATGTATTGCCTGAATCCAACCACATCTGCTATTTCTCCTTTTATTGTGTTTAGGTACACAAGGGTATCGCGTGCTATATCTATACAAGCTATGTGATGTTTATTGCCACTATTGCCATCGAGGTACAGGTATAGCAGGTTGCTATCCGCATTGGTATTGTAGCCCGCTATGCGGTATGGCGCTACACTATATTCTTTTATAGGTATACGCCTTCCAGATACACCATCTATATGCTTTTGCTGAACAGAAAGATTACCCGGCAACTGTGCCAGGCATGTAGCTGTCATTACAGACAGCATAATGGCGAGGGTTAATTTCATGCAGCAAAGTAAAAGCTATATGCATACATATACAAGCAGCATTGCGCATATGCCGATACACTAAACCCGTGCCTGGGCTATTTGTACAGCACTGCTTCTCCACGGTAATAGGTGCCATTTACGGTAGCACCATCTACTACGCGGAAGGTTTCTGTCTTCTTCCAGATGCATTTACCGCAGGACGCTTCGCGGTAGGTGAAATTGTATATTTTGAAAGTATCCTGTGTGGCAGGTATTTCTATCAGCACATCGTAGCCACCTGTAAAGCTGGCGGTGTAAGTAGAATCATAATAAGTGCTGTATGAATTTCGCATATTGCGCGGCTCTACCACCTGCGAAAAATTGCTGCCCGATGCATAACCGGTAAAATACATGGTATCAATATCGGAAGGGCTGTACCCACGCAGGTGGGCGCTGAAAGCGGGAAGGGCACAATCGGCCTTTGGACAGCAGGAAGCAGCGAATAGCACAAAAGCTGACAGGTAAAAAACGGTGCGCATAAATAGCCGGTTATGGAAATAGTGAAGGCAATTAATATGCCAAACTATCTTACCCCTCTATCCATTTGCGAAACTGTGCTGCCTTTTCTTTACTTACTATTACATCCTGCATCTGCGGGCATTTCATCTTTACAATTATTTTTCCTGTTTCATCGCTGCGCAAGCTGTCTATGCATTGCAGCGCAACGATATATTGCCTGTTGGCACGAAAGAAAGTACGCGGGTCCAGCAGTTCTTCTATCTCATCCAGCGAACGGAAATCGGTGATGAACTTTTTACCTTCGCGGTGCACCATGTATATCACTTCTTCTTTGGCAAAGGCTGCAATCTCTTCCACATGTATCAGCAATATATTGCGGCCATAATGTGCCGTGAAGCGCTCTTTATATTTTTTGCTACTGTTGAAATTTTGAAAGAACTCATTTATCTGCTGCAGGTAGGTCTCATTACCAAATTTGGATTGCAGCAGGTGAAATTTATCGAGCGCTGCGCGTAGTTCCTTTTTGTCGATGGGCTTTAGCAGGTAATCGACGCTATTCACTTTGAAGGCGCGGATGGCATATTCATTGAAGGCGGTAGTGAAGATGATGGGGCACTGCACATTGCGCTGCGTAAATACATCGAGGCTGATGCCATCGGCCAGCTGTATGTCTGATATAATAAGATCGGGCGTGTAGCGCGATAGCACTTCCCGCGCCTCTTTTACACTTACGACCGGGCCGGTTATTTCTGCATCGGGCTCCAGTTGCTTCACCAGTTTTATCAGGCTTTCAGCTACCAAGTGTTCATCTTCCAATACCAGTATCTTCATGAGGGCAAATTTACAGTAATGGTATCTTTATTGTATAGCTGGTTTCGCTGTTATCTATCTGTATCTGCTTATCGGTAAGATAAGCGTATAACTGCTGCAGGTGCAATATACCCTGCCCGTTAGATGTTTCTATTTGTTTCCGCAGTTGTTTGTTGTTCTTCATTACCAGGTAGTCACCATCATCGGTTATATCTATATGCAGCGGCTCATTGGCCTGTACTATATTGTGCTTGATGGCATTATCTATCAGCAATTGCAGGGTCACCATTACAATGCCTTTATCACTTGCCGCATCCGATATATTGTGCCTTATTCTCAGTCCATCGCCATAGCGTATGTGCAGCAGCTCTATATAGTGCTGTATAAATTCCAGCTCTTCATACAGGCATACTACTTCGCTTTCTTTATGGTGCAATACATAGCGGTACACCTTTGCCATATGGCGTACAAATTCAGATGCCAGTTCCGGATTGGTATGTATCAATCCATCCAGCGATGTGAGGGTATTGAACAGGTAATGCGGGTTTACCTGGTTGCGCAACTGGTGATATTGCAGGTCGAATTTTTCTTTTTCCAGTTGGGCAGCCTGCACTTCCAGTTCCGTTTTTTCCAGCAGGCTCTTTTGCCAGTTGTTATAAAAATAGGAAGCATAAAAACTGAAATTGAACAAAGCCACCATCACTACAAAGAACACCACTGCCACAACAACAAACTTCTGATTGACGAATGTAGGAAGGTATGGCCTGGAATAACTAACCGCAAAAAGAACGACCGGAGCCAGCAATAGCAGGCAGATAGAGAGCTGTATCAGCACCCGGCGCATAGGCCCCTGTTCAAAAGGAATGTACTTATCCAGCACTTTGCTCAGCCATTTCACCAGGTGCCAGATGCCTATCATCGAAATGGTTTGCATAAAGAAGCTGAATACCTGCCGCGCCATAGACCATTCCGGTATCATAAACAGGCGCACTACCGATATGGCAAAAGTAAACAGCAGGATGAGCAGGTAGGGCGTAAGCCTGTTTTGCACAAACTGCATTTTCTTTTGCTGATACGGGTACTGGTATTTGTATTCGTATGAATATTTGTACTCGTACCGATATTGCTGCTGTTGCTCGTCGCTCAAAATGGTTTCGCTTTTGCTTTCCATCACAAGATACTTGGTTTAGCCCTGTTTCCCATTAGGGTAATGTGTGCCAATGATGCGGCCATCTTCCATCTCTATGATGCGGTCGCTGCCATTGGCAAAATCAACATCGTGCGTTACGGTGATGATGGTTTGCTTATTATCGTGTGCCAGTTGCTTAAAGATATCGAACACGCGGGTGGAGTTGGCCTTATCCAGGTTGCCCGTAGGCTCATCGCCCATGATGATGGTAGGGTCATTGACCAGCGCACGGGCTATGGCCACACGCTGCTGCTGCCCGCCCGACAGGCGCGATGCGTGCTTGGTAGCATATTCATCCATACCTACCAACCGCAGCTTTTCCATAGCACGGTGTTCTATTTCCTTATCGCTGTATTTACCCAATCGCAAGGCGGGCATCATTACATTGCGCAGGGCTGTAAACTCAGGCAGCAGGTAGTGAAACTGGAATACGAAACCCAGGTGCTGATTGCGGAAGGCAGCCAGTTGGTTTTGATTGAGGCCGGTAACGGTTGTATTGTTTATTTCCATGGTGCCTTCATAGTCGGTATCCATGGTAGAAAGTATGTAGAGCAACGTACTTTTACCGCAGCCCGACTTGCCGATGATAGAAAGGAACTCGCCCTGCTCTACATCGAAGCTAACACCCTTCAGCACCTGGAATTTTTCAGGCTCGGTAAAGTATTTTACGATATTGGTAGCTTTCAAGATTTTCATAACACAATGGCTAAACCTTTATTATCCCCTGATGATACGCACCGGATCTACCTTTGCAGCCCGCTTGGATGGAAAGTACCCTGCGAACAAAGTGGTTAAGAACCCAAAGAACAAACCAATGATATAGTGCACGGGATTGAAGTTGACAGGGAAGGTATCGATACGGAAAAACTCACCTGCCGGGAATGGCGTGATAGACAACAGGTAACTGAAAAAGAAACCGATAAACAAACCAAAGAACCCACCCGCTATGCCTATCATTACCGATTGCAGCATAAATATCGCCGTCACGTCGGCACCCTGGAAACCGGTGGCTTTGAGTATGGCAATATCTTTCATCTTGTTGATGATGTTCATGTTCATGATATTGTAGATACCAAAACCGGCCACTACTAGTAGCGTAGCACACACCACGAAGGTCATGATATTGCGGATGCTCTCGCCCGCCAGCAGGCTCTGGTTGGCGGTTTCCCAGTCCTCTACATACACCCCGTCCAACTGGTTCTCCAGCTTTTGTTTGAATACGCTGGCACCGTTGATATCATGCAGTTTGATGTTGAGGTCGGTAACATAGGAAGGGTCTTTCTGCAATATCTTCTGCACCGTAGCCAATGTAGCATAGCTGCGCGATTCATCCATAGCCGCCACACCAAAGGAAAAGATGCCTACTACTTTCAGGTTCAGGTTACCGCCTTCTGGACTGGTAACGCTTACCCTATCGCCCACCGTTACATTCATTTTCTTGGCCAGCCCTTTACCCATTACTATTACGTCAGAGCCTTTCAGCAAATCATCCAGTTCACCCTCATCCATCTTCTTATCCAGCTGAAACAATGCCTCTTGTTTCTTCACATCTATACCGTAAATATTACCCGGTATCTGCACCGGCCCATTGTTATAAAACACCTGCGACGATAATTGCGGCGCCACACCCATCACTTCGGGCATCCTTTCTATCTGCATCGCCAGCGTAAGGCCGTTCTTTATTTTGCTCAGTTCATTTTTCGGGCGTTGATGTTCTACTACATACCAGTCATTTTCTTTTTGCGGTTTATCGAGGGCAATGATCTTTTTATCCTCTATTTCCAGCGGCTTATAGATGCGCACATGCGGGGTGTTATCCATGGCCATATCTTCGGTAAACTGGTTCACACCCGTCATAAAGCTGATCATGATAATGAACATAGATATACCGAACGTCACCCCCAGCATGGCAATGATGCTCTGCCGCTTTTTGGTAAGCAGGTGCGTGGTAGCAATATTTAATGCGAGTTTCCAGTTCATTTTTTCAGGATTATAGTAGCTGATTTAGACAAGCCACTTTTTACTTCTACCCAGTTCTCGTCTTCTATACCCTTCTGTATCTTCACGCGCTTTTCTTTGCCATCTTCCTTAATGGTAACACTATCACCCTTTTGCAGTGCGGCTTTGGGAATGGCCAATACCTGTTTCTTTTCGGCCACTACTATATTCGCTTCCAGGTTCAGTCCATACATCTCTACCGGCACAGGTTCATCCAGCACAGCATCTACCCTAAAAGATTGCTCTACTTTATTAAGCAACGGGTACACCTTAGCTACGTGCGCTTTAAAAACCTTATCGGGAAAGGCATCCATGGTTATCAATACCTGCTGGCCATTATATACCTTATCCAGGTCATCTTCATCCACCAGTAGTTTTGCATACATCTTGCCGGCACCTACCAGTGCCACCGGCTGGCTGGGCGTTACCAGGTCGCCCTGCTTTTTATATACATCATACACTATGCCATCTACATAGCTTTTCAGCTTGCCTACATTGCTTTGGGCTGCTGCTATGCTTAGCTGATTTTGTGCTTCCTGCATCTGCAGGTTGGCACTGATGCGCTGCTGCTGCCATTGCTGTTGCAGGTTTTGATAATCTTTCAGCGAGCTTTGGTATTGCAGGTAATATTTTTCGTAGTTGCTCTGCGAAATAGCCTTTTGTTCATACAGGTTTTTATAGCGCATGTATTGCAGGCTGTCCTGCTGCATTTTTATGCGTGCTACTTCTATGCGTCCCTGCAATTCGCGAAAGGCAGGTGCATCGGCCGATACGGCCGGAGCGGTCCTCTGTACGAACGCCGCAGCACCCTGCTCTTGCGCCGTACGCACATCGTTACGGATGCTGAAGAGCAACTGCCCCTTGTGTACCGTATCACCTTCTTTTACAAGTGCTTCCACCAGGTAGCCATCTACCGACGACAGCACTTTATATTCTTCTTCTGGCACCAGTGCGCCCGATGCATATACCGCCGAAGTAAGCATTTTCATTTCCGGCTTTACTTCTTCCTGCTTTTTGCCACAACCCGTAGCTGCCAAAGCCAACAGTAAATAGGATAGCTGTCGCTTCATTGTATTAAAAGTTTTGAGTGCTTAACAGATGATATAAAATACCGTCGGCAAGGTTTTGCAAATATTCCATGCGTGCCCGGTTGTATTCCTGGAAGATATTGTTGAACTCGTCAAACTCCATTACACCTTCCTGTATATTCAGCTTCGCTATGCGAAGGTTATCGCTTGCGGTAGCTACTTTGCTTTCCAGTAATGTATGCTTGCTATATGCCGCTTTGTATTGTGCATACCAGTCTTGCTGCTGCTGTGTAAGCGTGGCGCGGGTACGTTCCTGTTCCAGCTTTGCACTTTCCAGCTGCAGTTTGCTTTTATGCTGTAAGGAGCGATAATAGTTTCCCTGGAACAGGGGGACATCTAAACGCACACCCACGTTGGCGGTATTAAACTCCACATTGCCTTTACCGGTTTCAAACTTGCTCTGCATATTATAAGCATACCTGCCTGCTGCCGACAAGCGTGGCAAGCCACCCCTACGGCTTTCACTCAACGACAACTCGGCTACACGTAGTTTATAATCTGCCTCTTGCCATCCCGGACGGTTAGCAGGGTCATTCGCCTGCTGTATCATGGGCCAGCTAAAGGTATTGAGCGTTTCCGTCAGCGCCAGTGAATCATGCTTTACGTTCAGCATAGCATGCAGGTTATTTTCTGCCTGCTGCAATTGTTTTTCATAATTGAGCGCAGAAGACTGTACATCGAGGTCAAGGTTTTTTGTACGGTTATAGTCAGATGGATTCACCACACCGTTGTCATTCCGTTGCTGCATAATGCGTATCAGCTCTGCACTGGTAGCTGCATTTTCTGTATTC
>CABHOP010000093.1 GCA_902168085.1 uncultured Bacteroides sp.
GGCGCTGGGCATCTATATACTGCAAAAGAAAACCGGCTTTATAAAGCTGACGGAAGCAACCTATGCCATGAAGTATGTGCCGCTGAGGCTATACTGGTGGCATGTGGCGGTGATAGATGTAGCCACGTTGCTGCTGTGCATACTTTGTATGTGGCTGCCATCGTTGTATATTCGTCGCATACAGCCTGCAAGGGTACTGCAATTCAAATAAGCTTTGAGAAATAAAGAACAATACCGAAACATCTGTGTACAGAAACCCGGCCTGCCGGTATTTCTGCAGCATTGGTGGCTGGATGTTGTAAGCGAAAACTGGAATGTTGCCATAGCGATGAAGGGCGATGTGGTAACAGGTGTATGGCCATATACTACGGAGCAAAAAATGGGCGTATCGTTGATACGCACACCCAAACTGACCCCATACATAGGCCCGCACGTATTCTTTCCTGCCGACCTGAAGGAGGTGAACCGCGATGGTTTTGAGCATGAAACCATCAGCGAACTGGTAAAGCAACTACCCGCTGCTAAAGTATGGCACATAGCCACGCAGCCGGGCTTGAAACAGGCGGGGCTATTTAAGGATGAAGGCTTACAGGTATCGGTACAGCAAACCTTTCTTATCGATTTGAAGCAGGAAGAAACAACGCTTTTTGCTAACCTGAAAGAAAGCCTGCGCCGCAATATAAAATCGGCAAATGCAGAGCTGGAAATTGTAAATGATACCTCGCAACTCCATACTTTATTTGAATATCAAAAGCATACACTGAGCCGTAAAGATGTATCGCAGGCATATGGCTATGCCGATATGCAGCGGTTGATGGAAGCGGCGATTGCCAATAACAGTGCCGCATTATGGCTGGCTAAAAAGCATGGTGATATACAAGCCATGGTGTGGAACGTATGGGATAAGGAGCGCAGCTATTACTTCATGGGTGCGCAAAAGCCGGGGAATGATAATTATAAAGCTATGCCCGCATTACTATGGCATTGCATAAAAGAAGCGAAGGCGCGCGGTAATACCTACTTCGATTTGGAAGGTAGCATGGATCCCGGCGTAGAGCGCTTTTTCCGCGGTTTTGGTGGCAATCGCGAATTGTATCTTGTCTTGCAGAAAAATGATTCCCTGCTGTGGAAGCTGAAACAAATGCTGCGTTAATCAGGTAAAGCCCCTTTAGGGGTTGGGGTATTAATCCAACTCATACTCCAGTCTTACCGTAATAGTGGCGGTTTTATTCTTACTGGCCGTATTAAATGCACCGCCGTAAGAATAGTCTTCGTTGCTATACTGGCCCGTTATCTGAAACACGCCCATGCTGGCTTTGCGCAGGTTGCCCAGTTTGCTATTGGCATTATTGGCAATGGTAGTTGCACGGTTGTAAGCATCAGCAGCAGCCTTAGCCAGCAGGTTTATTTTTAGGTCCGATAATTTGGTGTAATAGTATAATGGCTCCTGCGAGCTCAGCTCGATGCCTGATTGCAGCAACTCCGTTATCTCGCGCGATAGCTTTTCCACCTTTTCCAGGCTCTTTGATTCTATTTTCACCGTTTGGCGCAGCTGGTAGCCGGTAAAGGTAGCGCCCATCTGCCTGCCATTCTGGTCATAATTGTAGCTGAATTGCTTATCTATAACGATGGACGAGAACACGATCTCGTTGGCAGGTATCTGGCGTTTGGCAAGGTAATCGCGCACAGCCTGCTCGTCATTTTTAAGGCTGGCATAGGCATCCTTCAGGTCCATAGAGGTGCGGGTAAAAGTGCCCGACCATACAATAAGGTCAGCTGTAAAGTTATGTTCCGAGCTGCCCAGTACATTTACCGTATTGCGTGTTTTGAATTTGTAATTGTAGGAACGGCCTATAATAAATACGCCGGCTACAATGGCCAGTGCTATGACTATAACGGCAACGGTATTTTTCATCTGCAGTACAGTTTAATATGAAATTAAAAAAAATGATTGATGAAAGCATATACCGGCAGGTTATATTTTATTAAATTTTACGCTATATTTTTGTATATTTGTTATGTATGGCATGCTTTGGTTATTAGCCTGTAAGCTGTAAAAGAAACCCACTACTAATGCAACAAAACACAACAATTCACAACAAACCGTCCGTTCAAATGATTGATTCTCAATAGCGGTATTTCAAAACAGCGGTTTTCACAACAAAACACAACAAACTGCAACAGCGGGCTACATTTTGTCAATAACCACTGCCAAATGCCCGACATTTTGTCTAAAATAGCGATGTGGCAAAATAATTGAGCTTACTTTTGCACGATGTTTTTTAAAAAAAAGAAGTCTATGAGCGAAAACGCACATGAAAAAGATGAATTATTGAATAAGGATGGCGACAACCTGTCAGAAAACATAGATGCAATGGAAGAGGAAATAGCCAGGGAGCTGAACGTAGACGACAGCGTTAGCGGCATGCAGCACCTGGATGACGAACTGACTGAAGAAGGGGAAGAAGAGAAATTGAAAATGGAACTGGCAGAAGCTAAAGATAAATACGTGCGCCTGGTAGCAGAGTTTGATAATTTCCGCAAGCGCAATGCAAAAGAGCGCGTAGAACTGATACAAACTGCCGGTAAAGACGTGATACAATCGCTGCTGGATGTGCTGGATGATAGCGAACGCGCGCAGAAACAATTGGAAACAACTACCGATATTGCCCAGATAAAAGAAGGCATCACATTGGTTTTTAATAAATTGCACCAGGTATTGCAGCATCGCGGCCTGAAGGCTATGGAAAGTAAAAACCAGCCTTTTGACGCCGACCTGCACGAGGCGATAACTGAAATACCTGCCCCAAGCGAAGATATGGTGGGCAAGGTGATAGATGAGGTGCAGAAAGGATACTACCTGAACGATAAGCTGATAAGGCACGCAAAAGTAGTAGTGGGAAAATAAAAGGTGCAGTAGCAAGGCAGTTCTGCAGATGGCTGCCATTACTTTAAAATAACTATGGCAAAAAGAGATTATTACGAGGTATTAGGTGTTGCAAAGGGTGCGAGTGCCGATGAAATAAAGAAGGCATATCGCAAGATAGCCATGCAGCACCACCCCGACCGTAACCCTGGCGATAAAGCTGCTGAAGAAAAGTTTAAAGAAGCGGCAGAAGCTTATGATGTATTGAGTAACCCCGATAAAAAGGCACAGTACGACCGTTTTGGCCATGCCGGTATGGGTGGTGCTGCCGGAGGTGGCTATGGCGGCCCCGGTGGTATGCGCATGGAAGACATCTTCCAGAATTTTGGCGACATCTTTGGCGATGATATGTTCGGCTCCTTCTTTGGTGGGGGCGGTGGCGGTCGCGGCGGTGGCCGCAGGCAGGGTTCGCGCGGTGCCAACCTGCGTGTGAAACTGAAAATGAACTTTGCAGAGATAGCAAACGGTGCCAACAAGAAGATAAAAGTGAAGAAGTATGTGCCCTGCAATACCTGTAGCGGCAGCGGTGCAAAGGATAGCAAATCTGTACAAACTTGCGGTACCTGTAATGGTAGCGGCCAGGTAAGAAAGGTGACCAACACCTTCCTGGGGCAGATGCAGACGGTAACTACTTGCCCTACCTGTAATGGCGAAGGCACGCAGATAACTGCTAAATGCGGCAGCTGTAAAGGCGAAGGCCGTGTATATGGAGAAGAAACCATCACGATGGATATACCGGCAGGTGTGCACGATGGCATGCAACTGAGCATGGGTGGTGCAGGTAATGCCGGTGAGCGTGGCGGCCCTCCGGGAGACCTGCTGATATTGATAGAAGAAGAAAAGCACCCGCACCTGAGGCGTAATGACTTGGATGTGATGTATCAGTTGCACTTGTCTTTCCCTGAGGTGGTGCTGGGCACGCAGGTAGAAGTGCCTACTATAGATGGTAAGGCCAAAATAAAGATACCTGCAGGTACACAAAGCGGTAAGATATTCAGGTTGAAAGGCAAAGGCTTCCCTGCATTCCAGTCTTACGAAAAGGGAGACCAACTGGTGGAAGTGAATGCATGGTCGCCACAAAACCTGACTGATGAAGAAAAGAATATGCTGGAGAAGCTGAAAAACTCTAAAAACTTCCAGCCGGGCCCTGAGGCCAAGGATATGAAGGAAGACCGCAGCTTCTTCGATAAGATAAAAGACGCATTCAGTTAAATAAAGGGGTTGATAGTTCAACCCCTTTATTGTTAAGCTTATGTTGTTGTGGCTTAAAACCTATAGCAGGAAAAACAACTATATTAATTTTAGCCCCACAACATATAATGGATGATAAAACCGCTTACCTCATTGCGCTTTTTCTTCGCCTTCATGGTTTTTGTAAGTCACTTATGGTTTATAAAGGACGATGGTGCGGTGGCTACCCAATTATATGACCATATCTTTTCCGAAGGATATATCGGGGTGAGCTTCTTTTTCATACTGAGCGGTTTTATTCTCAGTTACAATTATAAAGACAAGCTATTAGAGCATCGTATCAGTAGAAAGTCGTTCTGGGTAGCACGTTTCGCCCGTATTTATCCGTTGCATTTTGTAACGCTGATGGTGGCTATCCCTTTATCATTCAGGCATGATATGCTGGAATGGACGGAACGCTTTGTAATGAACCTGTTTCTGCTGCAAAGCTTTGTGCCGTCACAGGACATCTATTTCTATTTTAATTCTGTATCGTGGAGCATTTCAGACGAGATGTTTTTCTACCTCATTTTCCCCTTCCTTATAATAGCCTATTACAGGCCCAAAGTGTTCAATTACTGGCTGCCATTATTATTGGTACTGATGATTCCTATTGGGGTATATTTCATGAAAAGCGGCTATCACCATAAGTTCTTTTATATAAACCCACTGCTAAGGGTAGCAGATTTTACCCTGGGCATCGTCTTGTATCACGTATATGAGCTGAGGAAGAAAATCGACTTTAAGACCACAGCAGCGGCAACAAGGGCAGAGCTATTGGCGGTATTACTGTTGCTGGCGTTTTTCCTGTTTCACGAAAATGTGCCGCAGGGCTTCCGCTATTCCTGCTATTACTGGATACCTATGATAGGTATTATTTATGTTTTCTCTTTTTCAAAGGGTGCTATATCAGCCATTTTATCAAATGATAAGCTGGTGTACCTGGGTGAAATCAGTTTTGGCTTCTATATGTGGCACATGCTGGTTATCAGGTATTTTAATTACATAGGTGCTAAAATACCGATGTTTACCCTCCATACCTCTACACATATCCTATCTGTCATAGCAGTTTTCTTTATAGCACTTGTAGTTAGCCATTATAGCTATAAATGGCTGGAAATACCGGCTAATAAGTACCTGAAAAAGCGGCTTGCGCCACCGGCACAGCCTATGGAACCGGCAAGCAGCTGACATTAAACTTTTTTGAGTATTGATTTTTTTAATTTTTAGGAAACCCTTACCTTTGCAATCCCGAAAACTGTTCGGCCACCTGGTGGAATACAATCAGGCGTCCAAGCGTTGCTGCCGGCAGTAGGGGATTATTAATTAACTTTTTTAAATTTTTTATGGCAACACAAAACCTTCAAAGCTACGAGCTGATGGTTATCTTCACGCCGGTACTGGCAGAAGATGATTACAAAGCTGCTCAGAAGAAGTTTGCAGACTTCATCAAAGAAAATGGTGGCGAAATCGTTCACCAGGACTCATGGGGCCTTCGTTCACTGGCTTACCCCATTGCTAAAAAAACCACAGGTCTTTACTGGGTAGTAGAATACAAAGCTGCTTCAGATGTAAACGCTAAAATGGAGATCCAGATGAACCGTGATGAAAACATCATGCGTCACATGATCACCCGCCTGGATAAATATGCAGTGGAATACAATGGCCGCAAACGTAACAAGCTGAGCGAAGCTGCATCTGCTTAATCTTCTAAAAACAAGAAACAATGGCAAAGCAAAACGATATTAAATTTTTAACGTCTACCCGCGTAGAAAAGCGCCAGAAGAAATACTGCCGCTTTAAGAAAATGGGTATCAAGTATATTGATTACAAAGACGCGGAGTTCCTGAAAAAATTTGTTAACGACCAAGGTAAAATGCTGCCTCGCCGTATTACCGGCAACTCGCTGAAATTTCAGCGTAAAGTGGCACATGCTGTAAAAAAGGCACGCCAAATGGCCCTGTTGCCTTATGTTACTGACCTTTTAAAATAAAAACAACCTCATGCAAGTAATATTAATTAAAGACGTAGACAACCTGGGCAGTGCCCATGAGCTGGTAGAAGTAAGGCCGGGATATGCCCGCAACTACCTAATACCTCAAAAATATGCAATAGAAGCTAGCGGCAGCAACCTGAAAGTACTGGAAGAGCGCCGTAAGCAACTTGCTAAGCGTGAGGCAAAACTGATGGCTGAAATAGCTAAAGTAACAGAAGTACTGAAAGCATCTCCGGTGAAACTGGGTGCTAAAGTAGGTACCAGCGGTAAAATCTTCGGCTCTGTTACCTCTATCCAACTGGCACGCGCTATCCGCGAGCAAAAAGGATACGAGATCGACCGCCGCCGCATCAGCATCATCGACGAGGTGAAAGAAGCAGGTACGCACAAAGCGCAGATCGACTTCGGTAAAGACAACGTTCTGGAACTGGAATTTGAAGTAGTAGGCGAATAATTCACTCGCTTTCAATATTAAAAAGGGATACCGAAAGGTGTCCCTTTTTTAATGCAAGCATATAGACGTATTCTAATGTAAGGTGGGTATAAACAATAATAGTACATTCAATAGGTTTTGTACCTTTGCGGCGCTATGCAAATAGAAGTACTGAAGTCGAAGATACATCACGTAAAGATTACGGAGGCGAACCTGAACTATATAGGAAGCATCACCATTGATGAAGACCTGATGGATGCGGCCAACCTGATAGAGAATGAAAAGGTGCAGGTGCTGAGTATGGATAACGGCGCGCGCCTGGAAACATACGTGATACGCGGTACACGTGGCAGCGGCATGATATGCATGAACGGCCCGGCTGCACACAAGATAGCCGTAGGGCACACGGTCATTGTTATCTCTTATGCCCATATGGACTTTGAAGAGGCAAAGAAATACCAGCCATCTGTCATTTTTCCCAAAGCCGGTAATAAGCTTTAATCCGCTAACTTTATAACATGAATAAAAAGACCCTGCTCACGATATTGCAATATGTCGTTTTCCTGGGGCTGGGCATTGCCATCATATTCTATATGATGGGGCAACTGTCTGAACAAGACAAGGCAGAAATGATGGCTGCCATTAAAGGCGTGCGCCTATGGATGATGGTACCCATTGTTATAGTCGGGTTCCTGTCGCACTGGTTCAGGGCACTGAGGTGGAAGCTGATACTGGAGCCGCTGGATATTAAGCCTACTACTATCAATACATTCTTTTCTGTAATGATAGGCTATATAGCCAACCTGGCACTGCCACGCGCAGGCGAGGTAGCCAAGTGTACCGTGCTGGCACGCTATGAAAAAGTGCCGGCCGATAAAATGATAGGTACCATAGTGGCAGAGCGTGCATTTGATGTATTGTGCCTGGGCCTTATTACGGCATTTGCATTTATAACACAAGCCGGCATCATTGGTGATTATGCGCAGGATGTATTTGGCAAGATAGCCGCAAAAACCAATGTTTTTATATTTGTACTGGTGGCCCTGGTGTTAATGATAGCGGTGCTGGTGATGGTATACAGGCGCTTTAAAGAATCGAAAGTAGGCAGGTTTATCAAAGGGCTGGGCGATGGTGTACGCTCGATATTACAACTAAAAAAGCGTGGCATGTTCCTGCTCTATACCGCTTTGATATGGGGCTGCTACTGGTTCCTGGTGATGCTGGGTTTCTGGAGCATGGAATCGACCGAGCACCTGGGTATGCTGGCAGCACTTGTGGTGCTTATATTTGGCAGTATAGGCATGATAACCACACAGGGGGGCATTGGCGCCTATCCATACCTTGTTGGCAAGATATTATTGTTCTACGGTATTGATAAAGCATACGGACAGGCATTTGGATGGGTATCGTGGACGGTACAGACCGGCATCATTATTCTGTTAGGTGTGTTATCTTTAGTACTATTACCTGTATATAACAGAACTCCGCACAATGCACAAGACACAGTGGATAGAAAATAAGATATTGGATGGCGTAGCGCTGCAGCGCCAGGTCAATATATGGCATTCCTTTGGCAAGAAGATCGTCTTCACCAATGGCTGTTATGATATACTGCATCGCGGGCACCTGGAGCTGCTGGCTAAAGCTGCCGATATGGGCAACATATTAATAGTGGGTGTCAATACCGATGCTTCTGTAAAAAGGCTGAAAGGGGATGACCGCCCCATCAATCACGAACAAGACAGGGCCTTTCAATTGGCATCCTTATTATGTGTAGATGCCGTATGTCTGTTTGATGAAGACACCCCTGAAAACCTTATTAAAAGCATCCATCCCGATGTGCTGGTGAAAGGCGGTGATTATACCATAGATACCATTGTAGGTGCGCAGCATGTACTATCCTATAATGGCAGCGTAGCGGTTATTCCTTTTGTAGAAGGGTATTCTACTACATCACTGATATCCACTATTAAGAAATTGTAAAATCTGCTTTTTGTAACTTCATTGGGCTGAACGGCGATACGTAAGCAACTACTTTTGCGCAAGTCAAAAAAACATATCGTGAAGCCTACCAAGCAAACCATCGTAAGGGACATCAGCTGGCTGTCTTTCAATGCACGCGTATTGCAGGAAGCACAAGATACGTCCAACCACATCTACGACAGGTTGCGCTTCCTTGGCATCTTTTCCAATAACCTGGATGAGTTTTTCAGGGTGCGCGTGGCTACGCTCAACAGGATGACCCGCCTGGGCAAAGTTGCGCGTATACATCTTGAAAATAACCCCGATAAAATACTATCACAGATACAGCAACAGGTAATAAGCCAGCAGGCTGAATTTGACAAGATATATGCAGACATCATTGATGAACTTGAGAAAGACAAGATATTCATCAAAAATGAGAAGCAGCTAACCAAGGTGCAAAAGGAGTTTGTTACTACCTATTTCGATGAAAAAGTACGTACGCAGATAATACCGCTGATGATAGAGAGTATCCCGCAGATACCATTGCTGAGGGATAAATCGATATACCTGGCATGTGTGCTGGGCGATACGCACAACCCTATGCTGCAGCGTTATGCATTGATAGAAATACCTACCAAGGTATTGCCAAGGTTTGTGATACTGCCATCGGATGGTAAGAACAAAGACATCATACTGCTGGAAGACATTATCAGGTTCAGCCTGCCCAATCTTTTCGCTCCATTCGGCTTCAATCGCTTCCTGGGCTATATCATCAAAGTAACGCGTGATGCGGAACTGGAAATGGATAATGATATAAACACCAACCTGATAGATGAGCTGGAAAAAAGCCTGAAGAACCGTAAGCGTGGCCGTGCTACGCGCTTTGTGTTTGACAGGCAGATAGATGCTAATCTATTGGACTATCTTATAAAGAGGCTGAACCTTGCCAAAAAAGATAACCTGATACCCGGTGGCCGCATACATAACTTTAAAGACTTTATGAACTTTCCGCAGCAGGTCTTTGCCGATTTGTTGCCAAGGCCACGTGCCTTTGTGCACCCATTGCTAAAGCAACCGGTGCGCATCATGGAAGTGCTGGATAAGAAAGATGTGATGCTGCATTTCCCGTATCACTCTTTTGATTCTGTAATAGACCTGCTACGCGAAGCAGCCATCGACCCATTTGTGCAAAGTATAAAGATCACCTGCTACCGCCTGGCCAAAGATTCGAAGGTGGTAAATGCATTGGTGAATGCGGTGCGCAATGGTAAGCAGGTGACCGTGGCACTGGAGCTGCGTGCCCGCTTTGATGAAGAAGCCAACCTGCAATGGAAAAGCAGGCTGGAAGAAGAAGGCGTGAAAGTAGTATTGGGCCTGCCGCATATGAAGGTGCATGCCAAAGTATGCGTCATTAAAAAGCGCGAGTTCAATAAAACCAAGCAATACGGCTTTATATCTACCGGCAACTTTAATGAAGGTACCGCACAGTATTATGGTGATTATTGCCTGCTGACTACTAACAGGAATATACTGGCAGATATCAACCGTATCTTCAACTTCCTGGAAGCTGCGCATCCTAAAGTAGAAAGCCTGAAGGCTTGCAAAACATTGCCGATAGCGCCGGTAAATATGCGCAAATTCTTTGCAGACCTTATTAGTAAAGAAATACGTGCAGCCAAGAAAAACAAGCCCGCATCTATCATCTTAAAATCGAACAGCCTGGTAGATGGAGAACTTATCAATAAACTGTATGAAGCGGCAAGAGCAGGTGTAGAGCTGAAGCTTATAATACGCGGTAGCTGCTGTGCTTATACGGCGCATAAAACCTTTAAGAAAGATATCCAGGCCATCAGCATTATAGATGAATACCTGGAGCATGCCCGCGTATTCGTTTTTCATAATGATGGCAAGCCCAAAGTTTTCATATCATCGGCCGACTGGATGGTGCGTAACCTGGACCATAGGATAGAGGCTGCGTGCCCTATTTATGATACCGAGATACAAAAAGAATTGATAGATATTTTGAACATTCAGCTTGCTGAAAATGTGAAAGGGCGTATTTTAGATAACGAACAGCGCAATGAATATGTTGTGCGTGAAAAGGGGGAACCGGAAGTGCGCTCGCAAGAGCAGATTTATGAATATTTGCACCACCATAAAAAGATATAACTATTGATATTAGCTGCTATTGATATAGGATCGAATGCTGCGCGTTTATTGATAGCAGAAACCTCGGTTTATAAAGATGGAACTGTTGATTTCACCAAGCTGAACCTGGTGCGTATACCATTAAGGCTGGGTTTTGATGTATTTGAAAATGGTGCGATAAGTGAGGGAAAGAAAACATTACTTATCAATACCATCAAAGCCTATAAGCTGCTGATGGATATATATAAAGTAGAAGCGGTGAAAGCCTGTGCCACATCGGCCATGCGCGATGCTGCCAATGGCCCGCAACTGCTGAAAGAGATATATGCCGAAACAGGCATAGAAATATCCATCATCAGCGGGCAGGAAGAGGCCAATGTGATATATGAAACGCATATTGCCGAAAACCTGACCAACAGCAAGTCTTACATGTATGTGGATGTAGGTGGAGGTAGTACCGAGATTACCCTGTTTGCCGATAATCATATCATATTTAAAGAATCCTTCAACATAGGTACGATACGCCTGCTGAATGATAGTGTGACGGATGAGCAGTGGGAGCATATGAAATGGTACATTAAAACCCACACAAAAGACTATCAACCTGTAGAAGCCATAGGTAGCGGTGGCAACATCAATAAGATATTCTCCATTTCCAAACGGAAGGAAGGCAAACCACTGCCGCTGGACCTGCTGAAGGATTATTACAAAGAGCTAAGCTATAGCACGGTGGAAGAACGTAAGCACCTATACAAGTTGCGCAGCGACCGTGCCGATGTGATAGTGCCTGCCTTGCAGATATATATAGCCGTGATGCGCTGGGCCAATGCTGATGAGATATATGTGCCCAAAATAGGCCTGGCAGATGGCTTGGTAAGGATTTTGTATAAGGATAGAAGTAACAAAGGATAGGTTTGCATTCAACGAAAAATGTTAATTTGTAGACATTTTTCGTCAGTGGCATCCTATTTGTGTAAAAAAATCAACAACAACAATATTTTTGCATTATAAAAAACCGTAGAAAATGAAAAAGCAAACTTTATTACTAATGGCCGGTGGTATACTGGCACTGGCTTCTTGTAATAACGAGCAAGCTGCTGATGCGGGCATGAACCAGGCACAGGTAGACTCTGCCGTAAATGCACGCGTAGAAGAAATAAGGGCAGAACTGATGGCCCAGAACGATTCGCTGATCAATGCACTGGCGCAGTGGAAGGCAGATTCTATTATAGCTGCTATGAAGGGTAAACCTGCACCTGCCGCATCTGCTAAGCCTAAGCCAACCACATCAAAAACTACTGAAAAGCCTAAATCAGATGGCACTAAGGTAACTGACCGTCCGGGTGCTACCAACCAATCGGGCACTAAGGTAACTGACCGCCCGGGTGCTACCAACCAATCTGGTACCAAGGTAACCGACCGTCCGGGTGCTACTAATACTAACAATAAGTAATTTGAAATTGCCCTAATAAAAAAAGCACCTCATACGAGGTGCTTTTTTTATTACATCATGTAAAGCTGATTATTGCCTAGAGTAAGTACCGTCGCAAGAATCTGAAGTACCAACTGCTTCCGTAACAGTGTACTTAAAGGTCATATTGTTACCATTGAAAGTCATGGTACCGGTCAATGTGCGGCCACCACCTACGCTTTGTTGGTTAAACGACAGTGTGTTGCTGGCAGTTACATTTCCTGTAATGGTAACTGCAGTACCATAGCCACCGGGATTGCTTACCAGAGCAGTTACGCTGCTTGAAGACGAAGCGGCGATAGATAGTGTAATAGTGTAAGTGCCTAAACCACATTTGTCAGAACCAGCCCAGCTGCCTATGAACTTATCGCGTGTTTTAGCGTCGCAATTAGTTCCTTCATAACCTGTAGGGCAGCTACAAGTACCGTCTACGCAGGTACCACCGTTGTTACATACTACATCTTTACACTCATCTTTGTTACAAGCTGTGTAAGTGATAGCGCTGAATGCGCCGATTGTCATTAATGCTGCAAATGCAATGTTGCGGATTGATTTCATAGATAGCAAATTTTGTTTTTAACGAATAGACAAATATAATGCCAAAAATACGGTGCATCACTTACATATCAAAACTTAAACAATAATATGTTTGCTGCACAATGAATTACGTTGTGTGTGCGCTATCCGTTACTTTTGTTGTACCATGGGCCGTAAGCTGCTTATTGTTTATATCATACTTAGCTTTAGTAGTATTTGTTCTACAAAGGCTGGCTACTTCTTTGCATATGATAATCAATGCCAGAAAGCATACAAACATTATATGGCTTTGCAGTTTGAAGAAGGGGACGCGGCACTAAGGCAGGCGCTGATAAACAATCCGCGAAACCTGATGCCCACCTATATAGCCGATTATAAAGATTGTTTACTGCTGCTGTTTAACGGAGATAAGAAAGATTTTGAACAACTGCACCATCACCTGGATCAACGGCTGGAATTAATAGAACGTGGGGATAAAAATACCCCATGGTACCGGCTGTGTAAAGGTGGGCTGTATATGCATTGGGCATTTGTGCATTTGCGCATGGGCGATAATTTTAAGGCCGCTACCACTTTTCGTAAGTCGTTTATAATATTGAAAGAGAACCAAAGGCTGTACCCATCGTTTGAATACGATGATATATTCTTTGGCCTGGAGAATGCTGTAGTGGGTACCATACCCGATGATTACAAGTGGATAGCATCCTTCCTGGGAATGAAGGGCAATGTAAAAAAAGGTGTGGAACAAATTGAGCGATTCCTGGACAGGCATACCCCGCAGGATGCTATGTATGCAGAAGCACAGGTTTTTTATGCCTATTTAAAATTCTACCTGTTATCGCAGCAGGATGAAGCCTGGCAATATGTAAACAGTAATGGCTTTTCCATCAGTAATAATTTGCTGTTTGGCTTTGTGAGGGCCAATATAGCGCTTAACTACCGCAAGGCCGATGCCGCATTGCAAACACTAAAGTATATGCAGGGCCTGGATGACTACAAGCGCTTCCCCGTGCTGGATTATGAAGTGGGGGCTGCACTGCTGCATAAGCTGGACCCTGCTGCTATCGGTTACTTCAACAAATTCTTATCTGCCTATCGCGGCAGGTTATTCATAAAAGATACCTGGCAAAAGAAGGCGTATGCCTACTACCTGCAAGCAGATGATAAGCTGGCCGTGCAATGCAGGGAAGCGATAAAAAGATATGGCACTACCGATGTGGATGCAGATAAACAAGCACAGCGCTTTGCCGAGCAAAATGCGTGGCCGCAGGCGTTACTATTGCAGGCCCGGCTGCTGATAGACGGGGGCTATTACCAGCAGGCACTCACCAAACTATCGGTCAGAACAGAGGCTGAGATGGATGGTATTACAGACAAGGCTGAATATAACTTTCGCCTGGGCAGGGTATATGATGAACTTGGCAATGATAATAAAGCATTGGAATACTATAACAGAGCTATATCCCTGGGCAGGGAGCGAAAAGAGCATTTTGCTGCACGCTCATCGCTGCAGGTAGGGTTTATATATGAAAAAAGAGGGAATGCTGCCCTGGCACTGGCCAGTTATAAAGCATGCCTGGGCATGCCGGTTCAGGATTATAAGAATTCCATCTTTCAACAGGCAAAAGCAGGCATCAACCGGCTTACGGTAAAATAAATAAGCGAGAAAAACGCTTGTACCTGTTTCTAAATTGCCACTTTATCCTTAAATTTAACAATTGCCAACCTTCTCTAAATCCAATCCCCATTTTACGTATATAGGTTTTAACTGTTTTTTAATCGCCACTTAAGGTTTTTTAATGGGCTTTTAACTGGTTTTTAATCGCATGAAACATGTATACAACATAGTTTTACTATTGCCGCCACTACCGCCTATGATTTTACATTGAACTTATGTTGCTCTTTGTAATTTATTATGGTACCTAAAACAATTGTAAATGAAGCATTTTAACAAACTAAAGAGGGCATTATTAATAGTATGCCTTATGTTGTTCGGAGGTTTTTCTGCCTTTGCACAACCGTTGAGTGGTACGTACACCATCGGGGGTACGACACCCAGCTACGCCAGCCTATCTGCTGCAATTACAGCCCTAAACAATAACGGTGTTTCGGGGCCGGTTATTTTCAACATCAGATCAGGGAGTTATTCAGGTAGTACCTGGGTAGGAACGATCAATACTATTGCCGGTGCGAGCAGTACCAACACAGTCACCTTCCAACCTGAAAGTGGTGTGGGTACTGTTACTATATCGACAACAGGTTCTTCTACATCCAACAACTTTATCTTCAAGTTGGATAATGCCAATTATGTGACCATTAAAGATCTTACTTTGAGCAACACAGGTACCACATATGGTACCGACGTGCAGTTTGCAGGTAGTGCATCTTATAATACGGTTGATAATTGTACACTGACGGGTAATACAAGTACTTCCACCAGTATGTACAAGTCGCGTGTATTTGCATCCGGCAATACAGGTGGATATAATACGGTATCTAATAACACTTTCCCTGCTGGTTGCTCCTGGGGGGTTTATTATAGTAGTAATTCTTCTTCAAGGCCTACTAATAACGTTATATCAGGCAATACCATGGTTCCATATTATGGATCTGTTTATGCATATTACAATAACGACATAAAAATCCGTAACAACACCATTACGAAAACCAACAGTGGTGGTTTTATGGGCATCTATATGTATGATTGCGATAGTGCGGTAGAAATTACCGGTAATAGCCAGATAGTAAGCAGTGTCAGCAGTACATACTACGGTATTTATAAATATTACTGTGATGGCAGGCCGGGAAGAAATCAAAAGGTGGGCAATAACACTATAACTGCTACTACCAGCAGTACTGCGTATCCTACTTATTTCTATTTCGATACGTATGACTCTGTATATAACAACAACTTTACTACAACGGCGTCATCTACAATCTATACGTACTTCTACTATCCTAATGATTTGACCATTAGGAATAACAATTTTACTGCAACAACAACAACAAGTAGTACTTGCTATCCCATATATATATATGGATATTACAGCGGTACGCAGTATGGCAACAATATTACATTTGATAATAACACGGTAACAGGTACCGGTGGTGGTTCAGTTCAAAACATGTTCTACTACTGTTCAGACTACAAATGGACTAACAATACATTGCGCGCGGTTTCAACAGGTTCCGGTACAGTATACGGTATGTACGATTACAGTACAAACATCTTTTACAATGGTGAGGTTTCAGGTAACAAGATCTTCGCAAAAAGCAACACCGGTACTACCTATGGCCTTAGTACGTCTTACCACGTTGGAGATATTAAAATATTCAATAATGCGGTAGCTGCTCAAACATCAGGTACTTGTTATGCTTTTTATTGCTACTATAACTATGGTGGTGGTTACGACATATACAATAACACATTCCATAGCTTAGGTACAGGTTCTACCAATTATGGTGCTTATACGTATATTTCTTTAGCAGGCTGCTATTTGAATATGCATAACAATGTTGTATCAAAAGTAAATGCAGGGTCTACTCCGCTGGTTTACATGTATACTCCTACGTACATGACAGCAGACTACAACAACTGGTATACGCCATCCGGGGACATATTCAGAAGTGTAACCGGCCCGGGCGGTAGTTATACTAGCATATCAGCATGGCGTGCAGCTACAGGTCTTGATAAGAACTCGCTTTCTTTTGCGCCTGCATTTGTGAGTGCAGCAACGGGTGATCTTACACCAGATGCCAGTAACAGCAACTGCTGGTCTATGCATGGCCGCGGTATTCACATGCCCGGTAATGATAAAGATATCAATGGTAACCCTCGCCACGTAATTCCTTCTACAGGCGTTCCGGATCTGGGTGCGTATGAGTTTACGCCCAACACCGGTGTTACCCCTCCTTTGTGTGCGGTTACTCCTGCTGCTCCTGTGGCAGGTGGTACCCAGGTTTACACTTTTGGTGGTGATACGGTAGCTACCATTACATGGGATGCGGCTGCTACGGTGCCTGCTACATCTCCTGACTGTCGTCAGTATTCGGGTGTCGTTCCTCCGGGTCTCAGCTCGATAAATGCAACTAATATGTATTTCTATACAGATATCAGCAGTGGTACCAGTGCCGATTATGAGGCTAATATCTATTATAAAGATCCCTGGATAGGTACTATCGCATCAGACCTGGTATTACACCTTGCTAAAAAGGATGGCGCGAACCCATGGGTAGGTTATCCTATTACTATCAGTGGTGTTAATGCAGTGCGCAATTTTATTTACAGCCCTGCTTCTCCTAAGCTGAACACTTATGGATTGTACACCGGTATAGACGTAGCAAACAATGCAGGTACAGATGCTATTGTTACACCTAGCGGTTTCTTCTGCCCCGGTACTTATCCTGTTACCGTGCGTATTAAAAACAATGGTAACAATGCGCTGAACAGTGTAAAAATACACTGGCAGATGAATGGTGGCCCGGTTACTACCATAAACTACACTACTACTATTCCGGTTAATAATGGTACACCCAACAGCAATGCGGCTAATATATTCCTGACCAATGCAACATTCGGCGCAAGCGCACATGTCTTTAAAGTTTGGACTTCTGACCCTAACGGTGTAGCCGACGTAATACCTGCAGATGATACCATCAATGTAAGCATACGTGCTGCACTGAGTGGTGTATATACAGTGGGTGGTACTGCTCCGGATTTCCCTTCAGTGGAAGCTGCGGTAGATGACCTGAATCAATATGGTATTTGTGGCCCGGTGACATTCAATATTCGCCCCGGTACATATACCAGCACTAAAAGCCTGGTTATAGGCAAGATTGTTGGTGCGGATGCTGCCAATCGTGTAACCTTCCAATCTGAAAATGGCTTGGCATCGGGTGTAGTGATAAGGTGGGCAGGAGCTACAAGTACTTCCAATGCACATACTATCAACCTTGCTAATGCAGGGTATATAGCTATCAAAAATGTAAGCCTTCTTTGTGCCAGCCCTTCATATGGCTATGCCCTGGGTATTACCGGTAGCTCTCACAATGACAGTATCGTAGGCTGTGTTCTTACTACCAATGTTACTACCAGCTCTTATTTCGGTGCACTGTATGGTTCATTGAATGATACGTGCAGCAACCTGGTAATACAAAACAACGTGCTTACAGGTGGTTATTATGGCCTTTACCTGAATGGTACGCAGTCTAAATTTACCCGTTTCCCTGTAATAGAAGGCAATACGATAAATAACTCTTACCTGAGTGCTTATATCTATTATGCTGCCAATCTGAAATTCAACGGCAATACCATCAACTCAAATTCTACTACTTATTATGGTGTGTATATATATAACTATGGTACTACTCCTGCCAATAGCTGGATAGAAGCTAACAACAATAAAGTAACAGGGCACTACCAAGGGTATGCATTTATGATCCAGTATCCTAATGGGTATCCTCTATCTGTTGCACCTACAACACGTTCCAGCATTAAGAACAACTCTATTGCCGGTGTAGCGGGTGGTAGCCTTTACTATGGTATGTACCTGTACTATCCATCTAATGCAGATATCGTGAATAACAGTGTCAACATTACCAATGCATATAGCTCATGCTATGGTGTAGGACTGTATTTTTCAAGCTCGCCATACAATAATAACGTTGTTAAAAACAACGCTATGATCAATACCGGCGGTGGTTATGCATTGTACTTGTATACACCTAGCGGATACAACAACGTGGTAGATTATAACAACATATACGGTACAGGTAGCACCCCGATATATGAAGCATACTATACGGGTAGCCATGCCAACTTTGGCAACTATCGTACAGCTGTAGCTTCTCGTGGTTGGGATCAAAACTCGATTTCTTACGCTCCGGGCTTTACCAGTGCTACAGATCTGACTCCGGATCCTACAAACCCGGCTTCATGGTCGTTGAATGGCCGTGGTGAACAGCTGGCAAGTAGCCCACTTGATATTAATGGCAACAGCCGTCCTACTACATTGGCTGCCGGTGTTCCTGATATTGGCGCCTATGAGTTTGAACCAACAGTAGCACCTCCGGCTGCTATAGCTACACCAGCTACTGCAGCACCCGGCGTAACCCAGGTATTTACATTCGGTTATCAAAAAGTAGCTACTGTAAAATGGAATACAGCCCTGGCGCTTACAACTCCGCTTACCGTACGTCAGTATAGCGGCCGTATCCCGCCGGCAAACTTTACTACCATAAGCGGTGGTACACATCAGTATTTTTATACAGATTTTACACCATCAGCTATCGGTACTACTTATGATTTTGACCTGACATTAAATTATATGGATATCTGGATGGGCTCTATTGCCAGCGAGTCTGGTATGAAACTGGCTCACAAGCATGCATCTACTCCATGGATATCTTATAATGCTGCTAACAGTAGCACCAACGCTACAAGCAATACCATACAGGCAAATGGTGTTACCACCTTTGGTACATTTACCGGTATTCCTGATGGCGTTAACTTCAGTGCTTTACTGGTGCCTGCCGGTGGTAAGTCTTATATCTGTTCGGGCGATACAGTACTGCTGTTAGCCAGTCCGGTATCCGGTGGTTCTACTACCTATACTTATGAGTGGTTCAGGAATGGGGTATTGATACCCGGTGCTGCTACCAATACATACCCTGCTACTTTGGGTGGTGACTATACTGTAAAAATTACCGGTACGCAGTCTTCAACATCCATACCTGTAGGTGTAGTTGTAACAGCTCCGCCAATGGCAACTGTTGGGGCAAGCGGTGCACTTACTTATTGCAACGGCAGCCAGCTGCAGCTATCAGCTTCAAGCCCTTCGGGCATCCTAAGCTATCAGTGGCAGCTTAATGGTACGAATATACCGGGCGCTACCAGCCAAACTTACGATGTAACAACAGCGGGTACTTATAATCTGATAGTTACAAACATCGGTTGTTCAGATACATCGACTGCAACTATAGTAAATGCTGGTCCTATTAATGTGAACCTGGGTGCTGATATCACAGGTTGTGAAATCAAAAACCAACCTTATATACTGGATGCCGGTTATCCTGGTGCTAAGTATACATGGAGCACTGGCGATACAACCCAAACTATCCAGATATACAAAGGAAGCGGCACTTATAGCGTGTTTGTAGATGCAGGTCCTAACTGTCAAGGTTCAGATGCAATTAATGTAACCATTAATCCGCTGCCTACAGCTACCGGTATCAGCTACATCCGTACAAATAATACATATATATTTAACGTTGCAGGTGCACAAAATGTAACGAAAGTATTATGGATATTTAGCGATGGTACTACACATACTGCCAATACCGTAACTAAAACTTACGATGGCAACCTGGTAGCTAAACTGGTTATCTACAATGATTGTGGTACCGATACGCTGCAAAGTGTGCAATGGGCTACCAACGTTACCACTGCAGAAAATGTTGAACTGGAGGCCAGCTTGTATCCAAACCCTGCCAGCGAGCAAACATTGCTGAGTGTTACGGGTGCTAAAATTGAGGATGTAACAATCCTGAATAGCCTTGGACAAGTGGTTTATCGCACAATGTTGACCGAAAAGGCCGGCAAAGTAGAGCTTCCTGTAAGCAGTTTTGCAAGTGGCCGTTACATAGTACGTGCTACTACTACAGAAGGTATTATAAGCAAGCCGCTGAATATACAGCGATAATATATTGCCTTAGTAAAATGCGAAGGGGCTGCCAATTGGCAGCCCCTTCGCATTTATTTTATCTGTCATAATTCCCGTTCTATCTTCTAAATTATCTTATCAGCTCATTTTATATAATATATTACGAGTCGTTTGTCCTTACAGCCAGTCCGTTGGTCAATTGAACGCCGAAAAAACCAACTGCTGAAGATGGAAATACGTCTATTTTTTTAATTGTAAGTTGAAGTACAGGTGTAGATAATGATGAATATAAGCTGCGGAGATTAAAAACGCTTTAAAAATAACCCCTTAAAATTGATTTATAGATAATATTGCTAACTTTAAGTCGATTAAATACAAAAATTAAAAAATATCTATCAGGATTTTTTAATTTTTTTTTAATCTTTAGTTATAACACACAATCATATGAACTATACCTACCCGAAGTTCTCTTTTATTGGCAACAATGAAACTTGTATCATACAAGTTGGTTATTCCTTTGCATACTCTCACCCGCCAGACTAGGCATGTGGCTTGATTTACAATATATATTCATCTAAATTCTATTGTATCAATTTTTATAAAAAAAACTTTATTATAAAAACTAATCCTATCCATTAAGAATCTTATAAAACGATATAAATATTACGTATGAAACAATTCAACAATTTTAAAAAAACGCTGGCTATAATGCCCTTGCTGCTTTTGGCAGCACTACCGGCGTGGGCCCAGCCATTGGCTGGTACCTATTCTATAGGAGGCGCCACAGCCGACTATAATACATTGGCAGATGCCATCACATATATTAATAACTGGGGTATCAGCGGTCCTGTGGTATTTGAAATATTACCAGGTACGTATACAGGTACCGATGCGCAAGGTTCCATAGATAATCTTTCGGGTTCAAGCCCTACCAATACAGTTACCTTCAGGCCCAGAAATGGAAGGGGTACTGTAGAATTAAACCCGACAGGTACTTCAAGTACCAATTATGTATTTCAATTGTCAAATTCAAACTATGTAATCATTGAGGATTTGACACTTAATAATACAGGTGGTACATATGGTGCAGATGTAGCTTTCACGGGAACATCTTCTTACAACACTGTAACCAGGTGTCTTCTGAAAGGTAGTACCAGCGGTACAAGCTCACGTCGTAAATCGCGCATTTTTGCCGATGGGCTGTCAGGTACCGGCAACGTTATTGCCGAAGATTCCATTATAAATGGTTCTTACGCTATATATTGGAATGGCGATGGCAGTGCATCAGCTGCAAGATTTGAGAATAATACCATGGTAGAGCCTTACAGGGGTGGCGTTTACCTGGCCAGTTCCAACGACGACCAGATTTTAAACAATACCATTATTACAGATGATGCCAGCATTTCGCCCGACGATTTTTCTGGTTTCTGGAATGAATATACTAATGGTACGCAAATCATAGGCAACTCATTGGAGTCGCCATATGTGTCTACCTATTATTACTATCCGTTTTACATGTATGAATGTAACACCCAGGGTACTAATAAGATGCTGGTAAGGGAGAATACGTTTGACGTAAGTACTTACGGATATTTTACAGGTTTTGAAGTGTATTATAGTACCAACTATGATATATCTCAGAATACAGTAAATATGTATAACGACAACTGGTATCCTCAAAGCAATGGTTTATATGTATATAACTACCCTGGGGGTACAACTTATGGTAATAACACCAAAATAGATAGTAATAGTTTTAACATTGAAACGCCTAACTACGGATACATTTATTTCCAGGCGAGCTACTACGGCAGAAATCACTCTTTTAGCGGCAATAATGTAAGCATTAATACTACCGGGAGCATCAGTCAATTTTATGCTAACGGTGATTATGTAGATAAAGCCAAGGTGTCTGATAATACAATCAACCTGCAGAGTGGCTGGGATTCATATCCTTATATGAGCGGATACTCAAGCGACAGCGTGCTGATGGAGCATAACGATTTCAATCTCACAACTACTGAATGGTATAGTTATGCATATATGTATGTTTTTGACTATAGTAGAGAAAACAAATTAAGAGACAATAAATTCGCTGTAGAATCTGGTAATAATGGTGGTGCAATAATTATGGCTACAGGTAGCTCAAGTGGTGCCAATAGCTTGACTAATAACGAGTTTTCCGGTAATACTTTCAAAGCTGTTGGTAATGGTAGTGCCTGGGGCTATGGTTTGCAGACGTACGGCTGTAATAATGATAAAGTGTTTAATAACGTTATTGTCGGTAAGGGTGCAGGTAGCAGTTCGCAGGTATATGGCCTATATGTGGATGCATGGAACGGTAAGTATGACATCTACAATAATACCATAACACGTATTGCACCAACATCTACATCGTCATGGGTTAGTGCTTTTGAAATATATGCCGGCACCCAACCTGTAAATATCAATAACAATATTATTTACAATGAAAGCGCCGGTGCTCGTGCTGTGAGCATTTATGATAACGGAGGTTTAGGTGTCAATGTTAAAATGGATTACAATAATATTTATTCTACCAGCAGTACTCTTGTTTATGACAACTGGTCCGGCTCTTCTTATTCAGATCTTACTGCATGGAGAGCAGCGGGTAACATGGATAAGAATTCCATATCTTACGATCCGGGTTTCACTAATGTTGCAGGTGATGACTTCACACCAGACCCAACCAATCAAAACAGCTGGTCGGTAAATGGCCGTGGTATTCATATCGCGAACAATAATATAGATAAAGATGGCAATCCACGTGTCACTACAACAGGCACAGGTGTTCCCGATTTAGGTGCATATGAGTTTGTTCCTGATGCCAGTAATATTCCGCCGCTGTGTACGGTAGTACCGGCAACACCAACTGCCGGTGGTACCCAGGTATATACACTGGGCCGCGATACTGTAGCTACTATTAAGTGGGATGCAGCAGCCACGGTGCCTGCAACAGCACCTGATGTGCGTCAATATACAGGTACTGTTCCTCCGGGATTAGGTGCACTGAACCCTACAAATATGTATTTCTACACAGACATCAGCAGCTCAACTTCAGCTGATTTCGAAACTAATATCTATTATAAAGAACCCTGGATGGGTACTATCTCTTCGGAGGCAGCGCTTCACCTGGCACAACAGGAAGGAGCTAATCCATGGGTGGGCTATCCTATAACTATCAGCGGATCGAATACGCTGCGTAACTACATATACAGTCCTGCTACACCAAAGCTGAATACCTATGGTAAGTTTACGGGTATAGATGTGGCCAACAACGCCGGTACAGCAGAAGTTGTTACACCTACAGGTTTATTCTGTGCAGGTACCTACCCTGTTACCGTGCGTATCAAAAATACAGGTAACAATGTACTGAATAGTGTGAAGATATACTGGGAAATCAATGGTACGCCAGCGGCTGGTTCTCCAATAACATATACAACCCCGATACCGGTAAATAATGGTGTGCTGAACTTCAACAGTGCTGTTATTAATTTAGGTAACGTTACATTTGGCGCAGCAGCAAACAACTTTAAAATATGGACTTCAGAGCCTAACGGTGTAACAGACATCGTTACAGCTGACGATACCCTGCGTAAAACATTGCGTGCTTCATTAAGCGGTACCTACACAGTAGGTGGTACATCACCCGACTTCCCTGATGTGGAAGCTGCAGTAGAAGACCTGAATACTTACGGTGTTTGCGGCCCGGTTATTTTCAATATACGTCCCGGTACATATACAAGCACCAAAGGGCTGGTTGTAAACCCGGTACAGGGTGGTGGTAATGCTGCCAACAGGGTAACCTTCCAATCTGAAAACGGTAGCGCATCAAGCGTTGTGCTCAGTTACGCATCTACCAACTGGGATAGGAATTATACATTTAAACTGAGCAGCGCTTCTTACATCACGCTTAAAAACATAACTATTGCCGCTACTGGTGGTAACTATGCTGCAGCACTGATGTACGAAGGCAATACTACCAACGATAGCCTTGTTGGCTGTGTATTGACAACAGGTATTTCTACTAACTATTATTTCCGTGCTTTCGATGGTATGAGTATGGGTGGTGGAAATAACGAGAACCTTGTATTCCAGAACAATACCTTTACAGGTGGTTCGTATGGTTTTTACCTGCAAGGCGATTGGAGCCAGTTTTGCATGAATGCTGTTATTGAGAATAACACTTTCGATCGCAGTGGTTACAACTATGTATATTATTCACTCAATTTCAAGTTCAATAACAATACAATAATCGGCAACAATAATTCATACTACGGTATGTATTTCTATAACGCATGGAATACTGCACCATTTGCCGGTACGTTTGAAGCAAAAAATAATAAAGTATCAGGTATAACCCAAGGATATGGTCTATACTTCGACTATCCGAATGGCTATAACATTACTCCGGGTTCGGATAGGTCTATCATAGCTAATAACGCCGTTTCAATTGGTGGTACTGCATGGGCAAACTATGGTGTTTATGTAAATCAACCTTCAAATGTTGATATCATAAGTAACAGTATTAACGTCACAAATACCAACAGCAGTTGTTATGCTATGTACATAAACACGTATGGTTATCCATACGAAAACAACGTTGTTAAAAACAATGCGTTCATTAACACAGGTGGTGGTTATGCATACTACCTGGGAATGTATGATGGTGTGAGTGATTACAATAACGTATATGCTACGGGTACCAGCAAGTATTCGGGCTTCTATGGCACATTCAATAACTTCCCTGCTTTCCGTGCAGCATTGGCTTCAAATGGCTGGGAACAAAATTCTATATCATATAGCCCGGGCTTTACCAGTGCTACAGATTTAAGGCCGGATCCTACAAATGCTGCTTCATGGTCGCTGAATGGCCGTGGTGAGCAACTGGCTGTCAATTCATTAGATATGGATGGCAACAACCGCCCTGTAACACTGGCAGACGGTGTGCCCGATATTGGTGCTTACGAATTTGAGCCTACAGTAGCACCTCCTGCAGCAGTGGCTACACCAGCATTAGCTGCTCCGGGTGTTCCGCAAGTATTTACATTTGGCGATCAGAAGGTAGCCACTGTAAGGTGGAATACCGCAATGGCACTGACTACTCCGCTAACTGTTCGTCAATACAGCGGCCGTATCCCGCCGGCTAACTTTACCACCATCAGTGGTGGTACACACCAGTACTTCTATACAGATATGATACCGTCAAGCGTAGGTACTACCTATGATTTTGACCTGACACTGAATTATATGGATATCTGGATGGGTAACATGCCAAGTGAGCCGGATATGAAACTGGCCCATAAATACGGTGCTGCTCCATGGATTTCTTACAATGAAGCGAACAGTATTACAAATGATGCGACTAATGAAATCACAGCAGCAGGTGTTACCAGCTTTGGCACTTTCACAGGTATTGAAGATGGTATCAACTTCAGCGCAGTTATTAAGCTTGCAGGCAAGCATGTGATATGTGCTGGCGATACAGCTGTCCTTACAGCTACTCCTGTTTCCGGTGGTTCTACTACATATCAATATGAGTGGTACAGGAATGGTAGCGTTATCTCCGGTGCTACTTCCGATACTTATCTTGCTACGGCAGGTGGTGATTATACTGTAAAAGTTACAGGTACACAATCTACAGTGTCACTGCCTGTTACGGTAACAGTGACTGCTGCGCCTATGGCAAACATCGCCGCAAACAGTACGCTTATATATTGTACAGGTAATGGTCTGGAACTAAAAGCTGCAAGTGCAGCAGGTATCATTTCATATCAATGGCAACTGAATGGTGTAGATATACCTGGCGCTACTAACAGCACTTATACAGTAGATGCTGCCGGCAACTATTCATTGATTGTGTCAAACGTAGGTTGTTCGGATACTGCTTCTACAATAGTAAATGCAGGGCCGATAGCCGTAAACCTGGGTAATGATTTCTCAACTTGTGAAACCAAAAACAAATCTTTGATATTGGATGCCGGTTATCCGGGTGCTAAATACACATGGAGCACAGGTGATACGACCCAAACAATTGAGATCACGAAGAGTGGTACTTATAGTGTTCAGGTAGATGCAGGACCAAACTGTGTGGGTACAGATGCTATCAATGTAACGGTTAACCCGCTGCCAACAGCTACAGGTATCAGCAAAACAAGGATCAACAATACATATACATTTGGTGTAGCAGGTCCTAAAGATGTAACAAGGGTGCTGTGGTTGTTCAGCGATGGTACTACCCATACTGCAAATACGGTAACAAAAACATACGATGGCAACCTGTTTGTGAAACTTGTGATATTCAATGATTGTGGTTCGGATACAATAGAAATGGTAGAATGGGCAACTAATGTTCCGACTACGGAAAACGATGCACTGGAAGCCAGCCTGTATCCAAACCCTGCTAACGAGCAAACATTGCTGAGTGTAACAGGTGCTAAGATCGAAGAGGTAACTATCCTGAATAGTCTTGGCCAGGTAGTATATCGTACTACATTGAGCGAAAAAGCTAACAAAGTAGAGCTTCCTGTAAGCACCTTTGCCAGTGGCCGCTACATAGTACGTGCTACTACTACAGAAGGTATCATTAGCAAACCGCTGAACATACAGCGATAAGCATACCGATTGAGGATTAATAATGCCGCCTTTATGGCGGCATTATTATTTTGTACCATAGTGTTGAAAAAACAAAAGGGAGCTAACAGCTCCCTTTTATAATGAATTGTATTTAAGAACTTTCTATTCAACCACTTCTTCATTCAGTATGCCATCTATGCGCGCAGCCATATCTTTCAGCTCTTTCGATAAAACAGGATTATACGAATTCTCAATAGCATTATCTGCCGCATAGCTTAAAAGGCACATGGCTATAAAATCCTGGTCGTCTTTACCTGCATAGTGCGTGCGCATTTCCATTATCTTTTCATCTGCCAGTTTTATGGCTTTGCGCACAGCCTCTTCTTCTTCGGGCTTTATACGGATGCGGTAACTGCGGCCTGCCAGCCATACAGTTACCGGTATCAATGCTTCTTCGCTCATAATGCTTAATTTGTTTATTCAGCTGCTGTTTTCGCTTCTATTGCAGGTTTATGTATCAGCTTCTTTTGAAAGAATACCAATACCAAAACACCTACGGAAATGGCAGCATCTGCAATATTGAAAACGGGCTCGAAAAATTCGAAGTCTTTGCCACCCCATACGGGCACCCACGATGGCATCTGAAAGCTTACCAGCGGAAAATAAAGCATATCTACCACGCGGCCATGGAAAAGTTTACCATATCCCTGGCCGAATGGTACCAGCTTCGCTATATGGAAAGTACTTTCCGTAAATATCAACCCGTAGAAAATACTATCTATCAAATTGCCCAGGGCACCGGCTAATATAAGTGCACCACATATAACAGTACCGCGTTTATAACCTTTATTAATGATGTTCTTTAAAAGATAGAAGCCAAAAACAACAGCTACCAGCCTGAAAAGTGTAAGTACCAGCTTGCCCATTTCTGCATTACCCAGTTTCATACCAAAGGCCATGCCTTCATTTTCTATAAAATGCAGTTTGAACCAGGTACCGATAACATTTACTTCTTCGCCATAATAGAAATGCGTTTTAATATAAAACTTACTCCATTGGTCTATGAGTATTATCAGCAATACTATTAATACGGCACTACGATATTTCACTTGTCAATTTTTGTAAACGGTCAAAGATACATTGTTGGCTGTATAAAAAGAGAGCCGGGCATATATATCCCGGCCCTAATATTTATTTAACGTAGTCTTTACAGGTTGCCCCTGAGGGTAATGACCAGGTTGCGGCCCGGCGCGCTAATGCCCGATGCAAATACGCGATAATTCTGGTCCAGCAGGTTTTCTACAGCTACCTGTATGCCCAGGTTGGGTGTAAACTTGTAGCCGGTGCGTACATTCAGCGTCATCCATGCAGGCATGCCCTGTGCTGTAGCATATACCAGGTTGTCTTCGCCCGATGGGCTGTAATCTTGCAGGCGTTTCCAGCCATTATAGATGGCATACACTTCACCCGTAAATCTTTTCTGGTGATACATCACACTGGTTTTGCCAAATACAGGAGGAATATGGTCCAGCGGCACTTCTTTGCCGTTAGGGTTCACATATCTGCCATAGGTAAAGCTAACGGTGCTGTACAATGTCACATTCGGGTGGAGGTTGGCCGTAATGGCAGCATTGAAACCATACAGGTAAGCCTTAGCTTTATTCTGGCTGGCCATTACCGCACTATAGGCACCATTGTAGTACACACTGTCCTGACCGTTCAGGGTAAATTTATCGGTTACGATGGCATTTCTAAACCATGTATAATACCCCGTACCTTCCAGTTTCAGTACATCATCTACCATGTAGGTAATACCCAGGTCAGCATTATAGGTATATTCCGGTTTCAGGTTGGGGTTAGGCACCAGCAGCGTACCTGCTGCCGATTCAAATACCTTAGACATGTCATCCACATTTGGTGAACGGAAACCCGTGGAGCCATTTAGGGCAAACCTCCAGCGGTTAGCAGGCATAAATATCAGTCCCAGGTTGCTGCTCAGGGCTGTTTGATTCTGAGTAGCTTCCCTGTAGGGGAAAGGGTAGAAGGCAGTATCGCCGAATTTAGAATTCAGGCTTACATAGTTCAACCTCAATCCGTCATTCAGCACCAGCTTATCTTTTATTATCTTAAAAATGTGCTGTGCATATACGGCACCATAATACATATTGCTGCCACCATCCGGGTATCGGGTATCCAATGGTTTTGCTTCATTGGTAAGTATATTGGTAGCCGTGGCTGTTGAGCGCACATTGTTATACTGTCCGTCGGTACCAAATGTCAATTCGTGCTTGCCCATAAACTTTCTGAAGTCTACATTATAGCCTACTACATCCAGCTTCTCTACACGGCCCTGCAGCATATTATCGCCACGGTTGCGCTGGTAGCGGCTTTCTTCTATTGCCTGGTAATTGATGCCGGCTTTTACTTCATCTACAAAACCATTCAGGTTCACCGCATTTAGCTGGTAGCTACCCATAGCGCGTAGCTGCGGGCCATAATACCATTCTGCATAGCGAAGCTTACCATTTCTTACATCGGTAAGCCTGTCATATCGAGGTATGTTGGTACTATTACTATACTGCAGGTTCAGTGTATGCCATATGTGGTCGTTTTGCTGGAAGCGTATCTTTTCCATCAGGTCTACCTGGCTGTAGCCGCTGTTCTTCTGCACATGCGGGTCTGCATTGCGTATAATGCTATCTACGCCATTGATGCGTGCCACATATTCATTGCGCAAGCCAAAGCCGCTGTAAAAAGGATTGGCATGAGCTCCTTGCCTCAAATCGCCAAACTTGCTGTAGGTAATAGAAGTAAGGAAGGCTACTTTCTTCAGGCCAATATTGAAATCGACATGGCCGGTGCCTTCGTTATTGGCAGAACTGTAGCGTGTCATCACATTCACGCCAAAGTTTTTAAGCTGTGCTTCTTTTGTGTTGAAAACAATGACACCACCCAATGCATCGCTGCCATATAGGGTAGATGCGGGCCCGTTCAGTATTTCTACCCGGTCAAGAATATTGTTATCTACCGTGATGATATTTTGCAGGTGGCCTGCGCGATAAATAGCGTTATTCATCCGCACACCATCTACCACCATCAATACCCTGCTGGCCTCAAAGCCACGTATCACGGCGCTGCCGCCGCCTGCCTGGCTGCGTTGCATAAATACACCACCTGTTTGTTCCAGCAGGTGTGCCGTGGTTTGCGGGGAGGCCCATGTGGCTTCTTTTGAATTAATGAGTTGTATCTGTTGAGCTATATTCTTTTTATTTTCTCTGAATTTGTTTGCTGAAAAAATGAATTCATCCAGTGCTACCGGATGCAAAGTGCTATCCTGCTGGGCATTGGCACTATGTATGGCCAATACACCGGCAAGCATGGCTATGATGCTGCGTTGCATGTTGTTATTTTATTGGTAAGTAATGATTGTTGGTCCTTATCATTTTTATTATGAAAGAAACGCCTCCGGTGGCTGCAGGACAACGGTGCGCCACCTGTGCGGCATATGCAGGGTTATTGCCGGGAAACGGGCGACGGTGCACGATGGATAATATGCAAGGCTGAATGTATGGGTTGGGAGCAAAACATCAAAACACCATTGCTGTTGCCGGTTATGTTTGTGTTTGCCATCATCATCATCATTTGCCAGCCATTTGGATAGTATTTTAAACAGCTTATTCTCCAGCTTGTCATAATGCCCTGCCAGCACTATATAACCGTCACGTTCGTAGCTGTGCTTTATATCAAACATCTGGCCTTTATACCGCACCTCATCATGTTTCATCCATACCAGGTCTGCATTGCCTTTATAAGTTGCTTTGTCTATCACAATGGTGTCGCGCATGGCAATCACCTTTCTGTGCTGGCGCACATAATGGTAACAACCGGTACGGGCAATGCTCCAGAATAAATAACCACATTGGTTCCATAGCAGGATAAAGAGCGCAAAGCCCATAATAAGCTTGCCAATATTTGATGGTATGGATATGCGGGGATGCAAAAAAAATGCCCTGTGAAATACAGGGCAAATAAATAAAAGTTATTTGATAATGCCTACTATTCGGTAACGTGTACTTCCGCAGCCTGTATCACTTCTTTGTCATTTCCTTCATTATTGTGAATGAAGGCTACCAGCTGGCAGTTCTCCACTTTCCAGGTATCTTTTACATTGAACCTGAAGGTGCGCTCATACACACGGCCTGCTGTTTTAGTAGCCAGTGAATCCAGTACCGGTGAACCGTAGAATGGAGTGATAATATCTCTTAGTACGCTGTTGTGTTCATAGTCCAGTATCGGCTCTTGTTGGTCAAGTGATTTCTGAGCGTCGATTATCTTGTTTTCTATGATGGCTAATGTCAGGTTTTGTTTCTTATTTACATCCTCTGTATAAGCCACTTTTACTTTGGCCACTACATCTTTTGTTGTGGCGTTGTAGGTTGATGTGATGGTGATATTTACAGGCGTGCCTTTGGTTAGGTCTGTACTTACTTTATTACTCCAGGCGCCAGTGCTGTATAGGTATGTGTTGTTTTCAGATGTACGGTCGACACCTGCTATCGGCATTTGCACGATACCGCCAAATATGGTTTTACCTACGTCAGATGCATCGGCAGTACGAAAATCGTATTTCGATTTATCGTGCACCGGTTCTGCCTGGTTGAAGTCGAAAATGTGGTAGGCAATAACAGCTACTTGGTTGGGGTGTTGCGATTTGATACCAGATTCGCCATAGATAAGCTTGTGGCCTTTGGGGCATGGGGCACAGCTGGCACCTGTAAACTCTTCTATCAATGACATCCTGTTTTGCTTGGCTTCAACAGTAGCCATATAAGTAGTGTCTTCAGATACGCCACCACCTGTATTTATAAGCGGCCCTTTCTCTTCACACGAAACGAGGGCGCCGATAACAGCAGCCACACAAATGGGCAACAATACTTTTTTCATTATTTATCAATGGATTTGAACCGACGAATTTAGTGAAAGTACAGGAATTGGCTTATTAAAAATGCCATTTCAATTAACTTTACCCGTAAATTGACACTACTATGGAAGAAAGCAAGCGCCAGAAGCAGGTAGGCCAACTGGTAATGGAAGAAATGAGCGGTATTTTTCAGCGCGAGGGTATTAATGTAATAGATGGCGGCATGGTGTCTATATCTAAAGTAATGGTAACCCCCGACCTGTTGGAGGCACGTATATATGTTTCGCTTTTCCAGATAAAAGAACCGGAAAAGCTGATGCACGATATAAAAGCACGTACCAAAGAATTTCGCAACCTGCTGGGGCAGCGCGTGAAGGACCAACTGCGCCGTGTGCCAGAACTGGTGTTCTTTAATGACGATACGCTCGACTATGTGTTTAAAATGGAAGAGGTATTCAAGAAGATAGAGGAAGAACGCAACAGCCGTCCTCAAACAGGCGCAGCCGATGAATAAAACACTGGTATGGCAACTGGCATTCCGGTACCTGCGCGGCAAGCGCTCGGGCAATGCTGTGCCCATACTATCGCGCATCAGCATGGTAGCTATTGGTGTTGCCAGTTGTGCCATGATTATCCTGTTCTCGGTATTCAATGGTTTCACCCACTTGGTGCGCGACCTGTACAAGTCTTTTTATCCTGAAATAAAAATAACCGCGGCAAGGGGCAAGTTCTTCGCGCCACCTGCCGATGCATATAACATTATAACCGGCACAAAAGGCGTAGCAGCCTATACCCATGTGCTGGAAGATAATGTGCTGGTGACTAGCGAGGATGACCAACGCGTAGCTACCATAAAGGGTATAGATAGGGCTTACTTTAAGGTAAATAACCTGAAGCCCCACATCATACAGGGGCGCGATAGTGTTATATCCGTACCGGAAGCTACCGGCATTTTTGGTGCGCAACTATTGATAGACCTGGGGCTGGATGTAGAGAATGCCTTCAGCAGTGTAATGCTCTACTACCCCAATGCGGAAACGGAAAATATGGCGCTGAACCCTACCAATGCCTTCCAGTCGGTAAGGGTACGTGCCGACGGCGCCTTCCGTGTGCAGGAGGATTTTGATGATAAGTATATATTGGCAGATATGCCGGTAGTGCAGTCGCTTTTCAATGCGCGCGGCAAGTACTCTTCTATTGAACTGAGCCTGGAACAAGGTGCAGATGCTGACGATGTAAAAAAGCAACTACAAGAAAAGCTGGGCAGCACATATAAAGTAGAAACCCGTTACGAGCAGAATAAGACGCTGTACATGGTGATGCGCAGCGAGAAATGGGCCATATTCGCCATTCTGCTGATGGTATTGCTCATAGCCTCATTCAACATGGTGGGCGCCCTCTCTTTACTTGTAATGGAAAAGCAAAAGGACATGGCCATATTGAAAGCCATGGGTGCAGAAGGTGCTACAGTACGCAATATATTTATGGTCGAAGGTATCTTATGGTCGCTGGTAGGTGGGCTGACGGGCTTAGTGCTTGGTATATTGATATGCATGGGCCAGCAACAGTTTCAATGGATAAAAATGCAGGGGTCATGGATAATAGAAGCCTACCCTGTAAGGCTGCAACCGGCAGACTGTATACTGATAATTGTAACCATCATACTGGTAGGCTTATTAGCCTCATGGTATCCTGCCCTGCGTGCCGTAAAAACAGAAGCCAGTCTTAGAAGCAATTAAAAAAGGCCTGCAACCTGCAAGCCTTTTTTAAACTTATAAAATCAAATTACATTTTTTCCGGCAGGCGAATGCCCAGCAGCTTCATAGCATTTCGTAGTGTTTGTGCGGTCATGACGATGAGCATCAGGCGCAGTTGTTTTTTCTCTTCATTCTCCGCTTTCGATATGCTGTGCTCATCGTAGAAAGAATTGAATTGCTGTGCCAGTGAAAAGCAGTAGTTACATATCAGCGACGGGTTGTATTCATCTGCTGCGCTTTCCAGTATGCTTGGGTATTGCTCCAGCGATACCAGCAGTTTCTTTTCCGCGGGGGCGATGTCCTGCGTCAGTGCAAATGAACGGAAGGTGTCTTTTTCCGGCAGCAGCGGCAGGCTTTCCTTACGCAGTATAGAGCAGATACGCGCATGTGCATATTGGATAAAGGTGGCTGTAAACCCGTGCAGGTCTATCGATTCCTTAGGGTTGAAGATCATCTTCTTTTTAGGGTCTACACGCAGCAGGTAAAACTTCAGTGCGCCCATACCTATGGTTTCATACAGGGTAGCCAGTTCCTCTTGTGAAAAGCCTTCTGTCTTACCCGCCTCTTCCGTTTGCTGGCGAGACATGTCAATCATCTCGTCCATCATATCATCGGCATCCACTACGGTACCCTCACGGCTTTTCATACGGCCGCTGGGCAGCTCTACCATGCCATACGACAGGTGAAATACACCATCGGCACAAGGTTCACCCAGTTTTTGCAGTATCAATTTCAATACCTGCATATGGTAGTTTTGTTCATCGCCTATCACATAGATAGACTGATGCAGTCCATTGAAGTCGTTGTATTTCAGCTGTGCCGTACCCAAGTCTTGCGTCATATATACCGATGTGCCGTCGCTGCGTAGCAGTAGCTTCTGGTCAAGCCCATCTGTAGTAAGGTCTATCCATACGCTGCCATCCTCTTTTTTAAACAATACACCTTTTTTCAAACCCTCTTCTACCAGGCTTTTGCCCAGCAGGTAGGTATTGCTTTCATAATACCATTTATCAAAATCAACGCCCAGCCTTTTATAGCTCACTTTGAAGCCCTCATACACCCAGTTGTTCATCTGCTCCCACAAGGCATATGTTTCTTTATCACCCGCCTCCCATTTGCGCAGCAGTTCCTGCGCTTCTTTCATAATGGGCGCTTCTTTTTCAGCAGTCGCCTCGTCCACTCCCTTTGCTACCAGCTCAGCCACTTCCTGCTTATAAGCATCGTTAAAGCGCACATAATAATCGCCCACCAGGTGGTCGCCTTTTATACCCGTGCTTTCCGGCGTAGCGCCATTACCATAGCGCATCCAGGCTATCATCGATTTGCAGATGTGTATGCCGCGGTCGTTTATCAGGTTGGCCTTTATTACATCATAGCCATTGGCCTTCAGTATATCCGCCATAGCATATCCTAAAAAGATATTACGCATATGGCCAAAGTGCAGCGGCTTATTGGTGTTGGGTGATGAGTATTCCACCATCACCTTTTTATTTTGCGGCGCTTTCAGGCCAAATTGCTCATTATTATACTCCTCCGCCAGGAAATTGGCCCAGTATTCGTCTTTTATACTCAGGTTCAGGAAACCGCTTACAATGGCGTAGCCTGAAAACAGCGGCACATTTTGCACCAGGTATTCGCCCAGTGTTTTGCCCAGTTCGTCAGGCTTTTGGCGCAGCAGCTTTACAAAAGGGAACAAAACAACGGTATAATCGCCGGTAAACTCAGGTTTTGTCTGGTTTACGGTTATCATAGATGGGTTTATCTCTGTTCCAGGGAATAAAAACTGTAGTGCCTGTTCCGTAGCCTGCCTTATTTGTGCCGCAAGAGTCATTTATGTGGTATTTTTGGCTGCAAAAGTACTTAACAGCGCGCGACTTTCGTAATTAAGGATATGGGATAGGGCCATGTGTTATTTTTTTAATATATAAAGATTGTTTAGAGGTGATTGAACGCTTGCGAAACCCATATAAATGAAAAAACATTTCGCTCCGGTCATAAATCATAAATATTTTTCCATATCTTTGCAGTCCGAAAAAGTGTCGTTATATACAAAAAATTGATGCAATGTCTCATTTAACAGCTGAAAAAAAGGCAAACATTTTTAAAACCTTTGGTGGCAAAGAAACTAATACAGGCTCTACAGAAGCACAAGTAGCAACGCTTACAGAGCGTATCAACCATATTTCAAATCACCTGAAAACCAACAAGAAAGATTTCTCTAGCCAACGTGGCCTGATGATAATGGTTGGTCGCCGCAAGCGCCTGTTGCAATACATGAGCCGCACAGACCTGAACGGTTACCGTGCGCTTATTGAAAAGCTGGGCCTCCGCAAATAATTTATCTCGTTACACTATTCCCAACCCGGTGGTTGGGAATAGTTTTTTTTAAACACATTTAATTTTTTATTATGATTCCAACGCCCATTTCCGTGTCCTTTAAAATGGATGACGGACGTGAGATAAGCATAGAAACGGGCAAAATGGCCCGCCAGGCCGATGGATCGGTAGTAGTACGTATGGGTAATGCCATGCTGCTGGCTACTGTCGTGGCCAACGCTGAACCCAAACCCGGACAGTCATTTTTCCCGCTTACGGTAGATTACCAGGAAAAATTTGCATCTGCCGGCCGTATCCCCGGTTCTTTCTTCAAACGTGAAGGCCGCCTGAGCGATTATGAAGTATTGATTTCCCGCCTGATAGACCGTGCCCTGCGCCCATTGTTCCCCGATGATTACCTGTGCGATGTACAAGTACTGGTAACACTGATATCAAGCGACCCTGAAGTAATGCCGGATTCACTGGCCTGCCTGGCTGCATCTGCAGCACTGGCCGTGTCTGATGTGCCTATACAGGAAATCATTTCTGAAGTGCGCGTAGCACGTATCAATGGCGAATACGTTATCAATCCGTACCGTAGCCAGCTGAAAGATGCAGATATGGACTTTATCATCGCCGCTACCGAAATGAACATCATGATGGTGGAAGGTGAAGCTAAAGAATGCCAGGAAGCAGATGTGGTAAAAGCATTGGAACTGGCGCACGCTGCCATCCGCCAGCAAATTAAAGCGCAGGCCGAACTGCGTGATAAAAAAGGCATCACTGAAAAACGTGCTTACGAAGCACCATATACCAATGCCGATTTTGCGAAACATATCGAAACATTTGCTTCTGCAGGCATCCTGAGCGTAGCTAAAAGCGCACTGGGCAAGCATGAGCGTGGTGATGCTTTCAAAACCATTCGCAAAGATTTTGAATCCAGCATTACTGCCAATGAAGATGGTACCTTCTCTGTACCAGGCTATGCTGAGCCGGTGAAATCTCAAGACCTGGCGCTGGTAGGTGATATCTTCCACGACCTGGAAAAAGAGATCATCCGCCACATGATGCTGAACGACCGTACACGCCTGGATGGCCGCAGCCTGGATGAAGTACGTGTGCTGACGCTGGAAACAGATATTCTGCCTTCTCCGCACGGTTCTGCATTGTTTACCCGCGGTGAAACACAATCATTAACTACTGTAACACTGGGTACGAAAGAAGATGAGCTGCTGATAGAAAGCGCTGCTACTTCCGACTATTCAAAGTTCATACTGCACTACAACTTCCCACCATTCTCTACGGGTGAGGTGAAGATGATGCGCGGCCCTGGCCGTCGTGAGGTAGGCCACGGTAACCTGGCAAAACGCTCTCTGGAGCAAATGATGCCTAAAGGTGAATCATGGCCTTATACTACACGTATAGTATCTGACATACTGGAGTCGAACGGCTCATCGTCTATGGCTACCGTATGCGCGGGTTCTATGGCGCTGATGGATGCGGGTGTGCCACTGCCTAAACACGTAAGTGGTGTGGCAATGGGCCTTATATCCGGTGCCGATGGCAAATTTGCCATCCTTACCGATATCCTGGGCGACGAAGACCACCTGGGCGATATGGACTTTAAGGTAACCGGTACACGCGATGGTATCTGCGGCATCCAGATGGATATTAAAGTAGATGGCCTGAGCATGGACATTATGATGCAGGCACTGGAGCAGGCTCGTCGCGGACGACTGCATATCCTTGATGCTATGTATGGATGCATACCTGCTGCACGTGCAGAACTGAAACCGCATGCGCCACGCATTGAGCAGATCAACATCGACCGTGAATTTATCGGCGCGGTGATAGGACCGGGTGGTAAAATCATACAGGAGATACAACGCGAAACAGGTACTACCATCTCTATTGAAGAGATAAACGACCGTGGTGAAGTGAAGATATTCTCTGCTAATAAAGAAGGCATTGATAAAGCCCTTACCTGGATAAAAGGCATCGTAGCGATACCCGAAGTAGGCGAAACTTACGAAGGCGTAGTAAAAGGTATTCAAACCTTTGGTGCGTTTGTAGAATTCATGCCGGGCAAGCAAGGTTTGCTGCACATATCTGAAGTGAGCTGGAGCCGCCTGGATAGCCTGGAAGGTGTAATGAAAGAAGGCGATAAAGTAAAAGTGAAGCTGATAGGTACAGATCCTAAAACGGGTAAACTGCGCCTGAGCCGCAAAGCACTGATGCCAAAGCCGGAAGGTTATGTAGAGCCTGAAAAACGTGAGCGTAGCGACCGTGGTGACAGGGGTGAACGCGGAGATCGTGGTGACCGTCGTGGTGGTGACCGTGGCCCACGCCGTGATGGCGATAGGGGCGACCGTGGTCCGCGTCGCGAAGGTGGCGAGCGTAGCGAACGTCGTGATGACCGTCCGCGCCGTGAGCACAATGCACCTGAAAATGCACAACCACAACAGGATGCCCCACAGCAACCTGCAGCAGATGATGCAGACCTGGCACTGTAAAAAAGTGCTGATGTATAAAATAAATAACGGCCTTGCTTTTGCAGGGCCGTTATCGTTTATGTAAAAAAATAAATAGTTCTTACTTATCCATAGTTATCTGCGCAGGGCGCAATATTTTCTTATCGGCTACAAAAGTACCAAAGGGTACTACCGATGCTACCAGCAGCCAGAAGGTGCGCTTCATACCCCACATATAAGTACTATGTGCCTGTATCAATGTAAGTATATACATAACAAACAGCAGGCCATGTGCCAGCCCCACTGCGTATGATATAGATGTGATGCCCAACAGGTATTTCATCGGCATGGAAATGAAAAGAATAACCAGGAAAGAAATCCCTTCAAAAAGTGCTATCAGCCTGAGGCGGCCAATAGTAGTGGCAAAATTCATAAACTATGATTTAGAATGTGTGATAATGTCATTCTGATAAAGCTCGTCCAGGTATATTTTGGTTAAAGCATGGCACAAAAATAGGGGACTGGTTTGTAGATAATTGTATTTTACGAAAAAATAAAAAGCCTGTAAATCAATACAGGCTTTTTATTGTCAGATATTAAGCTATTAATAACCCATATCCATGCCGCCCGGCATACCACCCGGCATACCTGCAGCTTGTTTAGGTTCTGGTTTGTCAGCTATTACACACTCCGTAGTCAGGAGCATGCTAGCGATAGATGCCGCGTTTTCCAGCGCCACACGGCTTACCTTAGTTGGGTCTATCACACCCGCAGCCAGCATGTTTTCGTAAGTTTCTGTACGTGCATTGAAGCCAAAGTCACCTTTACCTTCTTTTACTTTCTGCACGATGATTGAACCTTCGATACCTGCATTCGCAACTATCTGGCGCAATGGCTCTTCCAACGCGCGGCGCACGATAGCGATACCTGTGATCTCATCATTGTTATCACCTTTAACGCTATCTAAAGCTGCTACAGCACGAATGTAAGCAACACCACCACCAGGTACGATGCCTTCTTCAACAGCAGCGCGTGTAGCATGCAGCGCATCATCTACGCGGTCTTTCTTTTCTTTCATTTCTACCTCTGTAGAAGCACCTACGTACAGTACCGCAACACCACCGCTCAGCTTAGCCAGGCGTTCTTGCAGTTTTTCACGATCGTAATCGCTGGTAGTTGTTTCTATCTGAGATTTTATCTGGTTGATACGTGCATCAATGTTTTCTTTCTGGCCTTTGCCACCTACTACAGTAGTATTGTCTTTATCTATAGTAATGCTTTCAGCCTGGCCCAGGTACTGCATGGTAGCATTTTCCAGTTTGTAGCCTTGTTCTTCGCTGATGACGATACCACCAGTCAGGGCAGCTATGTCCTGCAGCATTTCTTTACGACGGTCGCCAAAACCCGGAGCTTTTACCGCAGCTATTTTCAGCGAACCACGCAGTTTGTTCACCACCAGTGTAGACAGTGCTTCACCATCTACATCTTCAGCAATGATCAGCAGCGGGCGGCCGCTTTGTACAGTGCTTTCCAGTATTGGCAGTATATCTTTCAGGGTGCTTATTTTCTTATCATAGATAAGGATGTATGGGTTTTGCAGTTCTGCCTGCATTTTCTCTGTGTTGGTTACGAAGTAAGCACTCAGGTAACCACGGTCAAACTGCATACCTTCTACTACGTCTACAGTTGTTTCTGTACCTTTTGCTTCTTCTACAGTGATAACGCCTTCGTTACCTACTTTAGCCATCGCTTGTGCTATCAGCTTGCCTATTTCGTTATCGTTGTTGGCAGATATAGTAGCTACTTGCTCTATTTTCTTATTGTCGTTGCCAACATCTTGTTTTTGCGTTTTCAGGTTAGCTACTACAGCAGTTACTGCTTTGTCTATACCGCGTTTCAGGTCCATTGGGTTAGCACCTGCAGCTACGTTTTTCAAACCTTCGTTAACGATGGCTTGAGCCAGTACAGTAGCAGTAGTAGTACCATCACCTGCTACATCAGCAGTTTTAGATGCTACTTCTTTCACCATCTGTGCGCCCATGTTTTCAATAGCGTCTTCCAGTTCTATTTCTTTAGCTACCGATACACCATCTTTAGTGATACCCGGAGCGCCGAATTTCTTTTCAATTACTACATTGCGGCCTTTAGGTCCCAATGTTACTTTTACTGCATCTGCAAGGATATCAACACCGCGCTTCATTTTATTGCGGGCATCTGTATTAAAGAAAAGTTGCTTAGCCATATGATTCTTATTTATTTTTTCTGATTAATGAATGGATGATGTAAGGATGATTAAACGATAGCCAGTATATCGCTTTCGCGCATAATCAGGTAATCATTGCCTTCTACCGATATTTCAGTACCGGCATATTTGCCATACAGTACCGTATCGCCAGACTTTACAGTCATAGGCTCATCTTTTTTACCAGGGCCGGCAGCTACTACAGTACCACGTTGAGGTTTCTCTTTAGCAGTATCGGGGATGATGATACCACCTGCAGTTTTCTCTTCAGCTGCTGCGGGTTTTACAATTACCCTGTCGTGCAGCGGTGTAATGTTTACGTTGTTAGCCATGTTATATGTGTTTTAATTTAATTTTTTTTAGGTTACCGTTTTTTAAACCTTATTCTTCAGTCAGCATGTTTTATGCCATTGCGGAAAGGGCTGACAAAGTTGCGCCAAATTTTCATAAAATGTGAAATAACTTTATGTGAAGCTTGTTTTGGAGCAGTCATTTTTTCAGCTATTCAAAATGAACCTTTCATTTTGACAGCGTGTTATCTTCCTTTACTTTTACTAAAAATCAATATGTATGGCGATAACCAAAGGAATGCAGGCACCCGATTTCACCCTTCGTAACACGGAAAAGCAAAAGATAACGCTGAGTGAGCTGAAGGGTAAAAATGTAGTATTACTGTTTTTTCCGCTGGCCTTTACCAGTGTTTGTACTGCAGAGCTATGCAATGTGCGCGATAACCTTTCTCTTTATAACGCTACCAATGCAGCGGTATTTGGCATCTCGGTAGATTCTCTCTACACACTGGGTAAATTCAAGGAAGAACAGCGCCTGAACTTTGACTTACTGAGCGATTTCAATAAAGAAGTATCTGTAGCATACGATGCCCTCTACGAAACATTTAGCAACGATATGAAAGGGGTATCAAAACGTGCTGCTTTTGTGATAGATAAAGATGGGGTGGTACAATATGCTGAAGTTTTGGAAAATGCCGGCGAGCAGCCCGACTTTTCTGCCATTCAAAAAACATTAGAGGCATTAAAATAATGCCTAATTTTAGGCAAGAACCATATTAATATGAAGAAACTTTACACAATACTGCTGCTTTCTGCAGCTACCATCCAGGCCAATGCACAAGGTGATATGGAAAGCTGGCAATCTTACAGCGTCGGATTTCCTGCCACTTCACTGGAAGAACCTGCAGGCTGGAGCTGCCCGGATTCGCTGGCCGCAGAATATAGCCTGCTGATAGGTGGTAACGAAAAACAACTTTTCAAAACTACAGATAGCCACAGCGGCAGCTTTGCGGCTAAAGTATTTTCCCGCCCGCAGGGCAGCCTAGGTACTATGCCCGGCATTCTCACCAATGGCACAATGAGTGTAGATATTTCAACTTTAGAGTTTAGCCTGAGCGGTGGTACGGTGATCTCCGGCAGGGTAGATTATGTAAGCGCATGGATAAAGTATAAACCCAAAGGCAATGACAGCGCCAATTTTGGCGTAAGGGCATTGATAGCAGGTGCAGCATCCGATGGCAGCGATTCTATAGTAGGTATAGGCTCTGTATTTATTCACGCTACACCGTCTTATACACAGGTATCGGTACCGGTTGTTTATTTCCAGACGGGCACTACGCCTAACAGGCTGCAGATACTATTTGCAAGCAGCGATGCGACAGAGATGCTGAGTGGCGGCGCTTCTACAGCTACCGACAGCAGCGAGCTGACAGTGGATGATGTTACTTATGGTACCTTCCCCGCAGGTATAAATAATACTATAGCTAATGCAACGGTAGTAAAATGCTATCCTGTACCTGCAAATGGCATGCTATATGTAGAAAATACAACGGCACAACCGCTGAACTGGCAGGCATATGACATGTCAGGTCGCTTGGTTATCCGCAAAGAAGTGAATGGCAAAACAGGTGTAGATGTATCTGCACTGGCAAATGGTGTGTATATGTATCGCGTATCTGATAAATCGGGGGCACTGGTACAGAAAGGTGAATTCTCTATAGCTAAGTAGTAAACCTACGTATAAAGAAAAAAAATAAAGGAAGCCCGAAAGCTTCCTTTATTTTTTATAAGTCTTTGTGCTATCTACCGGCAGAAAAATGCTGAAAGTGCTACCCTCGCCAACTATCGATTCTACATAGATATCGCCTTTGTGCAGCTCTATAATACGGTTGGCAAGTGCCAGGCCAAGGCCGGTACCGTGTATCAGGTTGGTATTTTCATATTTATTACCCCTGAAGAATGGCTGGAAGATATTTTCCAATTCTTCGGGTGCAATACCCGGACCGTTATCTTTTATTTCTATTACAATGTTTTGGTAGGTATAGGTAAGCGTTACCAGTGCCGATTTGTCTTTAGAGAATTTACAGGCATTGTGTATGATATTCCGGAATGCGCTATAAAGCAGGGCATCGTTGCCATACAATATATAGTAACCCTCATTTTCCGGGAAGTCTTCAAAAGATAGCTTCACATCGTATAGTTGGCTTATCTTTTTCATTTCTACCGGTATGCGCATCAGCAGCTCGTCTATACGCACTTTATTAAGCTCGATACCGCCTACGGAGCCGCTGGCTTTAGCTATTTCCAGGATGCTTCGTACCAGCAATGCCAGGCGCTTCACATCATCTTTTACAGATAGGAATACTTTGCGGTATTCTTCATTCGTACGTTCTTTATGCAGGGCCACATCTAGCTGGCTGGATATAGCAGCCAAAGGTGTGGTGAGTTCGTGCGATGCATTGGAAAGAAAACGCCGTTGTGTATCGAAGGACGACTGTAACCTGTCCAGCAGGTTATTGATGGTCGTAGCCAGTTCCTGCAGCTCATCTTTTTCTTTACCGGTAGTAAGCCGCGCCGAAAAGGCTTCGGAAGATATTTGGGTGAGCTTGGCAGTCAATGCACTGATAGAACGTACTACACGCGCGGCATACCAGTACCCAAACAATAAGAAAATAAGGAGAGACCCTACAAAGCAAAGTATTAAAGCTATTTTCAGGGTAGAAAGCCATGCAACCCTATCATCATCATAGGCTGCTATAATAATGATTTGTGGATTGATATCGCCGGCAACCCATGTGGCAACAGCATTCCGTATGTCGGTTTTAAAATAATAGGGGCTATGCTTCTTTACTTCTGTCAGTACACTCGCAGGTATATCAAGTGCCTCCAGGCTGTCATCTTTATATTCAAATATCAGCTTGTCATTGCGGTCGTATATCTGTACGGCCTTTTCCGCCATAGAACTGGCCGAATTTTTATTGATACTTATGATGATATCGTTTGTGACACCCTTGGTTTTTAACAGCTGGCGTGTACTGTTGGCTTTTACCCACAGTCGCTTTTCAAACTGCTGCTCCCGCTCGCGTACCGAAAGAAAGTATATGGTACCGCAAACCAATAGCAGCAATATGGTTACTATAAGTGCGTAGCCAAAGGTTATCCGGTATTTGATTTGCATTACTCTGCCTCAGTTTTTAAAATATATCCCATGCCCACCTGCGTGTGTATCAGTTTCGGACTGTAGTCCTTGTCCAGTTTCTTGCGCAGGAAGTTCACATACACATCTATCACATTGGTTTGGGTATCAAAGTCTATGTCCCAAACATCTTTGGCAATATCAGCGCGCGATACTACGCGGCCTTTATTTTTCATCAGGTATTCCAGTAGCTGGAATTCCTTGGCAGTCAGTGTTATTTTCTGGCCGCTGCGTTTCACCTCTTTGTTGTCAAGGTTCACTTCCAGGTCGGCAATGGTCAGCAGCCGTTCTTCCACAGCCTCTGCCTTTGCATCGGCTCTGCGCAGCAATGCCTTTATACGCGCCAGTAATTCTCTGAATTCAAATGGCTTAACGATATAATCATCCGCACCCAGCTCAAACCCTTCTATTTTGTTATCGGTAAAATTGAGCGCTGTAAGCATGATGATGGGGATACGGCTATCCTTCTCGCGTATCAGGCGGCACAGCTCATACCCGTTCACAAACGGTAAATTAATATCCAGTATGATCAGGTCATACTCGTTGCTCAGGTATAACTTCTTCCCTTCCAGGCCGTTATAAGCTACGGCTACAGAAAAATTCTCCTCGGCAAGTCCGGCGTGTAGGGTATCGGCTATCTTTTTTTCATCTTCTACAAGGAGGATACTTTGTTTCATGTATCAGTTCGTTACATTAAAAATATTCAAAAAAACAATAATTGGAGTATTAGAGGTAAATGCAACATTGCAATATAGTTAACTATTTACATGATTTTAAGGATTTGGTCGCTATTTTGATGTAAACGAGGGAAGGTTATTTATTTATTATATAATATTGTATCAGCCGCTATAAAAATAAGCTAATGAAGAAATTATTACTAACAGTCTTTGCAGCGCTATCTGTCTATGCTGCCGATGCAGCGCTCGATACTACGGTCGTCACTTCTCACCAGGATGTAGTTATTAAAACAGATCCGGGTGTGGGATACACTTTGTATCCTCAATGGGCAGAGTTTCCCGGTGCTGCCACTTCATACCGTAAAGTACTGTTGTCGTTAAAGTTTGAATGTGCCCCCGGCATGAAGTGTGGTGAGTGGGATTACCTGAACCATGTATATCTTGGCCGTAAAGGCGGTGCTACCGGCCCCGTGCTCGATTATGAGATTGCCAGGTATATTACCCCTTATGGTTTCTACTGGAACTCAGCTATGAACTGGGACCATAACTGGTATTTTGATGTGACCGACTTTGCGTCCCTGCTGCACGATTCCGTAGAGGTAATATATAAGCACACCGGCTACGAAGGCAATACCGACCGTGGCTGGAAGATAAATGTAAAATTCATTTGCATAGAAGGAACGCCTGTGCGAGAGCCAATAGCGGTTACTAAGCTGTGGAGTGGCTCTTACCAGATGGGCAACCCCGCCAACCCGGTTGAAAACCATTTAATACCGGATACCAATACGCTTGATGCTCAAACCAAAGCCGTGCGCCTGCGCCTGATAAATACCGGCCACGGTAGCGATAGCGCAGAAGGCTGCATGGAGTTTTGCAGCAAGTACAGGTCTGTAAAATGGGATGGCAATGAAATAAGCCGTAAGGATATATGGAGGAACGACTGTGGTTACAATGCAGTGTACCCCCAAGCCGGTACCTGGATATATGATCGTGCAGGGTGGTGCCCCGGCGCTCCCGTACGATACGATGATGTAGATATTGCCGGTGTAACAGGCGGCACGCAGCACTACATTGATATGGATATGCAGCCATATACAGCATACAAGAACTTTGGCAACCTGATGTCTACCGCATTTATGATAGAATATGGCGACCCTGCCAATACTATAGATGCAGAGCTGGAGGCCATACTGGCACCAAGTGCTGAAAAGGAAAACAAAAGATTGAACCCGATTTGTAACAGTCCCATCATTGTAATAAAAAACAATGGTAAAGATGCGCTCACCAGTGCTACGATAGAATATGGTGCTGTAGGTGGTACAATGTCAACATTCCAATGGACGGGTAATATTCCATTCCTCGAATCTGATACCATAACATTGACCACGCCGGTGAGCTGGCCTGCAAGCAATGGCAAATTCATAGCTACCATTAAAAACCCGAATGGTCAGGCCGATCAGTTTAATGATGACAACAGTCAAACATCAGATTACACAGCACCTGAGGTAATGCCTAAGCGTATCATCATCTATTTCAGGAGCAATAAAGATGCCAGTGAAAACTATTACAGGGTTATTAATGCTACTACCAACCAGGTGGTATATGACAGGGGAAATTTCGCTAATGAAACTACCTACCAGGATACCCTGAACCTGACACCCGGCGATTGCTACTACTTCAGGTTTTATGATGATGGCGCATCTACCAGTGTAACTAATATAAATAAAGATGGCCTCGACTTCTGGGCATTTACACCATATGAAGGTACCGGCAACCTGCAGATACGTAATGCCAGCGGTGTTATCATTAAAAATATTACCGGTGGTACTTCAGGCCCTTATGGCACAAAGGGTGGCGACTTCGGCGCCTGGTACAACCTGTATTTCACTGCCGAATTCCCATTAAACACGCCTAAAGTAGGTAAGGTAACCGCACAGGTAGATATTTATCCAAACCCTGCCACAACGAATGTGGAAGTGAATTATACCATGAACAGTAATAAGGGTGAAATATCACTGACCGACTTGCAAGGACGTACTTTGCATACAGAAGCTGTTACTGCTACAGCAGGTATCAGCACCATTAACCTTACGGGCTATGCACCGGGGGTATATATCGTAAAGTTCGTTTCGGGTGATGAAACAATAGTGCGGAAGATCGTTAAGAAATAGTCTTTAAAGTATATGTGTAAGGGGAGCCGTTAGGCTCCCTTTATTTTTTAGGTTTAAGCTGCGCCGCCAATGTTCTGATGGCACGCTCTGCATAATATAACTGGGCCTCCATAGCCTCGCCTGTTGTTTTTATTTTTCCTTTATATAGTACTTTTCCATTCTGCACGATGGCCATGTATGCATATATATCCTCTATGCCTTGCTCGGGTACAGGTGTGGCATAGCCTGTAATGCCTATGCCTACCTGGCTGCAAAACATACCGCATACGTTTGCAGCCATCTCTACGGCGATATTATTGGCTACTGCATTGCAGGCGTCTGCCTGTATCGGTTCAATATTCAGATGCCTTGTTTTCTGTGCAGTATTGTATGCGGTAATGCCGCCATGGTAAAAACAACGTGCATCTGTAGCCGCGCTTAATAATAACTGTATGAAACCGGACGTGACGCTTTCAGCAACGGCTATGGTCTGCTGATGGTCTATGCAATATTGCCTTATAGTAGCAAAATAAGGTTGCAGCCGCTCTGCGATATGTTGAAGCGTTACCTGTTCTTTTTTTACTTCTTCCTTTGCCATACTCTATACCTGCTAAAGAATTATACCAACATCACTGGCATAATTTTTCACTCATTTATTCATATGAAACTACCACCGCCTACAGATGAAAACGGCCACCTGAACGTGGTAATAGAGACTCCGCGTGGCAGCCGCAATAAGTATAAATATGATGAGGCTACCGGCCTCTTTATGTTAGGTAAAATACTGCCGGCAGGTTCTGTTTTCCGGTAGATTTTGGTTTCGTGCCGGACACAAAAGTGGAAGATGGCGATCCGTTGGATGTAATGGTTTATACAGAAGACACATTGGTTACAGGCTGTCTTGCTCAGTGTCGCCCTATAGGTATCATAGAAGTGGAGCAGAGCAAGAATGGGAAACCGGTACGGAATGACCGGGTTGTAGCTATACCGGTTCTTTCAAAAGTGTATGAGCCTATTCGTTTGATAGATGAACTGCCGAAGGTCTTGGTAAAAGAATGGGTCACCTTCTTTGCCTATTACCAGCAGATGAACGGTAATAGTTTTAGGGTATTGGATATAAAAGATGGGAATGCTGCTATGGAAGCAGTGAGAAAAATCATATCATAAATCAGAGCACATGCCGGAAGGTCCTTCAATAGTCATTTTAAAAGAAGCTGTAGCAGCCTTCAAGCGCAAGAAGGTATTGCAGGTATCGGGCAATAGTAAACAAGATATACAGCGCCTTGCTAATAAAACTATTATAGATTTCAAGAGTTGGGGTAAACACTTCCTGATATGCTTTAAGGGGTTTACAGTACGCATACACTTCCTGTTGTTTGGCTCTTATACTATAAATGAGCGCAAGCAAACGGCGCCAAGGTTGCGGCTGCAATTTTCAAATGGCGAGATCAGTTTTTACAGTTGCTCGTTGAAGATCATAGAAGAAGCGCTGGATGATGTGTATGACTGGAGTGCCGATGTGATGGCGGATGACTGGAGTGCTGCTAAGGCCAAAAAGAAATTGAAAGCGCATCCGGATATGCTGGTATGCGATGCACTGCTGAACCAGGATATATTTGCAGGTTCCGGTAATATCATCAAGAATGAAGTGCTGTATCGTATAAAGGTGCACCCTAAGAGCCTTGTTGGCGCCTTGCCTGCCAAACAATTGAACGATATGGTACGTGAAGCTCGTGCATATGCTTTCGACTTTCTGGAATGGAAGAAAAAATACGAACTGAAAAAACATTGGCTGGCGCATACTAAGAAAATATGCCATCGTTGCGATTTGCCTATCATTAAAGAATACCTGGGTAAAACCAACCGACGTACTTTTTACTGCGATAACTGCCAGGTGCTATATACATAACTACTTCAGCAGTTCCTCCAGTTTCAATGCATTCTCTATAGCTATACCATTCATTGTATTATTGAAATAAGCCCAAATGGTATGCCCTTCTTTTAGCCATGCTTTAAACTTATCTGCAAAATCTTTTAACTGGCTATCTGAGTAAGAAGAGCCATATAATTCTTTCGGGCCATGAAAGCGCACATAAATATTCCCGGATGTTACCATTTCAGAATAAGGAAACCCAACACCCGATTGTGATATGACCCATGCGATGTCATAATTTGCCATCAGGTCGAGCGCGTCGTTTTCCATCCATGTGTCGTGTCGGGCTTCCAGGGCAAATGCATAACCTTTGTACTGCTTCTTAAGTAATTCGAAAAAATAGCCCACAATATCGTAGTCAAACTTTACAGAAGCCGGTAGTTGTATCAATACCGGTCCCATCTTTTCTTTAATAGGTGCAAACAGGTTGAAAAATCGTTCTAATGGTTCTTCCGGCTCTTTCAATCTTTTTATATGCGTTAAATACCTGCTTATTTTAGGGCAGAAAGTAAACGTATCCGGCACTTTTTCTGCCCATTTCAGCACGGTTTCGGCTTTGGGTAACCGATAAAAGCTGCTATTGATTTCTGTTGTGTCAAACGTTTTGGAATAATGTTCCAGCCAGTCGGTCGCTTTCAGTTCGTTGGGATAGAATGTTCCTTTCCATTCTTTATAACTCCATCCGGATGTGCCAATATGAACCTTCATATGGCATAGAATAAAAGATTGGTGCCACCGATGCGCTTTTGCACGCCGTTCCCGTCTTTTCCGGTTTGTATTACAATCCGTCAAGGCTTTGTTGTTTTTCTGTTTTACCAAGCAGATTATGCATTAGTTTTATTTACTTTGCGTCAATTTTCGGATAAGACCAGATGCCTGCGTTAGAAAATGCATTTAAAGAGCTGTTTGAGAGGGAGTATAACAACCTTTGCAGGCATGCCATGTCTTATATGCAGGATAGCCACCTGGCAGAAGACGTTGTGCAGGAAACTTTCGTAAAATTCTGGGAACAGAAAAAAGACCTGGTAGATTCTGCCAACGCCCGCTTTTACCTTATTACCGCTGTTCGTAACAATTGCATCACAGCGCTAAGGAAACAAAACAGTTCGGGCATACACTTTACCGAGAACACACCGGAGCCTACACCCGAACCATTTATCACCAACCGCCAGCGAACGGAAGATGCCGATGAGCATACTCGGAAGATACAAGCAGCACTGGACCAGTTACCACCCAAATGCAAAGAGGTTTTTTTGCTGGTAAAACTGCATGGCCTTAGCTATAAGCAAGCTGCAGAAACGCTGGATCTTTCGGTAAAAACGGTAGAAAACCAGATGGGTAAAGCCATCAAAACATTGCGCGATTTTGTAAAAGCAGGCGCTGCTATTTCGTTTTTTGTATTATTCATTAAAAATATATTATTCCCATAGGGGTTTTAACCGTCCTATGCGTTTTATATAAGCAAAGCAGGAAAGATGAACGAGCAGATAGATATCATTATTGCCAAAAAGCTATCGGGTGAAGCTACCGCAGAAGAAATGCGCGAGCTGGAAGCCTGGCTGGCTGCTGATGCCCGGCACAAGGCCGAGTATGAGCAGATAATGAAGCTATGGCAATCGGATGCCCTGTTTAGCACCCAAAGCTTTGATACTGCCGCTGCCTGGCAGAAAGTGGCCGGTAAAACAATTACTACCGCTACCCCTGAAAGGCAAAAGACCGTGAAATTCCCGCTATGGGGCAAATACCTCGTTGCTGCGGCAGCCATCCTGCTGGCAGGTATTTTCATCATAAAGCCATTTTCACAAACGGCAATGGTAGAAATAGCGGCTACGAATGATAATATAGATATAGTGCTGCCGGATAGCTCGCACATCACACTAAGAAGAGGCAGCAAAATAACCTACCCCGAAGTGTTTGCTGGCCATCAAAGAAATGTATCGCTGGATGGCGAAGCGTATTTCCAGGTAGCAAGAGATGAAAGCAAGCCTTTTGTTATAGACGCAGGGGCCGCATCGGTGAAAGTATTGGGCACTTCGTTTGATGTGGTATGCGATGAAACAACTGCAAGCGTAAAAGTAACCAGCGGCAAGGTGCAAATGACATCGGCAAAAAATAAGCAAGCCTACGTAATACTCACTAAAGGGGAGCAAGGCGACCTGAAAGCCGATAAACTGACGGAAGCCCCTATTACGGACAGCAATTTCCTTTTCTGGAAAGATAAGGTGCTTGAATATGACAGCCAGCCGTTCAGCAAAATCATCGAAGACTTGTCTGTTGTTTACAATGCTTCCATCAGCATAGACCTTTCTATGGTGCCGCAAGTAACCGAACAGCAGATCACCATCAGTTTCAATAATCAATCATTAGAAGAAGCATTGGATGAATTGTGCCTGGTAGCACATTGCCAATGGCAACAAAAAGGCAATCAATACGTTATAATGGCAAAGTAGCCTATGAGGAAGGGAGTGCTTGTATGCCTTATTTGCCTGTATTGTGCATTGTGCCAGCTTGCTGCCCGGGCGCAGGCTAGTTTATTATACCAAAAGTACACGCCCTCCTTCACAGAAGGTTCTGTAAAAAGATATATACACGATATAGAAAAGCGGTCGGGGATACACATATCCTACAGCACATCTTACGTGGATACCCGAAAAAAAATAAGCTTGCCTGCAACTGAAACAACCGTAATGGATGCCTTGTTGCGGGTACTGGCTGGGCAACAGGTGGCGCTTAAAGAAAGTGGTAGTAAAATACTTATCATAGCATCTGATGGCAGCACAACAAGAAATGCAAAGAAAGACAGGGTAACTATTAACGGTTACGTAAAAGAACAGTTGAATAAAGAAGTGCTGATAGGTGCCATGGTATATATACCTGAGCTGGGCATAGGCACCACTACCAATAGTTACGGATACTATAGCCTTACCATTCCCGCCGATAGGCATCGGGTACTATGCTCATATATAGGATATAAACCGGACACCCTGAATATAAATGAATCATCAGACCATCGAAGGGATATCCTGCTTTCACCGCAAAATACGCTGAGTGAAGTAAAAGTGACTACAGATAAAGAAACCTCGCCGGATCACCTGCACCTGGTATATAACGATATAAAAAGTACGCCTGCCCTGCTGGGGGAGAATGACATCATGCGTTCCCTGCAATATATTGCCGGTGTACAGGGTGGTGTGGATGGCAGTAGCAGCATTATGGTACGCGGTGGCGACCCGGGCCAAAACCTGAACCTGCTGGATGGCATACCGCTATACCATATAGAGCATTTTTTCGGCCTGACATCCGTTTTTAATGCAGAGGCTATCAAGTCGGTTGATTTTCATAAAGGTGCGTTTCCATCGCGTTTTGGCGGGCGTTTATCATCGGTAATAGATGTGAATACAAAAGATGGTGATATGCAACGCTGGGGTGGTCAGTTTACTATGGGGCTTGTAAAAAGCAGCCTGAATGTGGAAGGCCCTGTCATAAAAGACAAAGCATCTATTATGTTATCTGCCAGGCGCACATGGCTGGATGTATTATGGCGGCCTTTCACCAACGATTTGATCTTCAATTTCTATGATGTAAATGGGAAAGCCAATTACATTTTAAATAAAAACAATCGTCTCTACTTCAGCTTTTATAATGGCAGAGATGGCCTCGGCATTTCGTCAAACGATATAGGATTTAAAACCAGGTGGGGAAATACAGCATTGAGTACGCGATGGAATACCATTATCAATCCCAAACTATTCCTCAATACTACGGTTGCGTATACACAGTTCAAATACTTGCTGGAAGACAGGTTGCAGGTATTCGAGAACAACGTCATAACAGAAGGGGATGCCTATAAAGGCAGTTCATCTATCAAAGAGCTATCACTCCGTCTTCATGCCAACTGGTATGCTACGGCAACCCAGCGTATAGAGTTTGGTGCCAATATATCTGTGTCATCATTTGTGCCTACAGATATGCAGCTGACTTCAACAGGAATAATGAGCGGTGTGCGGCCCGATAAGTTTAAATCAAATGAATTTGTAGTCTTTGCAGAAGATGAGGTGAAAATTAATGATAAATGGGTCATCCGTCCCGGACTGCATTTTGCCAACTGGTTCAGCAATCGTTTTAATTATTCAAGCATACAGCCCCGCTTTTATACAAGTTACAAGCTCTTTCCCCGTCACAGTATCTACGCATCCTACTCACAGATGGCGCAATTCCTGCACCTTATCAGCAGTACTTCGTACGGCTTACCTACTGACTTTTGGCTTCCCAGCTCATCGCGTGTAGAGCCTGAAGAGGCATCGTTGGTTACGCTGGGTTACGTCGGGAAACCATCCAAAGCTATTTCTTATAACCTGGAAGGGTATTATAAAGACATACAGAATACGACTACTTACAACGTGGGTAAAAACCTGTTTGACAATACGCTGCAGTGGGATGAGAAAATAGTACAAGGTACAGGGTGGAGCTATGGCTTAGAAGCATCTGTAAAAGCCAGGCTGGGGCCTTTCACTTTTGGTTCGGCCTATACATGGTCGCGCACGTGGCGCAAGTTCGCACAATTGAATGGTGGCAAAGCCTTTCCGTATAGGTTCGACAGGCAGCATAATTTTAAAGCTACCTTATTATTCCAACCATCAGAAAAGTTTGATGCTGCAGCCAGCTGGACCTACATGAGTGGTGAAGCCATTACACTACCCGACCAGATATACCCCGACTTTGATAATAACCTGCTTATATCACCGGCGCCGGGTGTGTCAAGTGCAAGGTACACGTACAATTTTGTGGCATGGAACAACTACAGGCTCCCTGCTATCCACAGGTTGGATATAGGGTTGAATTTCACCAAGAAGAAAAGGAAATATTACGAGCGTACATGGTCTATAGGCGTATTCAATGCCTATGGAAGACGGAATGTATTATTTGTAGAACTGGTAAATGAATCCGCTGATGCAAGCGATGCCAGCATCAAGCTGAAGGGCATGAGCATATTCCAGTATATACCGTATATAAGCTATAAACTAAAATTCTAACCATGCAGTATACATCGAAAATATACATACTGTTTGCTGTACTTTTTGTGGCCTGCAGCACTGCATGCCAGAAGGAGTTAAAGCTGCCTGCCATTGGTGGAGAGAAGAAAATAGTGCTGATAGGCGAATTTGTAGCCGGCGATACTTTTTACCTGCGTGCCGGGCAAAGCATACCGGTATCAAGCAGTGAAAAAAAAGGGTTTCAGTTGTTGGAAGACTTATCTGTAAACTTGAGTAACGGTAGTAATAAGTACAACCTTAACAGCTATGTAGATGAGTTTTCATCTATACTATATACCTATCCTTTCAGTAATGCTCAGATAGCAGTGGCGGGCAATACATATCGTGTAGAAGCCACACATGCCTCCCTGGGCACTGCAACAGCAGAGATTTATATACCCGAACAGGTTGACGCTAAAGTAACAGATACACTATCCGGAAGATATAATAATGACAGTGTGATCAAAGTGCGGATACGCATTACCGATCCGGTAGGGAGCGCTAACTATTATGTGATAGAAGCCCTGAAGCAAAAACTCACTATAGTTGGAAACGATACAACCTACCATAGGGAATATTCGCGCGATGCATTGTATACCGCAGATAAGAATAGCGAGAACGTACTGGATAATGGTGCGTCTACGCAAAACAAACGGATACTTTTAAAAGATTCGAGATTTAACGGCACGGTATACGAAACCGACGTATACGTGTTGCGTACTACTCTTACATACGGTTCTGAAACACTGAAAGGCCGCAGCATCATCCGAATTAAATCAGTATCAGAGCCGTATTTCCGCTTTCTGAAAGCTTATGAAGTATATGAACCTGCCATCGGGTTTAATACTTTTGAGCAGCCTGTAAAAATAGAAGGCAACGTAAATGGCGGGCTAGGTATGATAGGCGGTGTATCGCAGGTAGACCATGTACTTTCTTACGATCCATAATTTTTTTCCAAGCGTATAGGGGTTAGCAGTACTTTCTGCGTTATACTATCGAACTCCAACCGATAGTATGAAAGAAAGGATCATCGCAGCATTTTTTTTGCTGCTTTCATTGCCGTTGCATGCCCAGAATATAACCATCAGCGGGTATGTTACCGAGAAGAAAAGCGGTGAGCGCCTTATTGGTGCCACAGTTTACATACCCGAAAAAGGCATAGGCACTACTACAAATGCATATGGCTTCTACTCACTTACATTCGTTGCCGACAATTTTAACCTGCATGCATCCTATGTAGGCTATATACCTTTCCATTCGGCTCTTACAGCAAAAGAGAACATGTCTGTAAACATAGAAATGGAGACTGTGAAGGACATGAAAGAGGTAGTAGTAACAGGTAAAAAAGACGCTATACACGAGCGTACTCAAATGAGTGCTATCGACCTGCCCATCCAAACCATCAAATCACTACCGGCATTTCTTGGAGAAGTGGACGTGATGAAAGCCATTCAATTATTACCGGGCGTGCAGGCAGGCAATGAAGGGTCTTCCGGTATATATGTGCGTGGCGGCGGCCCCGACCAAAACCTGATATTGCTGGATGGGGTGCCTGTTTATAATGCCAGCCACCTGTTCGGCTTTTTCAGTGTGTTTAATGCCGATGCTATACGCAGTGTAGAGTTGGTAAAAGGCGGTTTCCCTGCCAGGTATGGCGGGCGTTTATCTTCCGTGGTAGACATCAATATGAAAGAGGGTAATAAAAACAAGTTGCACGGCGAAGGCGGTATAGGTCTTATTGCATCTCGCCTTACCCTTGAAGGGCCTATACAAAAAGGGAAATCATCATTCATGATATCGGGCAGGCGCACGTATTATGATATTCTTGCCAAGCCGTTCATTAAAGGCAATGTGAAGGGTGGATATTATTTCTACGACCTGAATGGTAAGGTGAATTTTAAGCTGGGCAATAAAGACCACCTATACATCAGTGGTTATTTTGGTAATGATAAATTTTATGCTAAGCAAAAACAAAACCTGGCAGAAGGCATTAACTCATCCTTTAACACTAACCTGAAATGGGGTAATGTAACAGCCGTTAGCCGCTGGAATCACCAGTTCAACAGTAAGCTCTTTGGAAACCTCACTGCATATTACAGCCAGTACAACTTTCTTATTTCATCTCAAACAAAAAGCACCTTTGGCGTTGGCAATGAAGAATACCTGTTGAAGTACACTTCCGGCATTGATGACAAAGCGGTGAAATATGATTTTGATTACATCCCCCATCCCAATCACTATATAAAGACTGGGGTAGGGTACGTGTATCACACTTACAAACCGGGCGCACAGCAAACTAAGATAGAAGGCCTCGGCATGAAGCAGGATACAACCATTGCTACCAAGAACATTAATGCAGGAGAAATTGATGCTTATATAGAAGACGATATTAAAATATCGAATGCACTGAAAGCAAACATTGGTGTACACTGGACAGGTTTTAATGTACAAAACAAGTTTTACCATGCCATACAGCCCAGGCTTGCATTGCGCTACCTGATAAGTGATAAACTAAGCGCTAAAGCATCTTTTGTACAGATGAATCAATTCATACACTTGCTCACCAATTCATCTATTGGGTTGCCAACGGACCTGTGGGTGCCGGCTACGGCAAGTATACCGGTTCAGAAATCTTACCAGGGTGCAGCCGGTCTCGCTTACACCCATGCTACAGGTATGGAGGTAAGTGTAGAAGGCTATTATAAAACAATGGACAATGTGCTGGAATATAAAGAAGGCGCCAGCTTTTTCAATACCAGCAGCAATTGGGAAGACAAGGTAGAAATAGGCAAAGGCAAAAGCTACGGTGCAGAACTATTTGTGCAAAAGAAGAAAGGACGTTTCACAGGTATGATGGGTTATACCCTTTCATGGTCGAAGCGCCAGTTTGATAACCTGAATAACGGTAAAGAATTTCCATACAGGTATGACAGAAGGCACGACTTTAAAATAGCCGGTATATATGAACTGGCTAAGAACATAGAAGTGAGTGCGGAATGGATATATGGTACTGGCAACGCTATCACTTTACCCATAGGGTATTATAACGGGCCGGATGGTAATACTGTACAGGTATTTGGAGAAAGGAACGGCTACCGCATGCCATCCTATCACCGTGCGGATGTAAGTATCAAGTTTTCTAAACAGCGTAAAAATTGGGAGCGTGCCTGGGTTATCAGTGCTTATAATGTATATAACAGGTATAATCCATTCTATATCTACAGCACAACAAACAATCAAGGCAATGCTGTATTTAAACAGATGAGCCTGTTTCCTATCATACCGTCCATCAGTTATCAGTTCAAGTTTTAATCCGTCAATCTACTACAATGAAAAAGTCAGCATATATAACACTTGCAAGCGCGCTTGCTATATTTTCTTCCTGCGAGAAAGAGATCAATGTAAAAGTGCCGGAATACAAACCCGCATTGGTAATAAACAGCAGCACAGAAGCAGAAGATACAATCAGGGTGATGGTAGGTAAATCAATAAGTATTCTGAAGTATAACAGGAACCATGATCTGAACATAACGGACGCGAAGGTTATATTATACAAAGACCAGGTAGCTATCGATACACTGAAATATGATGCATGGGCCGGCATCTATAACTCTAAAACAGTTGCTAAAACAGGCAGCCTGTATTCTATCAAAGTATCGTCAAACGGTTTTGATGATGCCAGTGCTATCACCACAGTGCCATCTATAGTACCTATCGTATCAATAATTCGTCAATCGAAATCAAGAGTTGACATTGATGGCATACCGCAGGATGAACTGAAAATAAGCTTTGATGACCCTGCAACCACAGGTGATTACTACATTGTATCCATTGTAAAGGTATCTAAGGATAATGGCCTGACTGAGTTTACCAGTTGCATTAACACAACAGATGCCAGTGTAGAAAGCATATATAACGAGAGTATAGATCAAAACACATGCTTATCGGGAAATGCTATATTCTTTAGGGATGAGCTTTTTAATGGAGCAAGAAAAGAATTACGCCTTTTTGTGAATAGCCAATTTCTTGAACCATTTATAATGAACGGAGATACCGTAAGAACACAAGTGATTTTAAAGCATGTAACGGAGGATTATTTCAAGTTTCAGAAAACCTACATGTTCGCATCTGAAAATGTCGACAACCCGTTCTCGGAACCTACGAATGTGTATACAAACGTAAAGAATGGATATGGGCTGTTTAGCACATTAAGCTATTATGTTGAAGAGATAAAATAACTTATAAATATAGTAAGTAAAATAGCCGCAGGTATCTGCGGCTATTTTACTTGCCGGTCAATCGTTTTGCCTTGCAGTAGTTTGGTATCAAATAGCTATGGAATGATTAGGGTAAAAGCGGTTGGTGCCAACATGCACTAATGTTCCATAAGAAATATCACGACTTAGTATCTTATTAGGAATCAAAAAGTAAAGCCCGCTACCAGAGCGGGCTTTTAGTCATATTTTGCGGACCGGACGGGACTCGAACCCGCGACCTCCGCCGTGACAGGGCGGCATTCTAACCAACTGAACTACCGGTCCGTAGTTGATTGGGATGCAAAGATAAGAGCATTTTTTTCAATTATGCAAATCTTCTTTTAAAAATTTCAAAGACGTACTTTTGTATCCTAATTTCAAGATATGCAGTTCCTGGATTTCGAAAAGCCGTTAGAAGATTTGTACGCGCAAATGAACAAGCTGAAAGAGATGGCGGCTAAAAATAATGTAGATGTTACCGGCAGCATACGCGAGCTGGAAACGTCTATTGAAAATACAAGAGCTAAATTGTATGAGAACCTTACGCCTTGGCAACGTGTGCAATTGAGCCGCCACCCCGAGCGTCCGTACACCTTGTATTATATCGAAAAGATATTTCAAAACTTTACGGAACTGTATGGCGACCGCCAGGTAAAAGACGATAAAGCAATGGTAGGTGGTATGGCCGAGCTGAATGGCATGCCGGTAATGGTAATGGGCCAGCAGAAAGGTATCAATACCAAGATGCGCCAGATGCGCAACTTTGGTATGGCCAACCCGGAAGGCTACCGTAAGGCACTGCGCCTGATGAAGATGGCGGAGAAATTTAACCGCCCGATAGTTACCTTGATAGATACCCCCGGTGCATACCCCGGCCTGGAAGCTGAAGAGCGCGGACAGGGCGAGGCCATTGCCCGCAACTTGTTTGAGATGGTGAACCTGAAAGTGCCGGTTATCTGCATCATCATAGGGGAAGGTGCATCAGGTGGTGCATTGGGCATAGGTATCGGCGATAAAGTAGTGATGCTGGAAAATACATGGTACACGGTAATCTCTCCGGAATCCTGCTCATCCATCCTGTGGCGCAGCTGGAATTATAAAGAAAAAGCTGCCGAGCAACTGAAGCTTACCTCTGAAGATATGAGTGGCTTTGGGCTGGTAGATGATGTGATAGCTGAACCACTGGGTGGCGCACATGCAGCCCCTGAAGAAATGGCGGAAAGCATCAAGAACTACCTGCTGGAAACCCTGCCGGCACTGCAAACGCTTACACCGGAACAACGTATAGAACAGCGTATAGAGAAGTTCTCTAAAATGGGCTTTTACGACGAAGTATCTGAATAATTTTTGATCATACATATTAATTCTTCTTTTTTAAAATGAACCAATTTCGCGGTACGGGTGTAGCACTGGTTACACCATTCTCGGGCGATGGCAGCATAGACTATGCATCGCTTGAAAAACTGATAGACCATGTGATAAACGGCGGTGTGAACTACCTGGTAGCACTGGGTACCACAGCTGAAACCCCAACCCTTACTGCGAAGGAAAAGAAGGAAGTATTAACATATATAGTAGCCAGGTGCAATGGCCGTGTACCAGTGGTATGCGGTATTGGCGGCAACAACACTGCCGAGGTTATCGAAAACCTGAACGAATACGACCTGAGTGGTGTAGCCGGAATCCTCAGCGTAGTGCCATACTACAATAAGCCTACGCAGGAAGGTATCTATCAGCACTTCAAAGCCATAGCGCAGGCTACCGACAAGCCTATTATATTATATAATGTACCGGGCCGTACAGTCACCAATATGCTGCCGGCTACTGCACTGAGGCTGGCTAATGAGTTTAAAAATGTGGTAGCCGTAAAAGAGGCCAGTGGCAATATGAGCCAGTGCATGGACCTGGTAGCAGGTAAACCTTCACACTTTGCTGTGCTGTCGGGTGATGATGACCTGGTGTTGCCGCAGGTAGCTATAGGTATGGAAGGCGTTATATCTGTAGCTGCCAATTGCTATACCAAAGACTTTACCACTATGGTAAATGAAGCACTGGCCGGTAACTATACAACCGCTCAAAAGCTGCATTACAAACTGTTGGAAGGCATCCGCCTGCTGTTTGCAGATGGTAACCCTGCGGGTGTGAAGTTTGTACTGAGCGAAATGGGCATCTGTGCTAACAACCTGCGTTTGCCATTGGTACCCGCTACTGCTGATACCATGCAGAAGACCAAGGCCTATATGGCATCAAACAAATAAGCCTTTTCAGTTGTTATTACCTATAGCTTAACCGTTTATATAAGAGCGGTTATTAATAGGTAATTGTGTACCTTTGCGCTGCTAAAACGAAAACTTAGAAATACTGATAATTATGAGTACTACAACACGCTCACAAATCGACTTCAAACTGCCTTATAAGGTAAAAGACATGAGCCTGGCAGAGTGGGGCCGTAAAGAAATAAAACTGGCTGAGGCGGAAATGCCGGGCCTGATGTCCATCCGTGCTGAATATGGTGCACAGAAGCCACTGAAAGGCGCACGTATAGCGGGCTGCCTGCACATGACCATCCAGACTGCCGTGCTGATAGAAACACTGGTAGAACTGGGTGCTGAGGTAAAATGGAGCTCTTGCAACATCTTCTCTACACAAGACCATGCTGCTGCTGCTATAGCTGCTGCCGGTATAGGTGTATATGCCTGGAAAGGCCAGACACAGGCAGAAGCTGACTGGTGCATCGAGCAAACACTGTTTTTTGGTAGCGAAGACCGCCCGCTGAATATGATACTGGATGATGGTGGCGACCTGACCAACATGGTGTTTGACAACTATACAGAACTGGTGCAACACATAAAAGGCCTGAGCGAAGAAACCACTACAGGTGTACACCGCCTGTACGAGCGTATGCAGAAAGGTACATTGCCAATACCAGCCATCAACGTGAATGACTCTGTTACTAAGTCAAAATTCGATAACAAGTACGGTTGCAAAGAATCCCTGGTTGATTCTATACGCCGCGCTACCGATGTAATGATGGCCGGTAAAGTAGCCGTTGTTGGTGGTTACGGTGATGTGGGTAAAGGCTCTGCAGAATCACTGCGTGGTGCCGGTGCCCGTGTTATCGTTACGGAGA
>CABHOP010000094.1 GCA_902168085.1 uncultured Bacteroides sp.
TCATGTCTCCTTCGCAAAACACGCAGAGGCACATCAGCCCCACCACTTCTGCCGAACCATATACATATTCATCCAGCTCATGCACCGTGTTATAGTCCGTTTTGTGCAGGTCCAGCTTCATGCTGTGCAGGAAGGCGGTGATGAGCTCATAAGGTATGTTATACGTATGCACCACATGCCGAAAGCTATGCAATACAGGGTTCAGGCTGATGCCGCGTGATATGGCCAGCCAGGTATCACGTTCAAATTCATCCAGCAGTGTTGCCTTATCGTGTTCGTGAAAGGTATCTACTATTTCATCTGCCAGCCTTACAAAGCCATAGATATCATGTATCGGTCCTCGCAGGTCTTTATGCAACAGCTTAATGGCACTTGAAAAAGACGTGCTGTATTGCTGCGTTATTATCTTGCTGCAGGCATGGCTCACACTATGAAAAATAGACATCATAAGCTCAAGCAGTTTTGAGTGTTTTCTTTTGTAAAATTTGTTTGGCTACAATTTCTCCCGATATCAATGCAGGCGGCACACCCGGCCCCGGCACAGTCAGTTGCCCGGCATAATACAGGTTGCACAGCTTTTTATTGCGTATAGATGGTTTGAGCAATGCAGTTTGCCGCAGTGTATTGGCCAGGCCGTAGGCATTACCCTTAAAGGCATTATAGTCGGTTACAAAATCGTTGTGCGCGTAACTGCGCATGTAGGTAATGTGTGGCTTTATATCAATGCCTGCACGCTGCGCTATGCGTTGCATGGCTGTGTCAAAATATTTATCACGTATCGTTTCAGTATCTTCCATGCCGGGCGCTACAGGTATCAGTATAAAAAGGTTCTCACATCCTTCGGGCGCTACACTTGTATCTGTTTTCGATGGGCAGCATACATACATTAATGGGTTACTAGGCCATTCAGGCTTTGTATAGAGCGCTGCAGCGTGTGCATTGAAAGGCGCGTCAAAAAACAGGTTGTGATGTTGCAGGTTTTCTATTTTTCTATCGATACCTACATAATACAGCAGGCACGATGGTGCCATCTCGCGTTTATCCCAATAGCCATCGCTGTAGTTCCTGTAAGCATCCGGCAGTAGTTCTGTTTCTGCATGGTGATAATCGCAGGCAAGGATGATGTTATCTGCATTCAGGTCTTGCCTGTCGGTAGATACAATACCTGCTTCATTACCCCATGCTTTGATACCGGTGACGGTTTCATTAAATTGAAATGTTACACCCAGCTCTTCTGCCAACTGATGCATGGCATTCGCCACTTGCACCATGCCACCCATAGGGTACCAGGTGCCCAGCTTCATGTCGGCATAGTTCATCATGCTGTATAATGCCGGCGTATTGCGTGGCAACGCACCGAGGAATAATATCGGAAACTCTACCAATTGCTGCAGCTTGGGGTGTTTGAAATACCGGCGTACATGTTTATGCATAGATGTCAGCATATCTATGCGCAACAACGAGCGCATCACATCTGTACGCATAAACTCAGTAACGGATAACCCCGGCTGGTATATAAAATGATTGAAGGCTGCGTCGTATTTATATGCTGCTTCATTCAAAAAGGCATCCAGCTTTTCAGCCGCACCTGTTTCGTGTTGTTCAAACAGGTTACGTAGTTCCGGGTAGTCGCTGGGAATGTCTGTCATACCATCTTCCCAGAATACACGGTAAGAAGGCGATAGTCTTTCCAGCTGATAGTAGTCGGCAGGTGTTTTGCCAAACTGTGCAAAGAACCGTTCAAATACATCGGGCATCCAGTACCAGCTGGGGCCCATATCGAAGGTGAAGCCATTTGCTGCAAATGCTCTTGCTCTGCCCCCCGCTGTGCTATGTTTTTCAACCACCGTCACCTGTACACCTTCTTTTGCAAGAAAGCATGCGGCCGACATGCCCGCAAACCCACTCCCTATGACGATAGCTTTTTTCAACGTGCGTGAAGTTATTGTTTATCGGTCCAGTTGAGCCATTAATGTTTTCCTGGCAAAGTGTATCCGGCTTTTTACAGTACCGAGTGGCTCTTGCAGCAGGTCGGCTATCTCCTGGTATTTATAGCCCGTATAGTGCAGCTCGAAAGACAGGCGGAATATCTGTGGCAGTTCATCTATCGCTTTTTTCACCTCCCCAAGCCGAGCGTTGTTCCAGCCTTCATTATATACCGCTTTTTGGGTGCTGTACACCAAGGCATCGCTCGGTACATCGCCCGATATCTTGAAGAATTTTTTGCTGCGCCGGTAGTTATTGATGAAAATATTCCGCATTATAGTGTAGAGCCACGCCTTCAGGTTGGTGCCAAACTGGTATTTCTCCTTGTTCATCAGGGCGCGCATCATGGTTTCCTGGAAGAGGTCCTGCGCATCTTCATGATCGCGTGTAAGCGTTATTGCATAAGGCTTCAGAAAGTCGCCGTGGCGCACTACCATGTTATTAAAGTCAGTAGCAGTCATACATTTTTTGTTTAACTGTTTATAGTGTAAAGTTAAACACTCATGCCATCGCCCCAAATAGTTTTTGTTTATAGTTACTGTGGGATTTATTAAACAGGATATGCGGGCATACGGTTTCTCAACCAGAATGGCCGTTAGCGTATATATCAAATGAGAAGGGATTAACTAAGGTTCGGGATATAATTCTTAACCTGCTGCAAGGAATAAAAAGGTACTATACGCGGGTGACTTTGCAGCTTGGTATGCTTCAGCATACTGCCTGACACGAGGATGGTGATGCCGGGCAAGGTTTCGGTCAGTTTCTTCAAATACTTATTGCTGTCAAATTCGGAAGCTACAGATGTAAGATGGAGAAAAGCATAGTCGGGCTTTTTCATTTCAGCGGCCAGTTGCACATCTTTTACCGGCGAATTAGGGCCAAGATAGATGGGTTTCTTTCCATGCTTCAGCAAAAGATAGTGCACATACATCAGGCCAATGTCGTGTATCTCTCCTTCGGGCAGAAATAATAGTACAGACGGGCCGGCGTCAGGATTTTTAGGCAATTGCTCTATAGCAAGGGCCAGTTTGCGATACACGATATTACTCATTATATGCTCCTGCGCCGGAAATATGCGGTCGGTCATCCACATGATGCCCACCTTTTCCAGGAAGGAAAACAGTAAGCGTTCCACAGCCATCTCTATACCGTTCTTTTTAATGTAGGCGGTTATCAGCGCTTCAAAGAGGTCGGTATCCAGGGTCAGCATCGTTTCCAGCATTTTGTTTACCTGTGCCTGCAGCTGGAATTCCTGGTCATTTATCTTGTTGATTACATTATTTATCTCCGCTTCGCTCATTTCCTGTATGCGCGATATCTTATAGCCGTAATCATTAAGGAGGGCTATACGTAGCGCATACTTCAGGTCGGTAGCGTCATAATACCGGATATTGGTTGGGGTACGCTTAGGTTGCAATATGCCATAGCGTTGCTCCCATATGCGTATGGTGTGGGCTTTGATGCCTGTCAGGTTTTCTATATCCCTGATGCTGAAACGGTTCATATCTGCTGTAATACCCACGGTAGTAGCATTTCAAGGTTAAACATTCAATGAAACTGAATTGTTTGGCGCCTTACTGAAAAGCGATTCGATCTGCTGGTACCGGTAGTCAAATATACCTTCTAATTGGCGTTTCAGGAAAAGGCGGTGTGCCAGGTTGCCAATAAAATAGAATGGCAGGCGATAATGCACCAGGTCGGTCATCCACACGCCTTCTACCGTTGCTTCAAAATAGTGCTGGTGATGCCACAGGCTGTAAGGCCCTATGCGTTGCTCATCTACAAATCTCTTATAGTGTTCTACATGGGTTATCTCTGTCATCCAGTACAGTGGAATACCTAATATGGGCGATACCTTGTAGGTGATGATTTGCCCGGCATAGATGCCATGTTTTGAAGATTCGGATGTGATGCGGAAGTTCATATAAGACGGCGTAATGGCAGCCAGGTTATCGGGGCTGGAAAAGAAAGCCCACAATTCTTCCATACTGCTGCGTATCAGTTGTTTCCGCTCTATTTTATATACAGCCATGATTACTAAACAATTAAAGCACCATAATGTTTAATGCTGCCATAGAGATATACAATAAGCAGCGTGCCTGCAAAACAACGTAACTTCGGTAAGAGGTTTTTATGAAAGGGATATTATTTACGAAGTTTGAGGAAGGGGATAAGCGTACGCCATTTCAGAAGTTGCTGGATATTTTTATGGAGTTGCTGCAATATACCAACGGCGACCCTACCGAAGCACTGGACTGGTTGACGCAGCTGGATGCGCAGTACCACCTTACAGGTGATGATTACGGCATAGGCGATTTTATAGAAGACCTGAAACAAAATGGGTACCTGAAAGAAACAGAAGAAACAGGTGCCTACAAGATAACCGCCAAGTCGGAACAAAGCATTCGCAAGCGTTCGCTGGATGAAATATTTGGCAAGCTGAAGAAAACGAAACAGGGTAACCACCATACGTTTAAAAGCGGGCAGGGCGATGAACTGAACCCCGAAACCCGCCCCTATGAATTTGGCGATGCGCTGGAAGCTATAGACTATACCGGCAGCCTCAAGAATTCATTTGTAAACCACGGCATAGATGGCTTCACCATGAAGCAGGATGACCTTGAAATTCATGAGATGGATTTCAAGACGCAGACTTCTACCGTGCTGATGATAGATATCTCGCACTCCATGATATTATACGGTGAAGACCGTATCACCCCTGCCAAGCGGGTAGCTATGGCGTTGAGCGAACTGATAACGACGCGCTATCCTAAAGACACGCTGGATATTGTGGTGTTTGGCAATGATGCCTGGCAGATAGAAATGAAAGACCTGCCTTACCTGCAGGTAGGGCCCTATCATACCAATACGGTAGCCGGGCTGGAACTGGCAATGGATATACTGCGCCGCCGCAAAAACCCCAATAAGCAGGTGTTTATGATAACGGATGGCAAGCCTACCTGCCTGAAGGTGGGCAACAAGTATTACAAGAACAGCTTTGGTATAGATAGTAAGATACTGAACCGCACGCTGAACCTGGCGGGGCAAATGCGCAGGCTCAAAATACCGGTCATCACCTTTATGATAGCCAACGACCCTTACCTGCAATCGTTCGTGCGCAACTTTACAGAGGTAAACAATGGCAAGGCGTTCTATTCCTCGCTCGATGGGTTGGGGCAGTTTATATTTGAAGATTACGAGCGCAATAAGCGCAAGCGCGTAAGGTAAGTATTAGCTTACCAATGTACCCAGCGATTTGCCTTCTATCACACTTTGCAGGTTGCCCGGTGTATTCATGTCGAACACGATGATGGGCAGGTTATTTTCCTGGCACAATGTGAAGGCGGTCATATCCATCACTTTCAGGCCTTGGCTGATAACCTCTGAAAAGGTTAGTTTTTCAAAGCGTTTAGCGGTTGGGTCTTTTTCAGGGTCGGCAGTATAGATGCCATCCACACGTGTACCTTTCAGTATCACATCGGCATTTATTTCTATAGCTCTTAGTGAGCCGGCCGTATCGGTAGTGAAGTATGGATTACCCGTACCTGCGCCGAAGATAACTACACGGCCTTTTTCCAGGTGGCGGATGGCACGGCGGCGGATGTAAGGCTCTGCTACCTGCTCCATTTTTATAGCGCTTTGCAGGCGTGTTTTAACGCCTATCTTTTCCAGCGATGCCTGTAGTGCCATGCCGTTGATAACGGTGGCCAGCATGCCCATATAGTCGCCCTGCGCACGCTCGATGCCGGTTTCAGCCTCGTTCATACCGCGATATATATTACCGCCGCCTATAACTACGGCTACCTGCACGCCCAGGTCGCTGATGGCCTTTATATCAATAGCATACTGCTCCAGCATTTTCGGGTCGAGCCCATAGCTGCGGTCACCCATTAAAGATTCACCAGATAATTTCAGCAGTACTCTATTGTATTTAGGAAGCATCTTGGAAGGCTATAATTTGCTGCAAAGAAATAAAATAAATTCCTAAAAATGGTACATAGGTTTAATCCTTAAATGACCACACTTCCATGTGTTTCACCAGCAACCATTTGTCGCTGCCGGGGTTCCACAGGTAGATGTTCACTTTTTTGGCCTCGTCGTAGGCAATGCTCACATCAAAGGTAAATTCTTTGGTCTCGTTATCATTCAGGAAGCGGTGTATGCGCAGCATCCGTGTGCGCAGCACATTATTGTCTTTATCTAAAAACTGGGCGGTAAACTGCGGCATTCTCCATTGTGTCCACTCTTTACCGCCGGTACTGATGGTGGCCTTTATCCTGAGCCAGTTGGCCGCATTTTTATCTACCGGGAAGCTGAACTTATTACTGAATTCCATACCGCTGCTGATGTAGAATGAGTCTGCAGGGTTGGTATCTGTATTGAAGTCGTGGGTGTAGATTAGCTTCAGGTTTTGAGGGGTGCCTGAAAAAAGCTCGTCTGTATCTTTCAGCTTTTCCACTTCATCCCTGTTCTCAATATGCCAGCGGCCTACCACGCGCCAGTAGTAGGCACGGCTCATGCCGTCAGAATCGTACAACCCCGGTGCCGCATGGGCATTCACCGTAAACCATACATTGACATAGCAGAACAGTATGATAAAAGGCGTAAGCAACCACCTCAACACTTTACGTTCTGCCAGGTGCTGTAGCAGGTAGCCCAGCGGTAAGAACATGAAAGGATAGCTCTGTATCATGGCCCTGCCGCCGGTGCCACCATACCACCATATATCCCAGGCAGATACAATATACAGATTCAGCAGGCAGAAGGACAGGATGGCTACTTTGTTACGCCCCCGCTTCAGGAAGGGGATAATGCCTATCAAAGAAAAGAGCATGACGGGTGTGTAGGTCAGCCAGCCACTGCGTGCGCTCAGCGTATAATCGAACAGGTGCGGGTGCAGCCATGAAAAGGTTTTATCGCTGCCATAGCTGTATACCAGCCAGTGACCACTGGCGTATTTCCAGTATATGAGCTGTATGCTACCGATGAGTATAACGCATACGACGGCTACCGTTAGTTTGGATAAGTGCTTTTTGAAAAACTGTATCTTCCCCCTGATAGCTGCGATAGATATAGACTCCATCCCCCATAGTAAGGGTATCAGCACGCATATCATTTCAGACGGGCGGATGAGTATGGCAAGGCCACATAACATGCCTATAGCTACCGCATATTTATAATCAGGCTTTTTATAGAAGCGGATAACACTCAGCAATAGCGCGGCATAGAGTGTAAACAACCAGGCATGCGTTTGTGCACCATCTATAGCCGAGTAGTTAAGGTAGTTGCTGCCTATGACCAGTATGAGCAGCAGGATGGCCGTTACCTTATCTGGAAAGTAATGGAGCAGCACCCTTCTGTATAGCCATACGCCCAGCAGCGATATGAGCAGGCTGCCTACCTGCATGGCAAACTGGTAGGGCTTAGAAAACCCATCGGCAGGGTAACCTAAAGGTTCTGCAGAAAGATGTGCGATGGTAAATAACGGCAGGTACATGAACGCCATACCGCTGGAATAGGTCATCACGCAGCTGCCATCTGCCGCACGGGTAAACTGCATGATCTCGGGTGTGGGCTCATACTTCTGTCGTATGCTATCTGCAAAGGATTGGTACTTGAGGTCTTTATAGATAAAGATAGAAGGCAGGTACCAGTAATAACCGCTTACATCCCAGCCTATAGCTGCTTCGCCCTGCCGCTTATCCCATTTGGGATAAAAGACGAAACAGCAATACAGCATTACAGTGGTGCAGAGCAAGTAAGCTATTTTCGATAGCATATAGGTAGGTTAGGCAACATGAAAATAGCCATTCAATTTTGAATGGCTATTCATTTACTGTCTGTGCAGTGTCATTTTTTATGCGAAAGGCATTTTTACTACCTGTGCTTTCAGTGCTTTGTCGCGTACGATGACAAACACATCCGAACCTTCGGCAGCAAAGTCTTTGCGCACATAGGCCATACCTATAGCCTTGCCCAGGCTTGGTGCCTGCGTGCCCGATGTGATGTAGCCTATCTCTTCGCCTTCGGCATTCTGTATTTTATAGCCATGGCGAGGTATGCCTTTGTCTATCATTTCAAGGCCTACCAGCTTGCGGGTTACGCCTTCTGTTTTTTGTTTTTCCAGTATCTCCCTGGCTGTAAAGTCTTTAGTGAACTTAGTGATCCAACCTAGGCCGGCTTCCAGCGGGCTGGTAGTATCATCTATGTCATTGCCATACAGCGCAAAGCCCATTTCCAGGCGCAGGGTATCGCGGGCTGCCAGGCCTATCGGCTTCATACCGCCTGCTGCACCGGCTTCAAATATTTTGTTCCAGATTGTTTCGGCATTGTTGTCTTTATCTTCAAAATATATTTCAACACCACCGGCGCCGGTATAACCTGTAGCGCTTACTATCACGTTTTCGATACCTGCAAATGTGCCTTTTGTAAAGGTGTAATATTTCAGGTTGGTGATGTCCATATCTGTAAGCGGCTGCAGGTACTGCACTGCCTTAGGGCCCTGTACGGCCAGCAGGCCTGTTTTGTCAGATATGTTGTGCATTTCTACACCATCTGTATTGTGCTTGCTTATCCAGTTCCAGTCTTTTTCTATGTTCGATGCATTCACCACCAGCATATAGCTTTCATTCTGCTTCAGGCAGTACACCAGCAGGTCGTCTACGATACCACCATTCTCATTAGGCAGGCAAGAGTATTGTGCTTTACCATCCGTCAGTTTGCTGGCATCGTTGCTGGTAACACGCTGTATCAGGTCCAGTGCTTTAGGGCCTTTCAGGATAAATTCGCCCATATGGCTTACATCAAATACACCGGCATTGCTGCGCACCGTGTGGTGCTCTTCATTGATGCCGCTGTAAGAGATAGGCATGTTGTAGCCTGCGAACTCTGCCATTTTAGCGCCCAGCGCTATATGCTTTTGTGTGAATGGTGTATTTTTCATTAACAGTTGGTTATGTATATGATTTTGCGGGCAAAGATAACAGTTTGTTGTGTTTTGTTGTGAAATACTGATTTTTCCCGCTTCTATATATCTGGTAAATTATAATTGTTCCGGATTGTTCCGGTTTTACAGGAATCAATTTTTCGGTTGCAAATAGGGTTTCTATACTTTATTCATTGCTTGACGTTTCTGCCGGTGGTGGACGAAAACGTACCGCCTAAAACACTTAGCTTTACGAATATTGAGCTATTATTAACGTATGAACGCTGAATAATACAATAGCAAATTTACAATAATATACTGAGTACATAAAATATACTTATGCCTGCCGAAACAAGCCTGCCTGCGTATCATGAACATCTATCGAAAGATAAAAAGCTGGCGCCCATTGTGGCCGCCTTCCCCGACCTGCAACTGAAACGCAGAAAGAATATATGTCTGTATCTATGCGCGGCCATTATGAGCCAGCAGCTATCTACCAAGGTGGCTGATGTGATCTATAAACGCTTCCTGGCACTATATGACGACAAAGAGCCTACGCCCGAACAGATTGTGGCGACACCATCTGCAACCTTGCGTAGCATAGGGCTTTCCAATGCAAAAGTGAGCTATGTGCAGAATGTGGCACAATATGCCATAGACAACGGCATGGATGATAAGAAACTGTATAAGATGAGCAATGAGGAAGTGATGGACTTTCTGCTACCGATAAAAGGTGTGGGCAGGTGGACGGTGGAGATGCAGCTGATGTTCGCCCTGGGTAGGGAGGATGTGTTTGCAATAGATGACCTGGGTATACAGCAGGGCATGATAAAACTATATAAGCTGGATGCTACCGATAAAAAGAAACTGAAAGAAAAGATGCTGAAAATATCGGCCAAATGGAGCCCCTACCGTACTTACGCCTGCATGATGCTGTGGTGCTGGAAGGATAATTAAGAAAGGCAGCCTAAGCTGCCTTTCTTAATTATGATAAAGTAATAATGCATGCTTTTACAGCTTGTTTACTTTAATGGTTTTAGTATTTACCCCATCGGTATATTTTACCAGGTACAGCCCCGGTGCCATGCCCGAAAGATTAACATGGGCATAGCGGCCGAATGTATTGGTTTGTGCTACTACTGAACCTAACAGCGAAGTGACGATGATATTTCCCCTGCCATTGTACTGTTCAGGCAGTACGATGTTCAACTTATCAGTAGCAGGATTAGGATACGCGGTTATCGTAAACTCAGGTTGTTTGGTAACCGTATTGACACTGGATGGATCGGGCGTTTTAAAGCTTTCACATACCCATTGAGAAGTACCTGAAGTACAATAAGCACGTACACATACATACCAGGTCTGGTCAGGTGTTAGGCCATTTATTACAATACTGGTAGAAGTGGTAACACTGCCAGGTTTGCCCGCAGGGGGAATTGAAGATAGATCAGGCGTAACAAAGTATTCGTACTTATACGCAGTAGGAGTTTCATTCCATGAACATACGGCTGAAGTTGGTGTAATGTTATTGAAACTGTGATTGGTAAGCTCGCATTGCGCCTGTGCACTGTGTGCTGTAAGCAACAATATAGATGCAAGGATAGCAGAAAAAGAAAATGTACGTAGATAGAAATTCATAAGCTTAGGTTTAGAATATCTAATATACTGATTATTTCTTATAAGCTCTGCTTGTTTCTATTTGCCCGTTATGCAGGTAGCGTAGCAGGTAGAGCCCGGCGGGTAAACCGCTTATATCCACCTGTGTTTCTTTGGGCATAGGGTTACCTGCCCATACCCTGCTGCCCATAGCGTTCACTACTTCCAGCATGCCACCGGCATGGGTAAAGCTGAGATAGAGCGTATTGGTAGCGGGGTTAGGATATGCTTTGAACCGGGCTCCGCTTTGCTGCACCTGCGCAATGCCTACGGAATAAGCGCTGAAGAACATATGTACGGGCGACCATGGTGAGAAAACACCACTACCACAATCGGTACGTACAAAGACATGATACATCTGTGCGGGTAACAGGCTACGGACAATCAATCCATTGGTGTCGATAGGTGTACCGGCATCGGCAGCTGTGGGCACATCGGCAGAAGTATCTACTATGTATTGGTAATTGGCATTGGGTGCTACAGCGGTCCAGCTGATAACGGCTGTGTCGGCGCCTATATTGGTAATATTTACAGTGCCCGGCATGCCGCAGGGCGTAGAAAAATTGAGTGAAACCCAAGGCGTGAATGTGCCGCCACCACAATCGGTACGGTGCCATGCCGTGTGTGCAATGCCCGGTGCCAGTCCGCCAACGCCCACCGTAAGGGCGCCGGTAGAAGTACCTGTGGCAGGTTGCGGTGCAGTAGCAGGCAATACCGCATATTCATATACGCCCGCACCGGCACTTCCCCATGCCAGGGTAACACTATCAGTATGGACATCCAATATAGAAGGAACGGCAGGGGTACACTGTGCGTGTGTACGAACAGTAGTGAAAACGGTAAGCAGGGTACAGGCAATAAGTATTTTTTTATTCATGCTATCGGCTTTGATACTAAGATAAGGCAAAGCGCAGACATGGTAATTTTCAATCGGTTATGAGTGGTAAAAGATTGATAATCGTGTTTTTCGGCTGTAAATGGTATTTTTATAACTAAGGCATTATGAATCATCTACCACATTTAATACAGGATCTCGGGCTGGTGCTGATAGTTGCCGGTGTTACTACTTTGATTTTTAAATGGCTGAAACAGCCTGTAGTACTCGGCTACATATTGGCGGGGCTATTGGTGAGCCCTAATTTCCCTTTGTTCCCTACCATTACCGAACTGGCCAATATACGTGTATGGGCAGATATAGGGGTCATATTCCTGCTTTTTACGCTAGGTTTGGAGTTTAGTTTTAAAAAACTGCTACGTGTAGGGGGCGCATCATCTGTCACCGCCATCATTGAAGTATCGGCGATGCTGGGCATCGGCTTCCTGCTGGGTAAGCTGATGGGCTGGCCCGTTATGGATTGCATCTTCCTTGGTGGTATCCTTTCGGTGGCATCTACCACTATCATCCTGCGCTCGTTTGACGAGTTGGGCATGAAAGGCAAGAAATTTGCCGAGCTGGTGTTTGGGGTATTGATAATAGAAGACCTGGTGGCCGTGGTATTGCTGGTATTGCTTTCTACCATTGCCGTAAGCCGGGAATTTGCCGGTACGGAAATGCTGCTTTCGGTACTGAAGCTGGCCTTCTTCCTCATATTATGGTTTGTGGCAGGTATCTTCTTTATACCATCGTTCCTGAGCAAAGTGCAAAAGCACCTGAATGATGAAACCATGCTGGTGCTGGCCATAGGCATGTGCCTGATGATGGTGATACTGGCATCGGTAGCCGGCTTTTCACCGGCGCTGGGGGCTTTTATCATGGGGTCGATACTGGCAGAAACAACGCAGGCCGAACGTATAGAACATATCATAAAACCGGTAAAAGACCTGTTTGGTGCCGTATTCTTTGTATCGGTAGGCATGCTGATAGAGCCTAAGATACTGACAAGCTATGCGGGGCCTATACTTATTATAACCGTGGTATTTGTAATAGCCAAGGTGCTGCACGTAACGCTGGGGGCCGTAATATCGGGCCAGCCGCTGAAGCGGGCGATATATGCCGGTATGAGCATGGGGCAGATAGGCGAGTTTTCCTTCATCATTGCTACACTGGGGGTAACGCTGGGTGTTACCAGCAGCTTCCTGTACCCTATAGCGGTGGCTATATCTGCCATCACTACCTTTCTGACGCCATATATGATAAAGATGGCGGAGCCATTGTATGTGAAAGTGGAGAAGGTATTGCCGGTAAGGTGGCGCAAATCGCTGGAACGATACAGCTCGGGCGCGCAAGCCATCACTGCAGCCAGCGACTGGCGCAAAGTGCTGCAGTCGCTTATTATCATTGTTTCGGTTACCTCTTTAGTGATACCGGGTATCATTTTCCTGTTTGCGCGCTATGTATCGCCCTGGGTAGAGCATCATGTTTCTAGCGGGGTGCTGGGTGCCACCATAACGGCGCTAAGCTGCCTGCTGGTATTATCGCCCTTCCTATGGTTACTGGTATTGAAGAAAACACAACCGCTGGCTCACAGCAACCTGTGGGGTAATAAACGGTACCGCGGGCCGCTGCTGTTGCTGCGCCTGCTGCGTATGGGGCTTGCTATTATTTTCATCAGCATTATGATGCTGAGCTTCTTCCCCGTATATATGGCAATAGGTGGCGTGCTGGTATTGGTGGGGCTGGCTGCTCTCTTCTCGAAAAGAATACATGCCTTTTATATAAAACTGGAAAGCCGCTTCCTGCAAAACCTGAACAACCGGGAAATGCATGAAGCAAAAGTGAACCTGCGCGAGCTGGCACCCTGGGATGCACACATTGCACGTTATACCTTCCCTGCCGGATCGCCATGCACGGGCAAGACACTGGAAGAACTGGGGCTGCGCGAGCAGCTGGGTATCAACATAGCCATGATAAGGCGTGGCGATATTTACAGCATACCGGCACCGGGCAGGTACGAACGGCTATACCCCGGCGATCAGCTATTTGTAATAGGTACGGATGAGCAATTGGAGCAATTCAAACAATATATAGAACCGAAAGAAGGCAGTGTGGCGCAGGTGATGGAAACGCACGATGTAGTACTGAAGCGCCTGAAAGTTAAAGAAAGCTCTGAATGGCTGGGTAAGACTATACGCGAAAGCGGCATACGTGAGCGCACCAACGGGCTGGTAGTAGGCATAGAGCGCGACGGTAAGCGCATACTGAACCCCGAATCGGTTATGACCTTTGAACAAGACGATAATATATGGCTGGTGGGTGATGCAGAACTGATAGCCAAGGTGGCATTGTAAAAGCCATTGCTCAAAAAAATGACCCCCGGCATGTACCGGGGGTCATTTTTTTATATCAGTAAGCTAAAAAACTATTCAGCGTTTTCCATCACTTTTGGTGCAGCAGCACGTATCTCATCATTAGCCTGATCTGCATATTTTTCGAAGTTTTTAACGAACAGCTGAGCCAGTTCGTTAGCTTTCTTATCGTATGCTTCTTTATCAGTCCATGTATCACGTGGGTTCAGTACCTCTGCAGGTACGCCGGGCACAGCCTGCGGAACCAGTACGCCAAATGTCGGGTGTGCTTCAAAGGCTACATTTTTCAGGTCGCCATTCATAGCAGCCGTGATCATAGCGCGTGTATGCTTCAGACTCATACGGCTACCGGTACCATAAGCACCACCGCTCCAGCCTGTGTTTATCAGCCATACGTTCACATCGCTGTGCTCTTCCAGTTTTTTACCCAGCAGTTCTGCATATTTGGTAGGGTGCAATGGCAGGAATACGCGGCCAAAGCAGGCAGAGAAAGTAGTTTGTGGTTCTGTAACACCCACCTCAGTACCGGCAACCTTTGCTGTGTAGCCGCTGATGAAGTGGTACATAGCCTGGCCTTTGGTCAGCTTGCTGATAGGAGGCAGGATACCAAAGGCATCACAAGTAAGGAAGAATATGTTTTTAGGATCGCCGGCGTAAGATGGTTCCTTAGCGTTATCTATATGATAGATAGGATAAGCAGCACGTGTATTTTCCGTGATGCTGCCATCTGCATAATCTACCGTTTTAGTGCCGGGGAAGAACTTGATGTTTTCCAGCAGCGCGTTTGGCTTGATAGCATTGAAAATCTGCGGCTCTTTTTCGGCGCTCAGGTCTATACATTTTGCATAGCAGCCACCTTCAAAGTTGAATACAGAACCATCTGCCCAGCCATGTTCGTCATCACCTATTAGTGCGCGGTGAGGATCTGCAGACAGGGTAGTTTTACCCGTACCTGAAAGACCGAAGAACAGGGCAACATCACCATCTTTGCCTTCGTTGGCAGAGCAGTGCATGCTCAGTACTTTATGATCGTGCGGCAGTACGAAGTTCAGTACACCGAAGATACCTTTCTTCATTTCGCCTGTATAAGCAGAACCACCTATCAGGATGATTTTTCGTGTAAAGTTTACGATAGTGAAGTTTCCCTGGCGTGTGCCATCCACAGCAGGATCGGCCAGGAAGCTTGGTGCCTGCAGGATGAGCCAATCAGGCGTTAATGTTTCAATTTCCTGTGCAGTAGGGCGCAGGAACAGGTCGTTGCAGAACAGGTTGGCCCATGGTGTTTCGTTCACCACGCGGATGTTCAGGCGATATTTAGGATCGGCGCAGGCATATGCATCACGTATCCATACTTCTTTGCCACCCAGGTATGCTGCTACCTTATCATACAGTTTGTCAAAAGCCTCAGGAGAGAAAGGAATGTTTACATCGCCCCAATCTACACTGTGTTCCGTTATTGCATCTTTTACTGTGAATTTGTCTTTAGGAGAGCGGCCGGTGAATTTCCCGGTGCTAACGCAAAGGGCTCCTGTGTCGTTCAGTTCGCCTTGTCCAAGTTCTAAGGTTTTTTGTGTGAGCTCTTCGGGAGAGAGATTCCAGTGAGCTATGGCAACATTCAGGCCCATGTCGGCCAGATTAGCCGATGGGTTTTTCTTACCAAATTCCTGCATAAAATTTTCGTTTGTTACAAAAAGTTAGACGGCAAAAGTACTACATAAAAGTTTTTTCGACTATTAATTTTCGCCGACGGTATAGTGTTTTTGAAAAATAAATGCAAACACCTGACGGGCATTTAATATTTTAATAATATCACGTAGTATGGTAAAACTAATGCCATAAATCACAGAAAGGTCTCAAAAAAATAATATTTCCTTTTTTTTGAACTTTAAACAAGTATCTTTGCGCAAAATTTCAGGGCTGCGTAATGAGTTTAAGACGTCTCTTTTCCTTTATAGTATTGACTTTCGCGCTGTTGAGCGCTCCTGTTTTTACATATGCACAGCATGAAGAAAACCACGAATCTGCACCCGTTGCTGAGGGCGAAACCGCCCATGCAGCACATGGTGAAGAAAAAAAGGGTGGTTTTAATGCTTCTGAAGTAATATTCGGCCACATTGGCGATTCTCACTACTGGCACTTTTTTGATGTGAACGACCACCCGGTGAGCCTTTCTCTGCCGGTTATCATATACCATCCTGAAAAAGGACTGGAAGTATTCTCTGCTTCAAAATTTCACCATGGCCACGAAAGCTATAACGGCTACCACCTGGAGCATGGCATGAAAGAAAAGATCGTTTCTGAAGACGGTGCCAAAATCATCGACTTCTCTATAACTAAGAACGTGGTTTCTATGATCATATCGGTAGTGCTGCTGCTGGTGATCATGCTGAATGTAGCTAAGAAATACAAAAAGAACGGCACGATGGTAGCGCCTACCGGTTTCCAGAATGCACTGGAGCCTGTGCTGACATTTGTACGTGATGAAGTAGCCAAGCCTAACCTGGGCAAAAAATATATGCGCTACATGCCGCTGCTGCTTACGGTGTTCTTCTTTATATGGATAAACAACCTGCTGGGCCTGCTGCCGGGCGGCGCCAACTTTACCGGTAACATAGCGGTAACGGCTTGCCTGGCTATCGTTTCTTTCCTGATAATGATATTCAGCGGCAACAAGCATTTCTGGGGCCACCTTTTCAATCCTCCGGGCGTACCGCTGGGTGTAAAATTCCTGTTGGTACCTATCGAAATCATTTCACTGTTCATTAAACCAATAGCGCTGATGATACGTCTTTTTGCCAATATACTGGCGGGGCACATCGTTATTTTGAGCGTTATATCAATGATATTTATATTTGCAGGCCTGAGTAAAGTGGCCGGCTGGGGTTTTGTACCCGTATCTATGGCGTTTACCATCTTCATGTTCTTCCTGGAACTGCTGGTGGCTGCCATACAAGCCTTCATCTTTACCAACCTGACAGCGGTATTTATAGGACAGGCAGTAGAAGAGGGCCACGATCATGATCATGTACATGAAGAATATCATGCACACAATCCTGAAACCGGCCAGGATTACAATGTAAGTAAACAAGAAATCATTGCTTAATTCGTTTTTTAATCAAAATCCATATATAACATGTCTCTGTTAAACACAGTTTTGTTAGCAATTGACGGTACAGCTGCAGCAGGTGGTGCTATCGGCGCAGGTATCGCGGTATTAGGTGCTGGTCTGGGTATCGGTTCTATCGGTAAAGGTGCCGTAGAAGCTATCTCTCGCCAACCAGAAGCTGCTGGCGACATCCGTGCGAACATGATCCTGACAGCTGCCTTCGTAGAGGGTGTTGCGCTGTTCGGCGTTATCGCTGGTCTGCTGGCTGTAGTACTGTAATTGTACCAAGAAATTAACTGCACTCAACGCACAGGGCCGCGGGTGCAGTTATTTTTAAATTTTGATTAAAAGCTTGTTTTGATTTTCAAAGGTTTGCAAAACGAGCAGAAAAGAAACCCCAATAATAAAGAGCATACATAAATCAACATAACATGGATTTGTTAACCCCGGAACTCGGTTTGTTTGTATGGACGCTGCTGGCGTTCCTGATAGTTTTTGTTATCCTGCGCAAATTTGCCTGGAAACCAATACTGAAAGCACTGCACGAGCGTGAAACAGGTATAGCAGACTCGATAGCTGCGGCAGAGCGTGTGAAAAAAGAAATGGGCGCGATGCAGGCTGAAAATGAGCGCATCATGATGGAAGCCCGTGCAGAGCGTGCACAACTGCTGAAAGAAGCTAAAGAAACAAGGGATAGCATCATCAACAAAGCGAAAGAAGAGACAAAAGCTATCACCGATAAAATGGTAGCCGATGCACAGCAACAGATACAGCAACAAAAAATGGCTGCGCTTACAGAAGTGAAAAACGAAATAGGCAAGCTGGCTGTAGAAGTAGCTGAAAAAGTGATACGCAAGCAACTGTCTACTGCCGAAAGCCAGAATGACTATGCTAAGATGCTGGCTGACGAAATCAGCATGAACTAAGGAATGACCATTAGCCAATTTGGAAATGTAACAATGCCTGATTATCGAATTATCAAATTTTAAGAATGCAAAATCCTCGTCTCGCTTCACGTTATGCCAAATCGCTGCTGGATCTTGCTGTAGAGCAAAATACAGTAGATACTACCCTGCAGGACATACAACTGCTGGATAGCATCAGCCGCCAGAGCAGCGATTTCACGAACATGCTGCGCAGCCCGATCATAAAATCGGATAAAAAGAAAAGCATACTGGATGCAGTAGTAGGCGATAAACTGAACCCGCTGGCAAAAGCATTCATTACCCTGCTGGTAAATAAAGGCCGTGAGGCCAACCTGCCGGAGATAGCTACTGCCTTTATAGCACAGTATAAAGAAATGAAGAACATCAAAACCGTGAAGCTGACAACAGCCACACCGGTGAGCGATGTAGTGAAAGAAGCGATCGTTAAAAAGATAACAGCTTCGCTGAACGGTGCACAGATAGAAGTGAAAGAAGAAGTGAACCCGGACATCATAGGTGGCTTTGTACTGCAAATGGATGATAAACTGATAGATGCCAGTGTGCGCCGTGACCTGAATGATGTAAGAGACCAGTTTACTAAAAATATCTACATCAGCCAGATATTTGGTAACTAAGCTGAACTTTGAAAACCAACAGAAATTTAGAAACTAGTATTTATTTATAAAATAGAAAGTCATGGTTGAGATCAAACCGGATGAAATATCGGCGATTTTGCGCCAGCAGTTAACCAACTTCAACGCTTCTGCCAACCTGGAAGAAGTAGGTACCGTATTGCAAGTAGGTGACGGTATTGCCCGCGTTTACGGCCTGAACAGCGTACGTCAGGGTGAACTGGTAGCTTTTGAAAACGGTGTAAAAGCGATAGCGCTGAACCTGGAAGAAGACAACGTGGGTGTGGTATTGATGGGTGAAAGCGGTGATATTAAAGAAGGTGCACAAGTGCGCCGTACCGGCCAGATCGCCTCTATCAAAGTAGGTGAAGGCATGGTAGGCCGTGTAGTAAATACACTGGGTGAGCCAATAGATGGTAAAGGCCCCCTGACAGGTGAACTGTATGAAATGCCACTGGAGCGTAAAGCGCCGGGCGTTATCTTCCGCGAGCCGGTAAAAGAACCCCTGCAAACAGGTTTGAAAGCGGTAGATGCGATGATACCCATCGGCCGTGGACAGCGTGAGCTGGTAATCGGTGACCGTCAGACAGGTAAGACTGCCATCTGCCTGGATACCATCATCAATCAAAAAGAATTTTACGAAGCAGGTAAGCCTGTTTACTGTATATACGTAGCGATAGGCCAGAAAGCATCTACCATCGCCGGTGTGATGAAAACACTGGAAGAGAATGGTGCTATGGCATACACTATCATCGTAGCTGCACCTGCTGCCGATCCGGCTCCACTGCAGTTCTACGCGCCATTCGCAGGTGCGGCGATAGGTGAGTTCTTCCGTGATACGGGACGTCCTGCGCTGGTAGTTTATGATGACCTGTCGAAACAAGCGGTGGCTTACCGCGAGGTATCCCTGCTGCTGCGTCGCCCTCCGGGCCGCGAGGCTTACCCCGGTGACGTATTCTACCTGCACAGCCGCCTGCTGGAACGTGCAGCGAAAGTTATCAATAACGATGAGATCGCTAAAACGATGAATGACCTGCCGGATAGCATCAAACACCTGGTAAAAGGTGGCGGATCGCTGACAGCATTGCCTATCATCGAAACACAAGCGGGCGACGTATCTGCATACATCCCAACGAACGTGATCTCTATCACCGACGGCCAGATATTCCTTGAGTCAAACCTGTTCCTGTCGGGCATTCGTCCTGCCATCAACGTAGGTATCTCGGTAAGCCGTGTGGGTGGTAGCGCGCAGATCAAATCGATGAAGAAAGTAGCCGGTACCCTGAAACTGGACCAGGCCCTGTATCGTGAGATGGAAGCGTTCTCTAAATTTGGTGGTGACCTGGATGCCGCTACGAAAGTAGTACTGGATAAAGGTAGCCGTAACGTGGAAATCCTGAAACAACCACAGTTTGCACCATACAGCGTTGAAAAACAGGTAGCCATCATCTACCTGGGTACCAACAACCTGATACGCGAAGTGCCTGTTAAAAATGTAAAGGCTTTTGAAGAAGCATTCATCCGCGAGATGGAGCTGAAAATGCCTGACCTGCTGGCTGAGTTCAAAAAAGGTAACCTGCCTGAAGACGGACTGGCTAAGATGGTAAAAATGGCACAAGACCTGATACCACAGTTCAAAAACTAAGATTAGTAATACTACTGATAGAAAAGCCCCGCTTACAGCGGGGCTTTTTGTTTAGGCCCCAAATCCGGTATAGATTTTTTCAGTCACTAAGAGCAGTAAGGTCACAATTAATTAAAGATGATTTTGCACGGGTGTTGACGGGATTACATAATATCGCTGCTTAAACGTTTCCTGATATGGATAGCATCATTATCCGCCATGCAGTAGCTGCCGACGGCACGTCTGTTTACAGGTTGCTTTCGCAACTGACAGAACGTGTGAACAATGCTGTATTGTTTGATGAGCTGTTTGAGTCTGCAGTAGATTTTCCCAACACCATATACTTAGTGGCAGAGGACAATGGCAACATTGTGGGTTTTATCAGTTGCCACGGGCAGATACTGCTACACCATATGGGCTGGGCATATGAGATACAGGAAATGTTTGTAGAAGAGGCGTATCGCAGCAAAGGTGTGGGCAAACGGTTGCTGAAACATTTAGAAAGCATGCTGGAGAACATTGACTATGATGTGATAGAAGTAACATCGAGCCACAAACGCGAAGGGGCACATGCATTTTACCAGGCCAATGGCTATGAGCATACACACCGAAAGTTTACCAAGAAGAAAATGCGATAAGCATTAAGTCTTGAACTATTGATAAGCCTTGATGTATTTCATCATTATTTGTCCACGTGCTGCGCTTATCTGATAATAATCGTGAAAGATAGTATCCGTATCGAAATGAAAACCGAGGATGTATGTATATGCACTATCACCTTTGCGAAGCAGCGGTTTAAAATGTTCGCCGCCGTGCGGTAACCTGATAGTACTGTTAGCGAGGTTGTTGCCCCAGATAGCTTCCACATCATACGTGCCATTGATACTGCTGTCCGTAGCTATAACGGATACGGAGAATACGTGGCCATTCAGTTTGTCCTCAACAATATCCATACTATCGGCAGCCACTATAGTGCCTGTAGCAGGGGCTTTGTGTTTAGTCGCAGTTTCCGTATCTGTAGGTGCACTACTATTGCAGGCACCGGCAAGCAGCAATACAGGGAGCAGGTATTTTATCATGCGGCTGCAAAATACTATCTGCCTATTAAAATACCATGCAGATATACTGCCGTATGCCCGTAAACCCGTATTTTTAAGCGTTATAAAAATCCCTTTATAGAAAAATGAAAAAGTGGAAACTACCTGTTATGGCAATGATAGGAGCACAAGTGTTTGTTACGGCATGTAACAACAACGCTGCCACAGGCGATAAAACAGCCGATAGTACGGCAGCACCTGTAGCAGCATACGATACCAATTTTAATGTAGAGGCAGAAGCATTTGCCGATATACAAGTGCTGCGTTACCAGGTGCCGGGCTGGGATGGCCTGAGCCTGCAGCAAAAGCAACTGTCGTACTACCTGTATGAAGCAGCACTTTGCGGCCGCGATATCATTTACGACCAGAAGAGTAAATATGGCATACTGTTGCGCAAAACGCTGGAAGCTGTATATACTACCTACAATGGTAGCAAAGACGGTGCAGACTGGAAGAAGTTTGAAGAATACTGTGGCCGTTTCTGGTTTAGCAGCGGTAACCACCACCATTATAGCAATGAGAAATTCCTGCCGGAATGCAAGTATGAATACTTTGCGGAACTGGTAAAGAACAGCGACCAATCGCTGCTGCCGAAAGAACAGGGCGAAACGGTAGAAGCATTCCTGACACGCATCAAGCCGCTTATCTACGACCCTAAAGTAGAACCGAAGGTAGTAGACCTGCGCCCGAATGTGGACAACGTGGTGAACTCTTCCAACAACTTCTACGAAGGTGTAACACAAAAAGAAGTAGAAGCATTCTATTCAAAGTTTGATACGAAAGGCAATGCACCGTCGTGGGGCCTGAATAGTAAGCTGATGAAGGAGAATGGCCAGATAGTAGAGAAAACATGGAAAGTGGGTGGCATGTACAGCGCATCTATCGAAAAGATAGTAGGCTGGCTGGAAAAAGCTGTAACCGTTGCCGAGAACGACCAGCAAAAGAAAGCGCTGCAACTGCTGATACAATATTATCGTACAGGCGATTTGAAAACCTTTGATGAATACAGCATAGCCTGGGCAAACGATGTAAACTCCCGCATAGATGTAGTGAACGGTTTTATAGAAGTGTACCTGGATGCGATAGGCAAGAAAGGCAGCTTTGAAAGTGTAGTATCTATGAAGGATATGGAAGCTACCAAGCGCATAAAAGCAATAGCCGACCAGGCACAATGGTTTGAAGATAATTCGCCACTGATGCCCGAGCATAAAAAGAAAAGTGTAAAAGGTATCACGGCTAAAGCCATCACGGTGATAGTAGAAAGTGGTGATGCGGCGCCAAGCACGCCAATAGGTGTAAACCTGCCCAATGCCGACTGGATACGCAAAGAACATGGTTCTAAATCGGTATCGCTGAGCAACATTATACACTCATACAATGTAGCCAGTGCTAAGGGTGGTGTGCTGGATGAGTTTGCTGTAAACGATACGGTGAAAGCCCGTGCCCGTAAATACGGCAACCTGGCATCTGACCTGCATACAGATATGCATGAGTGTATAGGCCACGCATCAGGACAAATAAACCCGGGTGTGGAGACAACGGATAAGACGCTGAAAAATTATGCATCTTGCCTGGAAGAAGCACGTGCCGACCTGGTGGGCCTATATTATGCTATAGACCCTAAACTGACAGAGATAGGTGTAGCGCCAAGCAAAGAAGTAGGTATGGCTGAATACGACAGCTATATGATGAATGGCCTGATGACACAGCTTACGCGCCTGAAACCGGGAGAACAATTGGAAGAAGCGCATATGCGCAATCGTGCATTGAATGCACGCTGGGCTTATGAAAAAGGTAAGAAAGACAACGTGGTAGAGTTTGTAAAGAAAGATGGCAAGACATATGTACGCGTAAACGATTACGAAAAACTGCGCGACCTGTTTGGCCAACTGCTGAAAGAGATACAACGCATAAAATCGGAAGGCGACTATGCTGCAGGTAAGGCGTTGGTAGAAACATATGGCGTGAAAGTAGACCCTGTACTGCATAAGGAAATACTGGAGCGCTATGCCAAGCTGAATGTGAAACCTTACCGCGGTTTTATACAGCCACGCCTGGTGCCCGTAATGGATGGCGACAAGATAACCGATGTGAAAGTAGAATACCCTGAAAGCTTTTACCAGCAAATGATAGAG
>CABHOP010000095.1 GCA_902168085.1 uncultured Bacteroides sp.
TGGCTACGGCACATTTGTTTGCCATGCTGGTGGCCAATGATAAGGAAGAAGTAATAAGCGGCATGCTGAAAGGTCGCAACAGTGAGCAATACCTACCGCCGCATGTGCCGGTAGAACAGGTAGATAATCTGCCCAAGACAGCAGGTGTGTACTACTTCTACAATGCTATTGGTAAGGTAGTATATGTAGGTAAGGCTAATAACCTGAAGCGCCGTGTAAAGAGCCACTTCAGTAACAATAAAGCAGGCAAGCAAAAGCAGGACTTCCTGCGGGAGATATACCGCATCAGCTATAAAGAATGCGGTACCGACCTGATGGCACATATACTGGAAAGCACGGAAATACGCAGGCTATGGCCGGTGTATAATCGCAGCCAGCGGGGATATTTACCACGCTATGGTTTGTTCCTGTATGAAGACAGGCAAGGGTACCAACGCTTTGTGATAGAAAAGAACAAGCACTACCTGAAACCTGTATATACCTTCAATACAATAATAGAAGGCCACCATCGCCTGCGCGAGCTGATAAGCGAATTTGGCTTAAGCGCCCGCCTGTGCAACCTTGCCAAAGTGTCTGAATGTGCAGATGGCGTGCATGCGGACCATTGCGATGGCAATTGTGCGGAATCACTCACAGCGGAGGCATACAATGAAAGAGTAGCACAAGCTGTGGCATGGCTGGATAAACACCTGCCTACCTTTGCTTATATAGATAAAGGGATTAACCACGATGAACAAAGCTGCATACTCGTCAACAAGGGCAACTTTTACGGTATGGGTTACCTGAATGATGGTGTATTGCCTGATACTATAGATCAGCTTCAAGAGAAGCTCGAACCCATGCCTGATAATGATTACATACGCAACCTCATTTTCAAGCATGCGGCTACATATCCTGAAAAGTGTGTAGCATTTTAGAAATCAGAACAACTAACCTCTAAATACCAAAATGAAGTCTCTTTAGGGGGGTTGGGGTTATTGAGCCAGCCAGTATTTCCTCAGCAACCATTCAGCTACGGCAAATATCAATATCAGCAGGAAATACCATTTCCAGTCTACCAGTGGTGCAGCTGTAATGTCTGATTGTATGACAGGCTTGATATTCGTGTTCTTTGAAATAGAATCGTACAGCGAAGCTATATTAGCTGCAGGCACAAAGCTGCCGTTGTACTTGTTGGATAGTCCGTAGAGCAAAGCGTAATCAGAACCGCTTTCCATTTGTTCCAGCGGGGTATGCGTTACTACAAAGCTACCTGCTGCGGTGTGCGTAGTGCCGTTGTACACCGTGCGTGCTGTGTAGGTATAGTTACCCTCTGCCCATATACCCGTGTTCAGCTTATAGGCACTACCTGCACGTTCAAAAGAGAAGTCTTGTTTCTTGCCATTGGCATCTGCAATGCTGAGTTGCACGTCCGGGGTATTTACCTGCTGGCTGGTGGCATTCAGCAAATAAGCATTCAGCGTGATGGCTTCCTGGTCGCTCCATACATATTTGGGTAGCGATACATAGAAAGGCTTATCATTTACATTGGCAGCCAGGAAGGCAATGGTTTGCCTGATGCACTCATCTATGGTATTGTGCGTATTGAAGTTCTTATACTCGTAAATGCGCCAGCGCCACAGTCCCTCGCCTGTAGTGATAGCCAATGGCGTAGTGGTATTGTGCACCGCCCACAAAGGTAATTGCCCGCCACGCTGGTTAAACAATACATCCATACCGCCTATGGCTTCCATCTTTGCTACAGGTACATTCAGCGGTGGCATTTTGTCCAGTACGGCTTGCAGATTTTGGGGTACTATAAAGCTACTGAACGCATTGTTGTAAGCAGGGTAGGCGTCTACAGGCTGCATTTGCATAACCAGTTTGTAATTGCTGAACAATGATTGCGTAGCGCCTGGGTTCGATTGCATCCCCATTATAAACCACATAGGCTTTTTCACAGACGCTATATCGCGCGCATTGTTCATCTGCGTAGAAGGCAATTGATGCAGGATGACCACATCATAATCGCGGAAGGAAGGCAGCTCATAAGCCATGCGTACCGTCAGCTTATAGCCATCCAGCCCCTGTAGTGCTTCTTTTATAGCATTGATGTCCGGGTGCGGAGATGCAACAGCTATCAGTATATCTTTCTTGTCTTCTACTACTTCTACAAATATATCCTTCTTGTTATTGGCGGTATTCTTTTCGCCATCGGCAACGGGTGCCTGTACGGTGTAGTGGTGTAAGCCCGCCTTATCGGCCTTTACACTGAAAGATATAGAACGGTCGTACCTATCACTGTTTACTGCTATGTTGGAAGTAGCTATTACATTACTGCCTTCCAGCAGTTGCAGGCTATTGTTATAGTCATTGCATAGCGTCGCCAATACATCAGCACGTATCTCGAACTGGCTATTGAGCGTAGCCGTTTTGTTGCTGTATACCTGTGTTATACGCAGGTCTTTCTGCCGGGCACTATCACCAATGCCTACGGTGTATAAGGGGCTTTGTAAACTAAGCTGCTGATACAGCGGGTTGCTGCCTTGGTTGTAGCGCCCATCGCTGGCCAGTATCACAGCGCCCAGGTTTTGTGCACCGTAATACTCCTGTGCTTTTGATAAGGCATTGGCTATATCGGTGCTTTGCTGTGCGTAGTGAAACGCGCTATCAGTCTGCACATCGGTACCGAAACCCCAGGTTACTACCTTGTATTTATCGCCCAGCTTATCGCCCAGTTGTTGCGCGGCTTTATTATAATTGGTACTATCCTTTCCTAATGCCGTAGCTATAGATGCCGAATTATCCTGCAGGAAAAGGATGACCGGTTTCTGTGTTTCGTTTTTGGTGATGGTGATGGCAGGGGCCAATATTAAAAGTAATGCCATCAGCATTACAATGCCTCGCAGTGTAGCGGTAAGCCATGGGTGTGGGGTGCCTCGCTTAACATCGGCACGGTATACCCCGTAGCCGGCTGCCGCCGCAAGGACGAAGGATATGGTCCACAATAGGATTTGCATCAGTCTTGCAAACTAAGGAAAAACTATATAGATAGGCATTGCTGCTTATAATTATGTTGTTAAAAATCAATATTGCATGGCAAAGTTTTTGTATCTGTTGGTATATGCCGGAATTGACATTGCCAATAGCTGAACCTGCACTGCGATTGCAGCAAATTCCTAATTTCGCGCCCATGCGCATGCACGAAGTAAAGACAGACGCGGATAAGAAGCTGTTTTTAGAATTGCCCGTTAGCATAAACAGAGGTAATGCCAACTGGATACGTCCGTTGGATAAAGACATAGAACAGGTTTTCGACGTAGAACAGAATAAGCTATTCAAGAAAGGAGGCGAATGTGCCCGGTGGCTGCTGAAAGATGAAGCAGGAAACGTGATAGGCCGTATAGCAGCCTTTATAAACAAGCAATACAAGCAGGAACAGCCTACGGGTGGTATAGGTTTCTTTGAATG
>CABHOP010000096.1 GCA_902168085.1 uncultured Bacteroides sp.
TGATATAGTAAAGCATACCAATGGTAGGAAAGTTGTTTCAGTTGCGAGAAGAAGTAATGCTGGAGAAAGCTTTGAGTATGCGACTAAAATAGTTATTGCGCTAAAGAAAAGAGGTTTAGATGCATATGTTAATGGCATTACTGATGACAGGACTATCAGCAATGACCCAGAAAAAGACCTGGCACATCAAAAACAGATCGGATACACTCTAGAAAAAGATATTCTGATGGTTGTCTTACCAGATATATCACTACAAGAGTAAATAGGTTCTGTTTTTATAAAAAACGCAACTGCCGGGCAAGCCCGGCAGTTGCGCATAGTATTGAAATATCGTTTTTTAGAACCGGAAACCTAATGTGAGTGCTACGTTATTAAAGCTGTTTTTAATAGTAGCAGTAGGTACTGTAACCGGGGGTATGTAAGACAGCGTGTATGGTGTTTCCTGGCTTTCGCTTTGTGTGTGCATGAAGCCGAGGTCGAGGAACCAGCTTTCTGAACGGAAGCCTACACCACCGGAGAAGGTCATGCTGCTGCCATCGATAGCCGAATTTTTATACGGGTTGCCGTAGTAGCCAAAGCCCAGGCGGATAGAAAAGGCATCGATACGGCCTTCTGCACCCACACGCAGTATAGAAGCTGCCTTGTATGTATTCTTAATGCTTTGGTTGATGATGGTTTGATAATCGCGGTTGTTGCCATCGAAATTGAACCTGGCCGAAGCATAGTTTACAAACTCGTAATCGGCAGTGATGAAACCATATTTACCAAACAGGCCGGTAGCGCTTACCACACCACGCCATGGGGTCAGCAAGTTATATTCATAGATATTTTCAGGCGCATCTACACGGGTGATGGGATTATCGCCATAACCCAGGTCGCGCTTGAAGTTTTCTGTATTGGAAGTCACCGTCCTGTTCTGCACATCCTTCAGGCCGAAGTAAGTAGGTGTGTGCACTGCCAGGCCTATGCGGAAGGCATCGGCAGGCTTATAGATAGCACCCAGTTTCAGGTTGACACCACTACCGGTAGTCGTAAGCGTTTCGCGGTACTGGAAATTATCGAAGTAATTGTTGGTGTTGCCAGAAGCATCGCTTTCGGTATAGGTTACCTCGCGTTTGTAGCGGATAACGGGAATACCCAGCGTAGCACCCAGCATCAGCTTTTCCATATAGTTGCCACCCAAAGAAATAGCCATGTCTGTGATGCCCCCTTTCTGAATAACACTGCGCTGCTGGTTGAGGCCGCCCTGCCAGTCGGCCACGGTAACATATTCATTCCGGAACGTATCGAGCAGGAAAGATTCATAACCTAAGCCAGCCAATGTGCTTGTATTATTTATATCGTTCGGATATTGATTAGCATCGATAGCAAAGATTTCGCTGGCGCTGCTGGTATTGTTGTAGCCGTTGTAGGTATAGTTGTTGCTGAAATCGGCAATGCGGTTGAGGCCAAAGCCGAAGGAAACAGATTTCCATTTACTTTTTTCATAACGCTTGCCACGGGCGGCGCTGGTGAGCACCAGGCCCAGGTTATTGATAGTGAAGCGCGTGGCATTATCATCGGCAGCAGTACCGGTATAGGTGCTGCTGCTATTGTTCAGCTTCAGTGAAGGGGTGAAGGTAAACTCGGAGCCGCGATAGACACCTATACCTGCGGGATTGACACTGAGCGAAGAAAAATCGCCACCTATGGAACCCAGCGCCCCACCTATGCCCATAGAGCGGGCCGTACCCTGCGGCGACAGGTGCGAGTAACGCAATGCATCGGTTTCATCCTGTGCGAAGGCGGCAGCGCCTGCGCCCAATAATATAGCGGATAATAAGTAAGGGCGGATATTCATAATGAGTGCTTTCAACTATGACAAAAAAATAGTGTTAATGTTTAATCAATTGCTAACAAATATCTGCAATCAATTTCTATACCTATGTTAAAAATGAGATGTTAAAAAAATATCCTGCCATAAAGCAGGATATTTTCTTTTATAAAGATAATCATAAACCATCATTACCTGCGGCCACCGCTGCTGCGGGTGCCACCACCTGAACCACCACTGAAACCACCACCACTACGGCTACCGCCAAAACTGCCACGATTGCCATTATCGTAACTGCGGGTAGGTGCAGAACGCTGCTCGTAACGAGGCTGTTCGTAGCGCTGCTGCGGTTGTTGTTGCTGGCGCGGCGCTTCGTAGCGTTGTTGTTGCTGCGGCGGCTGTTGCCGGCGTGGTGCTTCGTAACGCTGCTGCTCCATTTGCTGTGAAGGCATGGTTTGCTGCGGGCGGCTTTCTATCGTGCCATTCTCATTGCTATTGAAGAAGCGGCCACGTTGCGGCTGTGCCGGTTGCACCGGTTGTGCCCTGTCGCCTGCAGGGGCTGTTTGTATGGTACCCCTGTTTTCAGGCAAGCCACTGCGTGGTGCTGTTATGGTACGGTTGCCATCGCGCTGCGTGCCGATATTGCGGTCTCCGCTGCGCATAGGTTCTGTGTTGCCGTTGCGGATGCCGCTATTGGTATTTGCCGGTGCTTCGCGCAGGCCGGCACGAGGATTACCTGTTGGCGTAGTGCCCATAGACTGCCTCAGGCCACTGCTGGAACGGGGGCTTGTGCTATACCTATTGAGCGATGTGCGCGGGCCGTAAGATACCGGGCGCACATAACCGGCGCCACCACCATACATACCGCTGTAGTAGCCATCCCAATAGCCATTGTAATAGCCACCGCCATAGCCGCCCCAACCACCCCAGGCATAGCCAGGATAGTTCCAGTAGCTATAGAAGCCGGGATAACCATACCAGTTGCTGTAGCCCCAGTACGATGACCAGTAAGGGCCGCCCCAGCCTACGCTCACACTCCAGCCCGGTTGGTAGCCCCAACCCCAGCCGGCGCCATAGCCCCAGGCACCACCGTAGCCGTACCATGGGTCGTAGCCCCAATATGGATTGTAGAACGAACCGTAGCCGAAACGACGGAAACGATTACTGTAATAACTATCGTCATCGTAATCGATATAGGCATCGTCTTCGTTGCTGCTGCCGTTGTAGGAATAGTTGCCATTGGCCTCTTCCTGTGCCCTGCGCGCAGCTTCGCGCTCCTGGCGTTTACGTTCGTTCTCTTCGTCTATTTTCTTCTGTTCTGCCGCATCTCTTTGTGCATCTTTGGTGCTGTAGTATATATCATCGTAGTTCTTAGATTGTGCGAACGACGGCGTATACCCAAGCCCTAAGAGCATCAGACCGGTTATAACGAAACGTTTCATTATTTGTGGATTTTTAGAGTGAGATTGCTTAGTGAAATTAGTACTTTTGCGCCACCTGACCAATGATTAAGACATCGAAAAGTATGCCAGGTTTAATATGAGCAATATTTTAACATCTCGTAAACAGGATTATTCCCAATGGTATAACGACCTCGTTCTCAAGGGCGGTTTGGCAGACTATTCTGCCGTGCGCGGATGCATGGTGATTAAACCATATGGGTATGGACTTTGGGAAAACATGCGCGATGTACTCGACCGCATGTTTAAGGAAACCGGGCACCAGAATGCCTACTTTCCGCTGTTTGTGCCCAAGAGCCTGTTTGAAGCTGAGGAGAAAAACGCAGAAGGCTTTGCCAAAGAATGCGCCGTGGTAACCCACTACCGCCTGAAAACCGACCCGGAAAATAAAGGCAAGCTGATAGTAGACCCCGCAGCGAAGCTGGATGAAGAACTGGTGGTGCGCCCCACATCGGAGGCCATCATCTGGAATACGTATAAGAACTGGATACAAAGCTACCGCGACCTGCCGCTGCTCATTAACCAATGGGCCAACGTAGTGCGCTGGGAAATGCGTACACGCCTGTTTCTGCGCACGGCTGAATTCCTGTGGCAGGAAGGCCATACGGCGCATGCTACTAAAGAAGAAGCCATAGCAGAAACAGAACAGATGCTGGATGTATATGCCCGCTTTGCTGAAGAGTATATGGCGCTGCCGGTAATACGTGGTGTGAAAACACCTAACGAACGCTTTGCCGGTGCAGAAGACACCTATTGCATAGAAGCACTGATGCAGGATGGCAAAGCCCTGCAGGCAGGCACATCGCACTTCCTGGGGCAGAACTTTGCGAAGGCATTTGATGTAAAATTTGCCAGCAAGGACAATACGATGGAATATGTGTGGGCCACATCGTGGGGGGTATCTACCCGCCTGATAGGGGCGCTGGTAATGGCGCACAGCGATGATGAGGGGCTGGTAATGCCTCCGCGCATAGCCCCGCTGCAGGTGGTTATCGTACCCATCTTCAATAAAGATGCGGAAGCAAGGCAGAAGATAGACGATAAGGCTGCACAACTGATAAAAGAACTGCGTGCCAAAGGCATACGTGTGAAGTATGACAATGATGACAGCACACGCCCGGGCTGGAAGTTTGCAGAGTATGAACTGAAAGGCGTACCCGTGCGCATAGCCCTGGGTGCTCGCGACCTGGAAAACAACCAGGTAGAAGTAGCGCGCCGCGATACAAAAGAGAAAGCGCCTGTTTCCCTGGATGGTATTACGGACCATGTAGCGCAACTGCTGGAAGAAATACAAAGCAACCTGTATAACCGTGCGCTGGCTTTCCGCGAGGAGAACACGCGCAGCATAGATACATGGGATGCATTTGTAAAAGCACTGGACGAAACACCAGGCTTCATATCGGCACACTGGGATGGCACACCTGAAACGGAAGAGAAGATAAAAGAACTGACGAAGGCTACCATCCGTTGCATACCGCTGAACAATAAGCACGAAGCCGGCAAATGTATATTGACAGGCAACCCCTCTACCCAAAGGGTACTGTTTGCAAGGGCATACTAATCAATGTATAACATACTGATAAAGCCACAGCATAGTGCTGTGGCTTTTGTTTTTAATGGGAGTTGCCTATTTTTCGGCAAACAAATTACTATGCTAAACTACCCGAATGACCAACCGACCCAAGGAACCGTAATCAATGAAACGGCTAAATATAACCTGCTGGAAGCTGCACGCTGGGGGAAATTCCTGGCGGTGGTGGGCTTTGCTACCATGGGGTTGATGATTTTATGTTATCCTGGCGGCTATTTACTTCTACCCTGTGTACGCGTTATTAAAATTTTCAAACTTAACCAAAAGGGCATTGCAGGGAAATGACCACGACATTTTTGCACAAGCTACGGGGTACCTGAAAGGCATGCTGAAATATATGGGTATATGGACCATCGTTATCATCTGCATTTATGCATTAGTTATCATATTCGCATTGACGGTGGGGCTGGCATCGGGACTGGCGCAGTAATAATATTGCAACCATAATAAACAAACAAAAGGCATACGCGATAGTATGCCTTTTTTGCTGATGGGAACATCAGGCCTTCTATATGTAAGTACTACTTCTGGTTAGCTACTTGTTGTTCCAGCGCTGTGATGCGTGCTTTTAACTGCTCGATGATAGCCTGCTGCTCCTGTATGGCCTTGATAGCGATAGTGCTCATACTGGCATAGTCTACACCCATCTGATTTTCAAACATAGCATTACCATCATTGGTAGTATTTACGCTTACAAACTGAGGGAACACATCATATACATCTTGCGCAATGAAACCGATGTATTGTTTTGACTCCTGATTGTCCTGCACTTTGTATTGATATGTTTTAGGCGCCAGTGTCATCACCTTGCTCAATACCGGAGTTACATCCTGTATATTGGTTTTAGCACGGCGGTCGGACAAAGAAGTATAAACACCAGACACACCATCAAACTGGCCAAGGTTGCCGCTGCGGCCTATTATCAACGCACCTGATGCTGATGAGTATAAGCTCCAGCCGCTGCTTGCAGTTGTATTGTTGATACGGATACCGTTATCATTAAAAGTACCTGTGACACCATCTACCTGAAATCGATACTTAGGGAAGCGGGTACCTACACCTACATTACCAATAGAATCGACCGTAAGTTTTGGCACAGCCGCTACGGTAAGGTGAACACTACCCAGTGTATTGCCACCGCCGGTACCAAAGTCCATGTCTTCATTTTTACCGGCATAGCTACCTATATATCCGCGATAAACATCAGCCTCATAAAAGCCCAGCCACAGGTTTGAGGTAGCGCTACCCCTTACTCCCAGGCCACCATTGCTGGTTGCCTGCAGGCCATTGGAAAACCTTGCATACGGCACACTCGCAAATGCTGAAGTACCCATATCTGTATAGCTGGTGCCACCTGCTGGGTCTATTTCCACCTTCATACTGGTTGAACTTTTTCCCCAATCTATGTCGCTAAGGCTACCTGTAGTAGTGGTAGCGGTACCATCGCCTACCTGCACATTTAGCAGACCCTGTGGCGTGGTCATCACCGTACGCTCTTCTGTATATAAAGCTGTAGATGCACCATCCTGCACTGTTATTTTAACACCTACATTCTGAGAGGCTATCAAAGTACCGCCGGAATTGCGCACTACCGCCTGGTAGTTGAAACCCGCAGGTACCTGCGCCGATGCAGAGAAAGAAAGTATGCAGCTAAGTGCCGCTGCCGCCAGTATGTTCAGTTTCTTGTTCATAATCTTAGTTTTAATAAATATGAATGTTTAATTGTTTTTTGTGGTTATTGTTTGGTAAATGAGATGGTTTGTGCCAGCGTGCCTTTGCTATCTGTAATATGCAGCAAGTAATTGCCGCTGCTATAACCCGTAAGGTCTATGCTGCGTTTGTACTGCTTTTCTACCGTTACATTGCGCTGCCTGTGCATAAGCCTGCCTGCAGCATCGTAAATGGAGAAATGCAGTAGTGCATTGTTATCCGTTTTCAGGCTGAGGGTGATGCTGTTTTGTGCCGGATTCGGGTACAGTTCGTAGCCCACCACAACGGATGCCGTGCTTTTCACATCATTTGCAAAAAGGCCATCGGGCTGCTGAAAACCCTGTGTGATGATGAAACTGCCGGATGTAATGGTAGCTATGGCTACCTCGCCCACCGTGCTGCTTACCGATACCGAAGCGGTGCTGCTATATCCGCCTGCGGAGGATACGACCCGGCGATCGATGCTCTGTGCATGCAGCGCACCTGCGGTCAGCAGCAGGCTTAGTGTTAATGTTATTGCTCTCATACGCTATCGTTTTTGTGTTGAAGAATATGATGCAAAGGAACATTGCCGGGCGGGGTTGCCAACGCGTAGAACTACGCAAAAGCATATGTAGCAGGTACGGATTTTAAAACCGTAGGTATGGCTTTAAAACGACAACAGGCTTGCTATCGCATTGATAACAAGCCTGTTGAAAATATGTATGTACAACGTTTAGCTAAACTTGACCGATGTCATGGTAAGGGAGCCTGCAATGGCTTTATCGTTGAAGAAAGTTGGTTCTTCATTTTTTCGCTGCAGGCCGAGGATGTAGAGCAAAGGATAGTAGTGGTCTGGCGTAGGTATAGCCAGCTTCGCATCTTTATGCAGCTTTTCGTAATTGACCAGTGCCATATGGTCTCCATTGGCAATCTTTTGCTTGAATATCTCGTTCATCTCTATAGCCCAGTCGTATCCGTATTCTTTATTGATGTCTTCAAAGCCCTTGGGCAGATGCATGATGCCGAGATTGTGCACCATATTACCACTACCCAATATCAGCACGCCTTTTTTGCGGAGTGCTGCCAATTCTTTTATCAATTCGTAGTGATAAATAGGTGGCTTGTGATAATCGATGCTCAACTGCAATACGGGTATATTAGCATCGGGGTACATATGCTTGATAACACTCCATGCACCATGGTCGAGCCCCCAATCATGATCGAGCCCTACATTGGTAGTGGTGATGAGCGATGCTGTTTCTTTAGCCAGGGCGGGACTGCCGGGTGCTGGGTATTGCACCTCAAACAATTCGCGCGAGAAGCCCCCGAAATCGTGAATGGTTTTGGGCTGCGGCATGGCCGTGATATGCGTGCCGCGTGTAAGCCAGTGAGCCGACACGATGATGACCGCTTTAGGCACCGGTATTTCCTTTGCCATCTTTTGCCAGCGAAGGCTGAACTCATTGTCTTCGATAGCATTGGTAGGCGAACCGTGGCCCACAAAGAGGATGGGCATTACCTCATCCTGCTCATTAAGTCCTTCGGCAAATTTTCTGAAACCTGATAAACTCGTCATAATAGCTGCTGCCGCCGCCAGTTTTAAAAAATCTTTCCTTTGCATACTTACCAATAGCCCGCTTCTGCTGCCGGGGCAGTCATGCGAATTTCGGCAATATTTTACCCTTCGACGAAAAAAGATGTATATACATGTATAGCCGCAGGCTATAACAGCTTCAGTATTAATCCTCTTTTTCGATGACCAGTTTATCGGTAGTCATGCTGGTGGTGGTTTTAGTAACCTTATAGGTTTTCATGTTTACATTCCCGGTAAATGTCATTTGCCCGGTATGCTGATGCACCAATAAGGAATCGCTGGATACGGTATCCCTATCGCGGGTGTACATGACATGACCGTGATACAGTGTATTTCCATCACTGAGCGTGACTTTCTTATCGCTCTTAATTTGCTTCTTTCCCTTATCGCCCGCATAGGCTGTGAAGCAAACAGCAGGCAATAACAATGCAAGGAGACGGATATTCATAGAAGTGGTTTTGGAAATAAAACGTACAGGAGATGAAATTATTATGCTTGTCAACAGAGCTATTACATGGAGCCACTCTCAATCTTTCCTACTATACTCCAGCTTGTCTGTCGTAAGCACAGCTGCGCTGCCTGTACCTAACTGATATGTTTTCAATATCACGTTACCTTTGAAGGTATAATGCTGGAAATCTTTATCCGCGAATACGCTATCCGAAGTAATCGTGTCCGTCTTGTTAATGTAAGATACATTACCGCAAGCTACCCATGATGAATCCGGCATCAATATGCCATAGTTGCTTTTTATGCGCCATGTATTTCTCCCCTCCTGAGCTAATGTCATGTGGCAGCAAATATTCAGAATAGCTATGGTAAACACAATTGCTTTCATGCTGTTGATTTATCAAAAAGAAAAAACGGATAATTTACTCATACATCACATCTATTTCCTTCGCATACTTCTGCTCTATAAACTTGCGTTTCACTTTTATAGATGGGGTCAATTCGCCGGTATCTATTGTCCATTCGGCAGGCATCAGTTGAAACTTCTTTATCTGCTCTACGTGGCTGAAATCCGCATTGTATTTATCTACCTGTTTCTGCAACAGGTCTATTACCTGCGGCATCTTTATCAGCGCTGCATTATCTGCAGGCGGTGTAGTGCCATGGTCTTCCAGGTATTTGCGGACATGCACATAAGCGGGCACTATAAGCGCGCTCACGAATTTTCGGCCGGCACCTATCACCAATAATTGCTCGATGAACATGCTTTCCTTCATCTTATTCTCTATCACCTGCGGTGCTACATATTTACCGCCCGATGTTTTGAATATCTCTTTCTTACGGTCGGTTATCTTCAGGAAACGACCTTCTACCCATTCGCCGATGTCGCCGGTTTTGAGCCAGCCATCGGGTGTAAAAGCCTCGGCAGTGAGTTCGGGGTTCTTATAATAGCCCTTCATTACATTGTGGCCTTTACAGAGTATCTCACCATCTTCGCCCAGTTTTACCTGCACATTCTGTATCACCGGGCCGATGGTGCCGATGCGGCGGTCTTCGGTGTCGTATTTATTTACCGATATTACGGGTGAGGTTTCGGTAAGGCCGTAGCCTTCCATTATAACAATTTTAGCCGAAGTGAAGATACGTATGAGGCGTACCTGGCAGGCGGCAGAGCCGGTAACGATGGCTTTTACATTGCCACCCAGCGCTTCGCGCCACTTGCTGAATATGAGCTTATTGGCAATAGCTAATTGCAAACGATACCACAAGCTGCCTTTTTCTACGTTATCATATTTGAAACCGAGGCCTAATGCCCAGAAGAAAAGGGCACGCTTAATACCTTTTAATTCGAGGCCCTTTTCAAAAATACGCTCATATACCTTTTCGAGCAGGCGGGGTACGGTGGTAAAAACCATAGGTTTCACTTCGCGCAGGTTCTCACCGATGGTATCCATGCTTTCGGCATAGTAGATGGCTACGCCGGCATTGAGGTACACATAGGTTACCATCTTTTCGAAGATGTGGTTGAGCGGCAGGAAGCTCAGGGCTTTATCGCCTTTGGCTGCAAACCAGAATTCGCACATGCAGTCCATCACATTGCTCACAATATTATCGTGGGTGAGCATCACACCTTTGGGGTTGCCGGTGGTGCCCGATGTATAGATGATGGTGGTTAAAGTCTCCTTTGAGATGCGGCTGACAACAGATGGGTCGGGCGCGAGGCCTTTCGCTATCAGTGTTTTCCAGTTTTGCACACCGGGCACTTCATCGAAACAGAATACATGCTTAACTGACGGCACCTGCGCAAAGGCATCTTTAAAACGCTCATACAGTTCCGCATTGCCCACAAATACAATATGCACCTGCGCATCGTTGAGCGCATATACCATATCGTGCGTACTGATGGTAGGATACAAAGGTGTAAGTACGGCACCTGTTTGCTGCACCGCAAGGTCGGTTATGATCCATTCCGGCCTGTTGGGCGAAATGATAGCTATTTTTTCCTGAGCCTCGGGTTGCAGGTCGTTATTACTGATACCCAGCGATAGCAGCCCACCGCAAAGCTTACCAGCGGTTTCCCACACTTCCCTGCAAGTATATGCTCTCCATATACCGTTTTCCTTTGCCGCCAGCATCTCTGCATCTGGCTCTTCCTGGGCGCGTTTGGCCACTATATCAAAAAGACGTTCGACCATATGCTAAATTTAATAAAATTTAGCGATTAGTGCATCATCGGAATGTTAATTCCTGTTTTATACAATTATATTTGTTTTTGGCATCCTTGTTGCGATGATGGAGGAATTGAATTGTGGGCATGCTGCAGAATTAGAATTTTGAAACAACTATGCGTTTAAGCTTAGAGAAGCTGATACCCGTACCACTTAAAGACCGCATAAACGAATACAACTCGTGGATATGGAACCAGGAGCTGGTATTCAATAGCGGTGAGCGTATAAGTATACAGGCACCTTCGGGAACAGGTAAGACCACGCTGATACACTTCCTGTACGGGCTGCGGAAAGACTATGAGGGCAAGATATACTGGAGCGCCTTTAACATGT
>CABHOP010000097.1 GCA_902168085.1 uncultured Bacteroides sp.
GTACATCGGCTTCAAATATAGGGCAATAATATTCTCAATTCCATGCTATACCTTCGCGCATCATGTTGCGGTTGGTCTTATCTGTTGTCCTGTTATTGTTATCGTTGCTTTGCTTCTGGCGGGCACCTATGCTGTGCCTGTGGTATATGGCCATATTGGTTACAGAATTCTGGTGGGTGTTTGCGAGTGTATCATTGGTATTGGTGCTGGTGAAGTGGGGTAATCCCGCATACTATACAGCAGGTACGGTAGTAAGTGCTGTGGCGATGCTGGTGTTTCTATCAACCGTAGTAAGGGCGATGCGGGTAGCAAAAGATATAGATACAAACTTCAATAAGGCATACAGTACCACAGGCCATAAGTCTTCTAATATCTATAGCATTTGGCGTACTTTCAATGGACTGGGTGATAAGCAAGTGAAACCTGTAGCTCATACCTATGTTAGCTATGATGATAAGGCTTTAAGCCTTGATTTCTATGCAGCACGAGCAACAGGCAAGCATCCATTGGTGATAGTGATACATGGTGGCTCATGGAGTGGGGGCGATAACAAACAACTGCCCGAACTGAATACACATCTTGCAAAGCAGGGCTATCATGTAGCTAGCATTAATTACCGATTGGCTTCTCAAAAGCATTTCCCAGCACCTATAGAAGATGTAGCAGCTGCTATACGTTACCTGAAATCGAAAAGCGCAGAACTAAATATTGATACTAACCGCATGGTATTACTCGGCCGCTCAGCAGGGGCGCAGATAGCTATGGTAGCAGGCTATACTTTGCAAGACCCATCTATAAAAGGTGTTATCAATTACTATGGCCCTGCAGATATGATATGGGGTTATCATAATCCTGCAAATAGGATGGTATTTAATTCCTGCAAGATCATTGAGGATTATATAGGTGGCACGTACAAGCAACTACCTAAAGAATATACCTACAGTTCGGCGGTAGAGAATGTGAATGCCGGCATACCGCCCACACTCAGCATACACGGTATTACAGACCCGCTATGTGCTTACGAGCACAGCACAAGGCTGGACACTAAACTACAGACCGTAGGAGTAAAACACTACCTGCTTACGCTGCCCTGGGCTACACATGGTTGTGACTACACACTTTATGGTCCCAGTGGGCAATTGGCTACTTATACTACAGATAGGTTCCTAAAACTGGTGCTGCGTTAATTCGCAACTGCTGCTCATACCCATGTAGTGCCCTCAACGGGTTTATTGTGTCTCGATTTTACTGATTTGCCAGTTTACTCTTTCTCCTTCCATACAGGAAGTACACCACCAATCCTGCCAACAACCACAGCAAGAAACGTTCCCAATTACTGGTGCCGCTTTCGCACAGCAGGTAAGAACAACACAGGAAACCTAGTACCGGTATCAGCGAATAGCTGTTTACAAATGATAGTATTGTCATTACCAGGAATACCAGCCCGAACATGATATAAGGCACTTTCTCCCTGATACCTTCCCATCCCGCAGCATCACTACGGTTGAAGAAACCAACCACACCGCCGGGGTAATACATATTACATAGTATAACAGTAGTAAGGAACAATGCAGGCACTATCCACTTACCATTTATATAAGGCGTTTTGAATCTGCTTTCGGGTAATGGTGTACCGCCTTTCGCTATCAGTTTTTTACGCTGCTGTTGCAGGCGCAGGATGCCGCCACATACCAGCACAAAGGCAAATAGAGTACCCACACTACACAGGTCAACCACCACTGTCAGGTTGAGGAATAGGGCAGGGATACCCACCAGTATGCCCGTAAGTATGGTAGAAAATGAAGGTGTTTTAAACTTAGGATGTATGCGCGAGAATATTGGTGGCAACAAACCATCGCGGCTCATGCTCATCCATATACGTGGTTGCCCCAGCTGGAATACCAGTAGTACACTGGCCGTAGCTATTACCGCACTCACGGCTATTACACCGGCCAGCCAGCCCATGCCATTTGCTTCAAACACATATGCCAGCGGGTCGCCAATGTTCAGTTCTGTATAGCTCACCATGCCTGTCAGCACCAGTGCTATCAATACATATACTATCGTGCAAACTATCAGCGAGTAAAACATGCCTCTCGGCAGGTCGCGCTGCGGGTCTCGGCATTCTTCCGCCGTAGTACTTATCGCATCAAACCCTATATAGGAAAAGAACACAGCAGCTGTCCCCGCCAGTACACCGCTCATGCCATTCGGCAGGAATGGGTGCCAGTTCTCCGGCTTCACATAAAAGGCTCCTGCTACTATCACAAGTGCTATCACCGCCATTTTCAGTATCACCATAGCATTGGTAGTGCGCTTGCTTTCTTTAATACCCACATATATGATCCATGTAATGACAACGGTAATCAGGAACGCAGGTATATCACATATAAAACGGACATTGCCTATCAGCGGTGCCGTTTCCCATGCCGCCTTCGCAGCATCGCTGGCCATATCTTTGGCCGTCCAGTAGTCCATAGTAAGGTAAGCAGGCAGGTTGATGCCGAAACCTTGCAGCAGGGTAGTGAAGTAGTCGCTCCATGATATGGCCACGGCTATATTGCCTATGGCATATTCCATCAGCAGGTCCCAGCCTATTATCCACGCTATTATCTCGCCAAATGCTACATAGCTATACGTATAGGCACTGCCCGATACCGGCACCATACTGGCAAACTCGGCATAGCACACCGCAGCAAACCCACAGGCTACCGATACAAACAGGAAAAGGAAAATGATACCCGGACCGCCGTCATAGCTGGCCTTACCAATAGTTGAAAAGATACCAGCACCCACTACAGCTGCTATACCCATAAAGGTAAGGTCGCGCACGGTTAGCACTTTGCTGAGCCCTGCCTGGTGTGCATCGGTCATACCACTGGCTACATCAGCCTGTATCTGTTCCAGCGATTTACGGCGAAATAAGGATTGCCACATGGGCACCAAGGTATAATGCAAAAATTGTTTTTGCAAAATATGTGAGGCGGTACAAGAAGGGGAGTGTTACACTTTCTTTTTACTTTGGAATAAATAGAGCACTCTAATAATGCATATCAAAACATAAATATTAACACCCATGTATCTTTTTGTCGTTGATGCTTTAATTGTACCTTTGCAACCTCATTAGCAGGGGATATGCCTGCTCTCAATTCTAAAGATTAAGGACTATATATGCATAACGCTTATTTCCATTACAACGAACCAAAGAACGAACCGGTATTAAACTATGCACCTAAAAGTGCAGAACGCATAGCGCTTCAAAAGGCCATTGCCGACCTGAAATCTCAAACCCGCGATATACCTATGTATATTAATGGTAAAGAGGTGCGTACCGGTGATAAAAAAGAAATACGCCCGCCGCACGAAACAGGCCACCTGTTAGGCCATTTTCATGCAGGTGATGCTTCACACGTTACACAAGCAATAGATGCTGCACTTACTGCACGTAAGCAATGGGCCGATACGACTTGGGAACATCGCGCAGCCATCTTTATGAAAGCAGCAGAACTGCTGGCTACTAAGTACCGCTTTAAAATGAACGCCGCTACCATGCTGGGGCAAAGCAAGAATGCGTACCAGGCAGAAATAGACAGCGCTTGCGAGCTGATAGACTTCCTGCGTTTCAATGTGCACTTCCTGAGCAAGATATATAATGAACAGCCCCTTTCTACACAGGGCTTCCACAACCGTATGGAATACCGCCCGCTGGAAGGTTTCGTACTCGCTGTAACACCATTCAACTTTACAGCTATCGGTGGCAACCTGCCTACGGCACCTGCTATGTGTGGCAACGTAGTGGTATGGAAACCTGCCAATACACAGATATACAGTGCCAGCGTATTTATGGAGATACTGATAGAAGCAGGATTGCCTGCAGGTGTTATCAACCTGGTATATCCTCCGGGCGCTGTAGTGGGTGAGGTTTGCTATGAGCATCCTGAATTTGCAGGTGTACACTTTACAGGTTCTACCGGTGTATTCCATAGCATGTGGAAGAGCATAGGTAATAACATTGCCAAGTATAAATCATTCCCGCGCATAGTGGGCGAAACCGGTGGTAAAGACTTTGTGATGGTACACCCAAGTGCCGATGTAGATGCAGTAGTTGCAGGCCTGGCACGTGGTGCGTTCGAGTATCAAGGCCAGAAATGCTCTGCAGCCAGCCGTGCTTACCTGCCATCAAACCTGGCAGAAGAAATAAAGAAAAAACTGGTAGCGGAAGTGAAGACCATGAAGATGGGACCTGTAGATGATTTCACCAATTTCGTGAACGCTGTTATCGATGAGAAATCATTCAACAACCTGGCTAAATATATAGATGGTGTAAAAGATGCCAATGGCAAAGCCAGCATTATAGTAGGTGGTGGGTATGATAAATCGAAAGGCTGGTTTATCGAACCTACTATCATAGAGGCTACAGACCCGTATTATGTAACCATGTGCGAAGAACTGTTTGGACCTGTGTTAACGATACACGTATATGAGGCGGATAAATGGGAAGAAACACTGGAGATCGTTGACAAAACAAGTGGTTACGCACTTACAGGTGCTATCTTCTCTCAAGACCGTTATGCGGCTGAAGTGATGACACAAAAACTGGTAAATGCTGCGGGTAACTTCTATATCAATGATAAACCAACAGGTGCCGTTGTAGGCCAGCAACCATTTGGTGGTGCACGTGCATCGGGCACTAACGATAAAGCCGGTTCATTGCTGAACCTGTATCGCTGGTTGAGTGCAAGGACTATTAAGGAAACGTATGTTCCACCTGTGGACTACAGGTATTCTTTCCACCAGGCAGACTAAGTAATATTAAATATCAATTTCAATTTCTAAATCCTAAAGTGCACCTATCGCTTTAGGATTTAGTTTTTTTAGAATTTGCAGCATCATGTTATCTTTATATTCTATGAAAAATCTGATCATGTTTAGCATTTGCACAGTAGCCGTATATGGATGTTCTTGTGAACGCGGCACACGCAATGTAGTGGCCGATAGGGAAACAAGGCTTGGCATTGACGGTGTTCAGGTTTTGAGTGTAGCGGCTAGCGATGGCAGGCAAAGACATGAGCAATATACTTACACAGACACTTCAGGGATATTTGAAGCAAAGTTCAGCGCATCGGGGATAGCCAAATGCCCCATACTGAAAGTGACCCTTACCAAAGCAGGGTACATCACTGAACGCATAGTAGACCCCAGGATAGGCGACACCATTTTTATGCTAAGAACCCCATGATGGGTTTCTCTAGCTTCTTTTACTTAACATAATATAAATTATAGTGCAAAACAGCCAACGCACGTGTTGAGTAGGCTGAAAACCAAAACATTACGTATTGTGATTGTCAACTAATGCACAAATATTACTTATCCGCTTGATAACAGCGATTGCAGCCATTCTAATAATTTGGAATAAGCTTCATTAGGTACTATTGCAAGTATGGCTATTATAAAACTTCCAATACTAAGATTGTAGGCCACCCTAAGCTTACTAATATTCCAATCATTCAATTGCTTTTGTTGAATCTTCAGCGTATCGTCTAATGATTGCCTTTTAAGTCTTTCTACATATCCATCTGTATTTATAAATGCCGTGCCTTTTTCTGTAATCTCTATCCATGTAGTTTTTGATATGGGATATATACTATTTACAGTCCGTACATGTCCATCGGCTATTAAGATAAATATAACGGTTATTCGTTCAATTTCAGTAAGATGCTTAATGCCCTCTGTAAACATGAAGCTCACTGCATTTCTATGTACGCCCCTCGTTTTTAGACTATCCAAGTCTCTAAGCGCAACATCACATTCTTTTTCATATGCCATCCCTCAAACCTACCAACTCATTATTACAAAGTCAATTCCTACTTAACATAATATCACCGCTCTACTATTATTGATTGGTTTATTACATTTGCGGTGTAGTACTACTATCGGATTGCTACTCGAACAACCACTCTAAGTAAGCAATAACACAATCGATAGGTAAAGTACGCCCTCACGGGCGTGGCTAACTCTTTTGTGTTATAGGTCGTGGTTGACCTGAGTAGCAGAAGATGTTTGGCTACGCCTATTTTTTTTACTCAAACAACCACAAAATGAAAAAAATCTTAACAGTAGCAAGCGTATGCGCAATCGCATTAGCTTCTTGTAACAAAGACAACGTAGGACCTAATTCAGATTTGAATGCTGGTTTGCCAAACAAACCTCAGGCAACAATTCCAACAGATGCTGCCGGTATTATCACGAAAACAACGCTTTCTGCTGACAC
>CABHOP010000098.1 GCA_902168085.1 uncultured Bacteroides sp.
TACAACCGTGAAGGCGGCAACTACAACCGCGATAATAACCGCGGATACAATAGCGGAGGTTACAACAACAACAATAACAACGAGAATAACTAATCATAAAATCCGCCTTCGGGCGGATTTTTTTTGCCATGGATATTATCATTTCTAAAGCAACGGTAAAAAAACATCATAGCTAGCATTGGCAGTATAAATAATGCTGCGGATGTACCGGCATAGATAAAGCGCCTGCACACTTCATTGCTCACAAAGAAAGTGTCTTCCCCTTCATAGCTTTACAAAATCTTTAACAGGATGTGTAGTGTTACCTTTTTGTGTTTGAGGCATAAACAGGTATAACCAAAATATATTCCCATGCACATCCGTCATTTTCTTGTCATCGCCATTGTATTGGCCATCGCATCCTGCAATAGTAAAGACACTATGGAGTCTTATCTTGCCACAGCAGACTCTACACAACTGGCAGATCTTTCCGGCCTCCATGCAGGCTCGCGAAAAATACTCCGAACGGCAGATATGCAGTATCGCGTAGCCAATGTGGTAACCGCTACCATGCAGGCCGAAAAACTGGTAGCTGCCGCACATGGCATGGTAGTGAAAAGCCAGATACACAATAGTGTAACGTCGGTTAAAAATATGCCTTACACGTCCGACTCCTTAAAACGCACACAGGTATATACACCCACGGCACAACTGGTTTTGAAAGTACCAGCAGAATATGCAGATACCGTGATGCAACAACTGGGTACGATGGCACAGTTTACAGAAAGCCGTACCATATCGCAGCAAGACCTTACATATGCTTACTTGTCAAACGCTTTGAAGAATGAAAAGGCAGAACAGCAACAACCTGCTAAGGGAAAAGAAGCGTCTGTACTGGCATCTACACCTGAAGCCATAGCACAGAAGGATGCACGTGATGAAGCGGTAGTAGACCACCGCATACAGAACCTGCAACTACTGGATGAAGCAGACTATGCTACGATAACTGTAGCCTTTGTGCAGCCAGAGATGGTAGATGTGCAAACCGTTATCAATCCGGAATATGCCACACGCACTCCTTTTGGTACAGAATTGCAGGTGGCTGGTGGAAAAGGATTGAATTTGCTGCGCGGCCTGATACTGTTTGCATTTCAGCTATGGCCTTTATGGTTGATAGCAGCAGCGGGTGTATGGTTATATCGCATATTGCGCAGGCAGCCTGTAATGCTACCAAAGAAAGCTTAAGATGCTGTTGCCTGCACACCGCTGCAGGCAACTTTATTTTGACCACATATAAGAGAAGGGCATGATGACCAGCGACGCAGAATAACCATAATTGCCATGGATTTCCGTACGTACCAGGTTATCCAGCCCACGTACTTTATTGTAGTTTTCTGAATAGTCATATTCTGTTTCACCGAAATAGGCTATCACGCGTAGCTTGAAGGCAAGTCCCGCAAAAAAGCCCGCTTCTGCCTTTACGAAGGGTGTTATCTTCAATGGTGGGTTCCGGTTATAATCGGTAGAGTAGAGAATGCCCGGGTTGATACCGGCACCAATACCAAAGCAGGTTTTGTAGTTTTTGTTCAGCCGCGCATCACCTCCCATCCTGTACTCAATACTTAAGGGCATACCCGCATGATAGGTTTGGAAGGGTATTGAAAATTTTGCACCCGGCGTTATGGTTATACTGTCATAGGTCAGCTTACTTACGCTTGCCATCAATTCCATATTAAACACCAGCATGCTGTTGTCGCTCACTATCAGCAGCGGGAAGTAACTGCCTATGTGTACCGCAAATGATTGCTTTGCTTTTATATCCGCTTTAAAGCTATCAGCTCTGTATCCGCCCGAATCGGCAAATCCATTGAACTGAATATCTGCTTTGCCACTTATCATTTGCAGCCCAACGCTCACTGTCATGCGCTGTAAAAAGCGTTTATCGTTTACGGAATTAGCCAGGTAATAATCCTGCATGGCACTTCTATATCCGCCACGTTGTGCTATAGCTGGCCTGTTTACGGCCATAATGAACAGAAAGAGGGCAAGGTATTTCAGTTTCATAAATGGGAGGTGTTCCTTAAAGATAGTTGAATTATTTTTTGCATGTAATGGCTGGAGGCAAATTTTTATAAATACCCCGTCAATAGTTATAAATACGCTCGCTGTGCCAAACTGCGGTATAATGCTTGATGTGTATACTGTAAAAGCACAACAATGAAAAAGCTACTACTTGCTGCACTATGCATAATTAGCGCACACATCGCATCCGCACAATTGACCGATGCCGGATTTGAGAACTGGCAAACAGATACACTGGGTAAAAACCACCTTGTATCATGGAAGCACTACGCAGGACCTACAACTGCACCTAATGATTACTATTTCGGTACATGGCGCACAGACACAGTGAAAGCGGGCTCCTATGCACTTAAGTTGTCGCGATGGTATAATAACACTTGCGATTGGGTGCAGCAGGTGGCTGCCATCAATAGCCGGCCTGCTGCGCTAAAAGGCTATTATACATACACAGATAATGAATTGGTTGGCGGTGATCTCGATTCTGCTTTGGTAGAAATTGTGTTGACGAAATGGAATCTCGCCACAGCACAACAGGATACGGTAGGCTTTGGCTCAGCATATCTGGGTAGGGCTGCAGAGTATACGCTTTTCAATTGCCCGGTAACATACTACACAGCGGCCATGCCCGACTCTGTTACTGCAAATATAAGGCCCATGCCATGGTCTAGCCCGTCTATGAATATGACGGGGTGGGGGTCTTATCTCAGTATCGATGCCCTTTCATTGGAAACAGCTACTGCTATAGCAGATGTAAATACCGTGGAGGTAGATATTTTCCCTAACCCCGCCACAATATATTTAAATCTGCAGTTGAAGGTTGCTGATGCATATAATATTGAAGTGCTGGATATTACAGGTAGGGTGCAGATAAATAAAAACATAAATGCAGCCATACATATGCTGGATATATCAAAATTACCCTCCGGCAATTATGCATTACGTATCAGCAAGCAAGATAAAAGAATAGCCACATCTGTATTTGTAAAGAAATAATTAGCTATTTCATAGGACAAGGTAAACGGCGAATCCTAAAGAGAAAAAAGAGGCTTTAGGGATAGCAGGTGTTTCTACGCCTGCTTTTTTTGTTGAACTTTTTTCGGTTTAACATTTTCATATGTATCTCAGTCATACATTTGCATAAATGACTGATTAGTCAATTTTTGTTTATGATACTACGAATACTCAAAAAAGTACTAAAGGTCACAGTCATAACATTACTGGTAATAATAACCGCTATTTACATTTTTATGCAACAGGCATCCTTCGGAAAGAATCCTTCAGGCAAACGATTGAAGAAAATAGAACAGTCGCCCAACTATAAAAGCGGCAGCTTTGCCAATCTGCTACATACTGTAACGCTGGCTGAGGGCGCGTCTTATATTGAGGTGATAAAACGTTCACTAAAAAAAGATGCACGCCGTACACCTTCTAAAGCATTACCGTACCTGCCCTTCGATACTACAGTAGCAGGTGCAGATAAGCCGGTCATAACCTGGTTCGGCCATTCATCTTATCTCATTCAAATAGGCACATACAATATCCTGGTCGACCCTGTTTTTAGCAAGCGCGCCTCTTTTGCGCAATGGATGGGCCCCGCGGCCTATCCCGGCACGGAAGTTTTCAATGTTGCCTCCCTGCCGCATATCGATGCCATCGTCATTTCTCACGACCACTACGATCACCTCGATTACAATACTATCACTCAATTGAAAGATAAAGTTGGTGCCTTCTATGTGCCATTGGGTGTAGGGGCACACCTCGAATATTGGGGCGTACCTGTCAGGCATATTACTGAGCTGGACTGGTGGCAGGAAACGACTATGACCAATGGTATGAACATTGCAGCCACACCTGCGCGCCATTTTTCAGGCCGCGGCCTGATGCGTAATAAAACCCTGTGGGCCTCCTTTGTATTGCAAACCGGGGCACACCGTATATACATCGGCGGCGATTCAGGTTACGGACCGCATTTCAAAGAGATAGGTGATAAATACGGCTCGTTCGATGTGGTGATACTGGAGAACGGGCAATATGACGCCAACTGGCCTCAGATACATATGATGCCCGAACAAACCGTGCAGGCAGCTATCGACCTGAAAGGAAAAGTACTTTTCCCCGTACACTGGGGTAAGTTCACGCTTTCCGTACATCCCTGGAATGATCCCATCATCCGGGTAACGAAAAGTGCAACGGAACAAGGTGTGCATATCACTACGCCAAAATTGGGCGAGCGTATCGTAATGGATGCCAGCTATCCCTCAGAACAATGGTGGAATTTTTAAAACCTATGGACAAAAGACAAAAAATATTGAATGCTGCCACCCGCTTGTTTGTAGAGCGTGGTTTTCAGAATACATCCACTGCCAATATCAGTAAAGAGGCCGGCGTGGCTACGGGTACTTTATTCATCTACTTTGCTACGAAGGATGAATTGATAAATGCCATATATAAAGAGGCGAAGCAACGCATGGCAGAGTCGTTGAAGGAAGGCTTCCCCCAAGGGGCAGCTACCCGCGATAAGCTGAAGCACCTGTGGGCGGAAGTAGCGGCATGGGCACTCGATAATTCGGAGAATTTCCGTTTTATGCACATGTTCAGCGCATCCCCCTTCATTACCAATCTTACGCGCGAAGAGGTGGAATCTACATCATCATTTGCTATGCAGTCTATAAAAGACGGTATGAAAAACGGCGAGATTGCCAGCATTCCTATCGATCTGTTTCATTCCATATTAGATGGTTTCCTGACAGGTACTGTACGCTATATTGCCGCCAATCCATCAAAACGTAAAAAGGCTATCGAAGCTTCGTTCGATGTATTCTGGAATGGCATAAAGGGAAAATAGTATGTTTGTTGTATATTTGCTATATAAATCTGCTGGCATAGATTTTAAACCTTACACCCTAAAAAACGATTATGCTGCAAATGATACAAGGCCTGCCACCGCATGTGGTAGGTGTGCATGCCACAGGCGAAATAACGAAAGAAGACCTGGAAACCGTCCTGATCCCCGCTATCGATAAATTAGTGGCCCAAACAGATAAGATTCATTACCTGCTGCACCTTGATACCGACCTCCTGAAGTGGGATATTGGTGCCTGGTATAAAGATGCGCAGGTAGGCCTGAAATATTTCACAAAGTGGACGAAAATTGCGGTGGTAACAGATAAACCGGCTGTGCGTTCTTTTACCGATGCGTTTAGCTACATGGTGCCGGGCGAAGCACGCGGGTTTTCGGTAGCGGAAATGGATGCGGCTAAAAAATGGGTTTCCGAAGAAACAAGTGAAAAAGAATAAGCATATAAATCAATCGGTTAGATTGTTTCTATAAAATGTTCCAAAAAACCGGAAACAAAAAGAAACAAAATTGGGTAGTGCAGGGTAAGTAATTAACAGTTTTATTAATGTAATTCACATGCGTCTAAAACAGTTTTTTTCTTTGCCTATTTACTCGTTATTTTTGGCTTAAGAGATGTCAGATAATTATATAGTTTCGGCCCGTAAGTACCGCCCCCAGACGTTTGATACCGTTGTTGGGCAAGAACATATCACCACCACCTTAAAGAATGCCATCCGCCATCAGCACCTGGCGCATGCATACCTGTTTTGTGGTCCGCGCGGGGTAGGTAAAACCACCTGCGCCCGTATTCTTGCCAAAACCATCAATTGCGAGAACCCAACGGCCGATGTGGAAGCCTGTGGTGTATGTAATACCTGCCAGAGCTTTAAGAACAATACCTCTTTCAACGTATTCGAGCTGGATGCTGCCAGCAACAACTCGGTTGATGACATCCGCAACCTCACCGACCAGGTACGTTTTGCACCACAAAGCGGAAAGTATAAGATATATATAATAGACGAGGTGCATATGTTGAGCGCCGCTGCCTTCAATGCGTTCCTGAAAACGCTGGAAGAGCCGCCACCATATGCCATCTTCATACTGGCTACTACCGAAAAGCATAAGATACTGCCTACCATCCTCAGTCGCTGCCAGATATTCGATTTCAAGCGCATTACTACACACGATATCACATCGCACCTGCATGGTATTGCTACCAAAGAGGGGGTTATAGCCCAGGAAGCAGCCCTGCATGTGATAGCGCAGAAGAGTGAAGGCTGTATGCGCGATGCGCTGAGTATGCTCGACAGGATTGTGAGCTTTACCAACGGCATGTTGACTTACAGCAGCACCATGGAGCACCTCAACCTGCTCGATGCCGACTATTACTTCAAACTGACCGACCATATTCTAAGCCAGGATGTAAGCAGTACACTGCTGCAGTTGGATAATGCTTTGGAGCGTGGCTTTGAGGGCGATGTGATACTGGAAGGTATGGCAGAACACCTGCGCAACCTCTTGCTTTGCAAAGACCCGCGCATGGCCAAACTGCTGGATGTGCCAAACGACCACAAACCGGTATTTCACGAAAAAGCCAATCAAGTACCGCCATCGTTCATTATCTCTGCATTAAATGTGGTGAACGAAAGCGAGCTGAATTATAAAAACGCCACTAACAAACGCCTGCACATAGAAATGTGCTTCATAAGGCTTTGTTACCTGCTACAGGCAACATCGGCTACGGCTGATGATGTAAAAAAAAACACCAGTAGTGTAGGTTTTCAGCCGCCGGCATCTGTGCAGCCACCGGTTATGGCAGCCCCGCCGGTGCCGCAACCGCAACCGGTACAAGCTATGCCTGCCGCTGCTCCGGCATATACGCAACCGGTAAGTGAACCTGCACCGCCACCTGTGGAGTCCGCAGTGCCAACGCCGCAGGTACAGCCACAGGGTGCATCACCTGTGCCGCAGCCACCACGCCGGGAACTGCCTAAGTATGAGCCTAAAACACCCGTGACTACCGATGGTGCTCCCGTAAAGCACCGCATCAGCAAGAACCTGATGGACCTGGATGCTGCCCTTGCCGATATTGACAATGTTGCTGAGCAGGAAAAGGCAGAACTGACGGACGAAATGGTAGCCCGCATATGGGAAGAGCATAGAGAAATGGTACGTGGGCAGAACAAAAGCATGCTGTACGCACAGCTCCTGCAAATGAAGCTGGAAGTGTTTCCCCCCGATGAGATACGCATCATTTGCCCTACCGACCTGACCAATACCTATGCTATGGACTACCGTAATACGCTGATAGACTACTTCAGGAAGGCCAGCGGGGTGATGATACGTATCACCACCAAAATAGTGGAGGATAGTGCGGTAGCTGCACAGCAACAAACAACCGTGCTGAGCAAGCAGGAGATATTTGATGCTATGGTGCAGAAAAACCCGCACCTCGGCAGCCTGAAAGATGCCCTTAACCTGCAGGTAGAGTACTAAGAATATGATAGTTTTCCCTATCCGATAACTAGGGGGAATGACACGCAAACAAATCAATCAATTGTGTTACTTTTGACACTCAAAAACCAATAGACAAGACTTATGGCCGAAGCGATACGTATGCCGCTGCTGAGTGATACGATGAAAGAAGGGGTGATAGCGGAATGGCACAAAAAAGTAGGTGACAAGGTTAAAAGCGATGATGTAATAGCAGAAGTGGAAACCGATAAGGCAACCATGGAAGTAATGCCATATGTAGATGGCACACTGCTGTATATAGGTGTAGAAAAAGGAAAAGCCGCAAAAGTGAATGATATTATCGCCATCATAGGTAAAGAAGGCGAAGACTATAAAAGCATACTGGCAGGTGAAGGCAATAAAGCCACAGCTGAACCGGCTAAAGAAGAATCTGCGCAGCAAGCAGCCGCAGCGCCAGCAAAAGCCGCACCGGCACCTAAGCCCGGTGATGCTACTGTAGTACGTATGCCACTGCTCAGCGATACGATGAAGGAAGGAAAGATAGTAGCGTGGCACAAGAAAGTAGGCGATAAGATAAAGAGTGATGATGTGATGGCAGAAGTAGAAACCGATAAGGCTACTATGGAAGTAATGCCTTATGCGGATGGTACGCTGCTGTATGTGGGCGTGAAGGAAGGTGAAGCTGCTAAGGTGAATGACATCATAGCCATTGTGGGTAAAGAAGGTACGGATATTACAGCATACCTGAATGAAGCACCGCCTGCTACAGGTGGCGCAGCTACAGGTAATGCCAATGAAGGCAATGCACCTGCACAACCTGCTGCACAAGCCCAACAGCCTGTTGCACAAGCAGCACCTGCTACTTCAAGCGATGAGCGTGTAAAAGCCTCTCCGCTGGCTAAAAAACTGGCAGAAGATAAAGGTATAGATATACACAACGTGAAGGGTAGCGGCGACAACGGCCGCATCATCAAAAGGGATATTGATAATTACCAGCCTTCTCAGCAAGCTGCACAGGCCGCTCCTGCCAAAGCAGGCGCACCCGCTACGGTAGCAAGCTTTACACCGGGTACAGAAGGGCATACAGATAAGCCGCTTTCACAAATGCGTAAGGTGATAGCACAGCGCCTGTCAGACAGTAAGTTTACTGCGCCGCACTTCTACCTACGTATGACGGTGACTATGGATAAAGCCATAGAAGCGCGCAAGGCTATCAATGATGTATCGCCTGCTAAGGTGTCTTTCAACGACCTTATTATAAAAGCCTGCGCTATGACACTGCGCAAGCATCCGGAAGTAAATAGCTCATGGATGGGCGATTTCATCCGCCAGAACGAACATATACACGTAGGTACGGCAGTAGCTATTGAAGATGGCCTGATAGTACCTGTAGTGAAGTTTGCCGACCAGAAGTCACTATCGCAAATAGCGGTAGAAGCTAAAGAGCTGGCAGATAAAGCGAAAGCTAAAAAGCTGCAACCACAGGAATTTACAGGCAATACCTTCACTATATCTAACCTCGGTATGATGGATATAGATGAGTTTACAGCCATCATCAACCCGCCAGATAGCTGCATACTGGCGGTAGGTAAAATAGTGCCTACACCGGTAGTAGAAGACAACCAGGTTGTTATCCGTCAGTTGCTGAAATTAACGCTTAGTTGCGACCACAGGGTAGTAGACGGTGCCGTAGGTGCCCGCTTCTTGCAAACGCTGAAAGCCCACCTGGAAAACCCGGTAACCATGCTGGTATAACAACATAGCATTGCACATAAATAGAAATAGCCGCCCAAGGGCGGCTATTTCTATTTATCACGAGGTGTACGCTTTTATTCCTGTATGGCTTTTACTATCAGCATAGCCAGCTCTTTTTGGATGCCGGGGTCTTTCAGTTTGCGCAGGTCTTGCTCATTGCTGATGTACCCGGGGCTTACTACTATAGCAGGTACTGCATTGTCTTTCAGTACTACCAGGTTTTTATCTGTTAGCACAGTAGGCACATTATTGAGTCTATTCAGGGCTGCAGTTATCTTTTCTGCCAATGCCTTTGAAGCAACGTTGTTTACATTCGTGCCGCTATAAATAACCTCACCGCCACGCTTTTGATGGCTGGTTTCGGTATTCATATGAAAGGATACGAAAAAGGTCT
>CABHOP010000099.1 GCA_902168085.1 uncultured Bacteroides sp.
GTATGCACTACGCCCTTAGGTTTGCCTGTAGAGCCCGATGTATATAATATGAACAGCGGGTCTTCTGCATCCATTTCCTCTGCGGGGCAGTCGGGGTTGCCCATCGTTTCTACTTTCTTTATTTCATCTTCCCACCATACATCGCGGCCTTTTATCATGCTGACAGGCGTATGCGTGCGGGTAAGTACGATGACCCGTTCTACAAATCTGCATTGTACCAATGCATCATCTATCACATTTTTGAGAGGGATATCTTTATTGCCGCGGTATGCACCATCGCAGGTGATGATGCATTTAGCCTGTGCATCCTGCAACCGGTCGGCTATGCTTTGCGCACTGAAGCCACCAAATATTACAGAATGTACGGCACCTATACGTGCGCAGGCCAGTACGGCAACAGCCAGCTCAGGTACCATACCCATATAGATACATACACGGTCGCCTTTTACCACCCCATTGTTCTTCAGCACATTGGCAAACTGTATTACTTTATGGTGCAGGTCGCGGTAGGTTATTACCCTGTGATGTTCTTCAGGGTCGTTAGGTTCCCATATAATGGCAGGCTTATTGGCCAGGGTGCCTAAGTGCCTGTCAAGGCAGTTTTCCGTTACATTCAATTTGCCACCTGCAAACCATTTTACATCTGGCTCTGTAAAATTCCACTCCAGTGTTGTGTGCCATTTCTTTTTCCATAAAAATGTAGATGCTACTGCTGCCCAAAAACCTTCGGGGTCTTCTACACTTTTTTTCCATGCGGCATTGTATGCTTCCAGCGACTTGATTTGATATGGATAAGACATGAGCTGTGTTTGTCCATTTAAGTTACATAGTTTATCTGTATGTACATGTTAATAATACACCCAAATATTTTTGTTTTGGATACAGAGCTGTCATTTCTCTAAGCGGGATCCACTACTTTCTTTTTCCTGCCGGATATAAATTTAATGATGACAGGGGTGGTAGTAACTACCACAATTCCGATGACGATTTTTTCGAGGTTGTCTTTTACCCATGCATTTTCGCCCAGTAGAAAACCAGCCCCGGTGATACTGCCTACCCATATAAAGGAACCCAATATATTATACAATGAAAATTTGCGTCCATCCATTTTTACCATGCCGGCTACTATGGGGGCAAATGTTCTGACTATGGGCAGGAACCTGGCCAGTACAATAGCGCTGCCACCTTTTTTCTCATAGAAATCGTGGGCCTGCATTAAATATTTGCGTCTAAACAAACGGCTGTCTTTATGCTGCAACATGTCGCCAAACTTATTGCCGAACCAATAACCCAGGTAATTGCCCAAAATACCCGCCAGTGATATCAGAAAAGTCCAGTATAGCAGGGAGAATAAAGGGGCGCTATCGGGCATAACGGCATTGGCAATGAGCATGCCGGCTATAAATAAAAGCGTATCCCCCGGCAGAAAGAAGCCGATAAATAAACCTGTTTCCGCAAAGACGATAAATAATATGATGTACAGGCCGCCATGTTGTATGATCCAGTCCGGATTCGTCAGGTTATGGAATAATGCTAACAGTTCATTCATAGTTTCATTTTTTTACCAGGCACCGCCTATACAGAGGCCCCGCCTGCAGATGTTTGTATGTTTAAATTGATATTATGTGGAATGCAAAAAGATTCCTTTGCGCAATGACGCTGCGAATAAAGTTTATTGTCTGTTTTTAGGAATGGCTGACCGTATCAACCCGAAATGAAGACGTGGATCTGCTAAATCAGAACAAGGTGTATCTGAAAAGGAACAGGTAGTAGGCCGGCTTTGTCATGCCCGGCCAGTTGGTAACCGAATATGTATTGGTAATAGTTGCAGATGGCTGCAGCAAATGGTTCGTGGTGGGGTCAGCATGATCCTTCCTTCCCTGGACCTTCACCTTAATCTTGTTTAGGATGCGCGCATGCAAATCTACATGGCCGCTTGCGGGTTGTATTACAATGCCCGATTCGTCAACTATAGAAACAGTAGGGTAGCATATGGCCTGCTCAACCAATCTCATTTCAGCAGATGCCGGATGCGCTTTCGAATACTGTGGTAATATAAACGATGCTACCAATACTAAAATGGCTATAAGCCCGGGAGTAAGAACCTTAGTATTGAATCTGGATAACATGCGCCTGAATTGGCCGCAAAACTAATGGAAAATATTTTTTCAAAATGTTAATAATAAAGCTACTAAATTGATTAACAAGGCGCATATTGCCTTGCTGGAGAACAAGCAGATGCCAAGTAGATAATATGTATCATTTTCATTTGGTTTATAAGTAGGCTTATACTATCTGGCCATTTGCCTGTCAGGTTGCCCTAAATTCCTTAAATGCGCTACATGTGATGATATAGCAGATCGCATTGTAGAATGTTCAATATAGGGAACTCCTAAATCCGCACAGGCTTTTTTTATAATTACATTAATAGCGGGATAATGTATGTGTGATATTCTAGGGAATAAGTGGTGTTCAACCTGGAAATTCAGACCTCCTACCCACCAAGTAATTATCCTGTTGGAGGTAGCGAAGTTTGCAGTGGTCTTCAATTGGTGAATTGCCCATTCATCCTCCATTTTATTAGCTGGTAGTATCGGGTCCGGGAATTTTGTTTCTTTGACAACGTGTGCTAACTGGAATACAAGGCTAAGAATGATGCCGCTGGAGAATGTATAAAATAGAAATCCTATTAGCCAAGAGCCAAAACCAACCATATAAACCGGCAATAGAACATATAGTAATAAGTGGAATGCCTTAAAAAACCAAAATATAATATGGTCCCTTAACTTCAATTTTTTCAGCGGTACCTGGCCTACTTTACTTGAAAAGTATTTTTTGTAATCAGTATAGAACACCCATGTTATGTAGAGCAAGCCATAAAGTAGCCAGAAATATATATACTGGTACCTGTGAAAGCCATATCGCTTTTGTTGTGGTGCCATTCGCAATAGGATGCCGGCTTCGATATCATCGTCTACACCCTCGATGTTTGTATATGCATGATGTATGACATTGTGTTTTGTATTCCACATAAAACTGCTGGCACCTAAGAAATCAAGTGTGAATGCAGCTAGCATATTAATCCTTGAATTCTTACTAAAGCTTCCATGAGCGCCGTCATGCATTACATTGAACCCTATGGCTGCGGTAAGTAGGCCAAACAATCCACATTCGGCTATAGCTAACCAAGCTACAGGGGTATAAAACACTAAGTGTATGTAAATTGCTATATAACTGAGGATCAATAATGCCGCTTTAATATAGAGGTGCACATTTCCGGTTGGCGAAAGGTTATTGTTTTTAAAATAATCATTGACTCTTTTCTTCAATTCTGAATAAACAGAAACCGCGGGTGCAGCAAATTTGGGCGTACTCATAAATGACAATTATAGCATTTCAGATATATCATTACCTAAGCGGTTGTAATTTGTTAGCAAACCGTAACGAAGTAGCTGTAAATTTATACCAGCGACAGATTTTCTCAAAATTGCCGCAAGTAGTTTATAACACTACAATTCTTTATATGATTGAACAAGTTGAAATCGGGCCACTGCGCTTTGAAGATTACCAGGAATTGCTTACGGCCATGAAGGCTTCTTATCAGGGTTGGCAAGGTAGCTACTGGAGCCTTAATGCTATAGAAAATCTTATCACAAGATTCCCGGAAGGGCAAATTGTTATAAAAATTAATAACATAGTTGTAGGGTGTGCCTTATCTATTATAGTCGATTACAAGAAGTACGGGGATAATCACACATATAGGCAAATAACCGGGAATTACACTTTCAGCACCCATGACCCTGATGGCGACGTGCTATACGGGATAGAAGTTTTTATACATCCCGATTATCGGGGATTGCGATTGGGGCGACGACTTTATGACGCCAGGAAAGACCTCTGCGAAAACCTCAATCTTCGGGCAATCATTTTCGGCGGCCGCCTGCCCAATTATCATAAATATTCCGATACCCTTACCCCTAAGCAGTATATCCAGAAGGTAAAAGGTAAAGAGATTTATGACCCTGTATTGTCCTTTCAACTGGCGAATGATTTCCATGTAAAGAAAGTTTTAAAAAACTACATGCCGGAAGACGAACAGAGTAAAGAGTTCGCGACCTTATTGCAATGGTTCAATGTATACTATGTATCAGAGCTGAAAAATGTTTTCAATGTAAAAACCTATGTACGCATTGGGTTGATACAGTGGCAAATGCGGCCCTACAAGGATATTAATGAAATGTTTAGCCAGGTGGAGTACTTTATAGATTCCGTCTCCGCATACAAAAGCGACTTTGCCGTACTTCCCGAATTATTCAACGGCCCATTATTGGCCGGATTTAACCATTTGTCTGAGGCAGAAGCAATGCGGCAACTTGCCCAATACACGCCAGAGATGAAAGATAGGTTTAAAGAGCTGGCCATTCGATATAATGTTAACATCGTAACGGGTAGTTTCCCAAGTATTGAAGACAATCATCTGAAAAATATCGGCTACCTCTGTCATCGCAATGGCACCGTAGATAAATATGAAAAGATACACATCACCCCGGATGAAGCAAAGCATTGGGGTATTCGTGGTGGTAATGATTTGAAAGTATTTGATACAGATGCGGGAAGAATAGGTATATTGATATGTTACGATGTTGAATTTCCGGAATTGCCGCGTCTTCTTGCAGAGCAGGGAATGCAGGTTTTATTTGTTCCTTTTTTAACTGATACACAAAACGCATACATGCGTGTTCGTCTTTGTGCGCAGGCACGTGCTATAGAAAACGAATGCTTTGTTGCTATCACAGGTAGCGTTGGGAACCTACCCAAAGTTGAAAACATGGATATTCAATACTCGCAGGCGGCAGTATTCACCCCAAGTGATTTTGCTTTCCCTTCTAACTGCATTAAAAGTGAAGCTACGCCTAATACAGAAATGATTCTGATTTCTGAAGTTGACTTATCTCTGTTACACGAGTTGCACACCTATGGAAGTGTAAGAAATTTAAAGGATAGAAGAACAGATTTTTATGAGCTAAAAATAAAAAGGTAGCTATAATGCCAAGCTGAAATTTAAATAGTAGTAGTAAAACATTTGTATATGGAATTGAATTTACCGCCCAGTATTTTTGGAGCACGCTGCGATGTTTTAATGGACATTGTCGTAGTATCTATGGCTGTTATATTACCCCTATTGTGGTATTCATTTAAAAAAGTGAAACGTGACCGGGCCTATGGATTACATAAGAAGATTCAATTGGCAATGTTTATTATTTTGTTCTTCGTTGTACTTCTTTTTGAGTATGATATGAAACAAAATGGCGGAATATTTGAAATGGTGAAAGGCTCTGCTTATGAAGGAACCCTATTCCTAAATTTTACAATCTATTTTCATACCCTGTTATCCATCACTACTTCTCTTATTTGGATAGTATTAATAATTTTTTCGCTAATAAAATTTGACAAGAACCCTAAGCCTAACCGCTTTAGTAAAACGCACAGATTATGGGGCAAGATAGGTATGTGGGATATGGCTTTAACCTGCATTACAGGGTTAATACTTTACATTTTTGGATTTGTATTGTAAAGGTTTTATTTATTAGTCCTTATTTAAGTTGACAAATGAATCGGTTTATGTTAACTGGAATACTCAGCGTTCTTATCAGCTTTTGCTGAGCCTGCATAAAGGCCACTTTCGTACGGATTAGCATATGGGAATTAACTATTCCAACTCTAGGATACGCTTTTTAATAAAATCAACATATTCTCTTTGGAATAAAACTGGGATCACTACTTCTTGCCCGTTTAATAGTATGCTCAAATTTAAATATATCGAATCAATATCTGCCCTTCTACGCTCCAAAGTTTTTAAAAGCACCATTACGTCTTTTGAATTGAAGGAAACTTTACAATAAAACGCTATCGATTGATTCGGATAACATGCATAATACTCTTCTCCATTGATACGTTTTGTTTTTATAGCATCGACACATGACGTAAGGCTATCTAAGAAATTTTGATAATTTAAACGCCCGAGACTATCAGCTGGTGGCAATATGCCCATGTCTATGGAAGACCATGGTATATCTTTCCCTCTAATCAGCTTTATAGCTGAATAACCCGGAATAACTATAGTTACGTCATTTTGCAACAAGTTGCTATCACTTACATGTACAGAATACTGTGAACGGTATTCCATATATGCCTTTTGCTTCCCATTGTTCTTCAATGATACCTTCACAAAGCATTCATCATTTTTGTCATGGTATATGCGTATATCAGTAGCAACGGCCTTTAGGTCTCCCTTACAATTACCGTCACTTGGCCAGTATAACACTAGTAGAATAACACTGATAAATATTAATCGTTTCATAGTTGGTAGTTTTTGAGTAACACGTCGAAATCCTCACTCCAAGGTTTTATGCGCTCTTCTGAAAATTTCATATTCATATTTACCATAATTCTCAGTTACGCCAGAAAATGTATTATTAAAAACTACAGTATAATTACTGAAACCTATGGATAAACTTAATCCTTTTGTGCCTTTAATTTCAACCCTGACTTGTATAGAAGGTCATTTGACCTCAAGAGCGCATTTTAGGTGTTGAACACTACAAATTGCCTCAGAAGACGACTTTGAAAAGTTTATTGCGAGTTTTAATGCGGCTTATTTTAAGAAATGTTATAATCACCGAAGATTTATTTATGTCTGCGGATAAGAAATATTTAATACTTCAATTATTAATACGTAGCCTTCTCATCGCTATGCCATAGAAATTGACATCTTGACGAAGAAAGGGAATAATAATATATTTGAAGATACTTAACTATGGAAAAGAGCTATACCCCCGGCTTACATATACTTTCTACTTTTAAAGCTGCTGAACAACATCTTACCGATGCAAAAAGCTGCAGACAGTTTTTTAATGACACAATAGCGCAGTATCAATTGGCTAAAGTAGGAGAAGCTTATCATAGCTTTGAAAATGGAGGATTTACGGCTATAGTATGTCTAACAGAATCTCATTTATCAATACACACATGGCCGGAATATGGCATTGCTACCTTCGATGTATTCTTATCCAACTTTAATAATGATAATAGTAATAAAGTGAGGGCCATATACCATGATACGCTGCGATATTTTAATGCTACTGAAACCAATAAACAAGAAATGCTAAGATAACATGGTAGCAGATAATGGTTGGAAGTATGAGGAAGTTGTATGTCCATCTTGTAGCAATTCTATACGCTATTACGATGTGAAGGGTAGTGCCTGGTTTGGATGTAGCTATTGCCATACATTCTTTAGTAAAGATGATAATACATCTGCACATATTATCCGAAAATTTCATAGCAGAGATCGATTTTTTCCTGCACTGGCACTAGGTAAGGAGGGTAATTTAAAAGGTAAGCGCTTTGCAGTCAGTGCCTATCTTGAAAAGCATGAGCCAGAGGAAGACATATATTGGAAGGAATACTTGTTGTTTAATCCTGATGAAGACAGCTATTATGTGTTAGCGCTTACTTCCGGAGAATGGAATTTTGTGTGGAAGTCCGACAGGCAGGATTTTCAGGTGATGAATACCAATGTGATGAGCTCTGAATATGCAGCACTACAACAAGATCCGTACAAGAAATACGACCACTATGTAAGCTATACATATGATATAATATATGCAGTAGGTGAGTTCGACACCAATATCTTAGATGATATTCACAAGCTGAAAGTTGAAGAATATATCGACCCGCCAGATATGCTGGTATCTGAGGAAAAAGATGGTGAGCTAATATGGTATAAGGGTATGTATGTGCCTAACGGTGAAGTGAAAAAGGCATTTGCCGATGGCTTTATTGATAAAGACGAGGAGACTGATGTGGATAAATGGCCGATCATCAGAAATTGTGCAGGTATAATGCTTGTGGTGCTAATGGTAGCACAATTAATGATAGGCTTTATGAAGCCGGAAAAACAATTGTTTAATGCCAGCTTTCAATTGTCAAGAGATACTACCCTTGCTAAAGTAACGCCAATTGATGCCGGAACAATAACTGTAAATGGCCCTTCATCTCTTACTTTTTATTTGAAGGCAGATGCGTACAATGAATGGTTGGAAATACCAGTGACAATAGTAAATGAAAAAACAGGGCACAGTTTTGAATTTACAAAAGTAATAGAATATTACAGTGGCTATGAAGGTGGAGAGAGTTGGAGTGAAGGAAGCAATGATGTAGAAGCTGTGTTATCGAATATACCGAGTGGTACCTATAAAGTAAATATTTTCCCGAGTACAGATTCTATGAAAAACTTTAATCTGGATGTAATAATTGTACAAGATGGAATGCTCTATTCCAATATGTTCCTGATGCTGGTCTTAATATTAGCCTATCCTACGTTGAAATACTTCATTAGATACCAACAGCAAAACAATGATTTTTATTTTCATAAGTAAACAACATGAATCACCTATTCAATTCCATTAAAAGGATAAAATATTATGTGCTTATATGCCTGCTTGCCCTTAGTGGTTACGTTTGGGCTGGTATAATGGGCTATAAAATAATAGGAGATGATAATGAAAGTGCGGCACAGGCATCTGGCAATTCGCATAGCAACAGATTTTACCACAAATAACCAATTAATATTAAAACTATAATATGGAAATGATAAACATGAAATATGTAGTGGCCTCCACAGTATACTCTTTGCTGGGTATCGTCATACTGCTGATATGCTTCGTCATTATTGAAAAGATAACACCTGAAAACCTATGGAAGGAACTTATCGAAAAACAGAATGTGGCTATAGCGGTTGTAGCGGCAGCAATCATACTGGCGATAGCTATTATAATAAGTTCTGCCATACATGGATAAGCCTGGTGTAGCTGAGAAAATATTGCAACAGCGACAACGCATTCTTCTTTTCTCTGTTTTTGTAATTGCCACGTGTGGCCTTATTTATGAATTGATAGCAGGCACACTTGCCAGCTATTTGCTGGGGGATTCGGTAACGCAGTTTTCTACTATTATTGGTACTTACCTCTTTTCAATGGGCATAGGCTCGTGGTTATCCAAATATGTAGATGATAACCTACTGAAATGGTTTATACGTATAGAGATATTAGTAGGAATAGTTGGCGGCTGCAGTTCTCCGTTATTGTTTTTATTGTTTGAACATATTGCTTCTTTCAGACTGGTACTATATGCATTGGTTAGTATCACAGGCATACTGGTAGGGCTTGAAATACCTATCCTTATGCGCATACTGAAAAAAAGTGTTTCTTTTAAAGACCTGGTATCTCAGGTGTTTACATTCGATTATATAGGAGCACTACTGGCATCTATCATTTTTCCATTATTGCTGGTACCTTATTTTGGCCTCATGCGCACATCGCTTTTCTTCGGTATACTGAATATTGGCGTAGCTGCATTTCTATTATACCAGTTTCAGGAAACCGTACGATACAGAAAGCTCTACATCAGCATTATTATGGGCAGTATAGTGGTGCTACTGGTTGGTTTTGTATATGCCGAACGCATAATGAGCTATACCGAAACACTGGCATTTCAGGATAATGTGATATATAGCAAGAGCACGCCCTATCAGCGTATTGTGCTTACCAAGAACCGTAGGGAATTAAAATTATTCCTGAATGGCAACCTGCAGTTCAGCTCAGCAGATGAATATCGGTACCACGAGGCGCTGGTACACCCCGGGCTACAAGCACTGCCTCATGCAAAAAGTGTATTGATACTGGGTGGTGGAGATGGGCTTGCTGCGCGTGAAGTTTTAAAATACTCCAATATAGAACGAATAACATTAGTAGACCTTGATCCTGCCATGACCAGCATCTTTAAAAAGAATGAAATGCTGCTGGCTTTAAATAAAAGGTCTCTGCTATCGCCTAAAGTAACTATTATTAACAGCGATGCCTTTAATTGGGTTCGGGCTAATAAGCAGCTGTACGATTTTGTAATTATTGATTTCCCTGATCCCTCTAACTATTCTATAGGCAAGCTGTACAGTACACGGTTTTATGAAGAACTACATCATTTACTTACAGATGATGCGATAGTGGCGATACAATCTACCTCACCACTTATTGCTAAAAAATCTTACTGGTGCATCAATCATACGCTGGCTGCAACGGGGTTCATTACTTTACCTTATCATGTATATGTACCATCTTTTGGCGAATGGGGCTATGTGATGGGCATGAAGAAATATAACTGGAAGCATACGGATAATTTACCAAGCGGGCTTAGGTTTGTAAATGTAACATCAATGAAAAACATGTTTTTGTTTCCACCAGATATGGACGAGGTACAAACAGACGTGAACAGGCTTAACAACCAGGTACTGGTAAACTATTTTGAAGATGAGTGGGCGCCATATATACACTGATATGAAGCGGCGGGAGTTCCTGAAGCGCTTGTTTGCATTCACGGCACTGCCCGCAATTGTATCAATGCCATCAGCCTGCAATGATAGGGGCAGCAATAATAAGCACATAAAGGGTGGGATAGCAGGCGCTAACCACAAAACAGGTCATTTACTTCGCAATACACAACATCTACCTGCGCCATCTGAAACCAAAGATGTAAACATATTGATAATTGGCGGTGGTATTTCAGGCTTATCAGCGCGACGCTGGCTGGGGATGCATGGTGTGGATGATGTGTTGATGATAGAGATGGATAGCAAAACAGGTGGCAACTCCGTATACGGTGAAAATAGTATTACCGCATATCCATGGGCAGCACACTATTTACCGGTACCTGATGTGCAGAATAAAGAGTTGATAGAGTTCTTACAATCGTGCGGAGTAATAACAGGTTACAGTAACGGGCTGCCGGTGTATAATGATTATCATCTATGTCACGATCCTGAAGAGCGATTACTTATCAAAGGCTATTGGCAGGAAGGATTGGTTCCCAACTTTGGTGTTCCTGACACAGAAAAAGCACAGATAGCTGATTTCTTCCGCCATGTAGAGGAGATGAAGCTGGCTAAAGGCAAAGACAATAAGTATGCATTTGCAATACCTGTGGATGCATCTTCGGCAGATGAAACATACAGAAAGCTTGATGCAATAACATTTGAAACATATTTGCACCAACAGGGCTATAATGCCCTACATCTATTGTGGTATCTTGAATATTGCTGTAAGGATGACTATGGTGCAAACCTTCGACAAACATCCGCGTGGGCAGGGCTGCATTATTTTGCTGCCCGAAAAGGAACTGCTGCGAATGCTACAGGGGCAGATGTATTAACATGGCCGGAAGGAAATGGCTTCCTGATGAAAGCGCTGCGTGGAAACGATGTAGGTAATATTATTACAAATACACTGGCTTACAAGGTGAGTATAGAGGATAATAATAGAATAGCAGTGTATTGCTATGATGCAGAGAAAAAGCAATCTACCGTTGTGCGTGCCCAAAAAGTAATAATGTGTACACCACAATATATTAATAAGCACTTATTGCAGGTTGACAATGCAGAGCGGGATGGTATTTATGATATAGCATCCTATGCACCATGGGTAGTCGCCAATGTTACAGTGCAACATATACCCGAAGGCAAGGGAGCAGTACTTAGCTGGGATAATGTGGTATATGGTAGGGAATCTGTTGGGTATGTTCGTGCCAATCATCAATTATTAAAAGCCAGTGCGCAGCAGGTGATTACGTACTATCTGCCTGTAGTAGATACAAACACGACTGCAGCCCGCAGTAAGGTTCATAACAAAGACTACGAATATTGGAAACAATATATTATGGGCGACCTGGAGTATGCACACCCTGGAATAACTGCTTATGTATCAAACATAGACATATGTGTATGGGGGCATGGAATGATCATGCCGTCACCGGGGTATATCTGGAGTGACGAACGCAGAGTGGCGCAACAACCCATCGATGACAAAATATACTTCGCGCATACCGACCTGAGTGGTATATCCATTTTTGAAGAGGGCTTTTACCAAGGTATACGTAGTGCGCAGCAAATCATCAATTCACTATAGATGGAAGAGCGTTTTAAACAACCATGGATACGCAATGCTGCCTTCGATAGTATATACATACTATTGCCAAGCTTTGTAGCGTTGATAATAGTTGCCTTGCTGCCAAATAGGTTTAAAAGTACAGATGAACTACCGGTATATGCCTGGGTCATTCTTGTTTTGCTGATAGATGTTGCGCATGTATACAGTACACTATTTCGGACCTATTGGAATAAAGAACGGTTCAACCGTTACCGTACCCTATATCTTATAGTTCCTGTGCTTTGCTATATAGCCGGGGTGTTTCTTTACACAATGGATGCACTAATGTTCTGGAGAATACTGGCGTATCTTGCCGTTTATCATTTTATACGTCAGCAATATGGATTTATGCGCCTGTATTCGCGTGGGGAAAATAAACACAGCATACCTGCTACGATAGATGTGCTGGCCATATATGCAGCCACGGTATACCCTATTATATTCTGGCACGTTACGGCAGGCAGAAATTTCAACTGGTTTATAGAGGGTGACTTTATCAGTATGGATACTGTTATTGTAAAGAATGTAGCCTTATATATCTACCTATTAATTTTATCAGCTTACATCGGCAAGGAGGCATGGATGTTGTACACATCAAAGCGGTTTAATATTCCTAAGAATCTTATAATCGCCGGTACCTTTCTTACATGGTATTTTGGTATTGTTCATTTCAATGGAGATATGACATTTACACTTCTCAATGTTGTATCACATGGCATCCCATACATGGCACTCATATGGACATTTAATAAGAGCGAACAAGCTCAAAAAAGTGCAACTGTATATAAACATAAACTTTACCGTGGCACGGTAGCTTTTTTCTTGCTGTCCATTTTTTTGTTTGCCTACATAGAAGAAGGGCTTTGGGATGGTATGATATGGAAAGAGCATGGTAGCATTTTTGCTGTGTTCCAATCATTGCCATTGCTGCGGAGCAAAGAGCTGCTGGCTTTATTGATACCTTTACTCTCTTTACCACAGTCTACACACTATGTATTGGACGGGTTTATTTGGAAAAAACAACATGTGGCATAGAGTGAATGGAGGAATTTTCAGTGCGGCTGAAATGAAAAACCAATGAATGTTTAACCCCGGACATTTGCAGATTCAGCATCTTAATAATGAATCATTAAACTTTCATCTTTTCTTTTGCGTTTAAGTAATTCTGCTGAGGCAATAATGTTCTTATTTTCTTCTGAATCACGATTACCATATAGACTTACAAATATAGCGGCGACTTTGCCTTGGAAATTTTAGAAAGGATACGGTCATCATTGCTTCCAAACGCAATTCAGGTCATTTGGCCTCAAAACAGACTAAAATGGAGGTAAAG
>CABHOP010000100.1 GCA_902168085.1 uncultured Bacteroides sp.
TCCCTCACCCACCCTCAGCACCAGGGTATCCGCAACATCCTTATGGCGGAAGCAGCTCAAAATCACTGGGCAAAAATCAGCTAACACCTGTATTGACAGTATTCATAGATTATTTCTATCCACCATTAACATTTTATTTTAATTAAACGTTTGTTTAAAATCAAACGACCGTTTAATTTTGGACCCGCAATTACCGATTATGGAATATTCAGAAAAACAATTACAGATCATAGATGCCGCCCAAAGGCTCTTTGCAGAAGGGGGCTTCGAGGGCACATCTGTAAGGGATATAGCGAAAGAGGCAGATGTAAATGTGGCCATGATATCCTACTACTTCGGGTCGAAGGAAAAACTGCTGGAAGCCATAGTGGAAAGATATTCGTCCGAAATCCGCACACGGCTGGAAAACCTGTTGCTAAATACAGACATGGGGCCTTTGGCAAAAATAGAATGCCTGATAGATGCCTATCTCGACAAATACTTCATCCAGCAAGACTTTCATAAAATAGTAGCCCGCGAGCAAATGATGCAGAAAAACACGGTGCTGGCGCATCAGCTTCATGAAATGAAAAAGAAAAACCAGGAGTTGGTTAAAAAGATAATAGCCGATGGCCAGAAACAAGGTGTTTTCAAGCGCAGTATAGATATACCCCTTATGATGGCAACGATGGTAGGCACTACCAACCAACTGGTAACTACCCGCCACTTTTATAAAGACATCAACCACCTGCAGGATATACCCGATTTGGACCTGCTGAAACATCTGAAAAAGAAATTAAGCATACATCTAAAAAGCATCTTCAAAGCAATACTAACGTATGAGAATTAATATAAAACCCGTAGCACTTGTTTTTATACTGCTGGCCGGTATGGCTGTAAATGCCCAGGAAAAAAGAAACCTGTCGCTGGACGAAGCCATAACACTGAGCCTGCAGAACAGTAAGGAAATAAAACTAAATGCAGCCAAAGTAGCAGAGGCCAATGGTGCCCTGCGCGAGGCGCGCGAAAGAAGGCTGCCTGACCTGACGGCAAGCGGTTCTTACCTACGCCTGAACCAGCCCAATGTGGACATGAAAGTAAAGCTGGGTGGCCAGTCGGGCGGTAGTGCGGAAGGTGGTAGCAGTAGTTCTTCTGCACAATCATTGAAAGTAAGCTCCGTAACCTATGGCATGGCCAGCTTATCTATACCTGTATTTTCGGGTTTCAGGATACAGCATGGCATAGATGCCGCTAAATACCTGCAGAAAGCAGCCACACTGGATGCTGAAAAAGACAGGGATGAAGTAGTAGCCAATACCATAGCTGCCTATAGCAACCTGTATAAGGCAAAAGCAGCACTGGATATTGTGAAAGAAAACCTGAAGCAATCGCAGCACCGCGTAGCCGACCTCAGCAACCTGGAAAAGAATGGCCTGCTGGCACGCAACGACCTGCTGAAAGCAGAACTGCAACAGTCGAACATAGAGCTGGCGCTCGTAGATGCGGAAAACAACTGGAAGCTTACCTACATCAATATGAACCTAATGCTGGGCCTGCCGGAAGAAACAGAACTGGTACCTGATGCCACTGCATTTACGGTAACTACCGATACCCGCAACTTTGAAACATGGGAAGCACAGGCACTGCAAAGCCGTAAGGACATGGAAGCCATGAACTACCGTGTGAAAGCAGCCGGCTCGGGCGTAAAAGCGGCCAAAGGTGAATACTACCCTTCTATGGCACTGACAGGTGCTTATGTAGCGGCTGACATACCCGGCCTGGTAACACTTACCAATGTGGTGAATGGTGGTGTGGGTGTGCGCTACAGCCCATCCAGCCTTTGGAAGACGGGGGCTAAAGTAGCCCAGTCGAAAGCGCAACTGCAGCAGGCGGAAATAAGCCGCGAAATGCTGAATGATGGCATCCGGCTGCAAGTAGCGCAGGCATATCAAACCTACCTGTCGGCTACCAAAAAAATAGATGTATACAATAAAGCAGTAGAGCAGGCAAATGAAAACTACCGCATTGTAAAGAATAAATATGATAACAGCCTGACCACTACTACCGAGCTGCTGGATGCAGACGTAGCACAGCTACAGGCGCAACTGAACTATGCCTTTGCCAAGGCCGATGCTGTAGTAGCCTACAAACGCCTGCAGGCCGCTGCCGGCACTTTAACTGATAATACCAACAACAACAAATAATAAACGATCCCACCCAATAAAAATAGTTTATGAGCAATACACATTCCCATACTGCAGAACAACCAAAGAAAAAGAATAACCGCTTTGCTATCGTGTTTGGAGCGCTGGTATTGGCGGGCAGCGCTTTCGGTATCACCAAATACGTACACTCACTGAGCCACGAAGAAACAGATGACGCACAAATAGATGGCTATGTAAGCCCGGTAATACCCCGCGTGGCAGGCTATGTAGAAGCGGTACGTGTAAAAGACAACCAGGTAGTGAAAAAAGGTGACACGCTACTGATACTGGATGAGCGTGACCTGAAGATAAAACTGGCACAGGCAGAAGCCGCACTAGCTGCAGCACAAAGCAGCTTTGGTATGGCTGAGGCTACTACCACTGCATCGCAGGCCAATGTTTCTACATCGCAAGCCAATGTCTCCGCCATCAATGCGCAGATAGAAACAGCTAAAGTGAATGTATGGCGCGCTACACAAGATTTTAACAGGTATGCCAACCTGATAAAAGACCATTCTATCACCCAGCAGCAATACGAACAGGCAGAAGCACAAAAACAAACTGCAGAACGCCAGCTACAGGTGCTGATAGAACAGAAGAATGCCGCCATGAGGCAAACCACAGCAGCAGCATCTCAAAGCCAGGCAACGGCCAAACAGGAGGGTGTGGCCAATGCTAATATCAGGCAGCGCGAGGCGGAAGTAGAAACAGCAAAGCTGAACCTTTCTTATGCGGTTATCACTGCTCCGGAAGATGGAATGGTATCGAAAATAAACATCCAGCCCGGCCAGTTTGTAAATGCAGGCCAGTCGCTCTTCAGCATAGTAAGAAATGACATATGGGTAACGGCCAATTTCAAAGAAACCCAACTGGAGAAAATGAAAGAAGGTCAGAAGGTAACGGTGAAAGTAGATGCCTATCCTGACCATAAGTTTGAAGCAAAGCTGACATCATTCGCGCCGGCTACCGGTGCCAAGTTTGCTCTGCTGCCTGCAGATAATGCTTCGGGCAACTTTGTAAAAGTGGTACAACGCCTGCCTGTGAAAATGGAATTTGTGAACAAGAACGATGAGCTGGTAAAACGCCTGCGCCCCGGTATGAACGTGATCGTGGACGTACACATCAACTAATTAATCTTAAAAAGGTATTCAACCTTTATTTATGACAGATCAGGATTCACTTGTAGAATATGGCGCGCGGAGGGTGATCATCACCATCACCGCTATATTCTGTGCATTGCTGGAGATAGTGGATACCACCATCGTAAACGTGGCGCTGAATGAAATGAGGGGTAACCTCGGCGCTACGTTGAATGAAGTGGGTTGGGTTATCACAGCATATGCCATTGCCAATGTTATCATCGTACCGATGACCAGTTGGCTATCACAACAGTTTGGCAGGCGCAACTATTTTGCGGCGTCTATTATCATATTTACGGTCTTTTCTTTCCTGTGCGGTAATGCTACCAATATATGGGAGCTGGTATTCTTCCGCTTTATGCAGGGCCTGGGTGGTGGTGCATTGCTGGTTACATCGCAAACCATCATTACCGAAAGCTATCCGCCTGAAAAGCGTGGCATGGCGCAAGCTATATACGGCCTGGGTGTTATCATAGGCCCTACACTAGGCCCACCATTAGGTGGTTATATCGTAGACCATTTCTCATGGCCTTATATATTCTACATCAACATACCGATAGGTGTCATAGCTACCCTGCTTACCCTGCAGTATGTGCGCAGCCCCAAATATGGCGAAAAGAAATCGAGCAAGGAGATAGACTGGTGGGGCATTATATTCCTGGCTATGGCGGTAGGTTCGCTACAATATGTACTGGAACGCGGCCAGGAAGATGATTGGTTTGCCAGTGGTGCTATCATAATGCTTACCATTACAGCGATATTAGGTTTTTACTTCTTCATCTGGCGGGAGCTAACTTATAAAAACCCGATAGTAGAGCTACGGGTATTGAAGAACAACAACCTGCGGGTAGGTACTATCCTATCCTTTATACTCGGCTTTGGTTTGTATGGCTCCACCTTTATCATACCGCTCTATACCCAGTCTTCTCTGGGTTGGACGGCACAGCAATCGGGTATGCTGATGATACCGGCGGCACTGACCACGGCAGTCATGATGCCTATAATCGGGCGGTTATTACAGAAAGGAGTGCCCCAGCAATACCTTGTTGCAGGCGGTATGTTCCTGTTCTTCATTTTCAGTTTCTGGGGATATAGAGTGTTGACACCGGATACGGATAAAGATGCGTTTTTCTGGATGCTGATAGTGCGTGGTATAGGCATGGGCATGCTGTTCATCCCCATCACTACCCTTTCCTTATCTACCTTAAAAGGGCAGCAGATAGGCCAGGGTGCCGCCTTTACAGGTATGATGCGACAATTGGGCGGCTCTTTTGGTATAGCGCTTATCACCACACTCATGTCGCGCCGCACGGTGATGCACCGCAACGACCTGATGACCAACCTGGACCCTACCGACCCGGCAGTGCAGCAACGCATCCAGGGCTTGCAGCAAAGCTTTATAGCCAAAGGTATGACACCTGAAAATGCACTGAGTGCAGGCTATAAAATGCTGGACCTCAGTGTAACCAAACAAGCATCCGTACTTTCTTATATGGACATATTCCTCTGGCTGGGGGTACTGTTCCTCATCTGTATACCTTTTGTATTGATGGTAAAAGGCAATAAGAAGAATAAAGTAGACATCTCAGAAGCAATGCATTAGGTACGGGCGGCGCTGCAATTGCAGCGCCGCTTTTCTTATCCCCATCCGCGTATATAACAAACAATTTCTTACCTTTGCGCGGCTAAACAGGTTCTTTAATTTATTATGATCAGCAGAAGAAATATCCGGGTGAAGGTGATGCAAACGCTATATACACTGGCCGCTATGGAGCCCGGAGAACAGGAATTGGACAAAAAGATCGGCTCCAACATCCTGAATGACAAGCTAAACCGCTCACTGGACCTATTTATCGTTTCCATACTTTATACTTTTCGTACCGCGCAATATGCAGAGACCGACTCCATACAGCGCTCGTCAAAATATTTGCCTACAGAGGCCGATTTGAATGTAAGTACCAAAATAGCCGGTAATGAATTTATGTGGCAGGTACTTTCAAACGGCACATTTCCTGAACGCGTGAAGGAAGCAAAACTGGACCACTGGATAGACGAAGAATGGGTGAAGAAACTGTACCAGCAACTGGTGAAGACAGAACCGTATCAGAACTATATTGCCTTGCAGGAAAGAACACCTGCCAAAGAGAAATTTATCATTCAATACATCTGGGAGAAGCTGATATGGGATAACGAAGCCCTGCAGGAACATTTTTCTGACGAGCTGCCCGGCTGGGAAGATGATAAAGAGATGGCTAAAATGCTGATGGATAACTTTTTCAAAAGCAGCCAGAAAATAAACTTCCTGAACCTGGTATCAGGCGAAAAGAAAGAATATGCACATGAATTGCTGCATACGGTGATGGAAAAAGAAGCCTACTGTATGGAACTGGTGCAACCCAAACTGATAAACTGGGATGCCGACCGCGTAGCATTGATAGATTTGATACTGCTACGCATGGGCGTATGCGAACTGCTGTTCTTCCCTACCATCCCGACTAAAGTAACCATTAACGAGTATATAGAAATAGCTAAAATGTACAGTACGCCTCAAAGCGGCCAATTCGTTAATGGTGTGTTAGATAACATATTGAAAGACCTGGAAAAAGAAAATAAGATACGTAAGCAAGACCGCGTTCGTAAGTAAGTCTTAACTTTGCAGCTTCCCGATAGTATGAAAAAAATATTATTAATTGCAGCAGTATGCACACTGGCAGCCTGCGGTGAGGACAAGCCACAGCAGGATAAGGGTTTACTATCTACAGACCTGGTAAACAACCCTGTATCTGCAGAAGGCACCAGCGAAACAGACATCAACAAAATGCCTACTATGGATTTTGCAGATTCTGTTCATAACTTCGGCACCATACAGGAAGGTGAAGTAGTTACCTATGATTTCAGTTTTAAGAACAACGGTAAATCGCCCCTGCTGATAAGCAGCGCTACTGGCTCTTGCGGCTGCACGGTGCCCGATTATCCGAGGGACCCTATTCAGCCCGGCAAGGAAGGTGTCATCAAAGTAAAATTCAACAGCGATGGTAAACCCAACCACCAGGATAAAACAGTGACCATCTACAGCAATTCGAAGCGTGGCATGTATGAATTGCACATCAAAGCCGATGTAACACCACGCCAATAAAACAGTTTATTATTCAATCAATAAAATAAAATCAGATGTTTCAGACAATCATGTTGCAGGCACAACAACAAAGCCCATACTTTTCATTGATATTCATGGTGGGTATGGTAGTTGTGATGTATTTCTTTATGATACGCCCGCAAGCTAAACGTGCCAAAGAACAAAAGAAATTTGCAGAATCGATCAATACAGGTGAGCGCATCATCACTTCCTCAGGCATACACGGTACTATCAACAAGATAAATGATGATGGCACTATACAGGTAGAGATCAGCCGTGGTACATTTATCACAGTTGAGCGTTCTGCTGTTTCTATGGAAATGACAAATGCTTTCCGTAAGAAAACAGAAGGTACTGCTGCTGTTGCCGCAAAATAATACTCAATCCTGATGCTGAAAGTAGGTATCACAGGAGGCATTGGCTCCGGAAAATCAGTTGTATGCCAGGTGTTTAAAACACTTGGCATACCTGTATTTAGTGCTGACGATGCCGCACAATATGTGATGACCCACGATGCAGTTTTAGTACAATCTATTAAACAGCTATTAGGCGATGAAAGCTACAAAGACGGCAAACCCAACCGCCCGCATATAGCCGCACTCGTTTTTCAGCAGCCTGAACTATTACAACAACTCAATAGCCTGGTGCACCCTGCTACCATAGCTTATGGCCAGCAGTGGATGGAAATACAAACTACACCCTACATTATAAAAGCTGTCTCTTATACACATCTGACGCTGCCGACG
>CABHOP010000101.1 GCA_902168085.1 uncultured Bacteroides sp.
GCAAAGGATAGTAATAGTGTGTATTTCATAATAGGAGTTTAGCTGCGTATCAAATATAGTTATGATACACTGTTTTATCAATAGAGCGTGTATATATAAATGTTAATACTGAACAGATAACCTACCTCATATGCTCACGCTGCTCACGCCCTCACCACACGAGCAAGATGAGCACGTGAGCAAACTCGAGTGCTCCAGCCTGCTCCATTGCTCCAATAATGGGTAAGGGGATTTGTGGAGCAAGTGGAGCAATATAGGTATCTATATATCTCAATTAAAATATTTATTATTTACAATATATATTATATACTATTTACTCATTGATAATACTATAATCTGCAAATACCCACATGCTGCTCCATTGCTCCACAAAATCCACTGATAGTAACTGGAGCAGTTGGAGCAAAACTTCCACCTGTTTCACTTGTTCCAATATTCCACTCATTCCACTATGGAACAAATGGAACGATGGAACGTAATGGAATGCTTCATTTCACTTGTTTCACCTGTTTCACTGTTTCATATATACCATGGTGAAACAATGAAACGCATGAAACACCACTGAAACAAAAACTACCTGCCGATTGTTAATATTATCTCTTGGCACACTATATGCAGATATATGATAATTATGCGTTAGCTTTGCGCGCTATATTTTAAACTTAACCACTCCGCACGTGAGTAGTACTAGTAAAAACCTCAACAAGGCCTCGTTTGCCGGCATTATCATTGCCCTCGGTATCATTTACGGCGATATAGGTACATCTCCACTCTACGTTTTTAATGAAATATGTAATGGCAGAACCATCAGCGAATTGCTGATAATAGGTGGCCTTTCGTGTATCATATGGACGCTGACGCTACAAACCACTGTAAAGTATGTGCTGCTGACCCTGAAAGCAGATAACAAAGGGGAAGGCGGTATCTTCTCGCTCTTTGCACTGGTGCGGCGGCATGGCAAGTGGACGGTTTTCCCCGCTATGCTGGGTGGTGCCACCATTCTGGCCGATGGTATGATAACCCCGCCCATTTCGGTAACATCTGCCATAGAGGGCTTGCGCAACATACCCGTGATGCACAATATTACCGACCTGACTATCGTAAACATAGTGCTGGCTATTATCACGGCCTTGTTCTTCTTTCAGCAGTTTGGTACCGGTGCTATCGGTAAGGCTTTCGGCCCTATTATGACGCTGTGGTTCCTGATGCTGGGCGGCCTTGGGTTAATGCACATAGCCGATGACTGGAGCATCCTTAAAGCATTCAATCCGTATTACGCCATCAAGCTGCTAACGGTTTACCCTAAAGGCTTCTGGATATTAGGCGCGGTATTCCTGTGTACTACGGGTGCCGAAGCACTGTATTCAGACCTCGGCCACTGTGGCCGTGGCAACATACGCGTATCGTGGATATTCGTTAAGCTAACCCTGATACTCAACTACCTGGGGCAGGGTGCATGGCTGCTGAGCCACAAAGGCATGGTATGGAATGCGGAGCTGAAAAACCCTTTTTACGAGCTAATGCCCCAATGGTTTATGCTGCCGGGCATCATCATAGCTACTATGGCGGCCATTATTGCCAGCCAGGCCATGATATCGGCATCCTTTACCCTTATAAATGAGGCCATAAAACTGAACCTGTGGCCAAAAATGAAGGTGAACTACCCTACCATAGAGCGCGGGCAATTATTCATACCGGGCATTAACATGCTGCTGTTTATAGGCTGTACGCTGGTGGTATTATACTTCCAGAAATCATCGAATATGGGTGCTGCTTACGGGCTGGCCATCATTTTCACCATGATAATGACATCGTGCCTGTTTGCCTATTATATGTTTATAAAGCGGGTACCTATTGTGGCCATCGTGGGGTATCTTTTATTATTCCTTACTATTGAAATCTCCTTCCTGATAGCCAACCTCGAAAAATTCCCGCATGGTGGTTATGTAGCACTGATAGTAGGCGGTGCGCTGTTTATGGTGATGTTTATATCGTTCAAAGCACGCAAGATAAAGAACAGGTACGTAGAGTTTGTACGGCTGGAAGATTATGTATCTATACTACAAGAACTGAGCAACGATAAAACGATACCCAAATACTCTACCCACCTGGTATATCTTACCAGTGCCAATAACCCTAAGGAAATAGAACACAAGGTCATCTATTCTATACTATACCGCAAGCCCAAGCGTGCCGACATCTACTGGTTTGTGCACGTAGATGTAGTGGATGAGCCCTACACTACCGAATATTCTGTACAAACTATTATACCTAATGAAATCATCCGTATCGAGTTCCGCCTCGGTTTCAGGGTAGAACATCGCATACAGCTCATGTTCCGCAAGGTGGTGGAAGATATGGTGATGAATAAAGAGGTGAACGTGGTGAGCCGCTACGAATCGCTGAGTAAGAACAATGTGAAAGGAGACTTCCGCTTTATAGTGATGGAGAAATTCCTGTCGCGCGATAATGAGCTGCCGTTGTGGGAGCGTATGATAATGCGTGGCTACTTCCTGCTGAAGAAAATAAGCCTGTCGGAAGAGCGTGGTTTCGGCCTCGACTCATCGGATGTAACACTGGAAAAATACCCGATAGTAGTATCTACCGTTGCAGATATGAACCTGAAACGTATAGATGTAGAATAAGGCTTTTTGAAAGCCTTATTCTAAGTCGCCCAGGCCTATTACCTGGTGTTGTGCCGGTATCTCTACATCCGAAAATCCTTTGCGCACCAGTTTATCCCTGAATACTTGCTGCACTTCATACTCCCCGTGTACCAGGAATAGTTTGCGCACCTGCTTAGGGTCCTGGCAGCCAAGCCATTGGCTCATGTCATCATAATCGCCATGTGCACTCAGGCTGTTTAATACTTTCACATTTGCCTCTACCATATAGTGCAGGCCAAATATGGTCACTTCCTTAGCACCGTTCCTTAGCCTGCCTCCTAATGATTGTGGTTCAGCATACCCCACTATCAGTATCGTATTTCGTGCATCGCCTACCGTATGGGCAATATGGTGCTTTACCCTGCCCGCCTCTGCCATGCCCGATGCCGATATGATAACACAAGGGTCGTTAGATACATTGAGCGCTTTGGAATCTTCTACATCTTCTATATACTTCAGCCCCGGGAAAGAAAACACATCTTCATCTTTCTTCAGCAGGTCTTGCACGTGCTTATTCAGGTGTTCTGTATGCTGTTTTACCTTCTCCGTTATTTTTATAGATAAGGGGCTATCTACATAGTAGGCGATAGGTGGCAGCCTTCTTTCCAGCGAAAGCCTGTTGAGGATAAACAGTAGTTCCTGCGTGCGCCCAAGACTGAAGGCAGGTATTATCACTTTCCCTTTACGCTTCAGGCAGGTTTCTACTATCTGGTTCAGTATCATATCACCAGCGGGGGTTACCAGGTCGTGCAGCTTGTCTCCATAGGTCGATTCCATAATGATATAATCTGCCTGCGGAAAATCCTCAGGAGATTTCAGTATGATATCCCTGTACCTGCCTATATCGCCGCTGAATGTGATGCGTGCTGTTTTGCCATTTTCGCGCACTACCAGGTTTACGGCAGCACTGCCCAGTATATGCCCGCAGTCGGTATATATCAGCTCCACATCATCATCTATCTGGTATTGTTCGTTATAATCTACCGTATGAAACAATGGCAATACATTGGCCACATCGTCTTCGGTGTACAGTGGTTCTACCAATTCCCTGCCTTGCTCTTTACGTCTTTTGTTTACATGGCGTATATCGGCTTCCTGTATCCGTGCACTATCCAGCAATAATATTTCAGCCAGTTCGGCAGTGGGTGGTGTACAGAATATTTTACCCTTGTAGCCATCCTTCACCAGTTTGGGCAGCAGGCCTATATGGTCTATATGCGCATGCGATATGACAACATAATCTATCTCGCCCGGTTCAAAACCCCATTCACTATTCAGCCTCAGGGTATCTTTACCCATTCCCTGAAACATGCCACAATCCAGCAATATCTTCTTATCGGGTTTTATATGCACTATATGTTTGGAACCTGTAACCGTCCTGGCAGCACCGTGAAAGGAAATTTTCATTTACAACTATTTATTGTACGAATGTAATTAACAATACTGATAAACGAACACACTAAAAACAACGAAGCCCCCATATGGAGGCTTCAATCGTTATATCAATACATTTTATTATTTCACCATCGATTTAAAAACGGGCTCGTCTATCTTCACAGTATATTTCTTGCGCATCTCTTCGTTCCAGTTCTTTTCCAGGTAATCTTGGTATTCTGCTACAATGTAGCCTTTAGCTTCTTCCAGCGATTTTGGTGTAGATGTTTCAAACACTTCATCTGCCTTCACTACCGTATAGCTACCGTTATCATTCTTATGCGCAGGGCTTACTTTGCCTTTTACTATCTCAGCCTTAGGCACGGTAGTAAACTTAGAGAATTCATAACGGCCATTCTGAATGGTTACTGCATCGGGTGTTTCTTCCGAGTTTAGTTTTTTCACTACATCTTCATCCGTAGCATTTTTCTTAGCCATTACTTTCAGGCCTTCTTTCAGTGCAGCTTCATTTTTGAAGGTGTACACAGCGCCTTTAAAGCCCGGCTCCCACTGGTATTTGTTTTTCTTAGTTTCGTAGAAAGCCTTTAAGCCTGTAGTATCTCTCGATGCTTTGCCCCATACATTCCTGTCCATCAGTTCAAACAGCATGATGCCATCTTTATATTCCTGCATCAGCGATTTGAATTCAGGGTTTTCCTCTACCAGCCTGTGCTCTTCGTAGTCATTCAACACATTGTTTACATACACATTATACAAGTCGCGTATCAGGCCTGCTTTATTGCCCATCAGCCTGCCACGTGTCATAGATTCAGAGAACCTTACGAAATCGGCTTGCGAGTATTCCTTACCGCCAAAAGTGTATAGCGGCTTTGCCATGCCCGCATAGTCTGCACTATTGAAGATATTGGCTTGCTTGCCGGTATCGGGTGTTTGCAGCAGTTTAGTTGTTACCTCTTCCAGGTTGGCAGGGTATTCTTTGAACTTATTTTCCTGCTTTATTTTATTCATGAACGATTCCTTAGCCACCACAGCACGGGCATCGTTTTCTATCCTGCGTTTCAGCTGGGCATGCATGCTATCGTAGCTTTGCAGTGGTATTTTACGCACCAGTTTTATGATGTGGTAACCATAATCTGTTTGCACGGGTGCGGATACATCACCGGGGTTCTTCAGCGCATAGGCTGCTTTTTCAAATGCCGGGGTCATGTCGCCCACACCAAATGGCTTCATCAGGCCACCTTCGTTGATGGTGAATTTATCGTCAGAGTATTTCTTAACTACATCTTCAAAGGGTACACCTTTCTTCAGTTCGGCTTGTGCGCTATCCATTTTCTTACGTGCAGCGGCAAGGCCTTCCTCCCCTTTCGACTTTTGTGAAGCAAACAGTATCTGTGCTACTTCTACCTGTCCTTTTGCCGGACGGCGGTCCAGTACCTTCACTATATGATAGCCAAACTGTGTACGGAATGGTGCAGATACTTTACCTACAGCCGTGCCATAAGCCGCATTCTCAAACGGGTACACTGTTTGCAGCGCGGTGAAGTAACCTAAATCACCACCATTGCTTTTTGAATCTGCATCTTCAGAATACTTAGCCGCCAGTGCCGCAAAGTCTGCTTTGCCCTTGGTTACTGCTTTGTATATACTATCTATACGTTGATATTGCTTCAGTGTATCGGCCGCCGCTGTGAACTTGGAAGACATGATAAGGATATACGCTACCCTTACTTCTTCTTTCAGCCTGTCGTACGCTTCCTTTATCAGCTTTTCGCTCATTACCTCATCGGTAAGATAGTTTTTGGCCAGCTGTTTACGATAGTTGTTCAGCTCATGCTCAATAGAAGATAAGGTATCCAACTGCTGCAGCTGTGCTTCCTTTACCTTCATCTTAAACAGGGAGTACAATTCCATATACTCTCTCAGTGCCTTTTCAGAAAAGTCTGCTTTTTTGTTCATGCTGTTTTTCTGATATACTCTCAGAAATTCCTCTTTACTAACAGCATTGTTTCCAAATGTAAATAGTGTTTGTGCAATAGCACTTGTCAAGAAAGTAGATGATACAAGACAAGTTAAAACCAGTTTACGCATTTTAATTGAACTGTTTATTTATAAGGTTATTGTTTACCAGCTTTTTCCTTCTTCTCCAGGAACTCTAATAGCCCTGCAATATTAGTATAATCAATTCTTTTGCCCTTAATTATCTTTTTCTCGTCCAAAAGATAAAGTATAGGTGTCATATATACATTATACTTGTCACGGAAATTTGTTCTTACCTCGGGGTCCCATACATTTATCCAGTCCTGTAGTTTCTTCTCTTTGATAAAATCCTTCCACATCTTCTCATCGTTCAGCGTCGTTACGGCATATATCTTTACACCTTTATTCTTCAGCACGGCACGATATACAGAGTCCAGCTTCGGCATCTCGTCTTTACAATGCCCGCAGTCGGGCGACCAGAATACTAATAATGTGTATTTAGACTTCACAGAAGATAATGGCAGATCCCTGTTGGCAGTGTCGCGCATATTCAGGTCGGGCGCCAGGTTGCCAATAACATTAGGGGCTATCTTACGGGCGTTGTCTATATGCTTTTTCAGGTCTTCATCGCTCAGCCATGTGGCCAGCCCCTTCATATGATAATTCTCTACAAAATATACATATACGGCATCCATACCCATCACCTTACTGCTTCCGGCATTGTTGGTAAGCCACCACAGGGTATATTTAAATAGCTCTTCGCTGTTCTTCGTTTTTTTCAGCAGGGCTTCCCCTTCTTTTATCACGCTATCCTCGTACTGCATCACCAGCCTGTTGAAGTATTCATTAAGGCGGGCATCATAAATAGGGGCATGTATCAGGCGGTTGTCGGTAAAATCAAACCCGTCCCAATAGTGGGCTTTATAATAATTGTATGCAAAGGCTGTGTCTTCTGTCTTGCCATCGGCCAGGTAGTGTTTACCCTCGGGCACTTCCGGCAGGTTCAGCGCATTGAATATTTTTGAAAGCAGCGAGTTAGGGTATTTTTTAGCATAGTCTTTACGATAGCGCATCAGTGCCTTACCCTTTTCCGTCATTTTTTTAGTGATGGCGGTAGAATCTGCTGCTGTTTTAGCCGTCTTCAGTTCATCCATAAACTGCTGTTGTTCGGCACCAAAAGTTGACAGGAACTTACCATATTCCAGGAAGTGGTTATTCTCTTCCGAGCCTATGAATTTTACACTCAATGGTAAGCCCTTGATGCTGGCGTTTATAGTGATGTCATCCCCATTATTCAGCAGGAAATCGAAATACGTTGCCTTGTCTGATAACAGGATCATGTAGATACCACCTACTATCTTTTCTTTGGTTTGCATGGTACCTACCCCATTCTTATCCAGCTTCACAGAGTCGCGCCTGTAGATGGTAGGTAATGGCTTGCCGTAGTAATGCGCCAGGTAAACCAGTGTATCTTTTATATCTGTAAACTTCAGTTGTATCTTATACCCATCGCGTGCCGATGCGGATGCCGTGGCTGCAATAACCAGCAAGCCCGCAAGCAGGAAGTTTCTGAAATAGCGTGTGAACATGTGCATGAAATCTATTTGCCTTTGGCAGCTGACTTTTGTTTATTCTCTAATATATCTAATAACACGGTAATGTTACTATGGTCTAATTTCTTACCCCTGATAATCTTCTTCTCATCTAAGAAGTATATAGCGGGTGTTGCATATACATCGTACTGAGATTTGTAGGTAGACTTATGTTCAGGGTCCCAAACATGTATCCAGTCCTGCAATTTATGTTTGGTTATAAAATCCGTCCATAGCTTTTGCTCACCCTCGGTGCGTACTGCATATATCTTCACACCTTTATCTTTCAGCACGGCACGGTATACAGAGTCTATTTTTGGCATTTCCGTCTGGCAGTGCCCGCATTCCGGCGACCAGAATATGACAAGTGTGTATTTCGCATCTACCGCAGACATGGGCATAGGCTTGCCATCTACGGTCTGCATTTTTATTTCAGGAGCCAGATTGCCTATCACATTGGGCGCTACTTTCTGCGCACGGTCTATATATTTAGCCAGCAGTTCATTATCCATCCAATAGGCATCACCTTTCATGTGGTAATTTTCCACCATATACACAAACACTTCGTCAAGACCCATTATCTTGCTATTCTGTGCCCATTGGGTTACCCAGTGCAGGGTATATTTAAACAGTTCTTTCCTGCCACGTGCTTTGGCTAGCAGTTTATCAGCCTCTGCATTGATGGTATCGGGTGTGGGTGGCAGCAGCCTGTTGAAGTATTCATCCAGTTTACCGTCGTAAATGGGTGTATGTATCAGCCTGTCGTCTGTAAAATCGAAATCATCCCAATAGTGCGTACGATAGTAGTTGTAGGCAAACATGGTGTCTTCTGTTTTACCGTCTTCCAGATAATGCTTGCCTTCCGGTACTACAGGCACTTTAATAGCCCTGAAGATATTGGCCAGCAGTGTGCCGGGGTATTTCTTCACATAATCCTCGCGGTAAGTAGCCAGTTGCTTATTCAGCGCTTTACCCCTTTCAGCTATAGACATGGTATCGGCACGGGTAGCAGCCTTTTGCAGTTCGGCTTCCAGCTTCTTCGTCTGGTTGCTGAAATCTGTAAGGAAAGCCATGTACTTGGAAAAACGGTCATTTTCAGGAGACCCGGTGAATTTCAAACTCTGCGGCAATTGCTTGGCAGTAGCATTGATGGTCATATTATCACCGTTGTTTAGCAGCAGTTCAAAATAGGTAGCCTTATCAGAAAGCAGGATGATATAGATACCCCCCAGCAGCTTTTCCTTCGATTGCATGGTAACAAGCCCGTTCTTATCCATCTTGGCCGAATCGAGCTTATAAATGGTAGGTAATGGCTTACCGTAGTAATGAGCCAGGTAAACCAGTGAATCTTTTACATCGGTAAACTTTATCTGGATCTTATATCCGTCGGCGGCAAAAGCGGTCATGCCGGTAACAAGGCACAATAAAAAGGCTAGAAAGGTGCGTTTCATACTAAGTAATTGGTCGAAAATAATTGTTTTTAAAGACAATTATGGCTTTAGCACGGCTTGGCACTAAGGCAATTGTCAAATTTAAACCTTATAGACAGCGTATCCTAAGCTAATGGACGTAAATTTGCGGCTAATTAACTAATTTCTAACATTCTGTAATTGGCACGTAAAAAGAAGCAGCCGGTAAATAATGTGCTGGTGACGGCATATGCCGCCGAAGGAAAAAGTATTGCTACGCTGGAAGACGGGAAAGTGTTATTTGTAGAGAATGCCATACCCGGAGATGTGGTGAATGTGCGCATCACCAAACAAAAGAAAAGCTGGGCAGAGGGTAAGATACTGGATGTGGTCACCCCCTCAGCAGACAGGATAACACCCTTCTGCGAACATTTTGGTATTTGTGGTGGCTGCAAATGGCAGATGCTACCATATGAAAAACAAATACAATACAAGCAACAACAGGTACTGGACCAACTGACAAGGATAGGCCATGTGCAATTGCCGGAAATGACACCCATATCGAGCAGCCCGCTGCAACAGTATTACCGCAATAAACTGGAATTTACCTTTTGCACACACCGCTATCGCACCAACGAGGAACTGAAAGCCGCCGGTGACGAAATACTCCCCATAGAACCGGCACTGGGTTTCCACGCCCCCGGCCTGTTCGATAAAGTGGTAGATATCCATCGCTGTTACCTGCAGGCAGAACCTACTAACCTGCTGCTGACTACCCTGCGGGAATATGCCATAAAACACAACCTGCCCTACTACGATTACCGCACACATACAGGCTGGCTGCGCAATATAGTGCTGCGTGTAGCCCGTACAGGAGAAATACTTATCAATCTCGTTCTGCAACACGAGGATAAGAAAAAGCGCATTGCCCTGCTCGACCACATATTGGCTACCATTCCGGGCATTACTACCCTGCATTATACCATCAACCCCAAAGTAAACGATAGCATACACGACCTGGAAGTACATTGTTACTACGGTAAAGGATATATAGAAGAAACATTGGAAGATTTCAGGTTTAAAATATCACCTAAATCTTTCTTCCAGACCAATACCTACCAGGGCGAAAATCTATACCGTATTACCCGCGATTTTGCAGGATTAACAGGGAATGAAACCCTTTATGACCTGTATTGCGGTACAGGCAGCATCGGTATCTTCTGCTCTAAAGGGGCAAAGAAGGTAATAGGCATAGAAGTGATAGAAGATGCCATAGCAGATGCTAAGGAAAACGCAGCTATGAACGGGCTGGACCATTGCCTGTTCTACGCAGGAGATGCAACGGCAATCTGTACGGATGAGTTCTTTGAAACACACGGTAGGCCCGATGTTATCATTACAGACCCGCCACGTGCCGGTATGCATGAAAAGCTGGTACAGCAATTATTGAAGATACGTGCGCCGAAAGTGGTATATGTAAGCTGCAACCCTGCTACACAAGCCCGCGACCTGCAATTGCTGGATGAAGCCTATGCCGTGACCCGTGTGCAACCTGTAGACATGTTCCCGCATACACACCATATAGAAAATGTAGTACTCCTGGAACTAAAGGCTTAAAGTATGGATATAGACTTTATAAACAACTACCCTGCAAACGTACAGGAACTGGCCATTGCTACGGGAACGTTAATTGAAAAACTAATACCCGGCATACAGGTATTACCCGATGCATCTGCAAAAGTAATAGGCTATGGGTTTGGCCCCGGTTATAAAGACTCTATATGTACCATCATACTATCAAAAAAGGAAATAAAGCTGGGCTTCTATAAAGGCACTGAACTACCCGACCCTGAACATATACTGGAAGGTACCGGCAAAGTGCATAAATATGTAGCCATCCGTAGCATAAAGGATGTGAAGCGAAAAGCAGTAGCTGATATGCTAAAATATGCATGGGCTGCTTATAAGCAAAGAACCGGTATATCAGCCTGATTTTACTATCTTAACCCCTTAAATATGTTGAGGTACACATTATACATATTGCTATTGGCAACCATAGCCGCAGGATGCAAAAAAGATACCCTGCACTATAAAAAGGTAGAAAAGCTGGAAACAAATACAGATAGCAGGCTCAATGCTATTCTTTTCACCAGTCACGACCGTGGCTTTGTAGTAGGTGGCACACGCTTCGATAAAGCTACCATCCTCACTACAGATGATGGCGGCATTACCTGGGCCCTGCACGATATGAAGGAAGCCGGTAAGGCACTCTATGGCATTACGCAGGCACCTAATGGCTACCTGTATACAGTAGGCTTTGATGGCAAACTATTGTGGAGCAATAATGAAGGCTATAGCTGGAATTTTACACAACTAAGCAATTGGCAGTCGTATAAAGACATAGCCTTTCCTGATGCCACGCACGGTATGGGCATCATGGGTGTGAGCTACAATAGTGGTGGTATTGCACATATGACAGAAACCGGAAGCATCTATAAATATGATTCGGTAGCCATTGAGTATAACGATATTGAAATGCTAACACCTGCTATAGGGTTCATAACCGGTTACGGGGTAGTGCTAAAAACTACAGATAGCGGCAGAACATGGCAAACCCTGAATATCCAGAATGACAATTTTAAATCTATAACAGCCCTTAACCAATACGAGCTTTGGGTATGTGGCAATAATGGCGGCATATTTCATACGATTAATGGTGGTAAAGACTGGCAGCAATTACGAAATGGCAACGATATAACCATACCGCGCTACAATCTCAACGATATACTGTTTAAAGACGGCGAACAAGGCTGGGCTGTGGGCGATAAAGGTGTTGTTATTTACACAAATGATGGCGGCAAACACTGGATGGAGTATGACCGTTTTACCAATGAAGACATCTACTGCATTGCTGAAGCACCCGACCATAACCTGATAGTATCGGGGGGCAACGGCATTCTTTATAAGTTATATATAGATAAGCAGGATTAATCCCAACGGCACAAGGATTTTCAGTCCTTTGTGCTACCGACTAATACAGTTATCTTTGCACTCATTTTTACATTTTATAATTTCCATATATACATGCAAGCTACGCTAAGCGAACAAGAAGTTGTGCGCCGGGAGAAGTTGAAAGAATTGCAGGCCCTGGGCATAGACCCATACCCTGCCCCTTTATTTGAAATAACACATACTGCCAAAGAAATAAAGGAACAATACACGGAAGAAAAGAAGGAAGCCTTTAAGTCTGTAACCATAGCAGGGCGCATTATGAGCGTTCGCGATATGGGTAAGGCCAACTTTGCCGTGATACAGGACGCAACCGGCCGCATACAGCTTTACATAAAGCGAGATGATATATGCCCTGGAGAAGACAAAAGCCTGTTTGACAATGTATGGAAAAAGCTACTGGACCTTGGGGATATTATAGGCATCAAAGGATATGTGTTTACTACCAAAACCGGTGAAACATCTATACACGTAGAGCAGTTTACCCTGCTTACCAAATCGCTGCGCCCACTACCTGTCGTAAAGGAAAAAGATGGTGAAGCGTTTGATGCGGTAACGGATATGGAGTTCAAGTATCGCCAACGTTATGCCGACCTGATAGTAAACCCGGGTGTACGGGACACCTTCATCAAGATAACGAAGATGAAAAATGCTATCCGCGCATTCCTTAATGAGCGTGGTGCATTGGAAGTAGATACGCCTGTGCTGCAAAGCATACCGGGTGGCGCTATTGCCCGTCCGTTTATGACACATCACAATGCACTGGATATACCGCTATACCTGCGTATTGCTAATGAGCTATACCTGAAACGCCTGATAGTGGGTGGTTTTGATTGGGTATATGAGTTCAGCCGCAACTTTCGTAATGAAGGTATGGACAGGACGCACAATCCTGAGTTTACCATACTGGAGTTCTACGTAGCTTACAAAGACTACCTGTGGATGATGGAAACCACCGAACAAATGCTGGAAAAAACCGCCATCGCTACAAACGGCACTACTATTTCCGATGTAAATGGCGTACAGATAGATTTCAAAGCGCCATACAAACGCATCAGTATATACGATGCTATTAAAGAGCACACAGGCATAGACATCAGCAATATGAACGAAGATGGCCTGCGCGATGTATGTAAGCAACTGAAGATAGAAACAGACCCTAGCATGGGTAAGGGTAAATTGATAGATGAAATATTCGGTGGCAAATGCGAAAAGCATTATATACAACCCACCTTCATCATCGACTACCCGATAGAAATGAGCCCGCTTACTAAGAAACACCGCGATAAACCGGGACTGGTAGAACGCTTTGAGCTGATAGTAAATGGCAAGGAGATAGCGAATGCTTATAGCGAGCTGAATGACCCGATAGACCAACGCGAACGTTTTGAAGAGCAGGTAGCCCTGATGGAGCGTGGCGATGATGAGGCGATGTATATAGACTATGATTTCCTGCGCGCACTGGAATATGGCATGCCTCCTACTGCGGGTATTGGCTTTGGTATAGAGCGCCTGGCTATGTTGCTGACAGGGCAAGTATCCATACAGGATGTGCTGCTCTTTCCACAAATGAGGCCTGAAAAAACTACAGAATAAGAAAAGCCCGTTCCATGTAAACGGGCTTTTTTTTATGATTTATTCCACGCTTGTTTTCCATCTTCAGGTAGCAATCCCCATTTATCTGCCAAGACCTTATACTGTGCTTCCGGTAGGCGCACATTGCCATCATAAAAACCCTTCTGATAGCGTTGCCTATAGGCTTCATATAGCGTTACAGCGCAGGCCACAGATATATTCAGCGATTGCACCATACCTACTTGTGGTATGATGAAGTTTCCATCGCAATACGACAGGCACTCTTCTGTAACACCGGCATGTTCATTGCCAAATATCAAGGCTACAGGTTCTGTCATATCAAGTTCATACAGTGAATGTGCTTGTTCGCCCAGGTGAGTAGCATAACATTTATAGCCTTTCTCTTTTAAGGCTTTCATGCATGCTTCTGTGTTATCGAACTGGTGTATAGTAATCCAACCCAAAACGCCTGCAGAACTTTTTTTGCCAAACTTAGTATGGCTCCTTGTGATGGTATTAAGCACATATATTTCCTGTATACCTACCGAATCGCAGGTGCGCATTACTGCCGATATATTATGCGGGTCATGTACATTCTCCATCACAACCGTTAAGTCCGGCTGACGGCGGTTCAATACATTATTAATTCTGGCTTTTCTTTCAGGAGTCATAAGAGCAGCGAAAATACTTTAATAAGCCACACTAGTCAAGAGCATAGTTCTATTCATAAAAAAAGCACCGCATATGCGGTGCTGAGTAAAAATTATTGCTCGTAATTAGAATGAGAAAGATAAACCGAGTGTTCCACCATAGCTGATCTGCCTGTTCTTAATAGTTGTGTTCAGAACCGAATTGTAAGACCCTATCTTATCTGTTACGCGTTTGTTCAGGTTTTCCTCGCTATTGCTAAAGTTTTGGTACATGTAGTAACCACCAACCAGTAAATTAAAATGATTGCTAAGCCTGAAAGTAACAGATGGCTGGAAAAGTATGCCAATAGTACCTGTCTTATAACTGAAAGTACCTGATTTACTAGCACTTTCATTCAGTCCAACATTATGGCCTTCTGCCTGCAGCGATTTAAAGTAAGCGGCTTCATCACCATCACCTTTAGTACGTTGATACTGGGCTTTTGTTATCAGCCAGTCTGAAGGATCAGGCACGATAGCATTATCATATACCGTCACAACACCGCCATCACCATTTTTAGCATACTTATATATTGCCTCGTAATCAAATGTAGCCCTTGAATCATATTCCACTTCCGTTTGCACACTATAAGTTACACCGGCATCTATCATGATACCTACTACTTTCGATAGCTGTTTACGGAACTTTGCCACGAGCGGTATAGTTATATTCGTCGTTTTCAGGGATTCTTTAATAGGCCCTTGCGCTGTAATTACCTGCCTGTACACTGCATTGTTATGGTCGGTAGACTGGTATTGTACACGCATATTGTTTACAGTCAACTCCCCTTCATGGGTTCTGTACATAACCCCTGTGGCAATACCCCACTCACCTTTTTTATCAAAAAAGTAGCCTATTTGTATATCTGCGCCGAAAGAAGTCTTATTCTCATAATGGCTGGTAACCGGTACATCGTTACGTATGGCATTATTATAATTAAGGCCCAGGGTACGCATACTCATTTTCTCCTGCACATTACCCACTTTGCCATTTATACCCACATACCAATGATTCACTTTTGCAGCATCTTGCGCCTGTGTCGTTAGCGCCATACCCATAACACTTATTATGCTGATTATATTTTTCATAATTACTTGTTTTAATAGTGTTAGTTTTTAATAAAACGTGAAGTATTGAACCTTACACCTTCTTTGAAAGTAGTGATCATATAAACGCCGGAAGGTATATCCGTTACGGATATCTGCGCTGCATTATTAATGATCTCACCACTTTTCAGGCGCTTGCCAGATAATTCATATATCTCATAGGTCAAAATACCCTGGTTACCACTCACCGCAATATTTACTACTTCTGTAGCGGGGTTAGGATATACACGTACTTCAGGTGCTGTTTTGCTTACGTTAGCCACTTCTGTAGGCACGTTGTAATAGCTTTTTTGCATGCAGCCATTCTTCATGGTCATCACCCAATAGTTCCTGTTTGTGAAATCAGGAGCCGGGTTATAGTAGTCCTGTTGAATTTCCTTTTCAATAACGGATGAATCCAGCGTATTACGGTCGTCATATCCCCACCTATAACTTTGCACATCATTTTGCAGGCATATAAAACGTTTATTATAATATATCACCTCAGGCTGTTGTGCTTTTTCTGGGTTTACATTAACAGTGTACGTGGCCTTACTGGCACAACCTGTACTGTTTACTGTTGTAGTCAATGTCACAACGCTCGTTCCACCGTTCGGGAAGCTGATGAGCGCATTTTGAGCTGAGCTGCCACTTTGCGCCCATACAACAGCATTGCTGGCTGTCCATACATAGTTGGTACCTGCAGGTGGTGGTGTAGCAGCACCAAAGTTTTGATACATCGTTTGCTTACACAAATTAGCTTCCGGCTTGATGGCAATAACAGCTATCTGCGGTGTGGCCCTTACTGTCAATGTCAGATTCTGCGTATACGTACAGCCATTCGCCATCAGTGTAAATGTGTACACCACATTAATATCCTGCGATGTGCTATTGGTCAACGTTTCATTGATAGTATAAGTACCGGAGCCGGTGTTAGGTGTTATACCCGCTACCTGTGCCCTCATCCATGTAATAACCGTACCGGGTGTAGAGGTTGAAGTGGTATAATTAAATTCATCACCGCTACAAACTATAGCTGTAACAGGGCTGTTCAATTGCGGTGTGGGGTTTACTACCACAGTTACATCTTGTGTATTGCTGCAGCCGTTAGCTGTCAGTGTATAGTTATAAGTTACAGTTACCGGTAAAGGTGTAGCATTAGATAATACTTCAGATATGTTACCTGTACCACTGCCTGCGGGATTGCTGATGCCTGCAACAACAGGACGTGTCCATGCAAAGCTGGTACCAGCAGTAGCACTCGCCGGGGTGTATGCAAATACAGAGTTATCGCAAATTGGCGAACCTACAAGGCCAGAATTCAATTGAGGAGTTGGGTTAACCACAACTGTCACATCTTGAGTGTTAACACAACCATTAGCAGTTAATGTATAGGTATATGTAACAGCTATTGGATTTGCAGTAGTGTTTTCCAAAATCTCGTTGGGATCATCGGTACCTGTTGCTGCAGGGGTGCTGATACCTGCTACCAACGCGCGCGACCAGGCGAAGGTAGTGCCTGTGGTAGCACTTGTAGGTGTATAACTGAATGTAGTATTATTACATATTGGAGCAGCGGTCAATACGCTCGTCAACATTGGCGTTGGGTTAACAGTAATATTGAAAGAAGTACTGCTGCCCGTACAACCATTAGCACTCGGCGTTACAGTTATGGTAGCAGTTACAGGTGCAGGAGTAGCATTCGTAGCTGTGAACGATGCGATATTACCATTACCCGCACCGGCTAAACCGATGGACGATAATGTATTTGTCCATGCATATGAAGTACCACTTACAGCTCCGCTGAAGGCTACAGGCATAGTTGCCGAGTTATTGCATAATGTCTGGTCGGCCACAACATTCACATCAGGTATCGGGTTAACGGTAATAGTAAATGTTTTACTGCTGCCAACACAACTGTTGGCGGTTGGTGTTACAGTCACAGTTGCCACTACCGGTGCGTTGGTTGCATTTACTGCTACAAAAGATGCGATATTACCATTACCGGATGCTGCCAGGCCGATGGATGTTGTATTATTAGTCCAGGCAAATGAGGTGCCGCTTACGGCTCCGCTGAAAGTTACAGCAGCAGTTGAAGCACCATCGCATAATACCTGGTTCGGAATTGTATTTACATCAGGTATCGGGTTAATGATAACAGCAACAGTGCCTATCATTAAACGTGTGCAGCCTGTATTTGTGTTAGTAGCTAAAACAGTATATGTACCTGCTGCGGTTTGATTGCCAAAAGTAATAGCCGCACCTGTACCGGTAGTGGTAGCACCCGTTGCAATACCATTATTATACAATTCATATACAGTATTTGTTTCACTGCCGTTTACACCTATTGCTACACCCGCTCCGCCTGCACAGTAAGCTCCGCCACCTGTAACATTGTATTGAGCAATGGCAGGAGGTTGGGTTATTGTAAAGCTTCTCGTATCACTACAGCTATTGCCATCCGTCACAGTTACTGTATAAGTGCCAATAGCCAGGTTGCTGGCAGTGGCTGCAGTGCCACCGCTGGGAGACCATGAATAAGTATAACCCGGAGTACCGCCAGCAGGATTAACGGTAGCAGAACCGTCATTCAGGCCAAAGCATGAAACATTGGTTTGAGAACCGGATGCAAGGCTAAGCGCTGTTGGCTGAGATACGGTTACAGTTTGTGTTATGCTACATAAGTTGGCATCGGCGATAGTAACCATATAAGTACCGGCAGCTAATCCGGTAGCTGTTGCTGCCGTACCGCCACTCGGAGACCATAAATAAGTATAACCAGGAGTACCACCATTCACAGTTACAGTAGCTGTACCATTAGATCCGCCATTACAGCTCACATTGGTTTGCGAAGGGGTAGCTGTAAGTGCAGTAGGCTGCGTGATAGTAAATGTTCTTGTTAACTGGCAACTATTGGCATCCGTTACCGTAACAGTGTAAGTACCCGCTGAAAGACCGGTAGCTGTTGCTGCAGTACCACCACTCGGAGACCATGAATACATATAGCCCGGAGTACCACCACTCACTGTTACACTAGCTGCACCCGTAGATCCACCATTACATGCTATATTGGTTTGCGAGGAGGTAGCCGTAAGTGCTGTAGGTTGTGTAATAGTAAATGTCCTTGTTAACTGGCAACTATTGGCATCCGTTACGGTAACGGTGTAAGTGCCTGCTGAAAGACCGGTAGCTGTTGCTGCCGTACCGCCACTCGGAGACCATGAATACATATAACCCGGAGTACCACCACCTACTGTTACACTAGCTGCACCGGTAGTACCACCATTACATGCTATATTGGTTTGACTGCTAGAAGTAACTGTCATAGCAGTGGGTTGTGTTAATGTAAAGTTGGCAGTAGTCTGGCAACTATTGGCATCTGTTACGGTAACTGTATAAGTGCCAGCTGAAAGGCTGGTAGCTGTTGCTGCCATACCACCACTTGGAGACCATAAATATGTATAACCCGGAGTACCACCACCTACCGTTACACTAGCTGCACCGGTAGTACCACCATTACATGCTATATTGGTTTGACTGCTAGAAACAACTGTCATAGCTGTAGGTTGGGTAATCGTAAATGTTCTTGTTAACTGGCAACCATTGTCATCTGTTACCGTAACAGTGTAAGTACCCGCTGAAAGACCGGTAGCTGTTGCTGCCGAACCACCACTTGGAGACCATGAATACGTATAACCACCCGTACCACCACTCACTGTTACACTAGCAGCACCTGTAGAACCACCATTACATGCTATATTGGTTTGACTGCTAGAAATAACTGTCATAGCAGTAGGTTGCGTTAATGTAAAGTTGGCAGTACCCTGGCAGCTATTGGCATCTGTTACCGTAACAGTGTAAGTACCCACTGAAAGGCCGGTAGCTGTTGCTCCCATACCACCACTCGGAGACCATGAATAGCTATAAACCGGAGTACCACCACTCACTGCTACTGTAGCAGCACCGGTAGAACCACCATTACATGCTATATTGGTTTGCGCACTCGGTGTTACAACAAGTGCTGTAGGTTGTGTGATAGTAAATGTTCTTGTTAATTGACAACTATTGGCATCCGTTACGGTAACGGTGTAAGTACCCACTGAAAGGCCGGTAGCTGTTGCTGCCGTACCACCACTCGGAGACCATGAATACATATAACCAGGAGTACCACCACCCACTGTTACAGTAGCTGTACCGTTAGAGCCGCCATTACAGCTTACATTGGTTTGCGATGTAGTAGCTGTGAGTGCAGTAGGTTGTGTTAAAGTAACAGTTTTTGTACCTGTACAACCAATTGCATCCGTAATGGTTGCAGTGTAAGTACCTGCCGTACGGCCGGATATGGATGCACCTGTAGCACCACTGGGCGACCACGAATAAGTATAACCGGGAGTGCCGCCACTGGCTGTTATAGTGGCAGCCCCGTTAGAGCCACCATTACATGCTATATTGGTTTGACTGCTGGTAATAGCGGTTATAGCACCAGGTTGTGTCAATGTATAATTGCGTGTAGCCGTACAACCTATATTATCGGTAACCGTAACTGTGTAATTACCCGCTGCCAGGCCGGTAGCTGTAGCTCCCGTGCCACCACTGGGAGACCATGAATAGAAGTACGGTACGATGCCTCCGCTGGCTACTACTGTAGCACTGCCGTTTGCTCCGCCATTACAACTTAAATTTGTTTGGGATCCTGTAGTACCTATGCTAACAACTGTAAGTGTACCATTATTTGATGTAGCATTGGGGCTCACGGAACCGGATGCTATCGCCCTGTACAGATAACCATTCATACCGGCAGTTGCTCCCGTAATGGTAAGTGTAGAAGTAGTAGCTCCTGAATAAACACCGCCATTTGAAATATTGCCAAACCCTGAACCTGTATTCACCTGCCATTGATATCCCGTTGCATTACTTGCAGTAACACCAAAAGTGGTATTACCACCCGCGCATATGGTCCTGTTAGGAGGATTGCTTGTTATAGATGGTGCCGTGCCGGCTGGCGAGCCGGTTACAGTAAAAGTCATTGTCCATGACGAACCTGTAGAAAAATTGGCGGCCAGGATAGTTCCGTATGTGCCGGCAGGTAATGGGTATGACCACCCGGAAAATAAAGATATAGTACCAGAACCGGCACCGGGACCGGCATACTGCCCTATCCCTGCAAAGTTGATATTACCGTTAAAACCGCCGCCTGATATATTATAGGCAACATTGTTAAGTGATAAACCGGTAGCAATATTGACTTGGAACCTGTCTTGTCCATCGGCTGTTGTCATCAAGGTACCAATTACAGTATATGTACCGGCAACCGTGATATTATATGTAGGCCCGGTACCGGTATTAGCCAGATCAGCCCCTTCTGTATACAGGTTTTGAGCGTGTACAGACAACGATAATCCCCAAAACATTAAAAAAAGGAATACTCCCTTTAGTCCATAAGACTTGACCATAGCAGATGAAAGCTTCATAGCTCGAGATTGTAAAGTGTTAATATATAAGAATAGAGAATGGATTCCTCAATATGTGCCGCAAATATCTAAAATTAAACCTACATTAAAAAGCCATTTATGTATTTAGTTAAAAATAAAGTAGAACGGCAGGATATGAAACCTTCTTAACTTTCCGTTATGGAAAAGAAAATCCTTCACATTCTTACCGGCAGGGATAAACAAATAACCCCTGAAGAAACTATAAAACAACCCCTGCCTCATCAAAACTTTCGTTTTGCCAACCCATTCATCGTCATACACCATTTGCCACCCGAAGAGATAAAACCGGGTTCTCAATTGAGGATACACCCACATCCGCACCGTGGCTTTTCACCTGTAACGTTTACCCTGCAAGGCGAAGGTTTTCATAGAGATAATGCCGGGCACGATAATGTTGTAAAAGCGGGCGATGTGCAATGGATGTTTGCCGGTAAGGGCTACTGCACAGCGAAGGCCCTACACCAGATTTGCTAAAGAGAGGAGGCGTGCAGGAATTCATTCAAATATGGGTAAATGCCCCTGCCGCGCATAAATGGGATGCCCCATTCTATCAATCGGCCAGGAAGGAAGAGCAACCGCATGTGCTGGAGCAACCAGGTGTTGAGTTAAGATTGGCCAGTGGTTCATTCGACGGTAAAACCGGGCCTCTGGAAAGCCATACACCAGTTATATCTGTAGTGGGTACGGTAAAGGCAGGTATCCATCTCTCTATAAAGGCAAATGAAGGTTATTGGACACTGTTATATATTGCTAATGGTAGTGCCTCCGTCAATGGCAAGAATATCGATACCTACCAGTTGGTTGTTTTCGATAAAGCCGATACTGATATTAACCTTCGCACTACTGCAGATACCACCTTACTTTTCCTGTCGGCAGAACCAATAGACGAACCCATAGCAGCAAAAGACAATTTTGTAATGAATACAAAAGAAGAAATAGATGAGGCAATGGAAGATTATAAAAATGGAGTATTCGGCACCTTAAGCCATTAATATAAATAGCTGCGATATGGTGTGGTATTTACCTGCCTTTCCTTAGCTTTGAATGAATACTAACAAAAAATGATTTTATGGCCGATTGTAAAATAACATTGCCGATAACCGATACAAACGAAGTATTTGTTGCTAAGATGAAAAACATGGTACAGAAAGCAGGGGGCGAAATTTCTGGAAACGACAATACAGGTAATTTCAGTATAGGCAGCCCAATGGGCAGCATTACCGGCAACTACGAAATAAGTAACGGCGTCATTCTTATTACAATTACAGACAAACCCTTCCTTATTAGCTGTAGCGCCATTCAGGGCATATTAGAAGCCCAGATAAAGTAATTTAATACGCAAAATATTACACTAAAGCACTTGCCAGTCCGGCAAGTGCTTTTTTCTTAATAGCTGGTTAACAATTTGTACCTGAGCTCGTTAACCAATCTTAAACAACCGGTTAAGCAGCCCGGATTATTTGGCATAAGGCAGCCGATAGCCCCATCTTTGTATCATCAAAACAAAAAACACACACAACAAAAAATAAAAAACACATTTTATGCAACACGCTGTTTATATCACCCCGGTTACAACACAAAAGCCCAACTTCAAAATCAGTGCACATAAAGCTGAAGCCACTAAGAAAATTATCCTTTTCATTTCTATACTGGCTTGCCTGGTAGTTGCAATAAACCTGTAAGCCCATACACCAAAGGAAAATTATACCCCAACTCTCTCTCTTATCCTCTATATAATGAGTCCCGTATTTACGGGACTTTTTTATTCGCCCCAGAAATCTGGCAATACGCCTCATTTTTTTGCATTCCCACATTATATTATGCATCTTAGTAGAATAGTGCATTGTAAATCATATTATTACAAGGCTATTTTCTATCATACAAGCATGGGGGAGTTATGATAATTGGTGTGGTGTATAATGCCATCTTGTAGGGTACAAGGTGGCATTTTTCAAAGAACCGGAAAGCCCTGAAATATAAAACCAATGGACAAAACATTGTCATCACCTGTCTTAAAAAAGATATTGGCAGTATGCACCCATGCTGTATTGTGGTTGGCATTATTATCCCTTCCGTATTTTTTCAAGCCGGATCTCCCCGGTCATCCACGCGGCACATTACTGGATGATATATTGCTCCCCCCAAGGATAGCCAACGGCCTTTTACTGATATTTGTTTTTTACCTCAACTATTTTCTGGTAATACCACACTTGTACCTGCGTAAACGGTTTGTGCTGTTTGGTGCATCTATAGTATTTAACATCGGTCTGTTTGTATTACTGAATTATAGCATGATGCCACCACGTATAGATCTTCCCCCTATGGGATTGGTTATACTTGGCCCCAGTCATAATCTGTTCCTTTTTATAATTACTTATATCCTTTCATTTACAACATCTGTTTATAACCAATGGCAATCTGCTATTCAGGAAAAAATGCAAACCGAAATATCATTTCTAAAGGCGCAAATCAATCCCCATTTCTTGTTTAATACGTTAAATACCATTTACTCGCTCACCATTACCCAATCGGAAGAAGCACCAGATGCAGTTATAAAACTATCGGGGATGATGCGATATGCTATAAGCGAAAGCGACCGTAATATCGTGTCGTTAAAAAAAGAACTGGATTATATAGATAACTACATTGCCTTACAGAGCATGCGCATACCTGCCAAAGTAAAGCTACAACATAACATTATAGGTAGCAGGGATAGCTTGTGTATTGCACCATTTGTATTAATACCATTTATTGAAAACGCATTTAAACATGGCATTAATGCGGAAGAAGATTCAGATATCCGCATCAACATACAAATAGACAACCGGGAACTGCATATGACCGTAACCAATAATAAAGTATATGTGCAGCACAACGACGATATAAAAACAGGTTTGGGAATAAACAAAACTGTAGGACGCCTGAAAATTTTATACCCCGGTAGGCATGACTTGAAAATTCACGATGCAGATGATACCTTTATGGTATCTCTTAAATTGAACCTCACATGATAACAGCTATTGCTTTAGACGATGAACCGCTGGCATTAGTCATCGTTAAGCAGTTTTGTAGTCGTATAGACTTTATCGACCTGAAAAAAACTTTTACTGAAACAGAAGAAGCGCTTGCTTACCTGAAGGAAAATCCTGTTGACTTACTTTTCCTGGATATAAAAATGCCAGCCATTTCCGGTATCGACTTTTATAAGATGGCAGGCCAGGACACTATGGTTATCTTCACTACAGCCCATAGTGAATATGCGATAGAGGGGTTTAACCTGAATGCTATCGATTACTTGCTAAAGCCTTTCGATTTTAACCGTTTTAAACACGCAGTAACGAAAGCACAGGATTTTTATAATTATTCTAAGGATAAAACCGATGAACCCAAGCCCTTCCTTTTTATCCGGGCCGACTATAGCATGGTGAAAATAGAATTGAAAGATATCCTGTTTATAGAGGGCCTCGACAACTATCTGAAGATACACCTTGATAATGCGAAGCCTATAACGGCACGTATGAGTATGAAAACCATGATAGAAAAGCTTCCTGCTAAAGATTTTCTTCGGGTGCATAGGTCTTATATCGTTCCACTGAATAAAATACAATCGGTACGCAATAAAACGATACAGCTACCTAATAAAGAAATACCTGTTGGCACAAACTATGTAGATATTGTGCAACAGGCATTCAAACAATAAAAGCAGTTTTTAAAAGGAAAGCTCTAAAAAGGCCGGGCAATGGTCGGAATGCTTTACATCCGGGTATATGGCTGCACCTTTCAGGCTGTTGCGTAGTGGCTCTGTTACAGATATGTAATCGATGCGCCAGCCTTTATTTTGCTCCCTGACACTGGGAAAACGTGCGCTCCACCAAGTATAATGATGCGGGTCCTGGTTGAATGCGCGGAAACTATCTACAAAGCCTTTTTCCCAGAATTTATCCAGCCAATCCCGCTCTTCAGGTAAGAAACCACTACTTTTTTTATTACCTGCAGGGTTATGTATATCTATCGGTTTGTTGGCTATATTATAATCGCCACACACCACTAGCTTGGGCCTGTTTTCAGAAAGAGCCAGTAAATATTCCTGGAATTCGTCCAGCCATTGATATTTATATGTCTGCCGTTCATCACCACTGGTACCGCTCGGGAAATAAGCATTCACAAGCGTTATGTCTCCAAAGTCAAGGCGTATTACCCTGCCTTCAGCATCGCTCTGCATAATACCATTGCCATAAAAAACATTATCAGGTTTTATCCTGGTAAAAACAGCTACCCCGCTATAGCCCTTCTTTTCAGCCGAAAACCAATAGGTTTCATAGCCCAAAGCCTCAATTTCAGACACATCTACGTCGGCCCTGGCGGCCTTGGTTTCCTGCAGGCATATTACATCCGCAGGGTCTGTTTTCAGCCATTCTATAAAACCTTTTTTAATAGCGGCACGTATGCCGTTCACGTTATATGATATAATGCGCATGCTACTTTGTTACTTGTGATGCGATTTGCTGCTGCAATGATTTTGCCCAGCTAATCAATAATTCCTTTTCTTCTTTTGTCAGTTTGGCTTCTTTATGTACCAAGGTATATGAACCCAACGGCATTTCGTCTTTTTCTAACATTTCAGCCGTTTCTTCCAGCTTGTGTGCCTGTTTCTTCAACTGATAAGTAGCAAACTCTGAAAAGTTGAGCTCTTCTTTTCCTTCGTTCACATGATTTTGCATCCACAGGCCAATGGGCTGGATATTGGTATACCAGGGATAGTTGGTATTGTTGCTATGGCAATCGTAACAGGCTTTCTTTAATACTGCCTGAACATCGTCCGGCACTGTATAATGAGCGCTGATATCATTGACAGAGGCTGCATTCGACTGATTGCGAGATGGACGAATGAATTGCACAATAACCAACAAAATCAATAATCCCAGCAATATTTTCTTCAGCATGTGTTTAGTTTATTGCTAAAAATACATAATTCATGATAACCCAAAATGGTTTTGCTATCATAGGCCATTAAATAATTGTTGTAAACAAAAAGGCAGCACATCTCTGTACTGCCTTTGAAGATTTGTAACAAATATTAATTGAAGGTAACAGTTATATTGCCACCAACATCTACCCACGTAGCAGTTATGGAACTACATGTACTACAGCCTGCCGGCACACTTACTGTATATGAGCTGGGGAAAGGTACACAGCTTTGTCCCACCTGTCCCTGTGTAGGGCAAGTGGGACTATTTAAACCATTTGTGTTAGTGCTGAAAATTATTTTATAGTATTCAAATGAGCCACTGAACCCAAGGGTAGCAGGTGTATAATTTATTGTGGTAGGACCCGGCGGTATATTTAGTACCGATGTCCAGGTGTTATTAAAACATACACCGGATAAATTGTTATAAATGCGGTAATAAATCATGCAGCCCGTGTTGTTGATCACATCAAAATTCTGGGCTTTCGCGCCAATGGTTGCAAACAGGCATAATGCCAGCATTAAGAACTTCTGTTTCATGATAAAATTGTTTTTAAGGTGAATACTGAAATTATTAAGGCGGCATCATATGGCAAAATAAAGAACACCATTTTTATTTAATAATTCATAATGTATTTAATTGTGGCTTGAAAATCAAAATTACATGAGCCTTATATGCATCTAAAGTTTTTCATACATATAAACAAGAAAAGCATCCGGATCACGGATGCTATCAAAATTTAAGAGTACCACCTTTTACTTATAGTATGCTATTTCCTGCTGTCCCTCGCTATTGCGCATACCTCGATACATACCTGCGGAATTGAAGCAGAAGTTATGTTCACCTTTAGCATTTACAGCAATGAGGCCACCTTCGCCGCCCATTCTTACCAGCTTGTCTTTTATCACTACATCGCACGCTTCTTTTAATGACAGGCCTTTATATTCCATAAGGCACGATACATCATAAGCTACTACCGCACGTAAGAAAAACTCGCCGTGGCCCGTACAAGAGATAGCGCAGGTATTATTATTGGCATAGGTACCGGCACCTATTACCGGGCTATCGCCTATGCGCCCAAAACGTTTGTTGGTCATGCCCCCGGTAGATGTACCGCCCGCTATGTTACCATGCTCATCGCAGGCAACGGCACCAACAGTGCCAAACTTATAATCAGGATTAGCCGCTGCAGGCCCTTTCAGGTTATCACCTTCATGGTCAAGCTGGGTAAAATCGCTGTCACGTATCTTCGCCCATTGCTCATAGCGCTGCTTGTTAAAGAAATAGTCATCTTTGGCTTGCTCTATACCACGGGATAGTGCGAATTCTGCCGCACCGCTACCGCTCAGGAATACGTGGCCGGAGTGCAGCATTACTTCACGCGCCAGTGTTATCGGGTTTTTGATATTACGAACACCTGCCACTGCACCGGCTTCCAGTGTTTTACCATTCATCAGTGCTGCATCCATTTCATGCAGGCCTTTTTTGGTAAATACAGACCCACGGCCGGCATTGAAGATGGGGTTGTTTTCCAGTTCCGTAATGGCTGCTACTACCGCATCTACAGAAGATCCACCTTGCTTCAGTATTTCGTAACCTTTATCTAATGCAGCATTCAATCCATTGTCATACTCACGCTCCTGCTCACTATTCATCATAGCAGGAGTAATATTGCCGGCTCCGCCGTGTATTACCAGTGTTATCATTTAAAAAACTACGTATTGTATTTATTTTGTAAAAGTACCGCTATTGCAAATATGCTGCGGTTATTTCATCACCACTTGTTTCTACTTCTATATGTTCCTGCAGCGTGGTAGCAATGCTATGCCCTACTATATCGGGAGACACGGGGAATGCTTTATGCTTACGGTCTACCAACACTGCAATGAGTATTTTAGCTGTATTATAATCCAGTACCGGACGCAGTGCATACAGCAGGGTCTTCCCTGAATTCGCCACATCATCTACCAATACTACCGATTTGCCTGTCAGGTTTTGAGAAATGGTGATCGTTTCTTCCAATGGTTTGCGCTTATTCAGCTTTATTGAGAGTACTTCCACCTGTAAAGGACTTATCTTTTGAATACGAGCTGCAAGATTTTTAGCAACAGCCAGCCCGCTGCCTTCTATACCTATCAGGGTAACGGCCGTTTCATTGCTGTTATGTTCCCATACCTGGTAAGCCATGCGTTGCAGCTTGTGATCTATACGTTGTTTGTCTAAAATAAGAACAGGTTCTTTTTTCATGCCCTTTATGTAATTAGTGTGAGCGCATTGCTACTACAGGGTTCAATCTTGATGCTGTACGCGCCGGTATAAAACCTGCCAGTATGCCTACCAGTGCCGATATACCTATGCCCAAAGAGAAATTTTTCAACGATAATGTAACCGGGAAATCGGCCCCATACGTAAGCGCCAGGCTTAGTACTAACACTACTACGATACCAATCAACCCGCCTGCTATGCACAACGTAACAGCCTCTATCAAGAACTCGGTGAGTATACTTCGCGAACGGGCACCTACAGCTTTTTTCAGGCCTATCTGTTTAGTTCGTTCCTTTACCGTTACGAACATGATATTGGCTATACCAAATGCACCTACTATCAATGAAAAGCCGCCTATAATACTACCTATCACATTGATACTTGCGAATATTATATCCAGCCTTTCAGATACCTGGCTCAATTGATTCATCGCAAAATCATTGGGCTGGCCGGGTTTTACCTTGCGTACCCTCCTCAATGCACCTTCCACCTCATACTTTACATCATCAGGGTTTTTACCATCGGCTACTTTAATAATAAGCGTAGGGTCGTTATTGAACGAGCGGGTATCCAGAAGTGCGGAGGCTGTGTAGTAAGAGTAGATGACACAGTTATCGAAATTGAAACCTGCCATATTCTGCCCTACCTTCTTCAGCACACCTATTACATGAAACTGCCTTCCTAGAAAGGATACGGTTTTACCTATTGCATCGGTAGCACCAAATAATTCTACATAAGTTTCATGGCCCAACACTACGGCGTTACTACCACCCGACAGTTCAGATGAACTGAGATAGCGCCCCTGGGCTATATCTATATTTTGTACTTTATCAAAAAACTCCGTTACTGCATACCCACCTATGCCTTCCAGTTCCTGGTCGTTGTGCTTTACCGAAATACCCTTATTAAAGCATAGTGTAGCATATTGGGCATCTACCACATTATCCTGCACAGCTTTCAATTCTACCGGTGTCATGCTGCGCCTGCGCCAAAACTCCCACCACTTATATTCACCTCCTTCATCCATCCACGGCCAGCGCCCTACATATATTACATCATTCCCTAAAGAAGACATTTCCTTACGGATGTTATTCTGCATGCTATCCAGTACTGTCAGCACGGCTATGATACAGAAGATGCCGATAGTAATACCTAAAAGGGAAAGAAAGGTACGCAGCTTATTAGCCCTCAACTCGTGAACGGCTTGCAGCACACTGGTGCCTATTATCTGCGTAGTATTACTCATTTTGTTCAGCAAATGTAGCTTTTGCCTGCCAAATTCTATACAACCTATGTTGGTATTAATAATAAATTTGCAGGGCTATAAAGCAGTCATTTTGCGTCCGTACATATCATTCTTATTAAAAAATAAATCACTACGATATCCTGCATTTAAAAATTACCTGATAGTAAGGTTTTGCCTCATCATGTCGCTGCATATGCAAACCACCATTATCAGCTATATGGTATATCGCCTTACAAAAGATGAGTTATCGCTGGGGATGCTGGGGCTGTGGGAGGTGATACCGGCAATCGGTTTTTCTTTTATCTCCGGCCCGTTCATCGACCGAAGGGAAAAAAGGAATATGCTTTTAAGCTGCATAATCGGGTATTTGTTTCTATCTGCATTCTTTGTACTGCTTTCTACCGTGTGGTTTCAGCAAAAGGCGGGTATAAATGGCACTGTATGGCTGATATATGCGGGTATATTTATAAACGGTGCCATCAGGGCATTCCTTAGCCCTTCAAACTTTGCACTGCTGGGTATGATAGTACCGCGTAAATTATATGCCAATGCCACTACATGGAGCAGTACGGCGTGGCAAACGGGTGCAGTAATCGGCCCATTACTGGGTGGTGCTATGATAGCATTAACCGGCTTTGAGATAGGATTAAGCAGCATTTTTGTCCTCCAATTGGTTGCCCTTGTTTCCTTATTGCAAATACCGGCCCAGGAAGTCATCAACAAAGCCAAAGAACCAATATTTAAAAGCCTGAAAGAAGGTATCCGGTTTGTGTTCAAAACACAAGCTATATTGGCTGCGCTTTCGTTAGATATGTTTGCTGTGTTATTTGGCGGTGCTGTAGCATTGCTGCCTGTATATGCAGATGACATACTAAAAGTAGGCGAAGTAGGTTACGGATGGCTGCGGGCTGCGCCTGCTATTGGTGCCATCATTTGCCTGTTTACCCTATCTTTTGCACCGTTGAAGACCAATCCCGGCTTAAAGCTACTAGGTAGTATTGCCGCATTTGGTGTTACCACCATTATATTCGGTATTTCTACCAGCTTTGTATTGTCTTTTACCATGCTGTTACTGGGTGGCTTGTTCGATAGTATTAGTGTGGTAATACGCGGTACTATACTTCAATTATATACACCGGATGAAATGCGCGGGCGTGTAGCTTCAGTAAACACCATGTTCATCAGTTCGTCAAACGAACTGGGTGCGCTGGAAAGTGGCGCTACCGCCAAATGGATGGGTACGGTGCCGGCTGTAATATTTGGGGGGGTGATGACGCTACTGGTAGTAGGCGTTACCTATGCCAAAGCGCCCATTCTGAAAGTACTAAAACTAGATCCTAACGAGACGGATAAAAGCTGATGCGTTTCAACTTTAATGCCCTTTTCTCTATAAGATGCCAAGAAGCATAAGCAAATAGCATAGATACGGGTATGCTCACAATAGCTAACCACAGCTGGCTGAGCGAAAAGAAATACATCAACGTTTGCTGTACTACAAATGCATAGATGTATACACCGTAAGACAAATCGCCTATTCGTCTGCTAATGTTACATATACCCGGTGTGCATTTAATACCTAAGCCTATAATCAATACCGGCAGGGAAATGTAATGCAGCACATCGAAATGAAATGGTGCAAACAGCGAAATAATTGTAATGGCCGCGCTCGCTACCCATAACACATTATGATAGCGCACCCGGGTATCATAACGAACAGCGGCCAATAAAGCCCCTGCAAAAAAATGACAACTAAAATTCAGCAAATAGTCCGACCGGAGGATAGACCCACGTGTACCCAATGCATCAGCATAATAACTATTTAGGATCAATAGCAATCCATACACAAAGCTCAAAAGCACTATTATAAGTGTATTACGCCTGCGCAACAGGAACAATGCAGACAAAGCAATGTATAAACTGAACTCATAGGCCAGTGTCCATAATGAACCATTGATAGCCGTATTATAAGGTACCGTAGTAAATGCGCCCTCTATACTATATTGAATAAAATACAACGAAAGATTTCTGGGTGCATAGGAATATGCCTCTGCATTGCGCCAATAGGGAACATGGTCATCATAACATAGTGGTGCAATTACAAGCACGGTGAACAATAACACTATTACCAAAGCAGGAAATAACCGTATGATGCGCTTCCAGTAATAATCTATAACATTCTTACTGCGCTGCAGGCTTTGAAACACCAGGTAACCACTGATAATAAAGAAACCCTGCAAACCTATATTGGACAACTGCGCCTGCCCGTAACTGTATTGGCATAATATATCACATTCCTTTACCCCGGATAGCGGGTATGAATGCGTAATGACCACAAACAGGGCAAACAGCAGCCTTAGAAAGTCGAAATTGTTCCTGTGCGTTGCAGCGGACATACTATCCTTTTTTACTTTGAAGGATAGAACATAAAATA